>NZ_JBIXJX010000032.1:0-71247 GCF_052871955.1 Bradyrhizobium sp. CAR08
GCCGCCGCCGCTCCAGCCCGCCTAAAACCTCGACCCGCATCGCCTGATGACCTTAAAGCTAGACTTAAGGTCACACGCTTCGCGAATTACCAACCCTCACGCAAGACGGCCCCCATCGGAGGCGTACAGTGTCCCTTTATTCCCCCAGGGAGCACAGGTGTGGTCAATGAGGCTCAGAGAACCAACTTCGTAAGTGTCGTCGCTTGTGCCGCAACGAATGCCTGAGCCGGCAAGTCCCCCAGCAGTCCGCGGTGGAACGCAGCTAACCAGGCGTTTCGTCCCGTCGTGATATAATGATAGCTCACGAGCTTGATGAGCTCTGCATGGATATCGGCGACAGAAATGAGGCCAGCCGTGGGTCCCATGTTGCGCATATGTTGTGGTAGCGTCGCCCAAGCGTTCGTACAGGCGCGCTGAAACTGCTCACCGAGCACATACTTCAAATGAAAAGCGATACGCTTTTGCACGGACGGTGCATGGTGAGAGCTGGGAATAGCTTCAAATCGGGCCGCCGGATACGGTTGGATGATCCGTATCTCCCAGAGGTCGGAGTTGGCCAGCGTGTCGAAGTAAGGATGAATGAGCCACTCCTCCGGGCTTTCACCTTTATAGGTACTGCCCTTCACCGATGAGTTGCAGCTCGTGCAGGCCGGAACGAGGTTCGCCGCCATGACCGAAAACTCAGGAAACGTTTCCTTTGGCAGAAAGTGGTCCAGGGCGCCCGTGACCGAAGACCCACACATCGGGCAGCTGGCGACTTGCTGGCTGCGCAGGTTCTTGAAGCGAGTCACACTCTTTCGGTTCTCGTAAAGCCTCTGCTGAACCGTGCCCATTGCCGCCGGGAATTTCGAGCCAACGATCGACCACGGATTGCCGCCATGTACTCGATAGGCCTGATAACATGATGCCACAGGCCAAGGTAATTAGCCCAGGCCGGCTCCGCACAGATCTTGTTGAGGTAAGCATCGTCCTCCGCAGACGATGGAGCGGTTAGCGCTATCATTGCTGTCGCATGCGAAGGAGGTGGGCCACATAAGAGAGCGTTTCTGGATTCAACCTCTCGCCGTGATCCTGAACAATGCGCTCGATCGTCACTTCGGGACCGAGACGATTGACCCAATCTACCAGCAAGTCCTGGTAGCCGTGGGAGATGTCGCTATCGCCGAATACAAACTGGGAAATGCTGTCAATGCTCGCTCCGAACGTCTGGAGCCTAGGTTGATCGATCGAAATCGCTCTCTCATTCAGTGATAATATTCGGACTCGCTGCCGAGGGACTTCCCTTACGATATAAGCAGAATGTGTCACGATAATTGCTACGGATCTCGTCGCGGCCAGCAGCGTGTGCAGGATCGACATAAAGTCCGAAACATAATTCGGGTGTAGGTGCGTTTCCGGTTCGTCGAACAACAGCATACTGCCTTGTTCGATCGACCCAACGGCCTGGGCCGCAAATCTCAGCATCGCTTGCTCTCCGCTGCTGAGTGTACGGGGCGCTTCGCCCAGGCCGAACGTCACCGGCGACCTGGACCAGTCGACCATGCGAACCAACTGCAGCTGGCGCTGCTCGTTCAGCGATCTGAACAGGGGAAAATAGGCTCTACCCTGCCAGGTTCTCACGTCGAACAGATCGTGAGGCTCCGATTGATCCCTGAGAGGCAGGTGGATCGTCTTTGAAAAGGACAGGGGGGCTAGCGACCTTTCCAGCATGTTCAGCCGACTCGGTCCGCTAAATGGCATACCTTGGGAGAAAGGCTCAAACTGCCTGTGATCGCGCAGGCAATCGATCAATGCGCCGGTCGATGCATCGGCCTCAGTGTCCGTATTGGCAATCATCGAAAAATACTGATAGTCGACGCCTTCCCAAGGCGGGATCGATCGTGGGTAGGAGTCCGACGCCACAGATGAAAAGACCATCAATCGGCTGAACGTTGGGGCGGTTTCGAAAGCGGTCGAGACTGCTGGCTCGCCGACTTGGGGAGATCGTTGCGAATGGATGAGGCTTAGCAAAAGCTGGGTCTTGCCGGTTCCGTTTCGTCCAATGAGGACCGCGACACGATCACGATTAAGTTCGTCCGATCGAAAGTCGAAATCAATGTCATAAGGATTGTCGGCCGCAAGCAGGTTCGTCCCCATGTGGAAGCTTGTCGCCGCATCAGGGACTGGAGCTTGCGGTTCGGCCCGCAAATAGCGACGGCCGTGGCGGAACGCGACATAGTTGGAGCTGGCCCTTAGCGCGCCCAGGTGAAATCGGTCTGTGTCGAAAAGCGGCAGACGTGCGGTGTCCATGCCCTCTGTCCGAAGAACGACCGCGTCACCGAGCAATCACAGCGACGTCATAGCGCGCGCGAAGCCAAGCAATTCAATCAGCGAGCCGTATGACTCAACGTTATCGAGAATGCCAACGTAGCTCGCATTCGCAAGCTCGATCGGCACCCAAGGTTGGTGAAGAAGGAGCTGGTTGAAGAAGCCATCAGTTCGATCAAACCCAGAAACCATAAAGTGCATATCAAACGGTACGGGCTGTTGTTGCGGCAGCAGTACCAGCAGGCGCGCGGTGAAATAGTAGGTGAAATCATTCCAGGTACTGTGCTGCGGTATCACCGCGACGGCAGGTCGTGCGATCGGAGCAAGTGCTGCCGTATTCGCGTCGTGCGCGAATATAACGGGAACCGGGGCGTTTGCGGGAATGGGCTCTGCAGTGCTCACGATGCGCGGAACTATAAGGAATCGAGAATCGGGCGGCAATCCTCGATCCAGAACTACAGCAATTGCGCTTTGTGGCAACCCACACTTTCGGGTACCGAATAGCTATTCGTTTGGCATTTGATCCACGATAGCCTTGAGGTTGTCGCGGATCGTATTCGAGATTGCGCTTATCGAGACTGTTGGCACATAGAATTTAGCGCGAAGCAGCAGCTTGGTGCGGAACCCGCGCTCAAATCGGAAAGACCAGGGAATCGCCGCTTGTATTACGAGCATTTGTGCCACGAATGGAAAATGCGGATCGCACTTGCGCTTCCCCGATCTTGTGGCCACTCGAAGTTTCGCTCATGGCTCGTGAAATGCAACGGCTCGGCCAGAGAGCTACCTGCACAATTCGCCACCCGCATCATCGCGCTCGGCTTTCCGAGCAGCGAATGGAGTGGTTCTTTGGCAAAAGCCCGAGCAACGCTTGCTGAAAGCTCATTCCCGTCACGGACATAGGCGACCATCATGGCTTCTTGCATCGCCCAGCTGTAGTCTCCGTTGATGAAGCGAAACGCACCCTTGGTCCCGTAGTGCGTTTCGAAGGAATGATTCTTGTCGACTGGTTTGCATTCCACAAACAATGCATCCAGGCTCGATAGCGCTAGCGGCGCATCTCGTACAAGATCAAACACGAGATCCGGTTTCTTGCTCGGATGCTTGCCATCATAATTCGTAACTTCGGCGCCACGCCGTACCTTCTGAAAGATGCGCTCGTCGAAGCCAGCCACCTTTCCGCTCCTTCGAAGACGGTTCTCGAGTATCCACTCTAATTGTTGGGTTATGGCATTCTCTTGGGCCGACGAAAGCTCAAAACCCGCCGGAGGCGCTCCCCGCAACAACGAGAACGCATGACAGATCGCGTTATGGGCAATCAGCAGAACAGAGTCATCCAACGCCGGATGCGGTAGACGATAGTCGATACCTTCGGCAAAGAATCCCGCAATGCTCATCTGTGCCGAAACGCGTTTAGATGCTGGCGAACAATGTGCAGTCCGCAAAGTCGGGCTCGGCTTTTGCTCCAGAAGCGGCGCTGATTGAGCAGGCCAACCAGGAGGCCGTGCTGCGGCAAGACCATGATGACGCGACTGGCGGCCGTGCGATTGGCTTCCCGCATCACCTTCGAAACCAGAGTTGATGAGATATCAGAAGTCGCGTGCGCCGACGCTAGAGTAATAAACCGCCACGAAGGCATCCATGTATCCGCCAGTTCGGTCAGGGGCTCGATGCGCAGCTCTCCGATGGTCGGCTGTACAAACGGCTGCAACATGTCGTGAAGGTACCGACAAAACCGATCGCAATCGTTCTGGTCAGGCGGAAGAGCGGCGGGGTCGCGGGAGGACTTGTATGGTAAGCTGAATTGTACGGTGTCGCGGACGACGTCGATGTCATGTGCGCTGAGTCCGTAGAGACTGAATATAAGCTGATCAATCTTTTCCCAGGGTTTCACCTGGTTTGACATAAGTTGCGACGACAGGGTACGAATTTGCTGCTTTTCCGAGGTCCCTAGCCCTGAAGGCTCCAGGAAGGGAAATCCATCCAGCTCCTCCTTCAGAATCGTGCGATAGCTCGCGCCGAGGCGCGAACTATGCGTCAGATAGAAGTGTTGCCAAAGCTCGCTATGAACGACGAGATAAAGCAGGCGAGCCAGCAAATCAGCATCGCGATAGCCGTTCGTTGAATATCCATAATAGCTCTTACGGAACGCAACGGGCCGGCTTGCCGACAGGTATGCCCTCGGTCGATCTCTGGTTTCACCCGGAGCTTGCGGGACGATGACCAAGGGGGCCTTATACAGCTCGGCTTCACGCGGTCGATTCGCAGTCGTTCGCCTGTGCTTGTCCCGCCAGAGATCAAGTTCACCAAAATTGATGTCAAATCCATCCTCTGGAGGCTCAAAGTCGGGCAAGGCCAGAATGTGCTTTGCCGCGACCTGCGGAAGACTTTTTACGTTGTAGCCTTCGTTCGAGAACAGGCCCAACCGTTTCCACACATCCCCGAGATTGGGAATGTTTTTCTCAGCAATCTTGTCCCATACTTCTACGTCCAAGATCGTGCCGAGCCCTAGAGTCTTCAACATCCAGGGTCTCTTTACGACGGCATCAAGCGACACCGGCTGGGCAGACTGGTAGTCAATGCGAAATTCTGCCCGCTTGGTAAGAGCATTCTCGCGCAGCGGCGTGACGAATTGAAACTGATGTCCAAGCGGCGCGGGCGCGTTTCGAGCAAACAGAAGCATGAACGGCAACTTCATATGCCGCCAAACCGGCGTCTCTTCCAAATCTGACGCGTTCAAGATACCTGTCACCGTCAGGCCACGAAATAGTGCCTCTCTTGCGAGTCGACCCGTGCCGCTTTGCTTGAGGATAATCCGGGCCGGGAGTGCAAAAGCGATGATGCCGCCGTGCTTGGCCCATTCCGTTGCGCGCCAAACAAAGGGAAGATCCGGATTGTTATCAGGATTTTCGTACAATTCGGGCGAGAGGCCCTCGATGTTTTTCGCTGTGAGCGCGCGCCGACTTATCGCGGTGAATTCGCGGTTCATCTTAGTATGGCGCTTGCGATCGGCAGTCCTTTCGGCAGCGGTCTTTGCTTTCGACCGCAGCCGCGTCCAAGGCGGATTTCCAAGGACAACATCGAAAGATGCATCGAATTCCTTTGGTACATGCGACGACAGACTTCCGAGACCAAATCCGCGCGTAGCTTCATTGCTCGCAGTGGAAGCAAAGTTGAATAGAACCTCCCCCTGCAACGCTCGAGGAAACTTGAGTATCTTCGGAGGGCGGGTTGTGCCGTTCACCTCGATGGCCGTGACGTACAGCGCAAGTGCCGCCAGCCGCAACGCCGGTTCACTTACGTCAAATCCGCGAATCTGCCGATAGAGAATCCGGTGAATAGTGTTCTTGTCGGGCCTTCGTCCTTCCTTCTGCCAGTGAAGTCGGATCAATTGTCTGAAGGCTAGCACCAGGAATACGCCGGCCCCGCATGACGGATCTAGAATGACGGCATCACAGGCGTCCTTTGCGCCGGCGAGTGCCTCCTCGACGAGAAGTTGGGCGACATTCTTGGGCGTATAGTGGACGCTCGTTTCTTCGGCGTGGGCTTCATCCCAGCGATGGCTAAATGTTTCGTAGACCTGGCTCAGTACTCCGATTGGAATATGCGCAAAATCGAAGTCGTCCCAGTCGATCCTCGTCTGGAATGTTGAATCACCCAGGTGCTTCCAGCCACGCATGATGGCCTGCAGATGAAGAAAAATCTTCCCGTCGGTTTTTTTGTCGGCTTGGCGGAAGAACTTCCTGTACGCGGCAAGCCGTTTTGCTGGATCGGCATGTGCTACTTCGTCCACAAGCGGCAACAGATCGCCATTGAACGTTTCGTCCAGCCAGCATGACGTGGCAGCCGCGCGCTCGGCGTCGGAAAAGACGTCTTTCAAATCATTGGCTTTTGGCGAGATCTCGTGTAGCTCAGCCGGCAGAATGATCCTGCGATCATGGAGAAACCGAAAGAACAGGGCCCGGCCTGCGACAGACAACACCTCGAGTGCTGACATGCGCCCGGCGAGAGCCGAGTCTGCCTCCGTCAGCAGCTCGTAAATCTCATCGAACACATAGTCGGGGGCGGTCGGTTGTCCCTCGATGCTGACCAAGCCTGTTGCCAAACCTTGGAAGAGCAGGGGATCCGGGTTCGTCAACGAGACCGGCGTCGGTGTTGCGCCATCTAGTTCCGCGCGACTGAGGTTGATCGGATAAAGCGTCAGCTCGCCGGGCCGCACAACCCCCAACATTGCATGCTCACTTCGGTTTGCGAGCAACTGGCCGAGGTGACGCACTTGATGGTCGCTCGGTTGAACGCGATCGGTCAGACCATCGACCAGGTAAAGGATCGGACGCCCCTGAAACTCGGCGACCGCGTTCGGCCTCAAATCGCTGGCGCGCCGGCCCGACATCAAATCCAGATAGTTGAGATGGGTGGCGTCTGCCGTCCCGTCGAGCGCGATCAGATCCGGACAGCCGATCTTGGTCATCTCACGTTCGAGTCTGGCAAGCGAGGGTGAGGGTGATACTTCGGCCACGTTCACACCAGCCGCAGAATACCGACGAGGACACCCGCGACGTGGAGCGCGCCGCCATTGAACTGGTCGAAAACGAGATCTGGAAACTCCGGATTCTCAGCGCGAAGCCGAATACCGTCATTGCTCTTGAAAACACGCTTGAGGGTCGTCTCTTCGCCGATCAGAACGGCAGCAATTGCGCCGTTCGCAACCTCGGTCTGCGTGTTCAGAATCGCAATGTCGCCGTCGAAGATACCCGCACCCTCCATGCTACTTCCCCCGACGCGCAACGCAAAAAGACGGGCGCCTCGCAGGAGCGCCCGCGGCAACGGAATCCTGGCTTCAACATTCTCGAGAGCGTCGGTTGGACTGCCGGCAACGATCCTGCCCAAGAGTGGCACCCGCACGAGATCGCCCAAAGCGGAATCTTCCCGACCAATGCGAATTCCGCGGGCCTGGCGCGGTGCACGCTTGAGATAGCCCTTCAGCTCGATGAGACGTAGGTGTTCGCGCGCGGCATTCGGGCTCTTGAAGCTGAACCGGCCACAAATCTCCTCAAGAGTCGGTGGTGCACCAGCCGCGGCCATATGTTTTTCAACAAAATCAAAGATTTGTCGTTGTCTCGCTGTCAGTTCCGTGCCAATGCCCATCGCCGAGCGTAGTACTGTAAAAAAATACAGTATTCAAGCTTCGCTTCCGTCAGTCCGGCACGAAAGGGTGCGGCCGGTCCAAGGTGTCCCCGCGCCGCCGGTGGAAATCTCGGCGTCAGGTGGTAATAAGATATAGTATCAATGTGTTAACCAATGGTGGCTTGGGGGCCCGTGAGGAAGACGACAGCTGGCCCCGCGAGGCCGCTTGCACCTCGCGGGATTTCTCACCCTTACTTCGCGTGCTTTGTCTGAGCCGCCCTAATGATGCCCTTGGCCTGCTTGGCCTCGTCGGTAAGTTTGGGAAGCGCTTCGATGGCCGCGCAATTTTCGGGGTTGTTCAGCCGATAATGGTGCTTTGAACCGAGTTTCTCGAACTGTTCGATCGCCGCGACATACTGCGCGTGAATCCACACGTACTTCGAAAGAACGCCCGCATCGGTCTTGGCGAGGCCCCGTTTGACTATCAACCCGATATCACGGAGGTAGAGTGGATAATTATCGTCATCCATGCCTGCGACTTCCACTACCGACTTCCACGACACATAGTTGAGGTAGTGGTTGCCGTCCTCGTCCTTGGTCATGAATGCGCGCACGTAATCCGCTTCGTGCTCCCCATCATGTTGTTCGGCATGTGCCTTGCGCGCGATTGTAACAAGCGTCCGATCGATCAGCACGCGCGGGTACTTCGCGAGCTTCGATTCCATCTCATAGGCCTTCACCATCGCGGGGCCGACGAGGTAACGCTTGGTGTGGACCAACTCGCCAACGGTGATCGCACCGCGCACGAGATATCCCTGGATCGCAAGATCAATAACCGCAAACGCTATGTCGCAAAGAAGATAAAAAACCGCCGATTGCTCGTGGATCGCGTATGACAGCACTACGGAGTCTGAGAAGGTCGTGATGCTCCGTGTCCTGTAGAGATCGGCATCCTCACGTCCGATATCATATAGCCGATCGATTGCCCTAAGCAGTAATCGTAGTTTCTCGCTATCCCGCTCCGTCTCGTCGACGATCTCTCTGAAACCGAGGAAGTCAAGAAACAGAACTATTCTTCGCTCATAGCGATGCTGTTTCGGCTGCTGCTTCTGCCGTTTTGCCATCGGTCATCTTTCCTAAGTCACGAATCGTCTTGTCGTCGGACGACACGGTCGTGCATTTGAGCCGCATTAACCGTTTCGTTACCACGCATAGATCACTGGCTCGTTCGTCGGAAACTGCGCCCATCCTCGACATATTCGAACAACGCCTCGAAGGTTTGATACTTGGAGAGCTCCGCCAAAAGAAAGCACAATAAATCCCTTGCTGGGTTGGTTTGTCATCAGTCGGGCAGGAGGTGCCTATGGCGGCAGCGAAGAAGAAGACAGCGCGTGGGCGCAAGCTGGACCGGGCCCGTGTGGCCGGCGGGCAAAAGTATGAAGTGGGGTACGAGTCCAAGAAGACAGGACGGTCGGCGTCAGCGGTCAAGAAAGCTGTCAAGAAGGTCGGCAACAGCCGGAAGCGGGTCGAGAAGCGTCTCGGGCGTTAGGTTCTAATGCGCCGATTTTCCGGCACGTTGCCTAGACCTCGGGCGGGCATTCGGGGCAGGTCTCGCCGAAGGAGTCCAGGACCTCCGTCATCGCGCCGGCGGCCGCCTCGGGCGAAAGGCCCGGCGGCGGATCCTGGCGGGCGATTTGGAACGCCCGCTCGCGGGCGTGCGGATCTGCGCGGTCCTGCATCCAGCCGTGGTACTCACACTCGCGGATTGCGCCTGCCTCCTGCAGCACGGCTATCGCCCACCCCCGTACCGTGCGGATCGCCGTCCGCCTCTCCTTGGACATCAGCATCAAGATCGCTCCTCCGCGAGGGACGAATCCTTGCAGCCCTCGATTCGTTCCGGCTGCTAACACAGAGCAGGGATTCAAAATCGCCGGACAGGTGTTTTTCCACGTGTTCCGCCGCCCTGTGCAAAACCAGCCACGCAGCGATCTGTCTTCCTTGTACGCGTCGCGCATGACGACTATCAGCGCCTCGTCTGGTAAAGAGCGCTGCAGTGCCTTTGCCTCAACCCCAGGGGTGCGCCGGGAGGAAAATTTACGCGTTTTTGCCGGCTGAGCGGCCTGGCATTCAACGCGACCGGCGACGTTGTAGAGAATGACGGCGTCTGGAAGGTTCATGAATTCGCTTGGCGGATCGACGCGATTCTGCTTTCGGCTCGCTTCAATGTCGTTGGCTGCGCGGCACGGTGTTTCACTATCCCGAGCGGCCGGAGCACCGGCCGGCGTTGCAACATTCGACAACTAGTCGAAATCCAGTCCGCATGGTTTGCGGTAGCTACAAGGTCACTGGAAATGCGTCAAACCGCTGTCGCATTGATTCTCGCCATTCTGTCGAGCGTGGCGCTGGCCGATGATTTTGTCGGACAGGCCAGCGTGATCGACGGCGACACGCTGGAAATGCATGGCGTGCGCATCCGGCTTTGGGGCATCGATGCACCGGAGAGCAGCCAGCTGTGCCGCGGCGAAGACAGCTTGCAATATCGGTGCGGTGCGCAGGCCGCGAACGACCTGGATGCCTTCATTGCCCGCCGTCCCGTCAATTGTGCTCCAGTCAGCCTCGACCCATATGGCCGCACGGTCGCGACCTGCTCCGTCGCAGGCAGGGATCTCGGGGAATGGCTGGTACGCAACGGCCTTGCGTTGGATTGGCCGCAATACTCGAAGGGCAGGTATCGCGAAGCCCAGCGCGAGGCTGAGCGTGCCGGCCAGGGACTGTGGAAGGGCAGCTACGTCGAGCCGTGGCTTTATCGTTCATGCATCCGCGCGAGTGGAAAGCCGTCCGCCTGTTCCGACGATGCAAATGCCCATCCTTGATGCGATCTCGGCAAGGGCGCCAATCCACAACGTGCGTTGGCTAATCACCGCACTTGGGCAGGTGGCTCTGGCGCGGTTTGGGCGACTCACGCTACCTATCATTCTCGATCACCTCACTGCACAATGGGAATGAAATGGTTGCAGCCACCCGTGAATTGCCGGCCTCTGGTTACGCGCTTGAAGTGGACGGCCGGCCCAAAGCCGAATTTGCAACCAGAGACGGCGCAAGGGCAGGTGGCGAAGAACTGAAGAGGCGTTTTCCCATGCTTCAGATCAAGATCTATGACGCGCAGACGCATGCGCGCGAGGAAATCTAGATCCGCTGATTCAAGTCATGGCAGAGTTGCTCGGCCAGAGCGCGTGCGGCTGCCGCCGCATCGGGCTCTCGTAAACCGAGCCGCTTTGCGTCTCGGCCGTGCGGCGTCGATCCCTCGCGCAAAGAGATGCGGAGCTCCTCGCCGGGGGCACTCGGAAAAGGGGCTCGCCTGCGGCGATCGCTATCACTGCCCGTTCCCGGGTGCCGCTATTGAACCGGTCTCGTCGCTGCACTCGGACCCGCGTGCCCCTTCGGGTCGCTATGCTCACGCTCTCCGGGTGCCATATTCCCGGGAGGCGATGCGCCCCTGGCGCACGCCTGGTCGGGCCTGCGGCCCTGGTAGCTCAACGCAATTCCCATGAACGATGGAAGGTTGGCTGCGTCGCAGACTTCGTATTCTCTCAGGTAGAGGCGAGAGTCAGAGTGTCGCGGGGTTTTGCCATGACGGGTTACAGGCTGCGAGAGAGGCTCGCGGTCCCCGTCGCGGAGATCCGCGATGTCCAGACATCATCCTCGGGCGCGCACCGGTGAGGACCGGGCAAACCTTTATGACGACATCACCAACAAGATCATCGCCGAACTGGGGGCCGGCCGAGCGCCGTGGGTGCAGCCTTGGGGCACGGCGGCAGCGACGGCGCCTTTGGCCATGCCAAAAAGCGCCGCGTCCGGCCGCCAATACAGCGGCATAAACATTTTAATTCTCTGGGGTGCGGCGACCGAACACGGATTTACAGGGCAGAGCTGGCTTACCTTCCGCCAAGCGCTGTCGCTCGGGGGGCATGTCCGCAAGGGCGAGCGCGGTACGACCGTCGTCTATGCCGACCGGTTTGTGCCGGCCGACGAAAAGCGCCGCGCCAGCGAGAACGGTGAGGAAGCGCACGCCCTTCCGTTCCTCAAGCGCTTCAGGGTTTTCAACTGCGATCAATGCGACGGCCTGCCTCCAGAGATCGCGACAACGGCGCCGCTTCCGCCGCCAGGCCTGATCGAGCCGCGGGTCGAATACCTGATCAAGGCGACCGGCATCGACTTCCGCATCGGCGGCAACCGCGCCTTCTATATGCCGACCGAAGATTATGTGCAGGTGCCGCCTCCGCAAGCCTATTTCGAGCCTATCAATTGGCATCGAACGGCACTGCATGAATTGGCGCATGCCAGCGGTCATCCATTACGTCTCAACCGCGACTTGTCGGGCAGCTTTGGTACCAAGAAGTATGCCTTTGAGGAGTTGGTTGCGGAAATCTCGTCTGCGTTCAGTTGCGCTTCGCTTGGTATCATGCCGACGGTGCGGCACGCCGATTATATTGGCTCGTGGCTGGAGGTGTTGCGAGAGGATAATCGCGCGATTGTGCGAGCTGCTTCGCAGGCCAGCAAGGTTGCGGATTATCTCCTTGGTTTCCTGCCGAAAGTGACAGTCGGCATGACAACCGAGGCGGCGGAGCAGGAGGCGGCGTGAGTGTCTCACCTGTTGCCTCAAACAAGAGGGTGAGAGGGGAGCGGTGGTCTTCGCGACGGGTTGGAGGCCGAGAGAGAGGCTCCCGGCCGCCCGTCGTGGAGAATCGATATGACGAAGGCTGTCCAAAAGATCACGCTGTCCCCCTCACGCGACATTCCGTTCAACAAGCTGGTCCTCAGCCAGTCCAACGTCCGGCATGAGCAACTCGCCGAAAGCATTGCGCAGCGCACACTGCTGCAGAGTCTGAACGTGCGGGCGGTTGTGGACGCCGAAGGCAATGAGACCGGCATGTTCAAGGTGCCGGCCGGCGGCCGGCGCTATCGCGCGCTGGAGCTTCTCGTCAAGCAGAAGCGCATGGCGAAGACGCAAGCCGTTCCTTGTGTCGTGCGCGAGGGGGGCATCGCTGAAGACGATTCGCTTGCCGAGAATGACGAGCGGGTAGGGCTTCATCCGCTCGATCAGTTCCGAGCATTCCAGACCTTGAGCGGCACCGGATTATCCGACGAGGATATCGCGGCCCGGCACTTCGTGTCCCCGGCTGTCGTGAAGCAACGCCTCTGGCTGGCGTCCGTGTCGCCAAAGCTCCACGACGTCTATGCCGATGACGGCATGACTCTCGAGCAGCTCATGGCCTTCACGGTTTCAGCCGATCACGCCAGGCAGGAGCAGGTCTGGGAGAACGTCAGCCGATCCGGCTATGATGAGCCCTATCAGATCCGGCGAATGCTGACCGAAAATACCTCGCGCGTCCGATCGGCGCGTGCAGTTCATTGGGCTGGATGCTTACGAGCAGGCTGGTGGCGGCGTCTTGCGGGATCTGTTCGAGCACGATGACGGCGGCTGGCTCCAGGACGTTGCTTTGCTCGATCGTCTCGTGACAGAAAAGCTCAAAGCCGAAGCTGAGACGATTGCAGCCGAAGGCTGGAAGTGGATATCGCTCGCCGTCGAATTCCCCTACGGCCACGCGGATGGCCTGCGTGCAATCGAGGGCAAGCCTGTCGATCTTTCCCCGGAGGATCAGGCCACCATCGACGCCTTCAATGCGGAGCAAGCCAAGCTTGAATCCGATTCTCAGGATGCCGACGAGTTGCCCGATGAGGTCGATCAGCGTCTCGGCGAATCGAGGTGGCCCTGGCCGCATTCGAAGAGCGGCCGATGTTTTACGATCCGGCCGAGATCGCCCGCGCCGGTGTCTTCGTCGGCATCGGTTCCGAAGGGCGCCTCTCGGTCGATCGGGGTTACGTCCGTCCGGAGGACGATTTGTCGGCAGTCGATCCCGATGTCGGGCAGGCCGCCGACACACAATCTGTCGAGGGGAAGGCGGCTGGTCCTTCCGTCCAACGCACGGTCATCGCGGTGGCCGGCGGCGCTACTGATACCGAAGACGATGACGAGGACGCGACCAAACCTCTGCCGGATCGGCTGATCACGGAGCTGACAGCCCATCGCACGCTGGCATTGCGGGATGCGCTGGCGGAAAATCCGGCGATTGCGTTCCAGGCGGTGCTGCACACCTTCGTGCTGACGGCCTTTTACCGGTTCGCATCGTCCGGGAGCTGCCTTGAGATCGGGCTTCGCACACCGACCTTTCCGGCTCAAGCGGCTGGCTTGAGAGAAAGCGCGTCAGCGAAGGCCGTCGAGGCGCGGCATGAGTCCTGGAAAGCAAGATTGCGGGATAGCGAGAACGATCTTTGGAATGCCCTCGCGGCCCTTGATGGCGGTGCGCGGGCATCCCTGTTCGCTCACTGTGCGTCGTTTGCGGTCAACGCTCTCTATGAGCCGGCCAACCGCTACGATCAGGGCCGCGTCTCCGCCCACGGCGTCCGCACCCGGCTCGACCAGGCCGACATCCTAGCGCGCGCCGTCGGTCTCGACATGGTTCAAGCGGGGTGGAAGCCCTCCTTCGACAACTATCTCGGGCGGGTCACCAAGCCGCGTATTCTGGAGGCGGTGCGGGAAGCCAAGGGCGAGTCGTCGGCGCAACTGATCGACCACCTGAAGAAGGCCGACATGGCCAAGGAGGCCGAGCGTCTTCTCGACGGCTCGGGGTGGTTGCCGGAGCCGCTGCGTCTTGTCGATCCCAACGCGGCGTCAGGGGAGCAGGAGAGTGAAGCGGGCCCGCTGCCCGAATTCCTCGCCGATGACGAGGATCGGGACAACGCCGGCGACGACGATCCGCAACAGCTGGACGCGGCTGAGTGACATCTAGAGCGGGATGGCTCCTGCCGTTCCGCAACTGCTTGGGGACCGGTGTCTCGCGCCGGTCCCCATTATTATGGGCGAGGGCTGAGAGGGAGAGGCGGGCCGGGAAGGGTTTGAGCCGTCGGGTCTTAAGGAGAGCGCCTGATGGTTCGACCCATTCCTGCTCTCCGGAAGAATCCTGTCATGACCGAATCTCTCGCCGGCGGCGCTGCCGCCGCGCCGCTCTCGATGCGCGCAGCTGCAACTTTCACCTCCGCCGCCATCAGGGCCGCGCGACAGCTCGTGATTGATCTCCAGCGCGGCCGTCGCATCGATGCCACTGTCCTGCGTGGCGCCATGGAAGCCGCCTTCGGGGCTTCCGATGCCACTGGCATCTGGAACTGGAAGACCGCCTATGATGTCTGCGAGGCCGCAACCGTCCTGTTCCTTCGCAAGTTTGGCCCGGCCATCCGGACCAAGGCCGGCTCGCCGGCCGCGATGCTGCCCATGCTCGCGAGAATCGCGCGCTGTCTGCCGACCCACACGCGGCGCTCGGAGGACAGCCAGGCCCTTCAGCAATTCTCGACGCCGATCCCGCTCGGGCTTGCCGCATGCACCGCGGCCGGCATCACGCCGTCCGATCGGGTATTGGAGCCCTCTGCGGGGACCGGCTTGCTCGCCATCTTTGCCGAGCTCGCCGGCGGCACCTTGGTATTGAACGAGCTGGCCGAGATCCGCGCGGCGTTGCTCGACCAACTGTTTGTCAACGCTGAGGCCACGCGGTTCGACGCCGCCCAGATCGATGATCACCTCGATGCGAGTGTCGTACCGAGCGTCGTCCTGATGAACTCGCCGTTCTCGGCATTGGCGAACGTTGATCGACGAATGGCGGATGCGGCGCTCCGGCACACCGCTTCTGCCTTGGCGCGGCTTTGCGACGGCGGGCGTCTGGTTGCCATTACCGGCGCAAGTCTTGCGCCCGACAATCCGGCATGGCGAGATGCGTTCGTTCGCCTCCAGCAGCGCGGGCGCGTGGTGTTTTCTGCCGCCATCGACGGGACCGTTTACGCCAAGCACGGAACGCAGACTGACACACGACTGCTTGTGATCGACAAGTTGCCCGCCGCAGATCCGAAACTCCTTCCGGCTTCACTTGGCATGTCCGGCGATGTCGCCACCTTGCTTGACTGGGTGACCCAGTATGTGCCGCCGAGGCTGCCGATCGCGACGCCGATAGCGGTCGACGTCGTCAGGCGCCCTGCAGTATCACGAGTGGTCGGCGCATCTGCGCCACGCCCATCGTCCGCTTCGAGCCGCGTATCGCCCGAAGGCGTAGAACTGATCTACGAGACGGTCGAATGGTCGCCGCCCGAACGCGCCCGACTGACCGACGCCCTTTATGAGGAATACGCATTGCAGGCGATCCATATTCCGGACGCGCATGCGCATCCGACGAAACTCGTGCAGTCTGCCGCGATGGCCTCGGTCGCGCCGCCGAAGCCGTCGCACCGGCTACATCTGCCGGCCAATGTCGTGGCGGATGGCATCCTGTCCGACGCCCAACTTGAAAGCGTCATCTATGCAGGCGAGGCCCATTCCGAGTTTCTTGCGGGATGCTGGGCGGTCGATGCGACCTTTGACGTGGTGACGGCCGCACGCCACGATGCAGAAACTGCCGTCCGCTTCCGCCGCGGCTGGTTCTTGGGCGATGGCACCGGCGCGGGCAAGGGTCGGCAGGTCGCAGGCATCCTTGTCGACAACTGGCTCAAGGGCCGCCGCCGTGCGGTCTGGATCAGTAAATCCGACAAGTTGATCGAGGACGCGCAGCGCGACTGGTCCGCACTCGGCATGGAGCGGTTGCTCGTGACGCCGCTGTCTCGCTTTCGTCAAGGCACTCCGATCAGGCTTTCGGAAGGCGTCCTTTTTACCACCTACGCTACGCTGCGCACCGATCAATGCGGCGAGAAGCTTTCGCGCGTGCGGCAGATCGTCGAATGGTTGGGCTCCGACTTCGACGGAGTGATTGTCTTCGACGAGAGCCACGCGATGCAAAACGCGGCGGGCCGGAAGGGCGAGCGCGGCGACCAGGCGGCCTCCCAGCAGGGGCGCGCGGGCCTGAGGCTCCAGCACGCCTTGCCGAATGCCCGCGTCGTCTATGTCTCCGCAACCGGTGCCACGACGGTCCACAATCTCGCCTATGCCCAGCGGCTGGGATTGTGGGGCGGCGCCGATTTCCCGTTCTCTAGCCGCGCCGAGTTCGTCGAGGCGATCGAGGAGGGCGGCGTCGCTGCGATGGAGGTGCTGGCGCGCGATCTCAAGGCGCTCGGCCTCTACGCGGCCCGCTCGCTCTCTTACGAGGGCGTCGCGTACGAGCTCGTCGAGCACGAGCTCACCCCCGAACAGGTTCGCGTCTATGACGCCTACGCCGGCGCGTTCAGCGTCATCCATAACAATCTCGACGCGGCAATGCGGGCCGCCAACATCACGGGCGAGACCAGTACGCTGAACGGCCAGGCCAAATCGGCCGCGCGATCCGCTTTCGAGAGCGCCAAGCAGCGCTTCTTTGGCCACCTCCTGACCTCGATGAAGACGCCGTCACTGATCCGCTCGATCGAGCGCGATCTCGACGCCGGCCATGCCGCCGTCATCCAGATCGTCTCGACCGGCGAAGCATTGATGGAGCGCCGGCTCGCCGAGATTCCAACGGAGGACTGGGGCGGCGTCCAGGTCGATATTACCCCCCGCGAGTATGTCCTCGATTATCTCGCCCATTCCTTTCCGGCCCAGCTCTACGAGCCGTTCACAGACTCGGAGGGCAACCTCTGCTCCCGGCCCGTCTATCGCGACGGCCAACCGGTCGGGAGCCGGGAGGCCGTCGCACGTCGCGATCGGTTGATCGAGAAGCTCGCCTCGCTGCCGCCGGTGCCGGGGGCGCTGGACCAGGTCGTCCAACGCTTTGGTACTGACATGGTCGCCGAGGTGACCGGCCGCTCGCGTCGTATCGTTCGCAAGGACGACCGGCTGGTGGTCGAAAACCGAGCCGCTTCGGCCAACCTCGCCGAGACGTCGGCCTTCATGGACGACGTCAAGCGCATCCTCGTGTTCTCGGACGCTGGCGGCACGGGGAGGAGCTACTATGCCGAGCTGTGGGCGCGGAATCGCCGCTTGCGAGTCCACTATTTGCTCGTGCCCGGTTGGAAAGCGGACGCCGCGATCCAGGGCCTGGGCCGCACCAACCGGACCAACCAAGCGCAGCCGCCGCTGTTTCGTCCCATTGCGACCGACGTGAAGGCGGAAAAGCGCTTTCTCAGCACTATTGCCCGCCGGCTGGACACGTTGGGTGCGATAACGCGCGGCCAGCGCCAGACCGAAGGGCAGGGCCTGTTCCGGCCCGAAGACAATCTCGAAAGCCACTACGGCCGTGATGCGTTGCGTCAGCTCTATACGCTACTCGCGCGCGGCAAGGTCGCGGGCTGCTCGCTCAAGAGGTTCGAGGATGCGACCGGCCTGAAGCTGACGGATGCCAATGGGCTCAGAGATGACCTGCCGCCGATCACGACCTTCCTGAACCGGTTGCTGGCGCTCACGATCGATCTTCAGAACATACTGTTCACCGTTTTCGAGCAGCTCTTGACCGCACGGATCGAGGGTGCGGTCGCGTCAGGTACATATGATGTCGGGTTGGAAACGCTCCGCGCCGAAATCTTTGTCATCACCGACCGGCGCACGATTTATGTCCATCCGGGCACCGGCGCCGAGACCCGGCTGCTCACCATCACCCGGCGCCAGCGCAACCATCCTGTGGGTCTGAATGACGCTCTTGCTCGTGTCTCCCATCGCAACGCTGCCCTGCTGATCAATGAGCGCTCGGGACGAGCCGCCGTGCAGGTCCCCGCCCCGAGCTTCATGCTTGACGACGGCGAGATCGAACGGCGCGTCCGCCTAATCCGGCCGATGGAGCAGCATACGATCCCCCTGAATATAATGGCGGAGAGCCACTGGATCGAAGCGGATCGCGAACGTTTTGCTACGGCCTGGCTGGCAGAGGTTGCCGAAGTCCCCGAGTTCACGGAAAGCACGATCCACGTCGTGGCGGGCTTGCTGTTGCCCATCTGGAAGCGGCTGCCGAACGAATCGACCCGGGTCCATCGGCTTCAGACCGACGCGGGCGAGCGCATCATCGGCCGCAAGGTCTCGGCGACCTGGGTCGCGAACGTCCTTGCGGCGAACGCGCCGGCGTTGACGCCGGACGCTGCCTTTGCCGTGCTCATGGGGGGACGGACCGTCCTCGAACTTGCGGAGGGGCTCCAGCTTCGCCGCGCCCGTGTAATGGGCGCGCACCGCATCGAACTCTCGGGCTTCATCGACACGATGCGCGAGCGCTTGCGGGCTTACGGCCTCTTCGGAGAGATCATCTCCTGGAAGCTGCGCATGTTTGTGCCCACGGACGCGAGCGGCGTCGAAATCCTGTCGAAAGTGCTCGACCACTATCCGGTCGCGCGCATCAGTGAGCGGGAGGCCGCCTGATGCCCCGCGATGCCTCCGAGCTGGCACGCCGCCTCGCGCGCGACGCCGAGGCGGTGTGCCGACACTATCTCTCGAATGGCAAGCGGGCGGGCCGGTACTGGGTGGTCGGCGACGTCCACAACACTGCGGGCCGCTCGTTGTTTGTGCGACTTAAGGAGTCGCCGAAGGGGCCGGCGGGCAAGTGGGCCGATGCCGCAACAGGAGAACATGGTGATCTCCTCGACGTCATCCGTGAAAGCCTGGGACTGCGCGACTTCCGCGAAGTCGCCGAGGAGGCAAGACGCTTTTTGAAACTGCCTCGCGATGAACCGGAGCTCGTCCGAAGGACTGTTGGTCCGGCAGTACCGGCCGGATCGCAAGAGGCGGCCCGTCGGCTCTTTGCGATATCCAGCCCGATCGAGGGGACCATTGCCGAGGCATATTTGCAGCGTCGCGGCATAGCCCGAGTGCACCATGGTGGCAGTCTGCGTTTCCATCCGCGCTGCTATTATCGCCCCGATGAACGGCTGCCGACCGAGACTTGGCCGGCGATGATCGCCCGCGTCACGGACCTCGATGGTCGGATCACCGGCGTGCACCGCACCTGGCTCGATCCGGATGGCTTTGATCGTGTTCGGCTGGGCAAAGCTCCGATCGACACCCCGCGACGCGCCATGGGCGACCTTCTCGGCAATGCCGTTCGCTTCGGTGTGGTGGACGACGTGCTCGCGGCCGGCGAGGGTATTGAGACCATGCTGTCGCTGCGTTTCGTGCTGCCGAGCATGCCGATGGCAGCTGCGCTCTCGGCCAATCACCTCTCAGCCATGATGCTCCCGTCGAGCCTGCGGCGTCTCTACATCGCCCGCGATGTCGATGCCGCCGGCGATGCGGTGCAGTCTATTCTCAGCCAGCGCGCAGCAGACGCCGACGTTGAAGCGATCCCGCTGTCGCCACGACTGGGCGACTTCAACGAAGATCTGCATGTCTTCGGTCTCGATACCCTCCGAGCAGCCTTGCGGTTTCAGCTTGTGCCAGAAGACGTCGTTCGCTTCCTGCATTCGTCGGCGGTCGCCGCGGAATAGCTCCCGGTCTTCGATCGACGTTGATAGGCCAGTCATAGGCGAGGCCAATACCGGAAGAGGACGCGACCTCGGCCTTCTAGAGGGCGATCGGACGGCAGCCAGCCCGGGCCGGCAATGGCTGCGTCCGGCCATTTTCCGCCGCGCGCCGGCGATGTGAAGACACATCACGCGTTTGGCAGCGCGCTTTGCATCGCGAAGCAAAATAGCCGGCCTCCGCCATCCTCCGCTGTCGCTGCGGCCCTTTCGGGTTCTGGCCCGGTCCGCCCGCCGTCAGAGGATCGCCACGAAGGCCGCGATGGTCGCGGCCGATCCGGCAAAGGACCTCTTCCCATGACTGACCATGACGACATTGAACCGCCGCATGCCTCTTCCCCAACCGACCACGTCGTCACCGAATTGCAGCTCTTCGGCCATCGTCCCTTCGACGACCAGCCCGATCCAAGACCACTCCCCGAGGGCAAGATCATCGCCGGCGCCGTGGTCGATATCTTTGACGCCCTTGTTGCGACCCTGAACGACACGCGGCTTGAACCGGACCTTAACGATCTGCTCTGGTCGACCGTCAACGTGTTTCATCGGGCCCTCGACCGCATCGAGCGCCACCTCGACGACAACGAGCAGGCTCAGCACAAGAGCCAGCGCGAGCAGAACGGCTCCGAAGTGCGATCGGTCGAACTCGAGCGCCTGACGGCTGAAGGGATCACGCTGATCGAGCGCCGCAACTGCCTGGAGCTCTTCCGCGACCAGGCCATCGAGCGATTTGAGGTCCACACCGGCTCGGCCTGGCGTCCTCGGTCTGGATCATTGGTCAATCACCGAACGCTCACCGCGGCAATGATCGACTCCCGTGACTTCATCGCAGCAAAACGCCGCGCCGAGACTGAGGTCATGTTGCCGGCGGGGCCGAAGATCGCACTCACTGGCGGGCTCGATTTCAACGACCATCATCTGATCTGGGATCGGCTCGACAAGGTTCATGCCAAGCATCCCGACATGGTCCTGCTACATGGCGGCTCCCCGAAGGGCGCTGAACTGATCGCCTCGAAATGGGCGACCAGCCGCAAGGTGCCTCAGATCGCCTTCAAACCCGACTGGACGAAGCATGCGAAGGCTGCGCCGTTCAAGCGCAACGATGCCATGCTCGAACTCCTGCCGATCGGCGTCATGCACTTCCCGGGCACAGGGATACAGGACAACCTCGCCGATAAGGCGAAGCGCCTCGGCATCCCGGTTTGGAGGTTCGGCGGCGCGTGAGCGCCGTCGGACTCGACTTCGAGACAACCGAGCCGGAGTTGCACGCCGCAACTCCGCCTCGTTTCGACTCCATATCGAAAGTTGCGCCGTGGTGGTGGTGGAAGGCGCGACTGATAGATCTATGCACATGGAGCCACCACCATGCTCGCGCTTGGGCTTGTTCTCAACACATTTGGCATCGGATTGTTCTGCTGGCTGTTCTTTGCGCTGGCGATTTATGCCTTGCCGTTCTTTGTCGCACTCAGTGCCGGGATGTTTGCGTTTCGCGATGGCGCGGGCGTATTCGGCGCACTGCTTATCGGAATTGCTTCTGGTGCGCTGACGCTTGCCGCTGGTCAGGTCGCCGTCGTCGTCAGTCGGTCCTTGACCTTGCGCGTGGCGATCGCAACCGCGTTCGCCGTCCCTGCGGCAATCGCTGGCTATCATGTGGTGTTTGCCCTCTCGCAGATCGGGGTGCCTTCGCTGGCTTGGCGCGAGGCCTTCGCTTGCGGAGGTGCGGTTTGCATCGGCGGCACGGCGTGGACGCGCTTGACCGTTTTCGCGGAGACCCGGAGTCGGCTGGCGTAGTGGAGAAGATGCCGCAACCAGTTCTCACAGCCGCGCCGCATGAGCGATGATGCTTCCTGGCCATCATCGAGCAAGGTCG
Organism: Bradyrhizobium sp. CAR08; assembly: GCF_052871955.1. Classification (NCBI taxonomy): domain Bacteria; kingdom Pseudomonadati; phylum Pseudomonadota; class Alphaproteobacteria; order Hyphomicrobiales; family Nitrobacteraceae; genus Bradyrhizobium; species Bradyrhizobium sp. CAR08. The sequence continues at coordinate 21,743 of NZ_JBIXJX010000032.1, forward strand.
CACAGGGCGCCACGTTGAACGAGGGGTCGTCGAGCTTGAGCGAGAAGTAACAGCGTTTCTCCTCGGAGCGCTTTAAAAGAGCACTACCAATCTCTGTCTGGCCCACATAGCTGCGGTGGAGCGGCGCGCCGCGCTCGGTCATTCGTTCCGGGACGATACCGCCCTTTGCGGCAGATTGTTTCTCTTTCTGCGCCGAACCGTACCGGCCTCTGTTCAGCACAACCGAGATTCGCCAAGTCTTCTCCTTAAGATTGCGGTTCAGCACGCGGACTACGTTGCCTCTTTGATGGCTTGATCTGGCCGAAGACCGGCTGCGCCTCGATCGTCTGAGCCGCAACGTCGTTGATGCGACTTTCTTCCCCTGGGCTTCGCCCATTCCTCGCGAGACAAGAAAGTCGCCACAACGACGTCCTCCGCTGCGCTGCGGCCCGCGAGCGGGTGCGTCGCCGATCATCTTCGGCCTGCAGATCGCCATCGAGGCCGCGGTGGTCGCGGGCTCGAAACACAACAGGAGAAGAGACATGGCTAACATCGGTTCCTTCAAAAAGGTCGGCAACGATTTCCAGGGCGAGATCATCACCCTGAGCTTGCAGGCCAAGGGCGTGCGCATCGTCGCCGAGACCAACCGCTCCAACGACAACGCTCCCAGCCACCGCATCTATGTGGGCCGGGCGGAGATCGGGGCAGCTTGGTCGAAGCGCTCGGAGGAAGGCCGCGACTACCTCTCGCTCAAGCTCGACGACCCCTCGTTCAACGCGCCGATCTACGCGAACCTGTTCGATGAGGAAGGCGAAGGCTACACCTTGCTCTGGTCGCGGCCCCGCAAGAATGGAGAGTGAGGCTCACTATCGCCCCGCCCGACGACCTCGGGCGGGGCTCCCTCTTGGGGAAAAGCCGACTGAGCAAAGCTGCAGCCGGACCGGCCTGGTCGAGTTGATTTTCGAGTTTAAGACACGCACTTACATCGCGCTTGTCCGCGTGGCTTGAACTCGCCCAATGCTATTGCTTCTTGGAACTTAGACGCGGTGACTTGCGACCTTTAGGCAACGTCTTGGGTGTCGCCGCTCCCTTGGGTGGCTGAACAAAGAATTCAGATAAATGAACGCCCAGCGTCTCGGCGAGCCGGTCGAGAAGATCAATTGTCGGATTCTCAGATTGCCGCTCAAGGCCGCTCATATATGAACGGTCGATCCCGGCATCGTAGGCCAGTTGCTCTTGCGGAATACCGCGATCCACGCGGATCCGGCGCACATTCCAGGCAACGAGCGCACGAGCTTTCATGCGCTCAAACAGCCATTAGGCAGACCATCAAACCACTGGCTATAACCGAACTATTTTGGTAAGTTTCGCTTACAATGCAGATTAGCGAAGTGCGCGCATAAGCCTACATGACGAAGCCACCGTTAGATCCCGATGTCGCCGATGTCGCGCCGCATGAGCCGGTGCTGACGACCTATGACGAGCAACATCTCGTGACGTATTGGCGACTTCTTGATGCCGAAACCGATGGCGCAGATTGGAAAGAGGTAACCCGGATCGTGTTGCACATCGATCCGGATCGCGAACCTGCTCGCGCCCGCAATGCGTTTGATAGTCACCTAGCCCGCGCAAAATGGATGGCAGACCACGGCTACCGTGACTTGCTTCGCGGCGGCGCGCCTAAATAGCAAAATCTGTCATGAAGAATTCGCACTCGAGAACAGATTTCCTCGCTGACGCGTGATCGCCTGCAGGCATCACGCAATGCATAATTGGCGACTTCCGCAACAATCCCAAGCTTCATAGACATTGCGCCGCAATCGACTTACAGCAGGGGATCACAGCAATGTCCGAGTTCGACTGGCGCTCACCGGAGGCGTATCAGCATGCTATCAAGTCGGGCGAGATGGCGGATTTCGCCTGGGAGTCACTGCGGCGCAGCTCCAACTATCGGGCTTCCTATCGTAAAAATCGATCGCAGATGAGTTCCGAATTCCGAAGGAGATGGGGCGTCTGCTTTCGCCCATGACCCGCAGGGGTCCTTTCACCAACAGACTATCTTCTGGGCACCTGAGGCGTTGCCGACGGTGGTGCCGGTCGTTCGCAGCGCGTCCGGCTCAAAAGCGGTCGGCGCGGGGCTACAGCTTGCCGACCTTTCATCGGGCGCCATCAGACAGGCATCTGACGGTTGGCATGCCGTATTGCGCCTTCAAGGGGCACAACATCATCTCTGGCTGAAAGAGGCGCCGCAGTTTGGTGTCTCTTATGCGGCCGAACTGCCGCTCGATGCGGACTTTGAGATCCGCGCCCACGCCTCACATCGGCTGTGGCGCGCAATCAACGGCCGCCCGCCGGGACCTTCCCTTCATCAGCTTTCGGCGCAGCGGCGCGAACGACTCGTCTTGGTGCTGCGAGCGCTCGATGGACACATGGAGGGTGCTTCCTATCGCGTCATCGCCGAGGTGCTGTTCGGCCGGAAACGCATCCCTGAGCACGCCTGGAAAACCCACGAATTGCGCAGCCGGACCATCCGCCTGGTGCAGGCTGGCTTGGCTCTGATGCGCGGCGGCTATCGCGCATTGCTACGTCCTTCATCTCGCAAGGAGTAGAGCAGGGGTGCCGAAAATCATCACTCGATCTTCGGCATCCCCCTAGGCACGCTGACTGCGCCATCGTGACCGTCGACGCGCGGCCCGAGCCGGCCGCGCTCCAGACGACCACGGAGCCTCGCAAATGCCCGATCCGAACGCAGGCCTGCCGCCGCGATACCTGCGCACGCCCGAAGCGGCGCGCTTTCTCGGACTGTCCGGCCGCACCCTCGAAAAGCACCGCACCTATGGGACAGGCCCGACCTACCGCAAGCTCGGCGGTCGCGTTGTGTATGCGATCGAGGACCTGAAGGCGTGGGTTGACCGCGGCGCCAAAACGTCCACCAGCGATCCCGGCACAGGCACGGTTCTGCCCGCGAAACGGCACACACCCGTTCCGTATGCCGGCAAGGAGCGGCGCTGACCCATGCCGGACAGCAACTCCACTGCAAGCAGCAGGCGCCAATCAGAGCGCGACCAGCTCGATCTGTTTCGCGCCCTCCCGGGCGATCTGGCGCCACGGGACGCGCAAGACCTGATGGCGTATCCGTTCTTTTCGCTGGCAAAGTCGAGGCGCATTGTTCCCATCGATTTCCGCGCAGGCACCATCACCATTCGTGTCGAAGCCGTGCCGGAACATGGCATGGCGACGATCTGGGACGCGGACGTTCTGATCTGGGCTGCCTCGCAGATTGTCGAAGCCCGTGATGCCGGCCTGAAAACGTCCCGCCTGATGGCAGCGACCCCTTACGAGATCCTGACCTTCGTCGGCCGCGGCACCAGCGTGCGCGACTACGACCGCCTGAAGGCTGCGCTCGACCGGCTGCAATCGACCACTGTGATGACATCGACCCGCCAGCCGAGCGAACGGCGGCGGCATCGCTTTTCCTGGATCAACGAATGGAAAGAGACTGCCGATCCGCACGGGCATGCCCGTGGAATCGAGCTGATCCTGCCCGATTGGTTCTACACGGGCGTTCTCGATGAAGCGCTCGTGCTAACGATTGACCGCGCCTATTTCGATCTGACCGGTGGATTGGAGCGCTGGCTCTATCGCCTCGTCCGCAAGCACGGCGGCCGTCAGAATGGCGGTTGGAGCTTCGATCTCGTGCACTTGCATGCGAAGTCCGGCAGCATGTCGCCGTTCAAACACTTTGCCTACGACCTGCGTCAGATCGTCCGAAGTCAGACATTGCCAGGCTATCGGCTCATCATCACGCATCATCCGAATGGCGCAGAGCGATTGAATTTCGCACCAGTCCCCATCGGCCCGTCGAGCAAGCGACTGCGCAAGCGTGGCCTCGTCCTTCCTGCTGGGGATAAGCGGTGAATTCGCTCGTGCTATCAGGGACCAGAGCGCTCGTGCCATCGGGGACGCGATGCTCGTGCTATCGAGGACCGGAATCAGAGCTAAGGTTCTGCGGCGCCGAGATTTCCTGCTCCCGTAACTTTACTAACGTACTAAAACTAACTTCTTGTTGTGAATCAGGGAGTTGTGAACAAGTCGGTCGTGCGTGCAACGAGGATGCCTCATGCGCTTATGCTGTCACGCGCAAGACCTTCCTGCAATGCGAATCCGTTCTCCAAGATGCGCGCGCGTCCGCGATCGCGCGCAAAATCACGGAATCACCAGCATCGGCAGCACAGCATCACGCTCGTCGCCTTCCTTTGCGGCAGCTCGCTCGTCGAGGAGAACTCGCTAACGTCCGTGGTTGGCACGACGCCAACCAGATGCCGCAATCTGGAGAATGGGCAGTCAGGCTAGTCAGCGCCGTGCATGATGGCCTCACAGCTCTGCATGAAGCCGCCCGCAAGAAAAGTTGCGATCTCACCCACATCCCCGTCCCCTCGGACGCCGCTCCGCCGTGGCGGAAGGAAAAGGCGCGCGAGGAAGCGGCTGGGTCGCGGAGGGCCTTAAGTCGCCGCAGCGACCCGGCCACGCTTGCCGCCGGCGCCAAACTGGAAGGTGGCGCCACTAGTCCAGATCTTGTGCAGCAGCACGGCGAACGCGCGCGCCACTGCGGTCGCCGCGCGCATCAGACCCTTCTTCCTGGCCAGCCGCACGCCCCACAGCCGCAGCTTAAAGGTCTTCGGAATGCGCGTGAGGATCGCGATCGCCGCCTCGTAGAGCATCGCCCGCGTCAGCTCGTCGCCGCATTTGGAGATGTTGCCGATCCGGTCGGTCTGGTCGGTTTGATAGGGCCGCGGCGTCAGCCCGAAACCGGCGCCGAGATTGGTCGACTTCTTGAATCGCGGCGGATCATCGACGGCGGCGCGAAACGTCAGCGCCACGCGGTGCAGTTTTGCCAACTGCTGTCGCATGGCGCTGCGGGCGTCCAACAGCGGCGCCACGATCGCTTCCAATTCCTTCTTCCCGGCCAAGAGATCGCGCACCCGCGCATCAAAACGGCCGACCGAGATCTCGCCGACTTTGAAGCCGAACGGGCGCAGCAGGCCGCGGATCATGTTCTCCATGTCCAGAACCTTGCCGAGCATCGCTTTGCGCGCGACCAGCAGCGCCAGCAACGTCTGTGCGCTCTCCGACTTGACATGAACCGCGCGGAACAAACCAGTGCGCATCATCTGCGCATTGTCTTTTGCGTCGTTGCGGGCGGTCTTCTTCAGCATCGCGTTCATCGACGCCTTGGCGTGCCGGTTCTCGATGCAGATCATCGGGAGCCCCTTTTCGGCAACCGCCGTGAACAGCCAGGCGCTGAACGAGAACGCTTCCAGGCCGACGCGCTTGAGACGAATTCCCCACTCCGCCAGCAACAGTTCGATCGCGTCCGGATCGGTGTCCAGCTTCGCCTCCCTGACGACCTTGCCGTCGTCGACCACACAAATGTTCGTCGCCTCCCGCGACACGTCGAGCCCTGCATAGAAGTCCATCATGCCCCTCCGCTGCCGACCGCCGGAACGCACCGTGCGTTCCGTTCGCGAAGCGTCGCGAGGCATCGTCGTCGCAATGCGGCCGGCGAGGGGGCACCGGTCAGTACCCCGGCTAACCCGCTCTCCTTCAGATTCCTTCTAACGAATTGGAGCCACTCGGCAGCGATCCTTAGCAGCAGCACGAGCGCTGCAACGCTTGGACAACGCCGATCATCGACGCTTCATCGCAACCGTTCTGCCGAAACCAAAGCTCTGACGTCGATGCGCTGGCGACAGCGCACCCGTTGGCATGTCCGAAATTCCTCTCAAAACTATGGAGTGGCCGGGTGAGCGATCTCACAACTGTTGAACTCTTGTGGCTCGAGAAGCGGATCGAGAACCGAATCCGGTTCGGCAAGCCTGTATCGGAGAAGATCATTGACCAGCACCGGCGCATTCTCTCGTTTATGCCCGGCAGCATCTTTGCGTTCGTGCGCTGGTCGTCCAATGACTTCGGAACCATCCTGTCTCGCATCGACATTCTGCGCGCGATCACACCGGGGCAGCGGTATTCGACTGTGCCCTGGGTCAGCCCCGGCGGCGAAAGCCTGCTGCGACTGGCGGGCTGGCGAAAGGTCGAGCGCGTTCTCCAGTTGATCGACGCCGTCGAGTCACTCGGCATCGAACCTGCCGATGCAGCGCCCGAGTATTGGCATCACATCCACAACCGTCTTTCCGTCAACGAAACGCCACGACCTTATACGCGTGCGCGCCACCAGGCCTGGCTCCACCGGCGCAGGATGGTGTTCTGATGGGACGGCTAAGGATCATCCTTGCGATATGTGGGGCCACAACGCTCGGGCTTTGGCCGGTCACCGACACCTCACTATCGTACATCTGGAACGCTTCCGAAAGTGTGCCGATCGGCCTCTACCGTTTGCAAGGGACCGCACGATTGCACATCACAGAGCTCGTGGCCGTTCGGCCACCAGAGCCGCTTGCGAGCTTCCTCGACTTCAACGGCTATTTGCCGAGCGGTCTTCCGATGCTCAAGCGCGTGCTGGCGTTACCCGGACAAACCGTCTGTAGAACGGGACTCACAGTCGTCGTCGACGGCATCGAAATGGGCCAGGCACGCGAGCGCGACCGCCGTGGCAGGCAATTGCCGGCCTGGCAGGGCTGCCGGGTCGTCGCTGAGGACGAGGTCTTTCTCATGAACTGGCAGTCGGCGGTGTCCTTTGACGGCAGATATTTCGGACCGCTCCCGATATCGGCCGTCATCGGGCAAGCGGTACCGGTGTGGACCAGGGAGGACTGACAAATGCCGGCATTGCTCCACTGGGTTGCAGTTTCTCTATTCGACCGATCGCACTGTCATTCCTCCATCCCGGCCGAATTGTCGGCAATCGGCGCGCGTCGCCGCCGTCTCGCGCCGGCTCAGCGCCGGCCGGGAAGAGCTCTGTCCTTGGCGGCTGTCCACACATTGCTATCTCGAGCCGCTGCTTGCTTCTTGGGAATTCTGCTGACGTTCGGAGCGCCATTGGCCGGCAGAGCGGAGGCTGGATCGCGCGCACCCGCTGCGCGCTCCTCAAACCTGCTTCCAGACCCTGCATACGCCGCGTTCGTGACTGAAGCCTCGCATCGGTTCGCGGTCCCGGAGCGTTGGATCCGTGCTGTCATGCAGGCCGAAAGCGGTGGTGATCCGCACTCCATATCACCTCGCGGAGCGCTCGGGTTAATGCAAATCATGCCCGCGACCTGGGTCGAACTGAGCGTTCGTTACGATTTCGGTATCGATCCGTTTGATCCTCACGACAACATCATGGCTGGGACAGCGTACCTTCGCGAGATGCTCGATCGTTTCGGATCAGCAGGGTTTCTCGCAGCCTACAATGCTGGACCAAGACGGTACGAGGAGCACCTGGCCACCGGTCGAGCGCTTCCGGATGAAACACAGATCTACATCGCTACACTCGCACCATTGATCGGTATTGAGCAGCGCAACAGCGGTGGTTCGGCTGCCAGACGCTTCGCCGCGTGGCAGCAAGCGCCGCTCGTTGTTGAGCGGTCCAAGAGCTTATCGGCTGACACCAACTCGGCATCCGGTATCCGCACGATGAATTCGTCGAAAGCAGCGCCTAGGGCGGGTGCAACTGCACTCGTGCCTCGCGGGACGGGCCTGTTTGCGCTGCGATCAGACGAGGTGCAGTCCCGAATCGCAATCGCATTTCGTCGCATGATGTCGAAGCCAGTCGCAACCTTGAGAGTGGTCGGCAGAGAGCTGGGAGTGAGCGACCGGGGAGGGCAGGGTAAAAGCCGCAAGGTGCGGCCGGTCGGTCGGGGCAGGAATCACCAGCAAATTCAAATCACGCTGCAAACATTGCCAATGTCCAGCAAACCTTGCGACGTTCGGCAACGCGCTATTTTGGTTCAGCTTTCGACACCCTGCGGAGCTGACGATGGCCGGTAACGATGATTTCCGCGTCCGTCCCGGCCGCATCCGCTCGACGCGCCCGGCTCGGACAAAACCGTTCCTGGCGCAGGCCCTCAAAGCTGCGCAGAAGGCCGGCGGCCTCTCACATGGTGGCCGCAGCCATGGCAGCACGTTTGGGCGCGGCCGCGCGGCGAGCCTTGCCGCGACCCGGCTCCTCAATAACCGTGCCCGCAGCGCCATCGTCAAGGCGCGTGTTGTGCGCCGGATGCGTTCGCCAGGCGCCCTGCGTGCCCATATCGGTTATCTCCAGCGCGACGGCGTCACCCGCGACGGAGCACCCGGCAAGCTCTTTGACGCTAGCGGCGATGAGGCCGACGGCCGCGCCTTCGCCGAGCGCTGCGAGGACGATCGGCATCATTTCCGATTCATCGTCTCGCCCGATGATGCCACTGAGCTGGAAAGCTTACGAACCTTCACCCGCGAACTGATGGATCAAGCTTCGCGGGACCTTGGCACCAAACTCGATTGGGTGGCGGTTGATCATTGGAACACGGAGCACCCGCATATCCACGTCCTCGTGAGGGGCCGTGGCGATGACGGCAAGGACCTTGTCATCAGCCGGGACTATATCTCGAAGGGCTTGCGCGCCCGAGCCGGGGATCTCGTCACGCGTGAACTCGGCCCGCGATCAGAGCTGGAGATCCGCCGAAACCTGGACAGGGAAGTGACGGCTGAACGTTGGACCAGGCTCGATCGGGTGCTGGCCCGGGAAACAGGGGCGGCGGACGGGGTCATTGATCTGCGGCCGGACCGGGAAGCCGCGCGCGACCCGTTGCGTGAGATCCGGATTGGAAGGATGCGCAACCTCGAGCGGCTGGGCCTGGCCGAGCCGGCCGGGCCGGCGCGCTGGGTACTGGCGGCTGACGCGGAGCAGCGCCTGCGAGAGCTCGGGGAACGCGGCGATATTATCAAGCGGCTGCACAAGAGCCTCACAAAGGATAGCGTCACACGCGCACCGTCGTCCTGGGCAATCGAGGGCGAACGCCATGGCGAACCCGTGATCGGCCGCCTTGTCGCACGTGGGCTTGACGATGAGCTGAGGGGTTCGGCCTTCGCCGTCGTGGACGGTATCGATGGGCGCGTTCATCACCTGAAGCTTCCCGAGATCGAGGCGGCTGGTGACGGGCCGGTTGGCGGCATTGTAGAGCTGCGGCGTTTCGAGGATACGAGGGGCCGCCAGCGGATCGCGCTGGCCGTCCGCTCAGACCTCAATCTTGACCAGCAGGTGACGGCGGATGGGGCGACCTGGCTCGATCGCCGACTCGTCGCGCGTGAGCCGGTCGAACTCTCCCGCGCTGGTTTCGGTGCCGAGGTCCGCGACGCGCTCGACCGGCGGATCGACGTGCTGGCGGAGCAGGGGCTTGCCCGCCGTGACGGCGACAAGATCACGGTTGGCCGTAACCTGATTGGTACCCTGCGCAATCGCGAGCTCGAGACCGTGGGGCGGCGCTTGGCCTCCGAAACCGGGCTGGCGCATTTGCCTGCGGAGGCAGGCGAGTCGGTTTCGGGGGTTTACAGCCGGAGGCTATCGCTCGCCTCCGGCCGCTTCGCCATAATCGACAACGGCCTCGGTTTCAAGCTCGTGCCCTGGTTACCGTCGCTGGAGCGTGAACTGGGCAGGCAGGTGAGCGGCATTGCCGGTCCTGGCGGCGTGGATTGGAGTTTCGGCCGCAAGCGCGACCTCTCGCTCTGACCCGCCGATCTCCGCGCCAATCTGCGCGCGACTACGATGCCGAGCGGATCGCCGTTGCGCTAGTAGCACGCGTTGCCGCATTGCCTTGGTCCATGTCCGCTACAAAGATTGTCTGGAGCCAACTGATCGTCGTCTCGCTGGTCGTGCTCGCCTTCCTCTGGACGGCGACCCAGTGGACGGCCTGGCGTCTGGCCTTCCAGCCACAGCTTGGGCCCGCCTGGTTCGTGATCGGGCACTGGCCAATCTATCAGCCAGCCGCGTTTTTCATCTGGTGGTTCAAATTCGATGCCTACGCGCCCGTCATCTTCATGCAGGGCGCATGCATCGCGGCTGGAGGCGGAATAGCAGCCGTTGGCGTTGCCATCTTCCTCTCGGTCTGGCGGGCCAAGGAAGCGCAGAACGTCACGACCTATGGCTCGGCGCAGTGGGCGGATGCGCGAGAGATTCGACGTGCTGGGCTTCTTGGCCCCGACGGCGTCGTGCTCGGCCGCTTTGGCCGCAACTATTTGCGGCACAACGGTCCGGAACATGTGCTGTGCTTTGCTCCGACGCGCTCGGGCAAGGGCGTCGGCCTTGTCATTCCCACACTTCTGACCTGGCCGAGCTCCACCATCGTCCACGACATCAAGGGCGAGAACTTCCAGCTGACATCGGGCTGGCGCGCGCGCTTTGGCCCCGTGCTGCTGTTCGATCCGACCAATTCGGCAAGCGCCGCCTACAATCCTCTGCTCGAGATCCGCAAAGGCGACTGCGAGGTGCGGGACGCGCAGAACATCGCCGACATTCTGGTTGACCCGGAAGGGGCGCTCGAGCGCCGCAATCATTGGGAGAAGACCAGCCATTCCCTGCTCGTCGGCGCAATCCTCCATGTCCTTTATGCGGAAGCCGACAAGACGCTCGCCGGCGTTGCCAACTTCCTGTCGGACCCCTCGCGCCCGATTGAGACGACGCTGAGTGCAATGCTTGCAACGCCGCATCTGGGAAAGCGGGTTCATCCCGTGGTCGCTTCGGCGGCGCGAGAACTCCTCAACAAGAGCGAAAACGAACGTTCCGGCGTGTTATCGACGACGATGAGCTTCCTGGGGCTCTATCGCGATCCGGTGGTCGCCAGGGTCACGGGCAGATGTGACTGGCGCATCCGAGATCTCGTGGACGGACCCCGACCCATCTCGCTCTATTTGGTGGTGCCGCCCTCCGATATCGCCCGCACCAAGCCCTTGATGCGGCTTGTGCTCAACCAGATCGGCCGACGCTTGACCGAAACCCTCGATACCAACCGCGGGCGGCAGCAGCTGCTCCTCATGCTCGATGAGTTCGCAGCACTCGGCCGGCTCGACTTCTTTGAGAGCCAGCTCGCCTTTATGGCAGGTTACGGCATCCGCAGCTTTCTGATCACCCAGAGCCTGAACCAGCTCGAACGCGCCTATGGGCCGAACCATGCTATTCTCGACAATTGCCATATCCGGATCGCGTTCTCGACTAACGATGAGCGCACCGCGAAGCGGGTGTCGGACGCGCTCGGAACCGCGACCGAGATGCGGGCGATGAAGAACTACGCCGGGCATCGCCTCTCGCCCTGGCTCGGCCACCTCATGGTAAGCCGGCAGGAGACCTCCCGGCCGCTGCTCACGCCCGGGGAAGTCATGCAGCTCTCTCCTGATGAGGCGGTCGTGATGGTCTCGGGCGTGCACCCAATGCGCGCCCGCAAGGTTCGGTACTACGAGGATCCGCAATTCCAAAGCCGGATATTGAAACCGTCAGGCACAGGTCCAGCCGCACCGATCGCTCTGCCGGACGAGTGGTCAGGCCAAACGCCGATTCCGCCCTCTGTCGAGCTTCTGGCGACCTTAAAGCACAGAGCCCGGGATACGAATGGCGGTATTCGCCGCGAGCCGGAGCTACCGCAGCACGAGGAAGTTGTGATCAGCTCCCCGCTCGCCGAAAACGAGTTCGACACCGCCCCGGATGATGCCGACGCCGAGGTCGTGCAGGCAACGGCCTTAACCCGGTCGATGCAGGGCATGGCACGCACTGTCAGCCTCGACCCTGACGACAAAATGGGCCTCTGAGCGGTCGTCATGAAAAAGGTCCAGCTAAGCATCTACCTCGATCGAGGTATCTTCGGCAGCCTTGAGGCTCTGGCAAAACGTCACGGCAAGCCCAAGTCTCTGGTCGTCGAGGCCGCGATCTCTTCATTCCTCTCGCCGGACGACTCCGACCGGCGGGAGGCGGCCATAGCCAAGCGGCTCGACCGCATCGTACGCATGCTGGAACGGCTCGAACGGAATGACGGTGTCACGCTGGAGACGATCGCGTTGTTCGTCCGCTTCTGGCTGACGTCTACCCCGGCCTTGCCCGAGCAGTCGAGCCCAGCCGCGCGTGCCAAGGGCGGTGAGCGCTACGACCGCTTTGTCGAAGCTCTGGGGCGACGACTTTCCAGCGGATCGACGGTACTTAAGGAAGTGAGCATGGAATCAAGCGATCCTGGGAGTACTGCACCAGTCACAGGCGATCCCGGCTCTCATTGATCGGCCGACCGTCCTTTCTTTTCCTACGCCAGAACACAGCGCCGTTTCCTGTCGCTTGATATCGTTGCGCTACTGCCTTTCTATCGCCGTCACTAGTCATGAATCCATGCGGAGCGTCGGTGGCCCCAGACGGATCAGGACGGTGATGGATAGCGTGGTTTCAGTAACTTCAAGAAATTTGCCAGCGCAGGACTTTCGTTGTCTGCTCGCCAGTTCACAGAAAGCCCGATCCGCGTCGAACCAGCGCCATCCTGAACTTCTCTGTAAACGACGCCGTCGCAGCTCGTGCCAAGAGAGGATTCAAGTGTCAGTCCAATACCCGGACGCGCGCCAACCAGGCTCTTGATAGTTTCTCGGGTCGCATCATGCCATGCGATTTCAGGTCGATCTTCTGGGGACATGAGCTTTGCGATGAGACACTCGTGAATTGCAGGTCCGGGATCTCGGCGACCCAGCAAGAGAGTCTCGCCGCTGAGATCGGTCCACGAAACGGTTCGGCTTTCGGCCAATCTGTGGTCCGCGGGTAAGACAGCCAAAATGCGTTCGCTCCAGAGCGGCATCGACTTCGCTCCAGGCAGAGCTCGTTCGCCGGTCACAATTGCGGCGTCGACGGCCCGGTTGCGCAAGGCCGTCGTGAGACGGTCCCTCGAACGCTCAATCATTTCGATGTCGACTTACGGAAATTGCTGCGTGTATCCGTCGTCCGCTAGGTCTGGTGAACGATGTCATTCCTCTCGGATCGTGCCGCGTAGAGCTCACCGAAAAACTCGGCAATCGCGTTGCTGCTCTCGGGCATGTCCTGTGTAGAGCTTCCTGGGCCAAGCCGATTTTCTTCGCGGTCGTGAACTTGCTCAGTTCCTTCGGACGATCGGGGAGTGGCGCTGGATCACCTGTTGGGCAGTAAGATCGATCGGATTGTCAAGCATCTCCCCACGCAGGGCGACCTGACCTATTGCGATCAGATGCTCGTCATCGACCGGCCTGAAGGCGTTCCGGCGCTGTGCTTTCTCTCGCTGGTCTCGTCATGGTCTATATCCCTATTTTTCACGCATGGCGATATAGAATACTTATCATTTAGTCGTCCTGATAAGGATAATTATCGATCCTTGACTCGGTCACAACAATGATATAATATCATTATCAAAGGTCAATTTTGATCAGGATACTTATCATGGCGTACCAAAGCGAGGAGCTTATCCGAGAAGTGCAGGGCCAGCGTGTCAAGGAGGCTATCAGCCAGCGCGCTTTGGCCGCCCGCTCCGGATTGACCCAGGCGCACATTTCCCAGATCGAAACCGGGCGCCTTGAACCGGGCCTCTCGAGCTTCATCCAAATGGCGCGGGCGCTCGACCTCGAAGTCGTGCTTGTGCCTAAAAAACTTCTTCCCGCAGTGGAGGGTGTACTCCGTTCGACCGCCCCTGAATTCTTCCAGGAAGATGGGCAGTCTGTCCTTTTTGCCAAGGGTGAACGCCTCATCGCCAAACAGAAGAAGCAGTACGGCAGTTCAGCTGCGCTCGACCGCATCGCAGAATATCTTCGCTTCCTAAAACAAGTCCGCCTTTCAAAGTCCGACCTCGCCCTCGTTACGGATGTCATTGAGACTTTGCGTCACGATAAGGCCAGCCCGCCACCAAAGCCCGTACTAGATAATATTGCGGGCGTACTGCAGGGCCTTCGCAACCGGATCGCGCATCCTGTGGAAGCGCCGCGTCCGGCCTATTCTTTTGATGGAGGGGACGACGATGCCTGACGTCTCGGTTCTGGACGTTCATCTGTACGGCAAACCCATCGCCACCCTCACGCTCGTGCAGGGGGATCGGGCGCTCTTTGCCTTCAATCAAAGCTATATCGACGATCCAGATCGCCCGACCCTGAGCCTGTCTTTCAAAGACCAGTTCGGCAATCTCCTGACCGCGTTCAGGCCCTACCGCATGGTTCTTCCGCCGTTTTTCTCTAACCTGTTGCCGGAAGGACCGCTGCGCCGTTATCTCGCAGAGCGCGCGGGCGTGAAGGAAAAGCGTGAATTCTTCCTGCTGTGGATGCTGGGTCAGGATCTTCCGGGCGCATTGTCGGTCCATCCGGCGGAAGGCGAGGCCCTGCCGCCGCAGGTCGAAGAGGACTTAACGCCGGACGAGCGGCACACCATGCTGCGGTTTTCCCTGGCTGGTGTGCAGCTGAAATTCTCGGCGCTCAAGAGCAATTCCAAGAGGGGCGGCCTGACCATCCCGGTGGAAGGCGTCGGCGGATCGTGGATCGTCAAACTGCCGTCCAACCAGTACGCGGGCGTGCCCGAGAACGAATATTCGATGATGACGATCGCGAAGGCCATGGGCATGGACGTACCGGACCTTCAGCTGCTCGACGTGAACGCGATCGATGGACTGCCCGAGGGCATCGGCGAATTCAAAGGACAGGCGCTCGCCGTCAAGCGGTTTGACCGGACCGCCGACGGTCCTGTTCACATGGAAGACTTCGCGCAGGTCTTTGGCGTCGCGCCGGACGAGAAATACGAGCACGTCAATTATAAGGGGATCGCAGGTGTGCTCGGCATTGAAACCGGTGATGCCGACGTCGCCGAATTTATTCGCAGGCTCGTCTTCAGTACGCTGATCGGCAATACCGACATGCACCTTAAGAACTGGTCGCTGATCTATCCCGACCGGCGAACGCCAGCATTGTCGCCCGCTTACGATCTGCTTTCGACCATTCCCTATATTGCGGATGACAAGATGGCGTTGAACTATTCACGCAGCAAGAAAATGACCGAGTTTTCCAAAGATGAACTCAAGCATCTTGCGGCGAAAGCGAAGATTTCTGAAAAGCTTGTCCTCGATACCGCCACCGAAACGGTGCAGCGATTCAAGCAGGTGTGGTCAGACCAGAAGAAGACGCTTCCGCTGGATAAAAAGGTGGTCGGTAGCGTCGATGCACACGCGGTCTCCATCCCGATTTACAGCGAGCTGTAGGATGCCCTACGAGTTCGGAAACCTTTCGCCAGCCGATTTCGAGGACCTCGCCCGTGACCTCGTCGGCCGCGAGCTTGGTATCCGTTTCGAGGCGTTTGCGGCCGGTCCAGACGGCGGCATGGATGGCCGACACGCCAAAGGCGGCGCAAAGATCATCCTTCAGGCCAAACATTACGCAGGCTCAACTTATCCCGGCCTCAAATCAGAACTCAAACGGGAGCGTTCGTCGATTGATCGTCTCGCGCCTACACGCTACGTGCTTGCAACATCGCGCGCGCTGACGCCGCCCAGAAAAACAGAACTTGCGGCTCTGATAGGCCCCTCTCTCCAAAGCGAAGGTGATATTCTAGGGCCGGGGGACCTGAACGGGCTTATCAGGAAATACCCTGATACTGAGAAGTCTCATATCAAGCTTTGGCTGTCAGGCGTGGGTGTATTGGAGCGCGTCTTGCGGTCGGCTGCGCATACTGTCAATAATATCACCCGTGAAGAAATCGAAGCCAAGGTACGTGTTTATGCGCCGAACCCGAGCTTCAATGGTGCCCGCGATACGCTGGAAGCGCATCATCTTGTGATCATTTCAGGCCCGCCGGGCGTCGGTAAGACCACGCTCGCCGAGATGCTATCTTACGCCTATATCGCCGAGGATTGGGAGCTTGTAGCGATCCGAAGTCTCGATGACGGTTTTGCCGCCATCGAAGATTCGAAGAAACAGGTCTTCTTCTTCGATGATTTTCTCGGAAGGGTGGCGCTAGACCGGAGTGCCCTTTCGCACAAGGACTCCGATCTCGCGCGCTTTATCAAGCGCGTCCGGAAATCCCCAAATGCGCGGTTCATTTTGACCACGCGGGCCTACATATTCGAGGAGGCCCGGCTGGTTTCCGAGCACTTAGCCGATCAGCGCCTGGATATCAGCAAATATGTGCTCGATGCCGGCATTTACACCAGACGGATCAAGGCGCGCATTCTCTACAATCATCTGCTCGTCGCGGGAACGCCGCAGAGTCACATAAGCGCGCTCATCGGAAGCGGTCATATCGCCAAGATCGTCGATCACAAGAACTATAGCCCACGCATTATCGATTGGATGACGGATAGCACCCGTGTGGGGGACATTCTGCCGGAGATCTACCCGGCCGCGTTTATCGATGCTCTCACGAATCCGAAGCAGCTATGGGACATTGCCTTCCGCACGCACATCGCCAAGATGTGCCAGCATCTCCTGCTCGCTCTCTTTTTTAGCTCCGAATACGGGGTTAGGCTCAAGGAGCTGAAGCTTTCCTATGAAAGTCTACACCCGCGCCTCTGCGCGAAATATGGCGAAGAGCACGGACCCAAGGATTTTGACGAGGCCCTGCGAACCCTTGAGGGAGGGTTCGTTAAGATCAGCGGGCCGCTCGTAAGTTTTGTGAATCCTTCTTTGCGAGATTATCTGACGGAGTATCTCAATGACGATGCGCTTCTCCGTGAGATCGCCGCCTCTGCCGTCGAATCGGACTTTGCACGAGCGGTCTGGTCATATTGCAAGACCATAAGGCTTCCAGCCGATAGCCTTGCAGTTGTGGCCACGTGCTTCGCCAAGATTGCGGGTGACTTTCTTCACCTCCCGGTATGGATCAAGACGCCCGGAAAACACGGGGATTCGTTGCAACAAACCGGTCTCTCGAACACACAACGCATAGAGCTGTTAATTGCCTGGCATCGATCCAGCGGCGATCAACGATTTTCAGATCTTGCTCTCGCGCTTGCGCGCGCGCCGGTAGACGGGCTGGACTCCTGGCGCGACGGCGACGACGTAATCGAGCTCATCGCCAAATTGCGTGACGGAGATTATTTTGACGAGTTCACTGTTGCAGGCGAGCTCGCCAATTGCCTCGAGACCGCTGCGATTGGAATGATCCACAATTGCGCTCCGGACGATCTTGAGAAAATCTCAGATGCGGTTGAAGAGTGGAAGCTGCATTTAGGCAGCGAGATTCCTCAGGCTGTTAACGAGGTCATTATAAGAGAGTTCGATGAAATAGATAGGACTGTCGAAAGCATCGACTCGGAATCGACCCTTACGGAACACATCGAGACTCTTAAAAAATTAGCAACTAGAACGCGTGTAAGCACAGCGGTCGTCTCTCGCGCAGTGGAAACGGTTATGGAGCGGATCGCCGTCGTCGAAGGAAGATCGACGAGATCAAGTTCGCCTTCAGTTCGCGCGTCCACTTCCGAAGCGGACAAATTCGACGATGCAGCCCTGCAGAATTTATTCGCGCCGCTCATTCGCCGATAGCTGTCGCCACGTGGCCGTAGTGCATTCGGGTTTCGATTTGCGTGAGAAGCCGATGCGGGCCCTGCAATACAAATTCGAAGATCTGTCGGGCATAGTCTTCGGTGCAAGAACCGATTTGGCGGACAGGCTGAGGATCATGCGCATTATTGACCAGAAATGCTGCCTGGAACGGCGTAGCGATTTTGAATTCTTTGAAGTGAGATACGCGCCTGAAGAGTCGACGTTTCGCCTTCACCAGCTCAATCTTCTCAAGATTAATTATGATTAGCCTCTGGGTGCTAACCGGCAGGATCGATGTGCCGTAGACAATCCTCATCGGCGGCGTTGAACTTGGAATGAGGAGCAAAGCCAACCCAAAACTCGTTCGTGGACTGAAGGCGCTCGCACTCTATCTTGAAGCAGAATTCCCTTCGATGCCGTGTGGTACTGGAAAAGATATCGTCATATTCGATCCATCCCCAAAGATAATGCAACGCTCCTACCAAGGGTGTTTCAAGCTCCGCCGCTTGGGTTGTAATCGACGGCGTGTGCCAGACCAGTTGCGGACCGATCAGAGCATTGCCGAAATTGGTCGAATCAGGAAAATGAAAGTCCGCTGGGATTGTGCTATTAAATCTGTTGTGATTTATGTTGGTTCGCGCGTTGATCGCCGGAGTCATGCCGCCGTTCTTCAGAATGACGGAAAATCGATAGGTGTGTACCGCGCCGGGAACGATGTTGTCATGGAGGGTGCCTACGCGATTGGCAAGCCGGTGGTTCACCATATTGATGTCTTGCACAGTGACGTATGCCCGTAACTGCCGTTCGGCATTTGTCACAGCGATCTGATCGCTCGTGATTGCTGCGTTAGAGTCGGTGGCGGCCTGGATAGAGGCTTGCATGTCCCGGGACTGAGCGGCCAATGTTTCGCCAAGCAGGTGTAGCTGGCGCTCTCCGGCCTCCCATAGTTTGTCTGCCGCCCGCTTGAGCGTGAACGTGAAGATGGCAATCGCAATGGTCGCAACGGCGGTAATCGCGCCGCTCATTTTATCCAGGAATTGCGCAACCTCGAACACGATGAAGGGAAGGAGCTGATAAGAGGTGCAGTTCGCGACCTTGGCCTCTCCGGCGGGCTCGCAAATCTGGCCGTGGTAGGGGATAAACCGGAGGACCAGCAGCAGCACCAGCAGCAGCGCCGTTCCGACGATCCAAATGATCTTTGCGCGACGCGACAAATTGAGTCCCTCCGGTTCCTCCGAGCGCACCATAAATCAAGAACGGAGATAGGTCGTCGCTATGGGCTTCACACCGGGCGAGCGGCCGGCGCAGGAATTTGGTGTGCGTGCAGAAAGTGGCCGTTGAGGTGCGCGACGACATGTTCGCGCTTAAAAATGCTGATCGAGCTCTATCTTGAGGGCAAAGAAGCGCCAAAAGCTCCGGCGCAGGACAAGCCCGTGATGTCGCCTTGGGCATTCCAGCAGAAGCAACCGATCATCCTTGTCGCGCTTCCATTGAGCTAAGGGGGAGGCGCTGAATTTCGCGATCTCCATCACAGATGTACAAGCCTTTCTCGCCAAAGCCGGGCAACCCCTGACGTCAAGGCGCCGCCCACCTGCAAAGCTGCGAAGATCTATGGGGGCCGGACAGTCAGAGTATCGGAGGATCGAAATTCGGACCAGCGGCGGGACATCTCGTTTTACGACGTGGATTTCGACGGGAGGATCGATCCCCCCGGATGCGAGTGTTTCACTTGATGCGAGTCTGAACTTTCCGCCATTTTCTGTCGGCCTCCCGAACGGCTTGTCGCTCCACAAGTCTCCTCTTGTTTAAGTCGGAACGCGAGGTGCCTCGTTCGATGAATCCGCATTCGGCTGAGAAGAGCCTTCCCAAGCTCATCACAGGAGTGTCTTTGTCCATTATGTCCGTCACCGCGACTGCGGTCTCTTCGCCAAGATCGAAATAGAACGGCGCGTTGCGCGTCCGTGCGATTAAGGCCTGTAGTGGGGATGGCGCTCGCACGTAAGAAAGGAAGTCGGCTGGCGTGGGCTTATCCCCGAGCCAGAGTGATGTAGCAGAGCTTCTGCGTTTGGTTGTCGCTGGTTCACGCGAGTTGGAGAAGAAACGCTTAAGAAGAGACACGTCCGTCATATGAACGTTATTCCGCGCGTCAGCCGCTGCGTACGGCAACGAACTCAAAATGCAAGGAACGATAATCATATTCTTTGCGTCAATCCCAGATACGTCGCGAACCGCGTTAGCATGGTCGTGCAACGCAGTAGCCAAACGGGTGACCTGATTTACGGCAGAGTTCATCTCCAAGGCGAAATAGTAAGCTGCCGCTGGATTATGGGCCGACAATGTTCGATTTTTGCATTCGAAGACGAAAAGATATTCGTTCCAAGGCACGACAAGGTCGTACTCGAACTCTTCTCCGGCGATCTTCAGCCTGAAGGCCTTCGCGGCCAATCCTTGACCAGCGATAAAGCGCAACATTTCCCTTTCGAAGGCCTTGCCTTTGCGCCCTAGCTGCTCGCCTTGTTTTCCGACAGCAGAAAGCGTTACGCGGCCAGGCTCAGAATATATGATCGCTGGGCCAAAGAGCAAGGGAACCGTCTCGCATTCTCACGAGCGGTTGGTCAAAAAGATCGCGGCTGGTTTTGCGCATTGATGCTTGGTTGATAAAAAGGTCTGCGGCGCCATTCTTCAGGCCGACCCGCTCCAAAAGAGCGCGCAACTCGCTGCGGGGGATGATGTGGCATAGTCTCTTCAAACCGAGAGTGCGGTAGCGCTCGCCGGCTAGACTTTGCAACGTAGAATATCCGCGTATCCATTCGACGAGCCTCAGCCCGCACGGACGCTCCTGGTCGTCGAGGACAAAGTAACCAAGCACTTCGCTGAGCGAAATACAGGAATGGCCTTCCTCTGGCGACACGTATCCTTTCGGCGGAAGTTCAAGAGGACCGTCTATCCCTGAAGCCCAAGTCTTCAAGTTGGTATTCTGCAGCAACCCGTGATAGGTCCGCGCTAGCTGATCGGTAAGACGTACATTAGCGTAGTAATCGAGTCCTTCTTCGGGCGTAATGAGCTCATACGCGATCGCTCGCTTGGCGTCCTTCGGCACCCATCTCGGCATGGGCTCGCCGATAACACGAAATCCGCGGCCAAAATATCGACAACGTTGCTCCAAGCGTTCCCAAAGACGCCAAGAAGCCGCCAGCGCAAGAGTGGCCGCGGTCCGGTCATTGTCGACATCCGTGGGCTCCGGCAACGCCGGCAAAAAAAGGAACCCGTCCACCTCGAACCATGACTGCTGGTAGCCAAGCAACAGCAGGGTCATCGTGGCCATGTTGACCAAATTGCCGAGCGCGCCGTCCGGATTGAATGATGTACCATCCCGACGCCGCACGCGGAAATGGCTCAACTTTATGCGTCTTCGGCGCAGCAGGTCGGCGTGAAACTCCTTCATCATGTCATCGAATGCATGAGCTGACCAGGATAGCCCAGACGCGGCCTGAACCTCCGGAGCCATTTTGGCGGCGTCTGTCGCAGAAAGGCTCCTCAGTATCTCTGCATAGCCCGCTTCTATCTGATGGCTAAGTCCCGTCAGTTCATTGACCTCGCGCGCCCAATCTTGCCCGAGATGTTCTAAGAAGTGCGCTTCGACGTTTGCTAGGAACGCATCGCGAGCTCGGCTCCGGATCGGGGCCGGCCGCTTCTGAAAGAGGTTGCCGTTGCGGCGAAGTAGACCGAGAAGCTGAGCCGCGCAAGCTTGATCCAATACAAGTGTAGAAAGATGTTGCTCAAGTCTGTGCCAATCC
Organism: Bradyrhizobium sp. CAR08; assembly: GCF_052871955.1. Taxonomy (NCBI): domain Bacteria; kingdom Pseudomonadati; phylum Pseudomonadota; class Alphaproteobacteria; order Hyphomicrobiales; family Nitrobacteraceae; genus Bradyrhizobium; species Bradyrhizobium sp. CAR08. Next base: position 42,937 of record NZ_JBIXJX010000032.1, read on the forward strand.
AAGTCCTTTAAACTCGTCTTGACGATACTCTCGCTTAATGTTCGGGAAGGCATTGCAGATTCCACACCATTCTACGGGCGCCTGACAAGCTGCGCGCCAAGATTGATCGACCCACTAAACCTGAATAGGCGACCGTGCAACGGCTGATGCCACGGTTTGCGCAAGGGGGGCTGAAACCTTTCGATCAGCATCATCGGGATAAGTCGTTGAAATCGCAGCAAATGCGAGCGCCCTCCGAGAGCGCCAAGGGCGCGGAACGTACGATCGCTTTGTTGAGTCGATCGGACGGCGGCTTGCAAGCGGATCCACCGTCCTGAAAGAGGTGAGCATCGACATGCACGCCTCTGACAAGCATGAGTAATCAGTACGCGCGCCCCAATGCGCCCTGGCAGTTCCTGGCAATGGGTGCGGCGCTGAATCAGATAAGCAGACTGCAGGTCGGCAGCACGCCATGAAGCAACAAGCGATGGGCGCGTCACTCAAGGCGCCCGGGCCCGCTGCAACAGCCCGTTAGCTGCGCGCGAATGATAGAGGCTTTACAAATCCAGCTCTTCTTGAGACCGCCTTGTCTTTCTTTGGCTACGCCACACTACGACGCAGAAGTCGGTGCGGTTGAAGTGACGTTCGGATTGGCCCTTGTGTCAACTCCATCATCGCTGGGCGCGATTCAGCCGTTTCGATTCCGAAATCGACGCCGCGCGTGCCGCGGTGCGCGGGCAGGTCGCGGCCGCTAATTGGGAGCGAACAAGCAGTGCAAGTCGATGGAGAGCTTGGAGGCCAGCCTAACTCGATTGTGAATCAAGCCGACAGCGATGCGCAGCCGAGCCCGAACGAAGGAGCGCGAACCAAGAAGGTTACCGTTCAGCTCTCCGAGAGCATGTTTCAGCGGCTTGAAGTTGCGACCGAACGCCCGGGGCTCGGCAAGAGCATGGTCGTCGAGACGGCGCTTGAAAGATTCCTGAATCCTTCACCGCCCATCGAGGGGCGCGTTCATCAGGCTCTGGACCGGATAAGTGGCCAGATGGCCAGGCTCGAGCACGAGATCGCGATCATCGCCGAGATCGTAGCCCTGCATGCGCGCTATCACCTCACCGTGACGCCGCCCATGCTGCCATCCGGGCAGCGGGAGGCGTGCCTGCTCGGACAGCAGCGTTTTAAGGTGTTGGCGGAGCAGGTCGAACGGCGGGTACGGCTCGGTCAGCCATTGATCCAGGAGACGATCGATCGGCTGGGCAGGCGCAGTCGACCTGTCAGTGAAGCTCATGCTGGCGCGTCACAACGCGCGGCAGAAGAACAGCCGAGAAAGGAGGGTCTGTCAGCAGTCGCGGCGGATGGAAACTCCGAGCCGAGCGCTGCCGCCGAGGAGGGCGGCAGCAGTCCAAACTTTCGAAACCTGCCCAACTCCTTTTGTTAGGCCGGCCGCCAGAAGCGTGCGGAAGGAGCTTGGGTCGCAAATATTGCCGGTGGCACGAGTTGAGCCAATCCCTGTGTGGCGGCTCATCGCGTGCGTGTTTCTTCCCTTCGCGGCCGGGTACTACCTTTCGTACCTGTTCCGGACGATCAATACACTCATTGCTGGCCGCCTCGCCTCTGATCTCGGGCTTGGCCCTGCCGATATCGGGCTGCTCACGTCAATCTATTTTCTTGTCGTTATGGGGGCCCAGATTCCGATCGGCATGTTACTTGATCGCTTTGGGCCGCGCCGGGTCCAGAGCGTGCTCTTGGCTGTTGCTGCAGGGGGGGCCGCGCTCTTTGGGCTATCGACGGGATTCCTGTCGCTTCTTTTTGCTCGCGCGATTGTCGGACTTGGGAGTGCAGCAGCCCTGATGTCCGGGCTGAAAATCATTGTCCTCTGGTTTCCAAGAGAACGTTTGGCGCTGATCAATGGCTATATGATTATGCTGGGCTCATTGGGCGCGGTCACCGCAACGGCTCCTGCGGAAGCGCTCCTGGACTGGATCGGGTGGCGGGGTCTATTCGGCGTGCTGGCCGCCGCGAGCGCGCTTGCTGCCATTTTGATCTATCTCGTGGTTCCCGAACGAACCACTGGGCCACAGGATAGCAGGACGCCCGCCACTCTAAAAACCGTCTACTCGGATGCGCGGTTCTGGAGAATGGCGCCCTTATCGGCGACCTGCATCGGGTCCGCTTGGGCACTGCAATCCTTATGGGCGGCGCCCTGGCTTTGCGATGTGGAGCGGCTGGATCGAACGAGTCTCGTCAACGAATTGTTCGTGATGGCGGTCGCTCTTAGTCTCGGCGCTCTCGTCTTGGGCGTCCTTGCCAACTGGGTGCGCCGCCGGGCTAAGAAGACCGAGGCTCTGTTTGGCTTGGTCGCGGCGATGTTGATTGTGGCGGAGCTTGTGCTGATCCTGCATCCGCCCTGGCCATCACTCCTGCCGTGGTGCGTGCTGTCGATGGCCGGCTCAGCCACTGCTCTGACCTACGCCATCATAGCGGATTATTTCCCGGCCGAGCTGGTTGCGCGCGCCAATGGCGGTCTGAATGTCCTGCAGTTTGGCTGGGCTTTCCTCGTGCAATACGGGATGGGACTGATTCTGGAGCAATGGCCTCTAGAGACGGGGCATTATCCTTTAACGGCCTATCAGACCGCGTTCGGTGTTAACGTTTTGCTGCAGGTGGCGGCGCTGGTCTGGTTCGCCGCCGTCCCGTGGCTGGAGCGCCGGAAACGGAAGGCTGGCGCTTCGGCCACACGTCAGCCGGCAGGAGGCTGGAACTCGGTTGAGGTCGTTATTCTACCAGCCGAGCTCGCCATCCTGGAGGCGGATGATCATGCGGAGTGGTGAAGCCCGCATGTCGCCGGGCTGATGTCCGGGGTCATGATGTTCGGCGCGTCAGAAGCGATCGTCCCTAATCTTTCTTCTTCTACGCCAGACTACGACTGACCCGGTCCCATTGTTGCTGTCGCGCAGGTTCTGCTTTTTCTAGTTGTCCTCATGTGAGGCGGCTAGACGCTAGCTGGCTCACCCAACTGGGGGGCAGTCGTGGCGATCCATTCATTTCATTCGGAAGCCGAGTTGCGCGGAGCGCGCATGCTCCGCACAGCGCTGGGCTCGGCCATCGCAGGCTTTCTGGAAGATCCGTCCGTCGTTGAGGTGATGCTGAACCCCGATGGCCGGCTGTGGATCGATCGGCTGTCGAGCGGCCTTACCGATACCGGCGAGAGTCTATCAGCTGCCGACGGCGAGCGAATTGTCCGGCTGGTCGCCCACTATGTGGGCGCTGAGGTTCATGCCAGCTCGCCCCGAATCTCGGCTGAGCTGCCGGAAACGGGAGAACGTTTCGAAGGCTTGTTGCCGCCGGTCGTCGCCGCGCCGGCCTTCGCGATCCGCAAACCTGCGGTCGCCGTGTTTGGGCTGGACGACTATGTCGCTGCCGGCATCCTGAGCTTGGAGCAGGCGAACGCGCTCCGCGATGCGGTCGCTACACGCAAGAACATCCTGGTCGCGGGCGGCACATCGACGGGCAAGACGACGCTGACGAACGCGCTTCTGGCGGAGGTGGCCAAAGGTTCGGATCGCGTCGTTCTCATCGAAGATACGCGGGAGCTTCAGTGCACGGCGCCGAACCTCGTGGCGCTGCGCACCAAGGATGGCGTCGTCTCGCTGTCCGAACTTGTGCGTTCGTCGCTTCGCCTGCGCCCTGATCGTATCCCGATTGGCGAGGTGCGCGGAGCCGAGGCGCTCGATCTGCTCAAAGCCTGGGGGACTGGACATCCCGGTGGTGTCGGCACGATTCACGCTGGCACCGCGCTTGGCGCGCTCCGCCGGCTCGAGCAGCTCATCCAGGAGGCCGTCGTCACGGTCCCGCGCGCGCTGATCGCCGAGACCATCAACGTCATCGCCGTGCTCTCTGGCCGTGGTGCCGAACGGCATTTGAGCGAACTCGCTTGCGTCACCGGGCTTGGGGCATCAGGCGACTACACCCTTTCGAAAATCGGAGATCAGTCATGAACCTACGATCATCTCTCGGGCGAGGTTTCACGTCAGTTGCGACATTTGCTTGTCTGTACTTGGTGAGTAGCCCGGCCTGGGCCGCCGGCTCCAACATGCCCTGGGAGCAGCCGCTCAACCAGATCCTGCAATCGGTTGAAGGACCCGTGGCCAAGATCATCGCGGTCATCATCATCATCGTGACAGGTCTCTCGCTCGCATTCGGCGACACCTCGGGCGGCTTCCGGCGGCTGATCCAGATCGTGTTTGGTCTGTCGATCGCATTTGCGGCCTCGAGCTTCTTCCTGTCGTTCTTCTCGTTCGGCGGCGGGGTGGTGGTGATCTGATGGATGAGCCAGTCCCGGGCTTTGTCGCCCCTGTCCACCGTGCGCTGACCGAGCCGATCCTGATGGGCGGGGCACCGCGATCGGTTGCCATTCTCAACGGCACGTTGGCTGCAGCACTCGGCCTCGGTCTGCGCTTGTGGCTGGCCGGACTTCTGCTGGCGTTCATCGGCCACATGGCCGCGGTCTGGGCCGCAAAGCGCGATCCGGAATTCGTCGAAGTCGTGCGCCGGCACGTTCGTGTTCCCGGTCACCTCAGCGCTTGAGAGAAGTCCCATGATGAATCTTGCCGAATACCGTCATTCAAACACGCGCCTTGCTGATTTCCTGCCCTGGGCTGCTCTGGTCGACGAGGGAATTGTATTGAACAAGGACGGCTCGCTTCAGCGGACGGCGCGGTTCAGGGGGCCGGACCTCGACAGTTCCGTGCCGGCTGAGCTTGTTGCGGTCGCAAGCCGGCTGAACAACGCGCTCCGGCGTCTCGGATCGGGCTGGGCGGTTTTCGTCGAGGCGCAACGGCATTCGGCAGGGCGCTATCCGCCCGACACATTCCCGGATGTCGCGTCCGCCTTGGTGGATGCGGAGCGGAAAGCGCAATTCGAGGAGGCCGGCAGCCATTATGAATCGAGCTACTACCTCACCTTCCTTTATCTGCCGCCTGCAGAGAGTGCAGCTGTGGCCGAGCGTCTCCTGTACGAGGGCGGCCATCGCAGCGCGGGAGCGGATGCGCGCGAGGTGCTGAGTGGCTTCGTCGACCGGACCAACCGCGTGCTCCAGCTCGTTGAGGGCTTTATGCCGGAATGCGGCTGGCTAGATGACGAGGCAACGCTCACCTACCTGCACTCGACGGTCTCGACCAAGCGGCATCGTGTTCGGGTGCCGGAAATCCCGATGTATCTCGATGCGCTGCTTGCCGATCAGCCGCTGACAGGCGGGCTTGAGCCGATGCTGGGTGACGCGCATGTGCGTGTCCTGACGGTTGTGGGGTTTCCGAGCGCGACGACGCCCGGGATCCTCGATGATCTCAACCGCCTCGCATTCCCGTACCGCTGGTCCACGCGGGCGATCATGCTCGACAAGATCGATGCTCTAAAACTCCTGACCAGGATCAGGCGGCAATGGTTTGCCAAGCGCAAGTCGATTGCCGCGATCCTGAAGGAGGTGATGACGAACGAGGCGTCCACGCTTCTGGACACCGATGCCCACAACAAGGCTTTGGATGCAGATAGCGCGCTCCAGGAGCTCGGCTCGGATCAGATTGGAGAGGCCTTTTTGACGGCAACGGTCACGGTTTGGGACAGGGATCCTAGCGCGGCCGACGAAAAGCTACGCCTCGTTGAAAAGGTGATCCAGGGCCGGGACTTTACCTCAATGGCCGAGACAGTGAATGCCGTTGAGGCCTGGCTCGGCAGCCTGCCGGGACAGGTCTATGCAAACGTGCGCCAGCCGCCGGTGTCGACGCTGAATCTCGCCCACATGATCCCGCTCTCGGCGGTCTGGGCGGGAGAGGTGAGGGACCATCATTTCAAGGCGCCTCCACTGTTCTTCGGCAAGACGGAAGGATCGACCCCTTTTCGCTTCTCGCTCCATGTCGGCGATGTCGGACACACTCTGATTGTTGGGCCGACCGGCGCCGGGAAGTCGGTGCTGCTCGCGCTGATGGCGCTGCAGTTCCGGCGATATCCGCAAGCGCAGATCTTTGCATTTGATTTCGGTGGGTCGATCCGTGCGGCGGCGATCGCCATGGGCGGCGACTGGCATGATCTCGGCGGCGCGGTTGGTGGAGACTCGGCAGAATTCGTGGCGCTCCAGCCGCTTGCGCGCATCGACGATGTCGGGGAGCGCGGTTGGGCAGCCGATTGGATTGCATCGATCCTTGCGCGCGAGCGCATCGAGGTCACGCCCGAGACCAAGGATCATATCTGGTCGGCCTTGACCTCGCTCGCCTCGGCGCCAGTTCGGGAGCGGACGCTGACGGGCTTGTCCGTTCTTCTGCAATCCAATGCCTTGAAGCGCGCGCTGCAACCCTATTGCCTCGGCGGTTCGTTTGAGCGGCTGCTGGATGCCGAAGGTGAGCGGCTGGGAGAGACCTCCGTCCAGGTGTTTGAGACTGACGGGTTGATCGGGACCGGTGTCGCGCCGGCGGTTCTCTCCTATTTGTTTCACCGGATTGAGGATCGCTTCGACGGCCGTCCGACCCTTCTCATCATCGATGAGGGCTGGCTTGCGCTCGACGATGCCGATTTTGCCGGCAAGCTCCGCGAATGGTTGAAGACGCTGCGCAAGAAGAACGCCTCCGTCGTGTTTGCGACCCAGTCGCTGGCCGATATCGATGGCTCCGCAATTGCGCCCGCAATTATCGAGAGCTGCCCAACCCGGATCCTTCTTCCCAATGACCGCGCCATCGAGCCTCAGATCTTAGGCGTCTACCGGCGCTTTGGACTCAATGATCGGCAGATCGAGATCCTCGCCCGCGCGACGCCAAAGCGCGACTACTACTGCCAGTCGCGCCGGGGCAACCGGCTGTTCGAGCTCGGCCTTGGTGAGATCGCTCTGGCTTTTGCGGCCGCGTCGTCCAAGACCGACCAGACTCTCATCGAGCGGGTTCTTGAGGAGCACGGACGGGACGATTTCGTCGACGGCTGGCTCAAGGCGCGCGACCTCGGCTGGGCCTGCAATCTCATTCCGCAGCTTGCCAAGGAAGGTGACTTGTCATGAAACGTCTCCGTCCGCTGCTGGCAGCAAGTATCATCGCAATTAGCCTGACCCAAGCGCCCCGGGAAGGAAAGGCACAGTGGATCGTGTTCGATCCCAACAACTACGTGCAAAATGTGCTGACGGCCGCGCGCGAGCTGCAACAGATCAACAACCAGATCACTTCGCTGCAAAACCAAGCGCAGATGTTGATCAATCAGTCGAAGAACCTGGCGAGCCTGCCGTATTCGTCGTTGCAGCAGCTCGAGCAATCGATCCAGCGCACGCAGCAGCTGCTCAGTCAAGCGCAGCGCATTGCCTACGATGTCCAGCAGATCGATCGCGCGTTCTCGACAACTTATGCGCCGGCATCCGCGAGCATGTCCAATGGGCTCCTCGTCGCCAACGCCCAGACACGCTGGCAGAATGCGGTTGCCGGGCTGCAGGACGCCATGCGGGTGCAGGCGACCGTCGTCGGCAATCTCGATACCAACCGCACCCAGATGTCGGCCCTGGTCACGGCGAGCCAGGGCGCGTCAGGTGCTCTGCAGGCAAGTCAGGCCGGCAACCAGCTCCTTGCGCTTCAAGCCCAGCAGCTTGCTGATCTCACCGCGACGATGGCCGCGCAGGGGCGCGCACAAACGCTCGAAGCCGCGCAAAGAGCAAGTGCCCAGGATCAGGGGAGGGAGCAAATGCGGCGCTTTCTGACCCAGGGTCAGGGCTATCAACCGACAACCGTGCAGATGTTCCACTGATGATGAAGAACAGATTTGAACGGCTGCCGATCGCGGTGGCAGTTAGCCTCACAGTCCTGGTCGTCGCCGCCTGCGCCGTTCGCCTGCGCGGCGACGATAGCGCGACCCAATCTTCCGCCTCGCCCGCTGCGAAGCCCGATCCGACGGCGGCAAAGCTCGAGCAATGCCGCACCGTCACCTACGAGCAGAAAAAAGCTCTGCTCGAATGCGAGAGGATCTGGGCGGAACGGCGCAGCCAGTTCCTGGGGAAAAGCGGATCGGTAAACGGTACGGAAAGCAATGCGGGCACGGCGCCATTTTCCTCCCCGGGGCCGCGTAAGGACGAAAGCCGCCTGCCGTCGCTCTCACCCTCCGTTCCAAGCCAAAGCGAGTGAGCAATGGGCGGCACCTCCATCATCGACCAGTTCCTGGAAACCTTCACCCGCTATATCGATTCCGGATTCGGCCTGGTCGGGGGCGAAGTCGGATATCTTGCCACGATGTTAGTTGCAATCGACCTCACGCTTGCCGGCCTGTTCTGGTCCGTCGGAAGTGATGAGGAGATTCTTGCCCGGCTCGTCAAGAAAACCTTGTTTGTAGGTGTCTTCGCCTACCTGATCGGCAATTGGAACAGTCTCGCCCGCATCGTCTTCGAGAGCTTTGCCGGTCTTGGCCTCAAGGCCTCTGGCACGAGCCTTTCATCGGCGGATTTCTTGCGGCCAGGCCGGATCGCGCAGGTGGGGCTCGATGCCGGCCGTCCGATCCTGGACTCGATCTCCGGGCTGATGGGGTATGTCAGTTTTTTTGAGAATTTCGTCCAGATCGCGGTCCTGCTGTTCGCCTGGATCGTAGTGCTGCTGGCTTTCTTTATTCTCGCGATCCAGCTCTTCGTCACGCTGATCGAGTTCAAGCTGACGACGCTTGCAGGTTTCGCCCTGATCCCCTTCGGTTTGTTTGGCAAGACCGCCTTTGCGGCCGAACGGGTGCTGGGCAACGTCATCTCTTCCGGCGTCAAGGTTTTGGTCCTCGCCGTCATCGTCGGCGTTGGATCGACCTTATTCTCGCAGTTCACGGCAGGTTTCGGCGGCAATCAGCCGACCATCGAGAACGCGATGGCGCTGGTGCTCGGCGCTCTCGCCTTGTTGGGTCTCGGCATTTTCGGACCCGGGATTGCCAACGGCATCGTCTCCGGAGGTCCGCAGCTCGGCGCAGGCAGCGCCGTTGGGACGGGACTTGCCGCCGGCGGCGTCCTCGCGGCTGGCGCTGGCGTTGCGGCCGGTGCTGCCGGTCTCGCCGGCGGCGCGATTGCAGGCGCCGCAAGAGGTGGAAGCGCGATTGCAAGCGGCTCCATGAGCGTGTTTCGGGCGGGAAGTCGGTCCGGCTCCGAGGCGAGCGCGTCCAGGGCTGCTAGTCCCTTGCGCTCGGTCGCAGCTGGACTTCGTGGAGCGGCGAGCGATGCCGGTAAGGGGGAAGGGGACGCCTCGAGACCTTCCGACAGTGCGCCCGCTTGGGTTCGGCGCATGAAGAGAGCACAGACGATCAGCCACGGCGCATCAGCGGCAACCCACGCGATCCGTTCGGGTGATGCCGGCGGGGGCGGCGGATCTGTCGACCTCACCCAACATGACAGCTGATTCTTCTGATCGACCAATTCCGTTTTCTCACCCGTCACTTGAGGTCTAGCAATGTTCAAACGATCGGCCGTTCACTATGGCCGCACGCCAGAAGCCGTCACCCCTTATCAACGCGCAGCCCAGGTCTGGGATGATCGCATTGGGTCTGCGCGCGTGCAGGCTAAGAACTGGCGCCTGATGGCCTTTGGCTGCCTCTTCTTATCCGCTGGTTTCGCCGGCACCCTGGTCTGGCAATCGGCGCATGGGACGATCACGCCCTGGGTGGTCGAGGTCGATCAATTGGGGGAAGCAAAAGCCGTTGCTCCGGCAAACGCCAGCTATCAACCGACCGATCCGCAAGTAGCTTTTCACCTGGCGCGCTTCATCGAGCATGTGCGTGGCCTGCCGATGGACGCCATCGTCCTTCGCGAAAACTGGCTCCGCGCCTACGACTTTACGACCGATCGCGGCGCCGTCGCGCTGAATGACTATGCACGCAACAACGATCCATTCGCCAAGCTCGGCAAGACGCAAATTGCGATCGAGGTCTCGAGCGTCATCCGGGCATCCCCTGAGAGCTTTCGCCTCGCCTGGGTCGAGCGGCGCTACGACAACGGTCAGCTAGCCGCAACCGAGCGGTGGAGCGCGATCGTCAGCATCATCCTCGAGATGCCTCGCGATCTCGAGCGCCTCCGCAAGAATCCGCTTGGCATCTACGTCAACGCCATCAACTGGTCGAAGGAGCTGAGTTAGCAATGCCGTCAGGTCTCGTTATTGCGTCGCAGAGAGTCCGTCCGAGCCTGGCTCTGGCTCTCGTTATTGGTGTGTCCACCCTGGGCGGGTGCACCACGTTCAAGCCGCCGCAAATCAGTTACGATAGCGATGTCCCGCCAGATCCAGATCTGCCGGCACTTGCCGACGATCGGCCGCGGCCGCTGCATGTCCCACCGGCGTGGAAGGCGGCGCGCGGCGGCAAGAACGCGGAAGCCAAGGAGCCCGTCGAGCGCATTGAGACCGCGAATGACGCGGCACGCGTGCAGCCGCGCAAAGCCGGCTACTTCAATGCGGTGCAGGTGTTTTCGTATAGTCCGGGCGCTCTCTATCAGGTCTATGCCGCGCCGGGGCAGATCACCGACATCGCCTTGGAGCCCGGCGAGCAACTGATCGGGTCGGGACCAGTTGCCGCGGGTGATACCGTGCGTTGGGTGGTCGGGGACACCGAAAGCGGCAGCGGCGACACGCGACGCGTCCACATCATGGTCAAGCCGACACGTCCGGCGATCGAGACCAATCTCGTCGTCAACACGGATCGGCGCACTTACCTCATCGAACTCCGCTCCCGGGAAAAGCCCTACATGCCACAGGTCTCGTGGTTCTATCCGGAGGATCGGACCGCGCGTGGTCGAGCTCTGCCGCCCACACCCGTCATCCCGGCCCAGGCGCAGCGCCGTTACCGCTACGCCATCGAGGGAGACAGCCCGCCGTGGCGTCCTGTCAATGCCTATGACGATGGGCGCAAGGTCTACATCGAGTTTTCGCCCGGCGTCGGCCAGGGCGAGATGCCGCCGCTGTTCGTGATCGGGCCCGACGGCAAGACCGAGCTCGTCAACTATCGCGCTTACGGCAATGTGCTAATCGTCGACCGGCTGTTTGCGGCCGCGGAACTGAGGCTCGGCGAGGAGCACCAGCAGAAGGTCTGGATCGTCCGAACCGACGGGAGGTCGCTGTGACAGACACCGGCCAGCCGAATGACACACCCAAGGACCCTCCTCGGGTCAAGCCGCCGGAAGATATCGCAGAAACCCTTCGGCTCCGGCCAGATCGGCCGCAAGTTACGCGCCTGTCGCGCAAGGTGCTTGCGGGTGGCAGCGCCCTTTTGCTGGTACTCATCTCTGGTGCGGTCTTCTGGGCTCTGCAGGAGAAGCGATCGCGCTCGCCGGCCACCGAGGAGCTTTACGCGACCGACCACCACAATGTCGCCGATCAGCTTGCAACCTTGCCGAAGGATTATGCTGAGATCCCGAAGGAGGTGCCGCGCCTTGGACCACCTTTACCCGGCGATCTCGGCCGGCCGATCGTTGCAGCACAGGGCTCTTCGACGTCCAGCCCGCTCGGGGTTGACGCTGAACAGCAGCGCGTCAATCAGGAGAGCGAGGCGGCACGCACCAGCAAGGTGTTTGCCAGCACGAACGTCCGCGCACAGGCCCCTGCCACATCGGCAAGTGAAGCCCCATCAAATGCAGCGCCATCATCCGACGAAGCATTCGCCCAGAATGGCCAGGATCGAAAACTTGCGTTCGTCAGTGCTTCCGTTGACCGTCGAACCACCAGTCCCGATCGCCTGGCAAGACCGGTCTCTCCCTTTGTGGTCCAGGCGGGAACGGTCATTCCGGCTGCTCTTATCACGGGGATTCGGTCCGACCTGCCTGGGCAGATCACGGCCCAAGTCACAGAATCGGTATATGATTCCCCGACCGGGCGGGCTCGCCTTATCCCGCAAGGAGCCCGGTTGATCGGGACGTATGATAGCCAAGTCGCATTTGGCCAATCGCGCGTACTCCTGGTGTGGATGCGCCTCATCTTGCCCAATGGGCGGTCGATCGTGCTGGAGCGGCAGCCGGGCGCAGATGCCGCGGGCTACTCTGGGCTTGAGGATAAGGTCGACAACCATTGGAAGGAGCTGTTGGGGGCCGCTGCGCTTTCGACACTGCTCGCCGTCGGCACCGAGGTGAATTCCGGATCGGATACGGGTAGCACCGACAGCGACCTCATCGCTGCGCTCCGCCGCGGGGCGGGGGACTCGATGAACCAGACGGGCCAGCAGGTGGTCCGCCGCAATCTCAACATCCAGCCGACCTTGACGATTCGTCCGGGATTTCCGGTGCGGGTGATCGTCAATCGCGACCTGGTGCTCGAGCCGTACAGGGGACGATAATGGCCAAACTCAAACTCGGTGCAATCGAGGACGATAAGCCAGTCAAGGTCACTCACGAACTACCCGCGCGTATCCACCGGGATCTTGTGGCCTATGCTGAAATCCTCGCGCAGGAGACCGGCCAACCGATCGGAGATCCAGCCAAGCTTATCGCCCCGATGTTGGCCCGGTTCATGGCAGCGGACCGGAGTTTCCGGAAAGCTCGACGGGCGCGTCAACGTCCGACGGGTGGCGGGGAATAGCGCTCAGCGAGCAGCTTCAGGAACTCCTGCAGGGCTGGATTGTTATTTTCGGCTCGCCAATGGGCCGAAAAGTCGAAACGGCTCGGACCCGTGCCATCGCGCAGCTCTCGGTAGGTCAGGCCCGCATAATTTGCCCCCATATCGGACTCGAGCACCAGGCTTATTCCTGTGTGCATGCTGATGAGGCTTTTGACGATTCCGCGACTGACGTCGTGGCGCTCGATCTTGGGGCGATCCTCCGGCGAGAGGAGCTTGGAAATCAGCAGATCTTCGAGCTCCTTTCCCGCGTTATAATGGCTGAGTAGCACTGTCTCGCCGCGCAGGTCAGTCCAGCACACAGTCTCGCGCCCGGCGAGCGGATGATCATGGGGCAAGGCTACAAGAACACGCTCCCTCCAAAGCGGCATTTCTTCAGTGTCCAACAATGGGAGGCTCCCTGTCACGATCAGGACATCGATTGCGCCGTTTCGAAGTGCCGCTGCCAAACGCGTCCGTGATCGTTCGACCGTCGCAAGTGCGATCTGCGGGAACCGCTCTTTGAACGCGAGTAGCGAGGCTTGCAGATTGCCTGCCGAAAGCGAGGTGCAGAAGCCGACGGTCAGACGGCCGGTTCCGCTGTTATGAACGGATCTCGCGGTGGCGATGAGCGCGTCGAACTCATCCAGAATGGTCCTTGCGAGCCGAAGCACGTCGCGACCGGCCTGCGTCGGGCGCACGCCACCGCTATGGCGCTCGAAGATGGCGATGCCCAAGTGATGCTCGATTTCGTCGATTCTTCGGCTGAGACTCGATTGTTGCGACCTCAGCAACTCCGCGGCTCCGCGGAAGCTGCCGCAATCGGCCGCAGCAACGGCCAATCGCAGGTGTCTCAGTTCGATTGCCTTGCCGGCTTGAGGGGAGGGTGTTGATCGACGTGGTTTGTGCATCGTAAGTCTTAAGCAGATGGGCTTTCCGCTCCAACGCGCAGCGATGCCCCGGATTGTACTTGCTTCAAATCCTAGGCGGCCGCTCGGATGACTGGAGCCCAGAGCACCGGACCTGAGATGTGTCCCGCTTTGCGGATGCGATGCAACGCATCGGGCGAGACCTCCAGGTATCCAGCAATGGCCGTGGTGTTTCCGAGAGGACGAGCTTTTCCGATTTTTCGGAGCGGCCAGCCCGCGCGGCGAAGAATGCGTTCCATCCTGGCGTCAGTGACGGTAACGATTTCGGTCAGTTGAATCGAAAGGCCGAATTCAATCATGCCCGCAAACAGCTCGTAAGTAGCAGCAGAAAGTCCACCACTTGCCTTCGGCGCATCCGGAGGAACATCGAGCGCGAATCGACTGCTCTCCCAAATCCGGTCGCTCCGTGGCGCCGGCTGGCCGTCCAGAAGAATCGGGAACGCGTCTCTTAGCATGGTTGGGCCGGTAGAAGGCAGAAGCCGGACGCAACCCTGAAGACGTCCGGCGTTCGAGCGGTTCAGGAGATGCACGGGTCGAAGGACATCGAACTCGTCGACTTCCATGTCGCCGCTGACCTCGACGTTCCAGTCCAGGCGCTGTTTGAAAACGCGATACCGCAGCCGGTGCATCTCGGTGAGATCGTCGACGAATTCGCCGTAGTACTCCGGCGTGATGAGCTGCATCATTCCTGCCTCCTTGCCTTGCTTCAGGCAAGCAAGCAGAGAAAGCAGGAAAGCACATCCTGTGGAGTTGCACAGGTGCTTGCAGCTTGAGGTTGATCTATTTTCGAGATTTTGACTCGGTCAACAACACGATCGCTTGACGAAGCGAGCTGACGCCAAGCTTCGCGCGCGCGTTATCCAGGTGAAATCCCGCGGTTCGCTCTGCGATGCCGAGAATGATCCCGATCTCCCCAGCTGATTTGCCGCGCGCAGACCATTCGAGACACTGGTACTCGCGAGGAGACAGCACCATCCCACCGACCATGCGATCTATCGTCCAGAAGCGTTTTGCATGTGCATGGAAAAACGTTGCGATTAGCCGCAGGCTCTGCGCGTGCTCGATCAGCGAGCGCTCAAAACCAGTTCGACGATCGTCGCTTGCAAAGCTCAGCGCGGCGATCGCGCCCTTGTCATCGTGGATAGGGAATGTAAATCCGCAGCGAATCCCAAATTTGGCGGCTTCTTCGAACAGAGCGCATTCTGCCTCCGACCGATTTCGCGCTTCGAACCCAAGTCCCCATCGGAAGGGCTTAGGCTGGCGCATAGCCCGACGTACCACCGGATCGACGGATTCGTAGCCGCGCTGCAGATAGATGGCGGTCCAGGAGGGTGGATATGTCGAGATCAGATTGGGGGCACTGGCGGGCTGATGGGGTAACGCAAGATATGCGAAGCAAGAGAATTTCAGCGCAGCGGTTATATCGGCCATGCTCTGCTGAGCTGCATCTCGGTGTGTGCTTTCGGTCAACCGCTCGGCAAATCGTTGAAAAACCCGATCCATCGTTGATGAGCCCGCGGGGCTCCCCTCGTAAGCGCTACTCGCATTTCGGATCGAGCATCGCTGCGAATAGGGCAAAACGAAGAAGAAGCCGATCTGTCCCGGCGTAGATCAAACGTGATGCCGAGAGCCTGGCTTGGTGGTGTTGAGGCGGTATCGGTTCGGCCGATTCCTTGCCGTTGCGCCGTGGTATCATCGTTGCCAGACTCGGCCGTGTCCGGTCCGCCCATCCGAAATCCTGCACGCGGACGCGGAAGATCGCCGGAATACCGCGCCGTTTGGCCTTCTGCAAATGAAGTCGGTGTTCCCAATGGACGAATACCCCGGAGGCCTGACGCCTGGGACCGTCCGCGAATATGTAGCTGCTGGGCACAGCGTACTGGTCGAGACCAATGCCGGTGATTGGCGCGACTGATGACAATTATCGCAAAGCTGGCGCCACGATTGCTGCCTTTCCTCGAGAGGTATTCGCGCCGAGCGAGATGATCGTGAAGGTCAAGGAGCCTCAGCCATCCGAATGGAACGCGGCTGCGAGAAAATCAAATCATCTTCGCTTGTTTACATTTTGCGTCGGACCCTGAGCAGGCTAACGGTCTCATCAAGTCTGGTTGCACAGCGATTGCCTATCCTGACTGGCGCGCACGGTGGGCTTCCGCAGCTTGCCCCGATGAGCGAGGTTGCCGGGAAAAACTTGTGTTTGAAGCAGCAGGTGTCCGGCGTCGGGAAAGATCGCATCCAATCGGCGAATCCGATACCTCGCGGGTCCATATCCGATCTCACTTCGAGTGCTAGCGATATCCATCAGTTCCCTATCACTCAAGTCTAACAAGGTGGCGCGCAATCTCCGGCGTTCCCGGCTCTCCCTGCTTGCCAGGCTGCGGCTTGGCTCGCAGCCCTTCCAGGCCATGATCGGCATAGAGGTGCCGCCAAAGGCTGACAATTCGCGGTGGATTCCGACTTCTTTCGCGATCGAGCGGGTGCTGCGTCCGTCCGCCGCAACAGAACTATCCGTGCCCGCTTCAAATCGCACTGCAACGTCACCGGCGAGCGAAAGTGCGCCTCAAGCACCTTGCGATCTTTCCGCGAACCGTGGACTTCCTTGCTTCGGGTACCTTGAATCATGATTCATCCGGCTCAACCGGTCGAGGTATGGTTCTCGATCCTGCAGAGGCATGCAGAGAAGATGTTTCGTGCTAATTGCGCACGTTTTCTGCATTTGCAGATGCGACCTAGCACTACTTTGGCAGAGGTCGGAGAGAGTTCGGCCGCTGCATCGCCATTCAAATTGTCAATCAATGTCAAGGAAGAGTTGTTATGGTCCGACGGTTGATCGCGGGCTGCTGCGCATTGTGCCAATCGGGCGCAGAATTTCGGCATAAAACTGCCTAGGTTGGCGCAACTCGGCCAAGCCAGAATGATACAAAAAACGCCCCGATAGAGATGACGGCGATAGCAATGACTAATTTTCCTATTACCCGGGGCAAGCGGTGGCCCCGATTTCCATTCAACGGTGCACCTCTCGGGGTGTTGATGCTTGAGCGCGGCGGGAGCGAGAATCGGCCCTTCATACCAGGGGACACCGGGAACGCCAGCACGTGGAGTGTCCCGGTGCGGTACAAAACCGTGCCTGGCTTGTACGCCAGCCAGATTTTGGGGCCCGACGCCGCGAAGATGACATCAGCCGTGGTTCAGGCGGCAACCGAACTCGTACGGGAGGGGGCACAACTGATCACCTGTGGCTGCGGGTACTCGATCCGGTATCAGGAAGCGGTCCGCGCCGCGGTAGATGTACCGTATTCCTATCTAGCCTTCTCCTCGCTCCTTTCCTCGAAAAGATGCTCCCCCAAAACAAGGCGCTCGGCATTACGTAGCAAGCCAGTCTGCACTGACTCAGGAGATGCTGGAGGCGGCCGGGCTGCGAGCCAACATTGGGCGTCGGGTGGTCGTCGCCGGACTCGATGAGGCTCCCGTGTTCACCGCCACGTGGATTAGGGGCGAGGGCGAACTCGATGCCGGTGCGGTGGAGACCGACGCAGTCGATGCCGCGCTGGCTCTCCTAAAGCACCGACCAGACATTGGGGTGCTGTTGCTTGAGTGCGGTAACTTGCCGCCCTACGCCGCCGCTGTCCAGCAGGCGGCCGGCATTCCGGTTTTCGATTATACGTCGATGGTCGAGTTCTTCGTCGGTGGGTTGATGCGCAGACCGTTCACGGGACTCCTCTGACGGTCACCTGTTCGAGTCGCAGGAATGGCGATTGTGACGTCGCGCCCGCCACAATTGAAGTCCGGCCCGCACCGCAAGGAGATATGTGGGTCGGCTGCGAGCTGCTGATGTGGCGTCGTCGGCGCATTACATTTACGGACGCATGCGCCATCCGCGTGTAGCCCTGGGGCGGATATTGAGCACTTAGTCTACAAGCCGCTATGAACCGAGGACAAATGCCTAAGATTGACACTCAACCAATCGAGGGAGCTATGGAGAAGGTAGACAAGAGGCCGGTCGAAGAAGGTGCTGGCCATAATACGCGACAATAGCCGTCTTCGCCTGTGCCTGGTCATGAAGCTCGAGCCCCGGCGTTGCAAACATTCTGAAGGATTGAGGATTGCTCATCTCGTGATCGATTAGCGGTTTCTCCACATTCAAATAGCTTCACCCGAAAGCGAGAACGAAGCCGGATCACGACATCGATATGTCAGTTCCGGCTGGCCTGACGTCTACTATGATCACATAGGAATAATTCGATGACGCAACCTCCGCCTTTCCCCGCGCCCTTTTCCGACGAAGAATACAGAGCTCGCCTCGTAGCATTGCGCAGAATAATGGCCGAGCGGCAAGTCGACCTCCTTGTCGTCGACCAGTCCGAACACATGGAGTATTTCGGCGGTTATCGTTCCACGGCGGCGATGTATCAAGCCCTGCTCGTCCCCCTCAATCAAGAACCGGTCTATATTATCCGTGCGCTCGATTCTCCAAGGTTTGGCGCATTAAGCCGTTTCCCTGCTTTCGTGTCGTTCGATGACGACGGCAATCCGATCAAGCTCATGGCCGAGACAATCAAAGCTCGCGGTTTTGGAGCCTCGGCCATCGGTCTTGAACGCGACAGCCATTTCCTCACTGTAAACCGAGCATTGGAGCTCGAAAACCTACTGCCAAGTGCAAAGTTCGCTGATTTCTCCCGTGTCATGTGGGAAATGCGGCTGGTCAAATCCCCGCTCGAGGTTGCTTGCCTCCAGATGGCTTCCGAGATCTGCGACCGAGCGGCGGCCGCCGCCTTCGATGCAGCTCGGGCAGGTATTAGCGAGCGTGAAGTTTTCGCCGCCATGACCGGCCAAGCATGGCGCAGTGGCGCGGATAATGCGCAGGTCGCCGTCATTTCGTCTGGACCTTCGACGTCATTCCATGCCTCGCTCGGCGGCCGCGTGTTGGAGAAGGGAGACATTGTGTTTGTCGAACCGGTTCCGCACTTTCGCGGCTACACCGCGCGAATGATGCGTCCGAAGACGATTGGTGCTCCGACTGAAGAGCAACTCCGGATTGCGGAAACAATCATTCGAATTCAGGATGAACAGTTTCGCACCATGAAGCCCGGCGCAAATGCACGGGATGTCGATCGCGTTCTGCGCGAGGGGATCTTGGCGGCAGGATTGCGCGACAGCTACACCAATCTCACCGGCTATACGCTCGGACTCAAATGTCCTCCTCGCACCAGTGATTTCACGCGGGTCTTCCTGCCCAAAAGCGACTGGAAGCTCGAGGAGAGCCAGGTGTTTCATATGTATACCTCGGCTAGTGGCCTGCCATTTAGCGAAACCGTCCTCGTTACACCGGAAGGCGGAAAGCGCCTGACGAAGATGGAGCGCAAGCTCTTCTCTTGAGTCCCGTCGGGTCTGAGCTCAATCCGGATCCATCGGGTGGGTGCTCGCCGAGCGGCTGTCTCGAATTTCAATTGTTACAAAACGTGTGGCCTGAAGGAGATGCATCGTGAAAACCTTCGGGAGTTCTGTGCCTTGGGGCGCGGCTGCAGCTTAAATTGAGTCTCGTCAGTGAATCGCTCCAGATAGCCCAATAGGTTTCTGATCAGCTCGGGTTCAAAACGGCTTTGCTTCTGATGGAGATCGTACGCACAGACGCTTTTCGGCCGTAGTGCAAGTCTGAGGTTTATTTCACCGAGAAGCGCCCCTGCGCTGCAGCAAAACATCCCGACCGGCAGAAATGCGATGAAAATAGCCTTGGGAGATCAATATTCTGAATGGAACGGCCTACCACCAATCATCGAGCCTCGGTCGAGCTAGAATCTAGCTCAAGCTATTAGAAAAGATGGTCGCAACCTGAAGGTCCGTACGAAGTGTTTGGCAAAACCTGCTTTGCCGCGACTCGATTAGGGGAAAGCTGAGTTCTAGGAAACTAGATCAACCAGCGCCGCTAGATTACAAGAGCGCCTCGTGAATGAGAAACTGATTAAAGTCTCGGCGCCGCACGCGCCCTTGTACGCAAATCGCGAGAGCTGCGTTCTTGCACTCCTGCGCAGTCGATGAAAGATGGCTAAATGACACAAAGCGGACTCGTGGGGAGCAATGCATTAGCCGTCGCGAACGAAATGCGCAATTCGCGGGTAAGTCAGCCGCTTGTTGCTGTCTCGGCGGATGTTTGCGAGCTATATGACTATCGGTGGCACGCGACGCCCCAACAGTATCTTGAGGCGGCGGTCGCCAGCGCCGGCGTGTTTCCCTTGATAGTTCCTTCTCTCGGCGACGGCCTCGATTTCGATCAGCTCCTCGGCGCAGTTGACGGCGTGATGATTACAGGCTCGGGCTCTAACGTCCATCCCGCCCTTTATTGCGGCGATGCGAGTGAGGCAAATGGGCCCTATGATCCAGCGCGAGATTCAACGACGTTGCCTTTGATCCGTAAGGCCATTGACAACGGAATTCCGCTACTTGCCATCTGCCGCGGTCTTCAAGAACTTAATGTCGCGCTTGGCGGCACGCTAGCCACCGAGGTTCAAGACCGGCCCGGCATGCTCGATCATCGGGCGCCGCCGAGTGACAGCCGCGACGAACGGTTCTCTATCCGCCAGACAATAACTATCAAGCCCGATAGCTGCCTCTCCAGGTTGTGCGGAGCAGGCGAAATAAGTGTGAATTCCGTACACCGTCAGGCTATCGAACGGCTGGCAGCCCGGCTTGATGTTGATGCCGTAGCCGAGGACGGAATTGTGGAAGCAGTGTCGGTTCGGAACGCGCGGGGGTTCGCGCTCGGCGTTCAATGGCACCCCGAATACTGGGTAACATCCGACGGACCGTCCGCACGCATTTTTCGCGCGTTTGGAGATGCAGTCCGTGCCCACGCTGGGATGAGGCTCCGTGCACCACTGCGTGCAGCCCAATCGTGACGAGAGGTTCACACCACCACGACGAGGTATTCTCTGATCTTTCGGCTCGCCAGACGCCATAGTAGCCTCAGATAGGGGACGAGTCATTGACACAGCCTTTAGCTTTTCCGCTCCCCTTTCCTGTGGACGAATTCCGCGCGCGACTTGCAGCATTGCGCGCCATCATGGCCGAGCGTCGCGTCGACCTGCTTGTTGTGGATCAGTTAGACCATATGGTCTATTTCGGCAGTTACCGGTCAACAGCGGCCATGTACCAAGCCTTGCTCATTCCCCTCGAGCAAGAACCGGTCGCGATCATTCGCGCGCTCGATGCTCCACTCTTCAGCGAACTGAGCTGGCTAACTGAGTGCGTGTCATTTGACGATGGCGAAAATCCGATCGAGCTTGTGGCCGACACGATCAAAGCGCATGGTTTTGGAAACTCGGTCGTGGGCGTTGAGCGCGACAGTCATTTTCTGACGGTAAACCGGGCATTAGAGCTCGAAAGCTTGCTGCCAAACGCAACGATCGTTGATTTCTCCCACGTCATGTGGGAAATGCGGCAGGTCAAATCACCGCTCGAACTTGCTTGCCACGAGGTGGCCGCCGAGATCTGCGTCCGCGCAGCCACGGCAGGCTTCGACGCAGCGCGAGCCGGTGTCAATGAGCGTGAGGTTTTTTCAGCCTTGACCAGCGAAGCATTTCGCAGCGGTGCGGACAATGCGCAGATCGCCGTCATCTCGTCCGGACCTTCGACATCCTTTCACGCCTCGCTCGGCGGCCGCGTATTGGAGGACGGGGACGTTGTCTTTATAGAAGCGGTACCACACTTCCGTGGTTATACTTCGCGAATTATGCGCCCGAAATCGATCGGTGCGCCGACTGATGAACAAGTCCGGACCGCAGAAACGATGATTCGAATCCAGGACGAACAGTTCCTTGCTATGAAGCCTGGAGTATTTGCAAGAGATGTCGACCGCGTCGTCCGCGAGGGCATGTTGGCTGCTGGATTGCGGGACAGCTACACCAATATCACCGGCTATTCACTTGGATTCTCATGTCCGCCTCGCACCAGCGATTTCACTCGAGTCTTCCTACCCAGCAGCGACTGGAAGCTGCAGCAGAATCAGGTTTTCCATATGTATACGTCCGCGAGTGGTCTGCCGTTCAGTGAAACGATCGTAGTTAGCCCCCAAGGAGGGAAGCGCTTGACCAAAATGGATCGTCGGCTTTTCTTCTGATGTCAGCCGCCGTATTCGCTCGGTGCCGTTCACGGCTTCGCTCGCAAAGAACGGTTTTGACCCTTTCTATTGCTCTCCAAACAATGAGTCATCTGGCGACTTCAGCCTAGATTTGCGTTAAAAGTATCTAGTGTCCTGAGCCAGAAGTTCGCGATATTAGGTCGTGTTCTGCTGGGGCATTCTACCTGCAGAAGCGTTCGATGGAAGTAAGGAAGTCATCGGCGGACTCTGTCCATCGGAACGGGTTGGGATCGGCATTGTGTCGGGCGATGAATGAAGGATATCAGCTCTAAGAGAGCGCTGCGATAGACGCCGCGGCTGATCGTCTTACCCGTGAGGAGCGCGAAGAAGTGTTCGACCTAATTGAGCCAGGACGAACTGGTCGGGGTGAGTTCACGTGCCAGCGGCGGCCTGTTAGCCAGCCATCTTTGGATCAATGGGTCTTATGCGTCGCGTATTTGTCGATGACGAGGTGGACGTCGTTCGCAGCGGCACCGAAGCCTCGATCTCGTCGGGGAAGTTGCGGAATTCGGCAGCACGATGACGTCCGTAGCACTTGCCGATGATCCGTCCGGTCGCAATGTCGAGGGCGGCGAACAGTGATGTGGTGTCGTGTCTCTTGAAGCCATTGCTTCTTCTGGCCGGCCGACCGGGCTCCTCGCGCTCACACTGGGTCAACGTGTCATCCTTCATCGATGCCTATACGCGCGTGAACCGGCGGCCGCCCGCAGAGGCCGATATCCAGCGCATTCCGCCAATGAAAACAAATCCGCAGAACTGCGCCCTAATAGGCGCTTGGCTTGCGGAATTCCTGCACGATCGAGTACCTGTTTCAGCTAACATTCGACTGCAGCACCGTTCTTCAAGCCATTTCGCAGATCAAGGGGCTCGTGCCCGGACCAAGGACCCGATTAATGATCAAGCTGCGAGCATTCCATGGAGGCGAAAAGTGAGCAGTGCAGAGGGCGCCTTTCGTTCGGAAAAAGGCCTCTCGTGCAGGAATCTGCCCGAGTAGCCGCACAATGCGCCGCAAATATTCGTTCCATAACATGCAGAATGAAACCCACTCAGGGCTCCGCGCCTCCGGTAATTCGGATACGTCTGTGTAGGGATCTTGGCCAAATGAAAGTGCTCTGTCTGTGGTATGCGACCAAAGATGAGATCACATATATCAAAGCAGCTATGCCCGCTGGTACAGAGGTTATAGCAGCTGAAGGGGAGTATCTTTCTCGGTTTGATTGCACTTACTCAGATGTAAAGCACCACGTCGCCGATGCCGACGCTATTATCGCATTGAGTGTCCCGGAAGGTGCGCTGGAAAATGCAAAAAAACTCAAGGTGTTTTCTTGGCTCCATTCTGGCGTTGACGACCTGCGACTTATGGGGGCGCTATCGCTCTTTAAGCAGCGCGGCGTCAAACTTACGAACATTCGTGGTGCCAATGCGGTTGCTGTCGCGGAGCAGGCGATGATGTTCGTGCTTACCCTCGCGAAGAAAACGTTGCTCAAGCATCAGAAACTGCTGCAACGACAAAAACCCTTTCCGTTGTATGCAGATGAGTATCGATCGGCAATGTTGCACGGTCGTACGATCGGGATTATCGGCCTTGGACAAATTGGCAGCCGGATTGCTAAGCATGCAAAGGGGTTCGACATGCATGTTCTCGGAGTCCGCCGAGACAGCGGGAAGCCCGTGGAGTGCGTAGATTCGGTTCACGGGATCGACGAGTTACAGTCAGTTCTTGCGAGATCTGATTATGTTGTCGTAGCGGTTCCCAATACACCGGAAACCAGTCAGTTGCTAGGCAATGCCGAAATTGGAGCTATGAAGCCCTCTGCCTTTCTGATCAACATATCGCGAGGGAGTGTGATTCGAGAGAAGCCTCTCTATGAAGCTCTTACATCCAGTCGTTTGCGCGGCTACGCAGCGGACGTGTGGTGGCATTATGGATTCGGGAGGGCCTTTCCAGGGGCCTCGGGTTCACGCTTGGCGGTTCACCAGCTTCCGAATGTGATCGGGTCTGAGGATCAAGCTGCAAATGCGGACGGCGTTCTGCAACGAAATATCGAGCGGGGTACTCAGAACTTGGTGGAATTTGCGACGGGGAAGCCACTCACGCGGGAAGTTAGCTTGGAGTTAGGCTATTAGACTAGACCGGCTGACGATTCATAAGAGCTGCGTGAACGTCTCAGCATAGCCCCGGGGTCTGCTAGTATCCGAGTCAGAAGTTCGCAAATCGTAAATTTGCATTAGATTCGCGTTGCGGTGCCAAGGATGGAGGATGCGCAGCGACAGCGACGGAGAACCTGATCGCCGCCACCCTGACATCGAGCGATGAAGAGCGTGCCGAACTGAAGTCACTGATGACGGAAGACGACTTGGCTCTGCGAGCGCGGATCGTGCTGACCTGCACGGAAGGCGGTCAGAAAAAGGAAGTGGCGGCCAGCTGGGCTTTGACCGATCGACAGTAGGCAAGCGGCAGCGGCGTTTTATTTAGCAGCCGCGGCGTCGCCTCTCTTAAAGCTGACATTATTCTTTCATCGACCGACACAATGCCGGTCCCAAACCGTTCCGATGGACAAAGTCCGCCGGTGACATCCTCGTCTGGGAGCCGCATATGTGCCTGCCGATGTAGGCTTTGCGACCAACCAAAGCTTGATACGAGAATGGTCGCACGCGCGATAGCCGCATCTGTACCATCCAGTGGGCCGTCTACGGCGTTGGCAACATCTAGCAGCAACTACACTCGATCAGCGCGCTTCGCACGAAAGACCACCGCCACGCCCTTCTTCTTGGCCCAACGTCTCCTTCGCGAAGAGCGCGAAGCCATCCGCACCCTTTCTGAAGTCCACAGGTTGGGTCGCCAGGTAAATCGTGAGGCCCGCGGCTGACGTCAGCATGAACGTGTCCGCCGCAGAGCCATGAACACGTCACTAAGCACCGAAAGGCCAGGCGCCGCGTACCTCTAGGCGAGGTACGCAAAGCAGGACAATCCAGCGCCGTCGCGGTGAGCGACATGGTCTTTGCGAAACCATCAGCATCTTCGGCGCGAGATCGACGAATGTCCGAAGATCCGGTGCACAATTGTGCCTGATGCTCGAGCGAACTCGCTCCGAAATCTTGTCGCCAAGCGTACACCAATTCTGACGCCAACCATGACAGAATCGTGGTGCGAAGCTCAAAGGGGGTCATCAATCCCGGACGGTCCTTTTGGACCCCAGCGAACGATGCGGGCTCAGCCGTCCTTAAACCTGCGCGGTGAGGTCGAGATTTGCTGAATTTCTGCGTCATTCAGTGATTTGCGGAGCGGGTTTGCGTGATGTTTAGAATATAACGCGGCGGCCATTTAGGAGATTGCAGATGAAGGTCGGCGTTCCCAAGGAAATCAAGACGCACGAATACCGTGTAGGCCTGACACCTGGAGCCGTCCGGGAATATGTGGCCGCCGGCCATAGCGTGCTCGTTGAGACCGATGCCGGCGCTGGTATTGGTGCGACTGACGACAGCTATCGCAAAGCTGGCGCAACGATTGCAGCCTCCGCTCGCGAGGTGTTCGCGTCGAGCGAGATGATCGTAAAGGTGAAGGAGCCACAGCCTTCCGAATGGAGTCAATTGCGAGAGAACCAGATCCTGTTCACTTACCTGCATTTGGCGCCGGACCCGGAGCAGGCCAAGGGTCTCCTGAAGTCCGGATGCACTGCCGTCGCTTACGAAACTGTCACCGATGCGCATGGCGGGCTTCCGTTGCTTGCGCCGATGAGCGAGGTTGCGGGCAGGCTTGCGATCGAGGCTGCCGGTGCAGCCCTAAAGCGGTCTGCTGGTGGTCGGGGGGTATTGATCGGAGGCGTGCCAGGCGTTCAGCCGGCCCGTATCGTCGTAATCGGGGGAGGCGTTGTCGGCACGCACGCAGCCCGCATGGCGGCGGGCCTGGGTGCTGAGGTCACCATCCTCGACCGTTCGATCCCGCGGCTTCGCGAACTGGATGAGCTGTTCGAGGGTCGGGTTCGTACCAGGTTCTCAACGATAGACTCCGTTGAAGAGGAGGTATTCGCCGCCGATGTCGTCATTGGCGCGGTACTTGTCCCTGGCGCGAGTGCGCCAAAACTTGTCCGCCGTGAGATGTTGAGCTCGATGCGGAGAGGGGCTGTGATCGTGGATGTCGCTATCGATCAGGGCGGGTGCTTCGAGACGTCGCGTCCGACGACGCACGATAGCCCGACTTACGACGTGGACGGCGTCATCCACTACTGCGTCGCAAATATGCCGGGGGCTGTGCCGCTGACCTCGAGTCAGGCCCTGAACAACGCGACGCTGCCATTTGGCTTGGCTCTCGCGAACAAGGGATTTGCAGCGGTGCTCGAAAATCCTCATCTGCGCGCAGGCCTCAACGTCTATCGAGGCCGATTGACCTACAAAGCTGTGGCCGACAGCCTTGGCCTCCCATTCTCTCCGATCGAACAGGCTGCAGCCTGATCCCAGAGGCCCTCTAGGGGCGTTTCCTCCCTGACTCGGGCCACTCCTTCGGGAGTGGCCCCCTTTTAAGGGGACGGTTGGTTACTTGAGATCGAGGACGGATGACGGATCTCACAGCAATGGCGCGCTCGTCAGAAAGCTTGGCCAGTGTACGCCCATGTTGTTAACGGGAAGACTGATGGGTGATTCAGTCCGAAAACGGGACCCTGCGTCACTGCGCTATGCTCCTGGTCGATCACAGCCTCGAACATGTAGCCGAGACGCCGGAGACGGGCATTGTCGGTTGTGTGTACGTCCTCGAGGCGCGCCACGATAGCAAGAAGGATCCGCAATATGACTGACCATTTGCCCGCGGTGCTTAAGGCGCTTGATGGCTCCAGAGATGCAGCTCTCAAGCGCCTCTTTGAGGTGCTGCGGATTCCCAGTATCTCGACCGATCCAGCATATAAGGAGAGTTGCAGGGAGACGGCAGAGTGGTGCGTCAACACGCTTCGGGAGATTGGTTTCGAGGCGGGGTTGCGAGAAACGACCGGCCACCCAATGGTCGTGGCCCATGGGGGGGCGCAGGAGGCCACAGGCAAGCCTCACGTTCTCTTCTATGGTCACTACGACGTGCAGCCGCCAGATCCACTCGATTTGTGGACCTCTCCGCCATTCGAGCCGCGGCTGGGAGTCGAACCAGGCAATGGTGAGGTAATTCTGGCGCGTGGTGCAGACGATAGCAAGGGCCAGTTTTCGACCTTCCTCGAGGCCTTCCGCGCTTGGAAGAATGTCGCGGGCGAGCTGCCGATTCGAGTCACCGTTCTTCTTGAAGGTGAGGAAGAATGCGGCTCGCAGAGCCTGCCGAGTTTCTTAGCCGAGCACGGCAATGAAATCACCTGCGATCTGGCTCTAATCTGCGATACGGTGCAGTGGGATAAGGATACGCCGGGAATCACTCTGTCAATGCGCGGGATCATCGGGGCGGAAGTCGTGCTGACTGGTCCGAACCGCGATCTGCACTCTGGTCAGTATGGCGGACCTGCGCTCAATCCCATCGGTGCCCTCGTTCGCGTTCTCGCAGGGCTGCATGACGAGGATGGTCATGTGATGGTGCCCGGGTTTTACGAGGGGATTCCGAAGCTGTCGACGCAGAGGAGGCAGCAGTTGGAAGGACTTGGGTTCAACGCCGCAGCGTTCTTGGGTGACATCGGTCTGAGCCAGCCGGCGGGAGAAACAGGCTACAGCGCGCTCGAGCAACTTTGGGTGCGTCCAACCTGCGAGTTCAATGGCATCACTGGTGGCTACCAGGGCGTCGGAAACAAGACGGTGATCCCATCCAGAGCATCAGCCAAGCTGACGTGCCGCTTGGTGCCCGGCCAAGATCCGGAAAAGATCCTGGCCTCACTGGAAGATTTTATCCGCAGCCGCGCGCCCAAGGATTGCGCCATCGAATTCTTGCGCAATGATGAAGGCCACCCTGCCTTTTCGTTTGATCCTCATATGCCGCACGTCGCCGCGGCGGCCAAGGCCCTTGAGGAAGAATGGGGCCGCCCAGCCGCCCTGATGGGAGCGGGAGGTTCGGTCCCGATCGTCGCCGCCTTCAATCAGCAACTTGGCATGGATTGCTTGCTGGTTGGATTCGCTTTGGATGATGACCGAATTCATTCGCCCAACGAGAAGTACAACCTTACGAGCTTTCAGAAGGGAGCGCGCAGCTGGGCAAGGATTATCGATCGTCTCGCCCGGACTTCGTAGCATACAGACGGTCAGCCGCCTTGTGATCGCGGTGGACGCGCCTGCCAGTAGAACAGCCCTCACGGCACTAGCCATCTACAAACGAGCAATTTCTTCAAGGAACGCAAGCTATGGCAAACGACCTTTCTCAAAGAAACGGGCAAATGAACCAGACCACAGACTCTTCTTTCGAATCGAAAGCAAAAGAGGCGTTGGAAAGAGCCAAGCTGACGGGTGAGTGGGATTTTCCGCTCGCAGACGCCGCAACCGATGCTGCCGAAATGACGTATATCGATTGGGCGTACTGGTACTACAAGTTGGAGAAGCCGACGCTAAAAGCGGAAAATGGTGTATCGGAGGTTCTCTTTTTGAACGACAAGTCCATCGTAAATCTGCCAGATGGTTTCCAAAAGGACACCTCTGTCACGCTAGGCGCGGCGGGCGATTTGATGCCCCTAGATGGAATTGAATTGTCGAAAAACATACTTTTTGAGAGCATTGCCGATGTTCTCTTCGACGTTGATATCTCCTTCGCAAATTTCGAGGCTCC
>NZ_JBIXJX010000033.1:0-43702 GCF_052871955.1 Bradyrhizobium sp. CAR08
CAATTCCGGGTTGATCGTCGTCGCTCCAATTGCGGTTCGGATTCTGTTCATGGAGCGGCGCACCGCATCAAGGAAGGCCGCGCTCGCATTTTCCATCAGATGCCAGCGGTCGGCGACTTGGATGGCGTTCGGCAGCGCCTTGGCTGCTGCCTCGCCGTATCCACCACCGCGATCTCGCGACACAATGTTGATCGCTGGGTGCTTCGATAGCCACGCCCGAACGGCCGCAGTTTCCCTGTCGGGCAGCAGGGTAACGATCCGCCGACGCTCCAAATCGCACACGATCGTCCCGTATCGATGGTTTCTCCGGAACGCCCAGTCATCGATGCCCACAACAAACAATGGATCTGTCGGCATCGCCGTTCGCCGGCGGACCACCCGTAGCAAGGTATCGTTGCTGACGGGCAACATGAGCCGCTTGGCGAAGCTTGCCGCCGGCCGGCCGCCGAGCGCCAACCCCAAGTGATGGACGATGTATTCCAGCCGTGCCGTCCGGCGCCGTCGAAGCGGGACGATGTCTTCTCCGAACCGCTCTGCGAAGATCCGCCGGCGGCAATGCGGCACCTCACATGTGAAGCGCCGCGTGAGCAATCGGAGGCGCACCTTTCTCCCCGCTGATGGCAAATCGGCCACGTGCCGGATGTAACGGCTATGGATGCGGCTCGACGCTGTCGCGCACAAAGGGCACCGAGCCTCCGCAGCTTCCGACCTAACAGACAGAACAAGCGAATCCATTGAGTCACTTACACCATCAAACACCAAACCACTCGGTACTAGCGATGAGATTTGAAAGCCCGTCCGCATGGCGCTGATTCTCCGTTTGAGAACCACAGTCGCCCGGCAAACTTCATCGGAAATGAGTCAGCCCCAAAATTGGACGCCGATCAGCGTCAATTTGCAAACGATGACGTAGTTGCGGTCGGCACTCGTGGCAGACAACCTCCGTTATCGTGGAGCCCTCGCAATCAAATGATTCGAAGGAGCTCCGAGAAGCAAACTACAAGATAACAGTGGCGGCAACGAAATAAATGAGAGCGCACACGGAACGATGGTGAGTTGAATTCAGGTATTGTTTCCTCCAGAAGGCACGGGAAGTGCGAAAGAGGGGCAAGCCGACCTGCGAAAGGCGCTGACGCAAACCGAACGAGTTTTGTTCGCGGGACGGAAGCGTCGGCCCCACCCGAGCGATCCTATCGGGCTTAGGAACCGCTCTTGAGGAGCGGGCCCGCAGGCACCGGAAGCGCGGACGTAAACGTCAGGTGTCGCGATTGTTGCAAGTGTTCTGTCGCATTGACGACGCATGTCACGATGCGCTCGGTAATCCTTGATGCAGCCCTTTGAGCCGCGATCTTCCACGCTTGTATCGATGTTTCTCGGAGTTTTGCGGTGCGAGATTTTGGGATCGGCATCGCGTGGTACGGGATTTGCTGTTCTCGTCCCTAGATCGTCTCGGCTCCGGGAGAAAAACATGGTCGATGTGCAAGACGTTGTGCTGTCCGCACGGGAAAAACAGTGCTTGCGGTGGGTAGAGGAGGGCAAATCATCCTGGGCAATCGGAGTCATACTCGAGGTTAGCGAGAATACTGTCAACTTTCACCTTAAGAACGCGATGCGAAAGCTGGAAACAACCAGCCGCACCCAGTGCGTTGTGAAGGCGCGCCGCCTCAGGCTTATCTGAGTTACAGCGCCTGCTGCCATTCAGCGCGTGCGCGGCGACCCCTATCGTCACGTACCGGAATCAATCCGTTACAATCCGATCTCGTCTCCCGAGAGCAGCGGGTTGCGCGACCCATGATCTGGCCGTTCCGGGGCGGGATTGCTCCAAGTCATCGCCGGTCTTCTGGCGTTGGATCCCCGCAACTAGGCCCAGCCGCGGCCGAGGAAGCCGCCCGCGAACGGAGCCATGATTCACCGGAATCGTCGACTGGAGCTTCGGCAAGAAGCAGCGCCAGGGGACCATCGTGTACGGCCTGGAGAGCCGCGGTATGCCGTGCTTGCGAATCGCCGCACTGTGATGCTGCGGGATTGACTTTCTGGAGCATCCGACGGTGCCGCCGTCATGATGGCGACTACCGACTGGGGCGCCGCCCCTATCGTCCACGCAGCTGAGCGTTCGTGCTCGATGGAGCAACCCGCGCTCAGCTTTCGCTCATGGCACGCGTCCTTTCTTGCGGCCGGTTCGAATTGTGTTGGGTGCGCCGCCGATTCAAAGCTACCAGGTGGCGCGAAAAACGCGCATCAAGATCGGTATCTCGAGCGCAAGCAGACCGACGCCGCAGTTATCGAGCTCGTCAGGAATGGGTGAACGGTCATCGAGATCGGACAGAATCGGAATGTCATTCTATTCACAGCGAGGGGGCACAGTTAACCAGGGTCTCCGGTCCTCTACTATGTTGTCGCCACGAAGCAAGTTTATGAAGTGTGGCACTTTGCCAATTTAAGCCGTAAAGTTCTTATCGCGCCGTTTGCAAGACGCAGCACATCCCGCTCGCCGGTTTCGACCGAGCACTCCGAACGAGTTCGTAACCGATCATAGCGCAGGGTCGGAGGGCTATGTGCCAGGATCGGATCTGTCTCCAAAAGGCGCTAAGCCTTTATAAATGCGGCGCTCACAAGAGCCTCATGAGGCGGGATACGCTCGGGCTGAATCCGATGCATGATGAAAAGAGGCCGCAGACAAATCTGACACAGAGCGCAACAGTTATGCCGGAGCTCGGGTTCTTTGGCAGCTTAAACGCGATCCCTGCCCTCACACCCTCACACGACCAGTGATGCAGCGGATAGTTATAGAGGCGTTTCTTAAAGCTACAATGACGGACGTCGGCTTTGATCCAGCAAGTTTGCCCTCGAATTTCGCGTAGTTACTGTCTGTGAGAACCTCGTTGTCGATTGCCCTAGTTTAACGACCCCTCGTCGGGCCTGAACATTAGCTGTGCCGGAGAGTGCCTTGCACCAAACACCTGGTCATCAGTCATGAATCCGGTCTGGACAAGCTTATCGAGAACCAGGCTTGCACGCTGATGCACATTCCGAAGACCAATGTGCGAAGCTACATCGAGCGGTTCATTTAGCAAGCCGGCAAGGGTGGCCGCTTCGCTCAGGTCATGTCCTGAACGCGTTTGTTGAGATAGAGCCGTGCCGCATCACTCACGCCGAAGATAGTGGCTCCGATCTGCACCCGGTTCAAATAGATCGTTAGGAGTTCATCCTTGGTGAGCCGCCGCTCGAGCCAAATCGCGACAAGTGCCTCGTGAATTCTGTCCTCGACAGCGGCTCCATTTGACGGGAATAGAATCCTTGCAACCTGCTGGCTAACGGTCGAATGTGTGCCGTCTAGGTTCCAATTAGCATGGAACGAGCGGGCGATAGCAGCAAGGTCAATGCCGAAACGGCTGTAGAAGCGGTGATCCTCGGTCAAAGCCTCGCCTTGATTAAGGCGTCCGGAAGCTCTTTCAGCCAATCGAGATATACGTAGCGCAACCGCTGGTCTGACCCGCGCGGCAATCCGGCAGACACACTGTAGGGTCAGAGTGCTCGCCCCAATTCTGACCTGCGGTCTCATGAAAAAACTGGGATTGTCACGATCAATGACAGTATCAGGCTGATGATCCCGAATGTTAAAGCCTCCGAAAGCGGGTCGACAATCACCCAGCGTAGCGGTCGGCCAACACGCAGCGCACCCCCCATCAGCTCCGTAACCATAGGGGTGATTGAACAGAGACGCCTAGCTGATCCCATTATACGCTCTTGGATCGCGGCGGTCCGGCTTCGCGGCCTCATCTGATTCACTTGCTTCTTTCAATTATCTGGAGTTCGCGCGGCGAAACGCGTGCCGCTGTCGGCATGCCGCTCGGCCTTCTTGTTTCCATGTTTTTCATTGAAATCGCCGAAGAAAAGCTTGTGTGGGGCAATCAGACAAGTCGGGAGATGCGACACGCTGCGGCTAGAACGACACATGCAAGCTTACAAATCGGGCGTCAGCTCTGAGGGCATGGGGCCACTACGCCTGCAGTTATGAGGGTCTCGCGGGTCGTGGGTCGTTCAGCCGTCACGCTGTATTCTCGATGGTATCTAGTCTGCAGCACCCCGATGCTGGTTGCTCGCAAGCGAGTCGTTTGCGGGAGCTTCGCTAGTCGGCATCACAACTGAAGCTGTCACTTTGGTACATCATTGCTCGCGCGTCCCGGACATCTGAGTGATGGTTTCGCAGGAGCAGCGGAGTGGGTACAAGCCATATACAGCCGCGCGCGCTCTCGCCGCCTGCGAGCATGCCAGCTGCGGACGGCATAGCCGGCGCCAGAGCCTGCGATAAAGATCAGAGCGAGAAGAACAAATGCCATCGTCAAGATATATCCATTTCCAGCACCGCCTCGCAGATCGTAAATGTGCTGTGCCGTCGTCATGAGGCGGGTTATGTCTCAGTTGAGCGAATCGAACCGCTAGTTGGTACAACTTGACGCTGGGTCCGATTCAAGTCTTTAAGAGGTCTTGGGTGGCATGGTTGCTGGATCACTCAGGACATTGTGTAAGAGAATTCGCGATTCGCCCAGGTGTTCGGCTGTTGTAAGTTGTGCGCTCTCGGCGTAGTACCCTAGCATATGTCCCTTACGCCAGAGAGGCTGACGTCGTCGCCGCCGCGGTTCTCCCCCTTATATGCGCAAATCCACGCCAGCTTTCGATCTGAACACCATGTGAGTGCACGCGACTGAGAGCGGTAATGCAACGGCAAAGCCACGCCCCATCTTCCTAAGAAAGGCGCTTGTCGATACGGATGAGTATGGTTCCGAATTTGTCGGCGTGGCGAATTGCGCACATGGCGCATCTGTTGTCGGACAAGAAGTTCAATCGTGCCCAAGCAATCGGGCCGTGCAGGGTAATCCGCCTGAAGCGCGCAACCTCCGCATCTCGCCCAGCCCTTGCTCGACTGGCCTTCTGCCATCGATAGCCGATCTGGCGACCCACAGTTACGCCGGTGCCATCATGACAGCCCTCGGGCGTGCCGCCATTGAAATCCCAGCAATTCGAGTTTGAGCCGAAGCCACCGTCCATGCGGATATAGTAGCTGCTCCAGTCGTAGATCGCAGCCGCGGCAGGGCTGCAGAGCTTTGGTGTAGAGAGATTGGACGGCCTACGCAGGCAGATCCGCGCCGAATGCGGACGTCACCGCGCCGTCGCCATAATGCTTACAGTCTCAGCCAATAAGTTCTTCATTTCTACTCTCATCCCCTGGGCGCCCCCAGCCACGCGCTTCTTAACAACATTCGCGCGATTTTGCGGTAACTGCTTCGCAACATTGCGCCTAAAACAATGTCCGGACCGAACGCTGCGTCAGGTTGCGGCTTTTCAGATTATCTCCAACTGCGCCCCAATGCTCGGATGCATGCGGGCACAGCTATCCCTACGTATGGACGAAAGTTGGCTGCCGATCTCAGCGGA
This sequence comes from Bradyrhizobium sp. CAR08, assembly GCF_052871955.1. NCBI lineage: Bacteria > Pseudomonadati > Pseudomonadota > Alphaproteobacteria > Hyphomicrobiales > Nitrobacteraceae > Bradyrhizobium > Bradyrhizobium sp. CAR08. The sequence goes on from NZ_JBIXJX010000033.1 coordinate 5,437, forward strand.
TAAACCACACCGCAAGCCAAATGATGATCAGCCACACCGCGACGGAGAAGAGCAAGGCGCTTTGCAACGTCCTCGCTCGTATCCTGTGACGCCACCGGAGGAGCTGCGATGAGCAACCGGTGAAGCGCCGACCGCGTACAACAGCTATCACGTCATCGTAATCTGAAAACCGGAAGTGAGAACGATGCTTGCGAATATACGCAAGCCGGTCAGTGGGTGAGAGGCACTGTGCCCACACCTCCCGTGCCTCATCATCAAAACATGAGCTATTCTCAACGACTTCGGCGAGGCGCTCGTCAGGCTTCATGATGCATCCGCTGTACTGCCCGTCGCAGATCGAATTCTAGAAAGGAAGCCCCACCTTCGAAACTGCCAGTTTGGGTAGGCTGCTTCAGGGAATCTAGCTCGGCCAGGAACCATTGATCACGGCCAACGCGAGCGTGATCCTAACGCGAGATCAGATCCGAGGCGTCCGAGCGCCCTGCATCTCTCTTTTCACGCAGTGCAGATCGCGAGGGGCATCCAAGCGCCTAGATGCCGTAGGAAATTGAAAATGGTCATCGCCGACCCTGCAGCAATCGCGCTCGCGTCCAATTCAGTTCAAGCGCTAGCTCGCCCGCGAATTGTCTACGATCTCTGGTGGAAGTTCCGCCCGGCAATAGCTTCCGCACATGCTAAGACCATATAGATGCTGCGCGGGCTTGACTCTACGCGCCCACGCGCGTGGCCGCCAATCTGGGTTGCGCATCTGTGCTCGTCGAAGTGGCGGCGGGAGGTGTTCGCCCTCGCGTGACGGATCGGCAATTTCCTTGCTCGAGCGAGGCCGAATGCAACGTTAGAAACCGGGCCTGCGGGAACTTGGGGCGGGAGCGTAGCGGAGGCATCGGAAGGAAAGAGAGCAGCAGAGAGCCGGGCGCGCTCACGTCCTTTCCGGCTACGCCAGCTCGGCTCGTCGTGGCCAAAGCCGGCGAAGAACATCGTAAGAAAAGAAGTGCTGTCGTCATCCTCAACGTCTAATCCCGAGGAGTGCCTTGATGTGCTACGTCACCCTTCTGCATCGCTGGTCGACAATTGGTCGGCGCGATTCGGCAGATGCGTGATTCCGAGGGCGAGACGCTACGTATGAGCCGAGTCCCTCCGGCGACTCCCGGCCGAAATGCATTCCAGCTCGATGTGGCCGACAGCAGCGTGTGCGTAGCGTGGCACAGCTTTGCGGATGCGTCCCAGAGCAGTCCACGCCGCGATCGTTGCAGGAAGCTAAATGCGTTATGCCAATCGATGTGGTTGGTCAGACTGGTGCGCTTAGTCCGACGGCATTGCCCATCTTCCCTGCTGGTGGGCAACGGACAAAACGTTTCAGGTGGCATCTGAAACGTGGAGGAGACAAGCCATCTGGGTGCGCAATCGGCGCGACTCTTGTGTTCGCGCGTCGGCAAGCGGTCGGCCGGCCACAATGAAATGCAAGGGCGACCGCACTCATCCTTTGAAACCCAGCGCCTAAATCAGTTCCCTGTTCTCGCCAAGCGCCGTCGAGCGGCGCGAAGCCTGACCGATGCGAATCAAGCGCAGCCATCCGGAATCCCAGCTGACAGAGAGCTGCACCCAACGGCGCATATCGCCCTTCTCGTTACTGGCGATTGCGCGCTGCTCTTGCTTGGCCAGAGCTCTGAGCGCAAGCGGCCCATACTGCTTCATTATCGATGTTCGATCCAGATTGATGCACCCAAGCAGCTCCCGCGCGCCTACGTCACGCTGCGCCCCAGTCAGGATAGCCGGACCAGGAGAGGCCTCGATCTGGGCGCAAGCGGTGAAAAATCTATTGTTTTGACGTGAGGTTTCCATGCTGCGGATGGACCAAGAGGGATCAACGTTCGGCGGGCAAGCCGATGCTCTTGATCGACTTGATCAGGCTAACGCGATAGAGTGGCTCAGCATGCGACCGCCCTTTCGGTGATTAAGTTGCAGAGCTGAAGGGGCCTCGCACTGTTCGATGCAGCGGGCGGTTGAGGCTGGCCAGAGAAGCGTCGTTCGTGATGCACGAGATTAATCCGAGCCTGCAGCATTTCGGCAGGTCTCCACCCAAGCCCTGCCGGCCGCCAGGGAGGCACTAGATTGATTAACTAGCGTGGTGCTGTCGTTGCATGCCACCGGGCTGATGGCTGCTCAGCAAGTAAATCGAATCGCCTCGCCTAACATCAACCGTGCACAGCCAAACGTCGCGGCAAGGGATCGACGGAGCGGGGCATGCATCAATGCATCTTGCGATGAGCGCTCAACATGCCGATCTCGCTAAGGAGATCCTGGGTGCGTTGGGGTTCGCTGGCCATGAACATTTTCATTGCAGAATCGAGCGAGCTGTATGCTCGCTCGCGGACTGCCTGCGGCAAATCAGGAGTTGCGTCGATCGCAGCGCGCGCGTCGCTCATAATCTTATCTTTGGCGGAAAGAAGCTTCGCGTCTAAAATCACATGGAGCGTCTCTCGAACGTCAGGTAAGAGTGAGCTATCGCTATCGATCAATTCTCGAAGTTTCCAAAACATACGCTCGACTGCTACCATCGACCCCAGAACTGACATCAGTCTTGGTGACATCATAGGCGATCTCCTTCTCCAGCCAGACTCTGGTGGCCATCCGCCAAATCCGACGCCTCCCCGATTGACACCGGCGTGCGAGGTGATCCTGAACAGGCGAATGACCGGAATTACGTTTCCGCTGCTATGCCCCCGGGCGGCGTGAGACGGACCTTCAAAGGGCACTCATTCGCTGTGCTCCGAGGCCGTAACATAGTGTGCGTGAGACGGCGTCAAAAGCCGACATGGAGGACGTGCGCCGTCTTCGTTTTGCCATACGCTGCAATGGGTATTGGAGGTGGACATCTACTGCCAAAGCATCCGTGCTCTTCCGCGTGTGCGCTGCGATCGCTCTGTCGACGACGCCGAATCGGCTGAGTGATCCCGCTCACGCAAAGCTGGTCATCCGATATCCCGTTGCTCGGACCGCGGACGCGTTCCTTGATTGCGTGGGTGCGTCGAGATCGACCCTCCCGAGTTGGCGATCGCGTGTGTTGGTCGTGCGCCACGTTGACCTCGATCAATCTATTGGTTCTCCATCGACCGCCCGGTCGAGCCCAGCCGTGATAGTAGGTTATATGCGCAGATCATTTTCATCTGCCGGAGTCCGTATCTCGGATTGACTCACTTCGACTGTCTTACTGTCCTGCTCACTGCACGGCTATGCTGTGCAAACCGTGCATTTCACCCACCAGCGGCCCCCGCGTTTCTCCGCACGCAGCTTGCCGCGGCGGATCCGAGAGAGCACGGCTTCCGGGCTTATGTGTTTCGTCGCTGCGAACCGCTGAACTGTGAGGTAGTCCTCATGGACAGGTGGAGGGGTGCTAATGCCGTGCGCAGCCAGCAGAATGCGCAGTGCAGCCAACTCCGCCAGCACGATCTCGAGCTTGCGCGCGATCTCCTCCGTACGGTCGGAGCGCTGCCGGGACCGTGTCACGACAGGCCCGCTCTGGCGATAACCCACACCTTGGATTCGTCTGGAATGCGATCGACGAGCCGGCGCGCCAAAGCGGGATCAGCCTGAACCAACTCACGTGTCCAGGCAAACCAATGCTCGGGCATTCTCAACGCGTGCAAAATGAGAGATAGGCGATTTATTGCCGTTAAGCCTTCTGTTTGCTGATGCAGCCGAAAGGCTCGCTTGGGTGTAAAAGCCATTTGAACGATAGCAGCGGCTGATCGAGCCATTCGGCAGCGGTGCTCATCGGCGTCGCTATTGCCTTCTATTATCAGGTCAACCGCGAACTTATCGGAACCGCTGTGGGTCATAGCCCGCGCTCTGCCGCTATGAGCTCGGAGTGAATCGCAGTGGCGGTGTTGAGGCAGGCCTCCAGTGGTAGAGATCCGAAGGCGAGCTGGCAAAGGAGATAGTTGACGCCTGCCTCTTCGACGTGATCCAGAAGAGTTTGGCGCACCGAAGCGCTCGTTCCGACAACGCACAGTTCACTCTCAATTGCGGCATCCAAGGACAGGGGCAGGTTAGATGGAGGCGGGATGTCATTGAGTTCGTACAGGAACTTAAAGCTTCTAAGCCATGCTTCGTAGGCTGGCGCGGCGAGGGAATGGGCCCCTGCTTCAGTGCTGGCAATCACAACCATGCGGAGCAATGCAAGAAATGGTGCTGAACTGTTGGCGTCACCCTCGGCGTTTTGATGAACGCGATAGACATCGGTTATCTTGCGAACGGCAGAAGAAGGGCCCATGCACGCGAGATTGGCGCTATTTGCCGCCGCCCAGCGGGCGGAGTCTGGCCGATTTGTCGCAATCCATGTCGGGGGACAAGGACGCTGGTAAGGCGAAAGCGTCAAAGGGACGTCGCGTAGCGCAAAATGCTGCCCTTCGTATGAGAGCGGGCCCCCATTCATCGCGCCGACGAAGATTTGGGAAGCTTCCTCGTAACGGCTAGAGGCCACATCGGCTCCAACGCCAAAATAGCTCAATTCGATCGGCAGAGAGCCGCGACCAAGGCCGACCTCAAGCCTGCCGCCGCTCAGGTGATCCAACATGCAGATCTCCTCGAATGCACGCAGCGGGTGATAGAGGTTGAGCAGCATGACCAAAGGACCGACGCGAAGTCGCCGTGTGCGTTGTATGACGCTTGACAGAAACAAGTTCGGCGACGGACCCAGTCCGTGCGGAGTGCAATGATGCTCCGCTAGATGATAGGCATAGAAACCGAGCCGGTCGTAGGCCTCCGCCAGGGTAAGGCGGTCCGCGTATTGCCGTGCGATATCCCGGCCGTCCTCGTCAAGATGATCAAAGATGCCGCAGGTCAGATTTGAGGGAACCACGTTTCTCACTCACTCATCTCCTATATAGAGAGGACCGGAGTCCGCCGGGTTTTGGGGGCAAGAGGCGCTCCCTGGGAACGCGATGCATGTGCTGTGAAGCGGTTCTCTACAGCTCGTATTCCGGCAATTGGACAAGGACTGAGTCCTGCTGCGTCGCGAAGCTGCATCATGTGTGGGTCCGGATCGATTACGACAGACATCTGTGACAAGAGTGAAAGGGACCATTACCCACGACATCCCACTTTCCTAAGAATGCTGCCGACGGCGGCAAGAAACGCATCCATCTGGCGCTTTGTACCGATGCTAACCCGAATGCACTCTTCCAGGCCGGCATCCGGAAAGAAGGCAACAAGGACTCTCTGGTCTTGCAACGCCGCCTGCCACCATCTGCCACCCTGGCCTACCGGCACACGGGCGAGGAGGAAGTTCGCGTGGGAAGGCGTTACGCAGAATCCAAATTCAGAGAGGGCGGCCGTTACGCGCTGGCGCTCAAGCCTGACGTGGCGATGGTTCTCCTCATAAGCGTCGCGATGCGCAAGGACGCTCATGCCCACGGCGTGAGCGACCACATTCATATTGAAGACATTCTGGATGTTGCGAAGTCTCCCGATCAGCTCGGGATGGCCGAAGCCGAATCCGACGCGGATGCCAGCGGCGGAATAACTCTTGGAGAATGTGCGCAGGACCACAAGATTCGAATGTTGCTGAACGAGGCGTAGGCCGTGCTCAGGTGCGAAATCGACGTAAGCTTCGTCCAGTACGATCAACCGGTCAGATCGTGAAACGAGGCGTTCGATCTCAGCGAGCGGAACAAACGATCCGGTCGGATTGTTCGGATTGGCCAGCAGAATGAACTTGGCATGTTTAGCCGAACCGAAAAGCAGCTCGTCCATCGGCAAGCAGTCCGGTTCAGACCAGGGAATTTCAATGAAACGGGCCCCTTGCAACATGGCAAGCTTGCGATTGAAGGAAAAACCCGGCGACATCATCGCAACGTCGTCGCCCGGGGCAAGAAAGGCTCTGTAAATGAGGCTGAGCAGTTCAGACGATCCATTGCCAGCCATCACGCGATCAGTTGCAATGCCATAGGCAGCTGCGGCCGCTTGCCTCAAGCTGACATTGTCGTCTTCTGGATAGCGGTATTGCAGCTCGAGAGCTGCAATTGCGCTTCGCATCACGACGCCTGGCAACGGAAAGGGGTTCTCATTCGTGTTTAGTTTCACGCAATTGTTGTCGGTGGTGGGACGCCCCGACGGTAGAGCATCCAGTTCGCGAGCCACCGGCGAGAGCGCGGAGAGCATAGTCTGCAACTTTGCATCCAAAGTGGTATTCTCCCTTTTTGTCGACGAGAGTATTTGAGGGCGTTCGGCGAGCCTACGTGGCTGCGTGCGCTTTGTTCGGACCCAAGAAGGGCGAGGCCTGCATGAATGTGAGTGTTGGGAGGCAGACCTGGCTCTAAGGGCCGTACCGGATCAGACTCCGTCTCAAGGCCGGATAGCGATCAGTACGGATCAGGCGTCGCACGGCGTTTTCCGAACCAACACCTGTTTCCAGGAAAGAGATGGAAGGCCACGTCCCTCGACGGAACACCGCAGCTAACGATTGGCTCGAACCCGCGCAATCGGCAGACGGACTGCGCGTGACTGACATCGTTTCACGACGTACGTTCGTTCTAAAGAGGTCCTGACAGCTCACTCCCGAGAGCGAGGCGGGCATCAATTTCACTGGCCGGAAGAAGACACCGGTCTTCGTCGGCCTTACGAATGTGGATGTGATGCTCACTGCAGTGGCACCAGACGAATGGGAACGTACTCTTCGGGCGGCCCTGCGAGCGCGCACGATAGCTGTGATAGCATTGCTGCGAGGGTGAGAAATGCTGAGACTGCGGCGATTGCGAGGCACGTGAGCAGCGCGTAATCGATATATCGAGGATGGTTCATCATTCGAACGCTCCGTACGGTGTTGGCACGGGCGGTCAGTTCTGCTCGACCGCTTCGACGGTATTGTCGCGCCAGCGGTACACGATGAAGCCAGGAGCGGCATTGTCTCCGTTGGAGTCGAATGCAACAGCGCCGATAGCCGTGTCGATTGACTCGGAGCGGAGGGCCGCAGCGACCCGCGTGGCATCTAAGGTGCCGGCCCGTTTGACGGAGTCGGCCCATGCTTGAACCGCGGCATAAGCGTAGAGCGTGTAACCTGCGGCGGTTAGGCTCGAACCCTTGAGCTTGGCGAGAGCAGCTGCGCCTGCAGCATTCTTCGTCGGATCCGGCATAAAGGTAAAGAGCGTGCCGTTCGCAGCCTCGCCGGCAATGGCCAAAAAGTCGGTTGTCGTCAGAGGATCGTTGGCGATCACGGTCAGACGTGCGCCCGCCTCCGCGGCTTGACGCACGATCAGGCCGATCTCGTTGTAATAGCCGCCGATATAGACGAGCTGGATTCCCTCTCTCTTCAGTCGCGAAACGAGAGCGGTGTAATCCTTCTCGCCTGCAACATAGCTTTGTCGAACGGGATGCTCGCCGGCTGCACGAAGGCGCGATTCAACGATATCGGCGATACCCCTGCCTGCTGTGCTCTTGTCGTCGAGGACTGCGAGCTTTGCGCCTTGGTGGTGCCGGACGATGTAATCGGCCGCAACCCTGCCTTGTTGGTCATCGCGGCCGCAAATCCGAAACAGCGTGGCTAGGCCGCGCTCTGTCAGACGCGGATTCGTCGAGCCGGGTGAAATCTGAATTACCTCGGCTTCGGCGTATATGTCTGAAGCCGGAATCGACGAAGATGAACAGAAGTGACCAACGACGAGCTTGATCCCGTCACTTGTCAGGCGATTGGCAACAGCGACGGCCTGCTTGGGATCGCATGCATCGTCCGCGATCTTCAATATGAGCCTTGTGTTAGGCAGCAGACCCGAAGCATTTATCGAATCTACAGCTGCGGCCGCTCCATCGCGTATCTGCGCGCCGAGCGCCGCAGTGCTTCCCGTCATTGGACCGGCTATGGCAATGTAAACATCTTCTGCTTTGCCGCTCGAGCTCAGGGCCAAAGAAAGGAGCGCAGCAGCTGCAAGCCTGTGAACGCGAAGGACCGACATGTAGGGCTCCCGATGTCTCGCGCTACGACTTGGTCTGCTCGCCATCCTGGTATGACGGCGACCAACAATCCGGCGCAATGATGTTTCAGTCGAACTCAGGTTGGGTACGGATGGGCTCAGGTTGTTGCCAGGTTGGGCATAAGCATCGGGCGGACACGGACGAATGGACGTTCCGAAACTAGTCAGGAGAAGCGGTCTAAGGCTGACAGCACCAATATCGAACATCCCGCCGATACCCGGTACTCGCGCCAATCTTCCGTGCTCGACAGACGTGTGCCGAGGAGACGCTTGGACGGCGCGGGACGATCATCGAGCGACGGGTTCTCGTGGAGAACTCTCACCGAGAACGTCCGTAAGTGGTGCCGGTCATCGGAGTCTCCCTTAATTTAGCCGACGCTCTGTCCGTCGCCCCGCTGCTGCGTCGATGCTTTTAGAAGGTACAATGTGACGCTACGTACGAATCAAGTACTTTGAAGCGTGCTCGTCGAGGTTGATTGCCAAAGATCCGCAGAGCGAAACTCCAAATAGTGGGACAACGCAGCTTTGGAGGCGAACTGCTAGGGACCAAACGACCCTGGCTCAGACAAGGATCACCATGAGCTCATTGGGTTTGGCGACATTCCAGTGGGAGGGCGTCGCAACGGGTGCGCTCAATTCTTTCCCAGCTGGTCCTCCAGCGCGGCGAGGGCGAGATCGAGGTATCGCATGAGGCTCGCATCCCAGCCGGCGAGATTGTGTGGTTCGGTCAATCGCGTCAGCACCTTAAGTATCATCGAGACAGTCGAATCAACTCCTGCGATCTCAGTCAGCAGCGAACGGGCCTGACGCGCGATTGCATTTGCCCGCTTGCAGCACGGAGGCTCACCCTGGTCCATGCAGCTTCGCAGCTCGTCCCGAATCTTTCGCCACCGATCTTCGCGGCTAGCGTTAGAGGCGCACGTGCAGATGGCAGAGCGGGTACGCTCCTCAATCCGCGACATGGCATCTAGCGTCGCCGGCAGCTCGTCGACACTGACTTCTGTCTCACCTTGCGTCGTCATAGTGCGCAATCGATCCCGTAATAATGTCGCGCGCGCGACTTGAAGCTCAATCCGCTCCAGATGGTTTCGCAACAGGTCCGTGAGAGATGTCCGCCCCTCGATCGCCTTGCGGATCTCAGGAAGCGAGAAGCCGAGCTCACGTAGAGCGCGAATCTGGGAGACGCGTTGTAGGCTTTCCCGATCGTACATGCGGTGACCGCCACACGTACGTTCCGACACCGTCAATAACCCGGTATGTTCGTAATGATGCAGAGTGCGTACGGTTACACCGGTCGCCTCTGCAAGTTCTCCAATGCGCCATCGGCGCCGTCGTGGTATCGCGTTTGTCATGATCCTCAATTTGCAAGCCTACAACCTGACGTCACGTGAGAATCAAGTTATTTCAATGATCTAGATGATGCGTCTCTTGCTGCAGGCCCCAGGAGGTTAGAGTGCATGCCGGTGCTCAAGCGGCCGAGACAAGTGCAAGCATCAAGTACGCTAGCGACGCCAATTCGTCCCTCGCTGCGCGTTGCATGACCAGTCTGGCGATCGCCACGCGATTCTCGCTGGTTCGCATGCATGACGGTAAAGACGCGATCGCTTGATCGAACAGCCTTCCCAAGCTCGCGAGATCATCCGGATCGTAGACTCCGCTCGGCTTATCCAACAGAAAGCTCCCTTGATGATTGCACTCGCGCCGCACGTGACGAAGCCGTTTGGCTGTGGTGGGGCAAAAAGGAGACGGAGCGGCGACGTGTGCGAAAGATTGTGACGGGTGCGTCCACGTGGTGCCGTTGTGCAACACGGCGTTTGCTTCCCTTTTGCCAAGAGCGCATTAACCGAAACTGTACAATGTCTCCTCGATCCTGCAGCAGCGGTGGCTATTTGCGGCCTGATCATCAGGAGAAGCGAAAGCATGTGCGTGGCAACCCGCTGAGACACGGCCTCCCGAAACGGGAAGCCCAGACACAGCACTGATCTGACCAGATGGCTCTTTTTCAGTCGCAATCCTTGCTGTGACGTCTATTACCTACGCGCGCGGTGCGGTTGATTGGGTTGATTATCGTCGGTCAGTCGCGCGATCACGTGCGCGGCGCGGCGGCCGGCTCGGCGCCTAACAGCTTTTTCGACCGTCGGCTAGCCCTCTTGTGTTGGCAATGTGGGCTCGAAGGCGTCGCGCGCGCGATTGCTCCCAGGTTTTGAGTGCCGGAAGATGATGGCTGCTCTTCAACGACGCAGGTCCGCCGCCGTAAACGTCGGGAGAATGAGGGGAGACGGAGCTCAAGACCAGTCCTGAAGACATTATCTCAACGCAGGCGCATCTGAAGCGCCTGGCAAAACGTTGCTCCCAATTTAAGGACCGGGTCTCGAACAATCGTGCCATATCCGTCGCATGTGGCGGCACTCAAAACGCGTCTACGGCCGCCCCAGGTGCCGCGCGCTCACGCCCGGGGAAAGCCTTGGCATAACTAATACAGCAATAACTTGCGTGTTTAGGCTTGCGCCGGCTCGGTGTCGCGGAGCGCAGTACATCGGACGGCCCTCGGCAGATGTAATCCACCCGAAGTGCAAGGATTCCTAGCGACACTGCCTTTGCAGAATCACTTGGCAAGCCTTTGGTAGCCTCGCTATACGGGTCCGCAATAGCAAAGCAGAGATGCTGTAGCTTGGTGGAGGAGTTTAATGCGCGTCTTAAGACCGTGCTCAAGTCAAAGCGACTTCCCAGATCGGGGGGCAGTGTCTGGCGGATTCGCCGTAAGGATCCCATCGAACATAAGGCTCGACGGCGAGCTGTCGCGGTATTGGCTTGCTCGTCCGGCCGCTCACTCACTCAATTCCAGCCTCTAACAGTATCGCTTTGGCAAGCGCGCTGGACATAGATGCTTCGGGTAAGATAGGCAAATCATCTTGCCGCAGCAAAGGAGCCCTTCGGGGTTAGCGGTGCGAGGCAGCAGCTCGAGATGGACGGCGGTGGCGCGATGTGAGTCACGCCGCGATCTTTCGAAAAACACGATTGTTGCGACATCGGAAAGAAGGACCCCGCGCCGATGAACCGATTTGGCTCGGGTGAACATGTCGGCCGAAATGATCGAAAGCTGGAGGAGGAGCAGGCTTGGCGAATGGGAGCGGCGAGCGCTTACGCGGGCGCACCTTGGCACAGTTGCGGTCCTCTCATCATGAACACTCCTCACCGCAACACGCGCGCAGCCGGAAAAGTGCCGCCAGCTGATGTCGCTTGATCCGGGTTGATCCTGCGGTCTGCAAGCTTGCAGTTGCACTCGATCACGCGGCATCGCGCGCATCGAGAGGAAGATAAGCGCCATCGAGAGAGGAAGTGTTCCGAATTTCCATTGTGACATTGTGCAAAGACACGCAGTCTTCCCCGCCCATCCGGGTTTGCGCGAGCTGGCGGTTGGCTTTGGGGTGCGCGATCGTGGGCGGCGTTTGCGTTCAGCTTTCATGTTGATTCGACCTGAACGAGCAGGAAGCGCCTCTGCTGGTCATCAGCCATTTCTATCTAGTGGCGCGCTTCGGGACTAACTCCATCGCTGTTGAAGGCAATGAGATCCACCAGTTCAGGCAAACAGCGATGCGGGTTCGCTACCAGGTGAAGCCTGCAACTTCGATCGCAGGTGCTGGCCTTGAACCTGACGCGGCGTGCGATTCAAGCGAGTTTGGTGCTGAGGCCGAACATTGTTCGCCGGACAGGCCACATAATTTTTGCGTACTCTGAAGCTGGCGCATGCACCTGTGATGCGGTCCCGTCCGAATCAGCGGAAAGTCCTTAGCCGCCAAGCAAGCTGTGTGATGCGCAGGATCGTCACGGCACCGCGAGTCAATCGGCTGCGACCCGACCAAACTACGCTTAAGCGCGCTTTTTTTCACTGTGCCAAACGTCAATCAGAGGACCGGGGGCTTCGGGCCTGGCGTAAGTCCGGTTAGCGGGAGCAGGCCGCAACCGGCCCGAACAGTCCTAGGACGGGCCGTGACATTGGCTGATCTCGGACGGAGAGACCATCGTGGATGCCTGCTGCAAGAATATGTTGCGCAACCACATGCTTGCAGGATCAGTATTATGAATGGCGGGCCATTGGACGGCCTCTGTGAATGTGAGAAGTCGCAGGGGAGGTTCGACAACCCGCAGCGGCATCGTCTGTGCGAAATGGCTGACCAATCTTGAGGGCATGCTCGCTATACGGTTGGTGCCCAATAACATAGGCGGAATCATGCCAAACCCCTGCACCGCGACCTCGGTGCGTATCTTGAAACCATGCTCGAGCAAGAGCCATTCGTGGAAGGAGGGCCTCAGGGAGCGCCCGAACTGGGCTTCCACGTGCCCGATCGAGATGTATTTCTCGAACGTGAGACGCGAAGCGAGCTGCTTGTTCATGGGGCAGCCCACGCAGACGAAAGTGTCATCGAACAGAGCCGCCTTTGGATGCGCGCTCGACATGAACATCTGCGGATACATGAGAAAATCGACTTCACCGCGCCGGAGAAGCTCATCAGGTTCCTCTGCGGGCGGCAGCAACTCGAAGCTGATTGTTGGTGCTTCCCGCGCGACGCGGTCCACGACCCCTCGAAGAAACACGACAGTCATGAAGTCGGACAGGATGATCCTAAATCGCCGATTCGATTGAGACGGATCGAAGCCGTCTGGAGAAATAATGGAGTGCTGAATGTGAGCGAGAGCCTCGCGAATCGGGGCTGCGAGCGCTTCAGCCCGCGGCGTTGGGACAAGCTTCCGTCCTTTCATGGTGAATAGCTCATCGCGAAAGTAAGTGCGAAGCCGCGCGACGGCAGCACTCATGGCAGGTTGACTGAGGTTGATGCTTCTTGCCGCCGTAGTGAGATTGCCTTGCGTCACCAGGGCGTCGAACGCGACGAGGAGATTCAGATCAAGGCCCTTGAAACGCATAATCCGGAGCGATCCACGCTGTGAATGTGTTCTATCGATATAATCGATTTTACCATTTGTACCGAATGAGGATAGCAAACGATAGTTTAGCGAGATGTCAGATCCATCAGAATGGTTACAAACCGTTGCGCGTCTCAGCCCAGCGCTAGGTATCAATCAAGACGTCTCGATCGAGCGGTCGCAGTTTCGCGCCTGTTGCGCAAGCCATATCGCCGTGAGCTAGAACGATCGGAATCCGCAAAATTGCGTGGGCGTATACGACGAGCAAACCATCGTATGGCTTCGCCAACCCATTCTATATCCACCGTGTACCGCCGTAGAATTGAGCGAACCCTCAACCAGGCCGTAGATTGCCGTCCGGTCGCACCCCTCCGGTTGCGGGTGCCAAATGTGCCTTGGTCGCATCCGATTGGATTGCGTCCTTGCGACGGTGACATCGTGCGGAACATGCAAGCGAAGGCGTCCTTGGCGAATCTGATGAAAGTTGCGCACACGCGCGATGTGGTCGCGATTGTGAATGCAGATCAGTCAGTGCGTGAAGATCTGACGGATATGGTGTTTTCCGCAGGTTACGTGCCTGAACCATTCGAGAGCGCAGAGGGGGTCTCGAAATCAGACCGCCGTTCGATCACGTCGTGCTTGATCGCGGACATGCACTCGAGCGCGATGAGTGGCCTCGAGCTCTTCGATCATCTGGTTGCATCCGGATGCGCGATTCCCACCGTTCTGCTCACAGGCCATTCCGAACACGATGTGAGGCGAGGCCCTGGACTCCAGTTCATGAGCAAGCCTTTCGAAGGTAGCGAGCTGCTGGCCTGCGTCAGGAGCCAGATAGCGAACAGGAATGACGCCCTATGAACATGATCGTGCCCGAATCCACACGAGGTGTTTCGGCGCGCCCTCCAGTCCGTTGGAGGTTGTGCTGGGAGAATGACCTTGAACTTGCTGACCACATTGAATTATCCGACTTCTTCCGGAAGACCTATGGTCCGACCGGGGAATTCAATGCAAAGCCCTTTGAAGGTCATCGAAGCTGGGCCGGCGCAAGGCCTGAAATTCGGGCAATCGGCTACGATGATCATGGCGTTGCGATTCACATCGCGGCACTACGCCGCTTCATAAAAATTGGTCAGACCGATCTGCTCGTGGCTGAACTCGGATTGTACGGGGTTCGCCCGGATCTGGAGGGGCTTGGAATAACCCACTCGATCCGAGTGATGTATCCCGTATTGCGAGATCTTGGCGTGCCGTTCGGCTTTGGCACGGTCCGAGCTGCCCTGCAGAAACATATTACCAGGCTGCTCGGGCGACAGGGATTGGCGACTATTCTGCCAGGGCTCCGCGTCCGGTCCGCTCGTCCGGACATCTACCTCACTGTGCCTCCGACGCGTGTGGAGGACGTGGTCGGCCTCGTTCTGCCGATTGCGAGACCCATGAGCGATTGGCCGGCGGGTGACACGATCGAACGGAACGGGCCAGAACTGTGAGGTCCACGAACGACGCGACTGAAGCGCGGAGCGACTACGCCGATGCCGGCGGAGAGCCTTGCGTCTATCTGAGCTTTGATGATGGTCCCAACCCGCTTTGCACGCCGGCTATCCTGGATGTTCTGGCGCAGCATCGGACGCCCGCCACCTTCTGCGTGATCGGTGCATACGCGGCGGCCCAGCCACAGCTGATCCAGCGCATCATTGCAGAAGGGCACGAGGTCGCAAACCACACAATGACGCACCCGGACTTGGCCAAATGCATAGCGGATGAGGTGGAATACGAGATCCTCACGACGAATAAGGTCATTGGAATGGCCTGCCCCGGGGCCTCTGTGCGGCACATGCGTGCGCCGTACGGGATCTGGAGCAAGGAGGCCTTCGCCGTGTCGGCGAAGGCCGAACTGGCAGCCCTGCACTGGTCAGTCGACCCGCAAGACTGGTCGCGTCCCGGCGTCGAGGCGATTGTTGCCGCGGTGCTGGCCTCGGTCCAGCCGGGCGCAATCGTGCTCCTGCACGACGGATGCCCTCCCGACGAGTTGGGACGCTGCCCTCATGCTGGACGGCGCGACCAGACCGTGACGGCGCTCGCGCAACTAATTCCAGCACTGCATGACCGTGGATTTGCAATCCGGTCGCTTCCTCAACCTCACTGAATAGATCGATTCCCATGAGCCTGCTTGCCACCATCAGCACCGCTGCTGTTGCCTTCTACGCGTTGCTCTCCAGCGTCCACAAGAGCGCGCAGGCGCTTTATGCGCTGCGAAGCGACGCTCCACTGCCGCCGTACGACGGGGTCGACGCCGATGCTCTGCCCAGCGTCGATGTCATCGTGCCCTGCTTCAACGAGGACCCGCGCACGCTGGCGGCCTGCCTGAAGTCTATCGCAAGTCAGGATTACCCAGGGCGATTGCAGGTCTACGTGGTCGACGACGGCTCGGCAAATGTCGGCGCAGTGGCCGCGGTCCACGCGAGCTACGCGTATGACCCGAGATTCACCATCATTCTGCTGCCAAGCAATGTTGGAAAACGCAAGGCGCAGATCGCAGCGATTCGCCGCTCATTCGGCGATCTCGTGCTCAACGTCGACTCCGACACGGAAATCGACAGCGACGTGGTCAGCAAGCTCGTGCGCAAGATGCAGGATCCAGCCGTCGGCGCGGCCATGGGCCAATTGACGGCCAGCAACCGAAACGACAGCTGGCTGACCCGATTGATCGACATGGAGTACTGGTTGGCTTGCAACGAGGAGCGCGCGGCGCAGACGCGATTTGGTGCCGTCATGTGCTGCTGTGGGCCGTGCGCCATGTACCGGCGCTCCGCGCTGCTGTTGCTGCTCGAGCAATACGAGACGCAGTTCTTCCGGGGAAAACCCAGCGACTTCGGTGAGGACCGTCATCTGACCATCCTCATGCTCAAGGCAGGGTTCCGAACGGAGTACGTTCCGGACGCCATCGCCGCCACGGTGGTACCGGACACGCTCTTGCCGTATCTGCGCCAACAGCTCCGCTGGGCGCGCAGCACCTACCGCGACACCCTGCTCGGTTTGCACCTGCTGCCCGGCCTCGACCGGTACCTCACGCTGGACGTGATTGGACAGAACCTCGGCCCGCTGCTGCTCGCCATCTCATCGATTGCCGCGCTCGCTCAGCTCGCGCTCACGGGCACCGTGCCCTGGTGGACCGGTCTGACCATCGTCGCGATGACCCTGATTCGATGCAGCGTGGCCGCCCTGCGCGCCGGCGAGCTTCGATTTATCGGCTTCTCGCTGCACACCCCGATCAACATCTTCCTCCTGCTCCCGATGAAAGCCTATGCGCTCTGTACCTTGAGCAACAGCGATTGGCTCTCGCGCAAAATAGCGAAATCACCAGACGTTGATGAATCGAAGGGCTCGACCGAAGACGCGACAACTGGACCAAGCCTTAACCCCGGATCGGAAATGCCTGGCGAAATTCGCAGGGCAGGTCTTTCGCGCGCTCCATCGCAGCTGATCGCGCCGGATGGCATTGCGGCCGAGACTGAGTAAGCAGCTTTGTAGGAGATTAGGTCGTGAACGTGCACCAGACATATCAATCGTTGGAACGGGAGCTGTCTAATGAGGATCCGTGGCGGCTCGACGACAATCCGTTCGAACGTGAGCGTCACACCCAATTGCTGCGGCTGTCGCTGTCGAACAGCGCCGTCTCACATGGCCTCGAAATCGGGTGCGCGGCCGGTGCGTTTACAGAGAAGCTTGCTCCTCACTGCAAACGACTCACGGTCATCGATGTTATGCCGCGAGCGATCGGTCGAGCGGTCCAGCGGACCAAGAGGTGGTCGCATATCAGCTGGGCGGCGACTGACATTCTGCAGTTCTCGGCCGCAGAGCTGTTCGATCTGATCGTGGTCGCCGAAGTTCTCTATTATCTCGAAGACATGACACAAATGCGTATTGCAGTCGACAACATGGTCAAGATGCTTGCTCCGGGTGGGCATCTGGTCTTCGGATCTGCACGTGATGCGACCTGCAAGCGATGGGGGCATGTCGCTGGCGCCGAGACGGTCATCACGATTCTGACTGAAGCGCTCATTGAGGTCGAACGCGTGCAGTGCCAGGGGCAGTCGGCTGACGAAGACTGCCTTTTGGTCCGCTTTCGGAATCCGGAGCCATCTTCGATCCCACCCAACGGCCGAGGCTGAGAGGAGCCACTATGCGTATCTGCGGTATCAAGTTGACGCATGACGGGGCAGTCGCTCTGATTGAGGACGGGCGAGTGGTGTTCTGCGTCGAGCAGGAGAAGCTGAACAATAATCCGCGTTATCAAACCATCGACAACCTGGATTCCGTTGTTAGCGCCTTGGCGGAGCACGGGCTCGATCCGAGCGATGTCGATCAGTTCGTCATTGATGGCTGGGATGGAGAGTTCGAATCCCAGTTTGAAGTCCTTAGTGGGACGACGACCGTCAAGCTCAAGGGCGCGCCGTATGTCGAACGCCAAGGCGATAGCCCCCTCGCGTCCCGCGATCGCATCGGCCTTATGCTTGATGGGAAACTATATCCCTATCAAAGCTATCCCCATGTCACCGGGCACGTAGCATCCGCATACTGCACCAGCTCGTTTGCCAAATCCGCACAATCTGCTTTCTGCTTGGTGTGGGACGGCTGCATGTTTCCGCGCCTCTACTATGTCGAGCCGCACGGGATTCGGTTCATCGAGTGCCTGTTTCCGATGATAGGCCACGCCTATGCGACGGCAGGACATCACTTTGGACCTTACAGGCGGGCGGACCGGACCAGCTGGGATCTCGGCATAGCCGGCAAGCTGATGGCCTATATCGCTCTCGGAGCTCCCGACGAGGAGATTATTGCGACGTTTCAGGAGCTTTATCAGGCGCACTTTGCCACGGATGCTGAGGGCGCTTGTCATAAGCTTGCACAGATCAACAGCTCACTATCACCACTTGAAGCTCTGCACGACTTCTTCGATGCGTGCGCACTGCGATTGAAGGCCAAGCAGGCCGAAGACATCCTTGCGTCATTTCACGTCTTTCTAGAGCGCCTGCTGGTTCGCACAATTGCTGATGTTGTGCAGCGACATTCGGATCTTGCGGGGGGGCGTAACCTCTGCATAGCCGGCGGCTGTGGCCTGAATATCAAGTGGAATAGTGCATTTCGTGCGACCGGCCTGTTCGACGACGTGTGGGTGCCGCCCTTTCCGAACGACAGCGGCTCAGCGATCGGTGCTGCTTGCTCTGCACTGGCGGCACAGCAAGGCTTTAGAGCTCTGGAATGGACGGTCTACAGTGGACCGGCCGTTCGTCCCAGCGAAGTCCCGTCCGGATGGGACGGCGCGCCCTGCACTATGGGCGAACTTGCAGCAATCCTCGCGAGTGACAAGCCCGTCATCTTCCTTGCCGGGCGTGCCGAGCTCGGACCACGTGCGTTGGGTGGCAGAAGCATTCTCGCGGCTGCGAGCTGGGAGGGAATGAAAGACCATCTCAACGACGTCAAGCTTCGAGAGCATTTCAGGCCGGTAGCGCCGATATGCCTGGAGGATCGTGCTGCGGAGATTTTTAGCCCTGGAGTACCCGATCCGTACATGCTGTTCGATCACCAGACGCGACCGGAATGGCGGGACAAAATTCCCGCCGTCGTGCATCTCGATGGATCTGCTCGCCTACAGACGGTTTCCAGAACATCTCAGCATAAAGTGGTCGAGCTTCTCATCGCGTACGAGAAGCTCACAGCCATTCCGCTGCTTTGCAATACCAGCGCCAACCTGCATGGACGCGGCTTTTTCCCGGATGCTGCCGCCGCGTGCCAGTGGGGACGCGTCGATCACGTGTGGTGTGACGGCCTGCTTTGGACGAAAAAGCACGCGACAAAGGACGCGGTGCGGACAACGTCCGTCGCGATCGCGTAAGCAAATGTCAACCCCGGCAATCGACCTTTTCGAGGTGAGTAAATCCTACAAGGACCGGACCGTCGTGGACGCTCTTTCGTTTACGGTCTCGCCCGGAGAGTGCTTCGGTCTGCTGGGACCAAACGGAGCGGGTAAAAGTACGCTTGCGCGATTGATCCTGGGTGTTGCATCGCCCGACGCAGGTAAGATCCACGTGCTTGGCGAGCCGGTGCCGGCACATGCGCCGTTGGCGCGTCGGGGCATCGGGGTTGTCCCACAGTTCGATAACCTCGATCTTCAGCTCACCGTGCGCGAAAACTTGCTCGTTTTCGGTCGCTACTTCGGCATGAGCGCGACCGAGGTCAACGCGGTGACGCCGTCACTGCTCGAATTCGCCCGCTTGGAGAACAAGGCGGACGCCCGCGTCGCCGAACTGTCCGGCGGCATGAAGCGGCGGCTGACGCTGGCACGTGCCCTCATTAACGACCCGCAGGTATTGGTACTTGACGAGCCGACGACTGGCCTCGATCCGCACGGCCGTCATCTCATCTGGGAACGCTTGCGCTGGCTATTAGCGCGCGGCAAAACGATTCTTCTCACCACCCATTTCATGGAAGAGGCGGAGCGATTGTGCGATCGCCTGTGCGTGCTTGAGCACGGCCGCAAAATCGCGGAAGGGCAGCCTCATGTTCTGATCGAGCAGCAGATCGGCTGCCAGGTGATCGAGATCTACGGTGGTAATGCCCATGACCTGCTGCCGCTGGTTAGAACCACAGTGCAGCACGCCGAGGTGAGCGGGGAGACACTGTTCTGCTATGTCAAGGATCCCGAGCAGGTGCGTCGCCGGCTTGGCAACCGTCCGGATCTCCGCCTTCTGCAGCGTCCGCCAAATCTGGAGGATGTCTTCTTACGGCTAACCGGGCGAGAGATGAAGGACTGAACGATGTGGCAACGTTTTGCGTCCGCGCTCCCTGCTAATCCATGGAATTGGATCGCGGTATGGCGCCGCAACTTTCTGGTCTGGCGGAAAGTCGCTCTGGCGTCGATTCTTGGGAATCTGGCCGAGCCGATTAGCTCTCTGTTCGGTCTTGGCTTTGGCCTCGGAATGATCGTAGGTGGCGTTGAGGGAACTTCATACATTGCGTTTCTGGCGGCTGGCATGGTCGCCACAAGCGCAATGGTCTCCTCAACCTTCGAAACGATCTATGGGGCTTACGCTCGCATGCAGACAGGTTGCACGTGGGAGGCTGTGCTCTGTACGCCCCTGACGCTCGGCGACATTGTTCTCGGTGAAATGGCATGGGCAGCGAGCAAGGCCTTGCTCGCCGGGACGGCGATCACGATTGTTGCCGTCGCGCTGGGGTATGCAGAGTGGTCGTCCATTCCCTATGCGTTACCAGCCATCGCCCTCACTGGCATTGCTTTCGCGAGCCTCGCAATGGTCGTTTCAGCTCTTGCACCGAGCCACGACTATTTCATCTTCTACCAATCACTTATCCTCACCCCCATGATGTATCTGAGTGGCGCGATCTTCCCAATCAGCCAGTTACCGGGTTCATTTCAACGCATAGCGGCCTTGTTGCCCCTGACACATTCGGTCGATCTCATTCGTCCAGTAATGCTCGGTCGGCCGGTCGACAGCGTCGGTTTGCATGTGGGCGCACTTTGCATCTGCGCAGCGTTGCCCTTCTTCGTCTCGGCCGCGCTGCTTCGGCAACGCTTGATGCGGTGAGAGGAATAAAACCTAAAGCGAAGCGTCGCGCGTGCGAGATCAGACACCGGACGTAACGAACGTTCGATTCGCGGCCGACGCTTATATGAGCCTCGTTTCGTTGGCGATGCCTGCGGCCCCGCGGCGACGTGCGGCCGACTCGCCAAGCGAGCGATACGAAATAGGTCAACAGACCTCTCAGATGAACGGAGAACAAGATGCTGTGTCTAGGATTGAGTGGCGGGCTTGACAGGGTCTATGAAAACCCGCTGCAACTACCGAACACGTTTCTGCACGACGGCGCCGCGGTGCTCGTCAAGGACGGTCGCGTGATCGCTGCCGTCGAAGAGGAGCGTCTCAACCGCATCAAACATTCAAACAAGCTTCCGAGTAGTGCGATCGGATACTGTCTAGCAGCCGCGGGCGTGGAGCTTCGCGACGTCGATCGTATTGCGTTCTACGCGACTGAAGCCTACTGCAATTCGATGCTCGAACGGTTGTTCATCTCACAACCTGAGATCTCAATTCCGCTAGATGCGAATCTCCTGTTGCGGCACCTTCTCGCGGCAGAGTTCGGTGGCCAAGTTGACCCTTCGCGGGTGTCATTCGTAGGCCATCATCAGGCCCATGCCGTAAGCGCTTTGGCAATGTCCGGTTTTGAAGAAAGCCTGGTTCTCGCGATCGACGGCTGTGGCGACTTCCTCTCGGGTCTGTTGGCGGTGGGGTCGGGCACCGAAATGACCGAGCTCATGACGTTTCCAGAGACCAACTCTCTCGGACTGTTCTATCTCGAAACGATCCGATACCTCGGCTACGGCCTGTTCGACGAATATAAGGTCATGGGATTGGCTCCTTATGGAGATCCCGCTCGCTATCGCGAGCTTTTCTCCCAATTTTATGAGCTCTCCCCCAACGGTGCCTACCGGGTTCACCTCGACCGTATCGGCCCGGCATTGCTGCGCAATATCGAGGTCCGGCGAAAGGGAATGCCGTTCACGCAACAGCACCGAGATGTGAGCGCTTCATTGCAGGAGGCGCTGGAGCGGATCGTCTTTCACATTCTTCGGCATTATCGTGAGCAGACCGGAATGAAACGGTTGTGCCTGGCTGGCGGGGTGGCCCACAACTGCACGCTAAACGGAAAACTGCTGTACTCAGGCCTGTTCGAAGAGATTTTTGTGCAGCCGGCCTCGCATGATGCCGGATGCGCATTGGGTGCGGCGCTGATGGTGTCGAACGAGGCCGGGCAGGCTCCGCCCCGCGAGCGACTACAGGCGGTTTATTGGGGGCCCGATGTCGGCAGCGACGACAGCATTGAACAGGAACTGAAGGGATGGGCCGGACACCTCGAGATTGAACGGACCGCTGACGTCGCAGCCAGAGCAGCCGAGTGGATCGCTGATGGCGCTGTGATCGGGTGGGTACAGGGCCGGTCCGAGTTCGGCCCTCGTGCGCTCGGCAACCGCAGCATTCTTGCGGACCCGAGGCCCGCGGCAAACAAGGACCGGATCAATGCGATGGTCAAGAAGCGCGAGAGTTATCGACCGTTCGCACCATCGGTTCTCGAGGAGGATGCGGGCGCGTTCTTTGAGTTGCCGGATGGTCGGGCAGAATATCCCTTCATGAACTTCGTCGTGCGCGTGCGCGAATCCATGCGTGCATTGCTGGGCGCGATCACGCATATCGATGGTACGGCTCGGCTGCAAACGGTGTCCCGCACGAGCAATGCCGCCTATTGGGAACTTATCAATGCGTTCAAGGCTCGGACGGGCGTACCGATTCTGCTTAATACGTCGTTCAACAACAATTCCGAACCGATCGTAGATTCCGTCGCCGATGCGATTACGGCGTTCTTGTCGACCGAGCTGGATGGCCTTGTGGTCGGGTCATTCCTCATCAAAAAGCGGGCAACAACGCTCGAAAATTGGACCGCGCTCGCTGTATCACTGCCGCCCCATGTATCTCTTTACCGGGTTCGCGCTCATGCGGGCCGAGACCGCCAGGAGACAATCTGCGAGATCCGCATGGGTCACTCCAGCCATGACAGCGTACGCGTCTCGCATGACCTATTCGACATGCTGATGCAAATCGAGAAGGAAGCTGTTCTGGCCGATCTTCTCGCCAGGGTCACCTCTGACAGGACCAGGCGCGAAGCTCTCCTGAACGAACTGCGCGGGCTGTGGGATCAGCGTCGTATTCGGCTGCATCCGTCACAGACTGGGCCGTCGTAAAAGGTGCGTAATGTGACACCTCTAGCATGACCTGCCAATCGCAGTGCCGTGCAGGATGAGTTTGCGGGTTGGGTGACTTGCGTCCAGGTGACCAGCGCCCGGCGTGGATCGGCATCGCAGATGAGTTGGTGCGCCACACTCGCGCAACGAGAAGGGTTTGATAACGTGACGAAGGAACGCTTTGTTGTTTCGCGGAGGCGCACCGGCTTTGGTGATTGCCTCTGGTCGTTGGCATCAGCCTGGTCGTACGCGCAGCGGACCGGGCGAACGCTCGTTATTGACTGGCGCGGTTCCTGTTATGTCGACCAACCGTTCAGCAATGCCTTTCCGGTGTTCTTCGAGCCGGTTGAGGAGATCGCTGGCGTGCCGGTGATTTGCGATGACAGGGTCAACCAGCTCTCGTTTCCCGGTCCGTTCTTCCCGCCGTGGTGGAATAGGCCATCGATCGACTGTATCAATCGTCCGGACGAGCAGATCTTCCGAGAACGTGACGAACTGACTGAGCTGTTCCAAGCAGGAGACGATAACGAGGCCAACACCATTGTCTGTGACGCTTGCCTGATGTGGCGTTGTGGTGAGGAAGCCGAACGACTGATCTTCCGAAACATCAAACTCAGGTCTGAGATTCGAGCGCGGATCGAGGACTTGTATGAGCAACACTTTAGCGGCCATAGTATCATCGGCGTTCATGTTCGGCACGGCAATGGCGAAGATATCATGGGGCATGCTCCGTACTGGGCCGATTCGGAGCTCGCTCTTCGTCAGGTCTGCATGGCAATCCGTAAAGCCATGGCATTGCCCTATCCAAAGCCTGTTAAGATCTTCCTGTGCACGGATAGCGCACAGGTGCTCGATCACATATCGGGTCTGTTTCCCGATATCTTCGCCGTACCAAAACGGTTCCAGGCCGATCTGGCAGGGCCGTTGCATAGTGCGGAAATGGGAATTGAAGGTGGAGCTTCCGCGCTCATCGACATGTATCTTCTTGCGCGATGCGCCACCGTGATCCGCTTTCCCCCCACCAGCGCCTTTACGCGCTATGCCCGTCTGCTCGTGCCACGCATTATTGAATTCGATCTGAGCAATCCGGAGCAGTTGACCCTGGTCGATAATCCATACGAGCATTTCGCGGCTTCATGAGGTGGCGCGAATCTGAACCTGAGCAATCGTCGCCTAGATCGTCGGCCTGATACTGCTGGCTTCCACAGCATCGGGTTTCGCAACGTCCGCAGCTGAGGGCTGACCGACGCACTGCCGGGATGCAGTGGTACAGCGAATGCTCACCGAAGCGTAGGCCAATGCCGGCGAGCGTCGGCGGCCTTGTCCCGGGATACGTCGGACCGCGACGTGTAGGTCGACGGGCCGGAGAAAAGGTTAGGGTCCCGGCATCGCCGGGCCGAAACCGCCATCGGTGGCCACGCGGTGAAGAGCACGGCAGTGGTGGCCCGGGCCGCCGAGGAATCTGACGTAGCAGACGGTCACGTCAGAATGTCCCAGCAGCAAGGACGCGCGTCAGGTAGACGTATCGCCGTTTCTGCGTTAATCCCTTCGCGGTCAGCTCGTCTTCTGGACGACGGCCTTGTTCATGCGCTGGTTGCGAAATTCTTTCGACCGCATCTGATCAACGGCACGAGCCCCAGCCCACCGATGTCGAACCAGAGCCGCATCTGCGGCGGCGCGTCCAACCGAGGAAATTGAACGAACTGGCCATCGATCCTGATCTCCGCAAAAGGCAGCTAAACTACCTCCGCCAATTCGAATGAGCCACAGACCACCCCTGGAGTGCGACGCGGTCAACGCGCCCGGGGGCTTGACGCGGCGTTGCTGTTGTCGAAAAGCAAACAGGCCAGATGTTCAGAACCTGCCATTTGTCGCAAAAGTGCGCCCCTTATGCCCTGCGTCGCTTTGGCCCGGATCCTGCACCAGTTGCACAGCCGATGGGAGCGGAAGGGAGCCGCGTGTGAAGCTAGATCTACCAGATGACAAAGCGGTCGTACCTCAATCGTCGGAAACGGACCCTAGCGGTCCAATTCACGCCGATCGAGCGGGCCGTCCGCTACGAGAGCGAAAGACGCTCGTATTGACCGGGGCATCGCGCGGTATCGGTCGCGCCACCGGAAAATTGTTTTCGAAAGCCGGTTGGCGCATCATTTCTTGCGCGCGCCAACCATTGGACGCGGCGCGTCGCCCATCAGACTCAGAGGGCGATAGCTATATCGAAGTCGACCTGGGCGATCATCGGATGCTGCCGCGCGTGATTGCCGAGATCAAGGAGCGCCTTGCTGGCGCACCGTTGCACGGACTGGTAAACAATGCCGGAAACTCACCAAAAACGGCAAACGGTACCAGGCTGACATCGCTGGCGACCTCAGTCGAGACCTGGATGAGCGTGTTCCACCTCAATCTGGTGGCACCGATCCTTCTCTCTCAAGGCCTGTTCGACGAATTAAAAAGGGCGTCAGGCTCGATCGTCAACGTGACCTCGATCGCCGGCTCGCGGGTGCATCCATTTGCGGGCTCGGCATATGCGACTTCGAAAGCTGCGCTCGCTTGTCTCACGCGCGAAATGGCGCACGATTACGCCGCGCATGGCATTCGCGTCAATGCGATCGCGCCCGGCGAAATCAAGACGGACATTTTGTCGCCTGACACGGAAGCGCATCTTGTGCCAAAGATCCCACTCCGCCGAGCGGGTACACCCGAAGAGGTCGCCAAGGTCATTTTCTTCCTATGTTCAGATGCGGCAAGTTATGTCACCGGCGCCGAAGTGCCGATCAATGGCGGGCAACACTTATAATTCAATCAGCCCCTAAAGAGCCCCGGCTGTTCTGAGCTTCATCGATGGAAGTCATGTTGGCCGGGGTGAATCCGCGCAGCGAGTTGGAAAACAAAGCGGCAAAGCTAGTTACTCTAAGTGCTGCCGACGTGCCATGAAGAGGGGTAATCTCTCGTCCCGCCCTGAGAACTGGATGTCAGATCGGGCATGCAACACGAATCCAACAAGTCCGATGGGGAGGATCGAGAAAGGAACGGAGAAGTCGTCATGCTAGACAGCATTTCCCTGCGCGAAAAGCCAAACTCAACCTCCGACGCGGACGCTTCCGCTTGTATTGTGCGGTCCCAAGAGAAATCGCTAAGCACGATTGTTGAAATAGCGCACACGCTCACTGGCCTATGTCGGCTCGAGGCTAAGCTGGCGAGCGTCATCGAGCGCCTGGGATCGCTCGTGCAGATGCGGCGCGGCATCGTATGTCTGTTCGAGCATGACGGCGGGCCGGAGATCATCGTGGAGGACGGCAGGAGCGAAGACCGCGATGCGCGCTGCCGGGTGCGCTTGCCGCAAGGAGCAATCGATCAAATCGTCGCGTCGGGGCAGCCGCTCATTGTGGAGAATGTAGCGCTGCATTCGGCCTTCAGTTCTTCGGAGGTCGATATGCTAGATGCCGGCGGTCATACGCGTGTTGCGTTCATCGGCGTTCCTATAGACGTTGACGGCAAAGTTGTGGGTACGCTGAGCATCGACCGCATCGCGGACAACGGGACGCGTGCGCAGCTCGAGGACGAACGCCGCCTTCTGACGATGGTCGCCAGCCTGCTGGGCCAGACGACGAAGCTGCATTGCTCGTTTGTGCGCGATCGCGGGCGCCTTATGGACGAGGAGTTCCGGCTGCAGAAGCAACTCTCCGAGCTCAAGCCTCATGGGCGGGACCGTAAGAAGGTCCAAGTCGAGGGAATGATCGGCGACAGCCCGGCGCTGCGCGCGCTACTTGACAAGATCGAGGTGATCTCAAAATCAAATAGCACGGTTTTGTTGCGTGGCGAATCGGGTACCGGCAAAGAGCTGGTCGCGAAGGCTATTCACGAGCGCTCAGCGCGCGCCAAACGCCCCTTTATCAAGCTGAATTGCGCAGCCCTCACCGAGACCGTGCTGGAATCCGAATTGTTCGGACACGAGAAGGGGGCGTTTACGGGCGCATTCAACGCGCGCAAGGGGCGCTTCGAGATCGCCGACAAGGGAACGCTGTTTCTGGATGAGATTGGAGAGATCTCGGGCTCGTTCCAGGCGAAGCTTCTGCGCGTGCTTCAGGAGCAGGAATTCGAGCGGGTCGGCGGCAATCAGACGATCAAAGTCGACGTCCGCGTGATTGCGGCCACGAACAAAAATCTTGAAGAGGCGGTGGCAAGGAACGAGTTCCGTGCCGATCTCTATTACCGCATCAGCGTTGTTCCTCTGCTATTGCCGCCGCTGCGGGAAAGACGCACTGATATTCCGCTTCTCGCCGCTCGTTTTTTGAAGAACTTTAACAATGAGAACGGCCGTACTCTGGTATTCGATTCAAGTGCGATTGAGGTCCTCATGAATTGCGGATTTCCCGGCAACGTCCGTGAGCTCGAAAACTGCGTGCAGCGGACCGCGACGCTAGCGCGAGGATCGTCGATCGTAAGAGATGATTTTGCGTGCTGCCACGGGCAATGCCTGTCGGCTTTGCTATGGAAGTGTGGACCGGCGGAAATGGCCCGACAGCCGAGCCCGACAATCTCACTGCCCGCGAGGCTGGGCATGCCGCCAACACAGGCCGTCACACCCGTTCAGCCGGTGAGCAGCGAGCTGACACCGCTGGGGCCGCCCGGGCGCCCCGTGGTGGGTGCCGCGAAAGTCACCGATCGCGAGCGCGTCATCGCAGCCATGGAAAGATCCGGGTGGGTACAGGCGAAGGCGGCGCGCCTGCTTGGACTGACCCCGCGCCAGATTGGCTACGCCTTGCGAAGACACGGCATCGAGATCAAACGCTTCTGAGCCAAGCGCCGAGCTCGCTCCTCTCTCTCTCTCTCTCTCTCTCTCTCTCTCTCTCTCTCTCTCTCTCTCTCTCTCTCTCTCTCTCTCTCTCTCTCTCTCGCGCGCGCGCGCTCGGCCGACTGGCATAGGAGAGCGTGGAAAAGAGGCGGTCGCCAGCTCGGATGCATGATGGGGATGCTAGCGTTGTGCCTTGGGTTGGGATTTACTCGCCGGCGACGCGTAGGGCGTCTTCGCTTCGGCCGGTCTTGTCATCGTCTGTTTGCAACGTACTCGCCCTGAAAATGGCTTTGGGTCGAAGCGGCGCGTGATCGCTGCGGCTCCGTTGCCGCCCCTGACTCCATCAGCTTGAGATCACGCCGGTGCGTAAACCATCGCAGTTGCGACAACCGGCTCGTCGTCAGCCTGCATTCATTCCTCGTTGGCGAAATGCCTTGGGTGGTATGACATTTGCTGCGTCGGGAATCGGCTCGGCATCTTAGGAGAAGTACATGCACAGCATCGTCTGCATCAAACAAGTCCCCGACTCCGCGCAAATCCGCGTGCACCCTGTTACGAATACGATCATGCGTCAGGGCGTGCCGACAATCATCAACCCCTATGATCTCTTCGCATTGGAAGCTGCGCTCGAGCTAAGAGATCAATTCGGCGGCGAAGTCACCGTCCTGACAATGGGACCGCCGTCGGCCGAAGAATCTCTCCGAAAGGCACTGACATTTGGTGCCGATCGCGCTGTCCTGCTCACCGACCGTAGCTTCGCGGGCTCCGATACGCTGGCGACGAGTTACGCGTTGGCGAGCGCGATTCGCAACATCGGCAAGGAATATGGCCCACCGGACGTCATATTCACCGGCAAGCAGACGATCGACGGCGATACGGCGCAGGTGGGACCTGGCATTGCAAGGCGGCTCGGGGTCCAGCAGCTCACTTATGTTTCCACGATCAAAGCGTTGGACCTCAAGCTACGGACCATCGAGGCCGAACGGCGCTGCGAAGGGGGCGTCCAGGTGTTGGGTTCCAAGCTGCCGTGTCTCGTCAGCATGTTAGAGGCAACAAATCAAATTCGCCGCGGCGCAATGATAGATGCGTTGCGTGCCGCCCGCACCACAATCGTAAAATGGAGCGCCCAAAGTGCTGGCGTGGATGACATGGCCAATTGCGGTCTGAGGGGATCGCCGACCGTGGTCAAGCGTGTGTTCGCGCCCTCCGCGCGAGCGGAGAAGGCGACGTGGGTTGAGGCGGCCGAGCAGCCGGCCCAAGCATTGATCGACGCTATGTTCAAGCGCAACCCTATGCTCGAAACGGAGCTCGCACAGCTCGCCTCATCTGCGCAAGCTCGCGGTGCGTGAAGTCACAGCTGATCGAGCGCAGCGAGCAACAGCCTGGGTCTGGTTACGCATTGGCCCGTCGCTCGTTGTACAGGCGCGACCAAACTTCTCGACCACTCCCCGGCAGATGCGCCAAGAAGGTGAGCCTTCAACCTGCGTATCCGAGCGCCGAGAGCTCGGTATCGGACCAGGATACAAGACGGCCCGCTACGCTAACGCTTGTCGCTACCTTCGAGACGACCAGTCCGCTGGGGAATTCACGCAGCCCGACGATGTGCGCGTTCGAGTTTTGTGGCGGCCGCACAGAATATCAGAGCGTGGAGCTCGCGCGAGGGATCCCAGTCCTCGCGCGAAATCCGCCGTGTTTCACGCGACTGCAAGTGCGGGCAGCGCACCGTCCGACCACCGGACGGAATCGAGGTTGGCTGATGAGCTCAGCCTTTCCCGGTCAACATCACCGCCAGCTCGTCCCTATACTGCCCCAGATCACATAGGAAGAACCGTGATCGGCAGAACGGCCGCGCACCATCGTGAAAATCACCGCAGGGATAGTCGCGCACCAACTTCAGTTCAGCCCTGGGCCCCCAACGTCCCGCGGGCGCGCGTGCTAACGCGTGGTAAATTGCGCGCTTAGCGCCGGGTTAGGCCGCTCGGGTCGCAACGGCTTTCGCAACTCTCTTGGTGTTTCCTGGATAAATCGTGAGCGCGGCGATAATGCCGAGCAAAGCCGCAAACATCAACCAGAAACCGGGCGACGCCTTGTCATCTGTCCGGTCGATCAGCCAAGTCGATGCAAGCGGCGTAAACGTGCCAAACAGAGCCGCGGCGAGTGCGAACGCCAAAGAAAAGCAAGTTGTGCGAATGTGCTTCGGCACGATTTCGACCAGAGCGCCCAACATGGCGCCGCTATAGGTGCCAAAGTAAAACGAGAACATCATCTCCACGATCAGCATCTTGCCAAAGCTTGGGTCCGTTACAAGCCAAGACAACGCTGGATATGCAGTCACCAAGGCAAGGCCGGCAATGGTCAGCAGGACCGGTTTCCGGCCGATTCTGTCGGAAATCGCGCCGCCAATTGGGTTCCACATGAAGTTCGTCACCGCGACCAAAAGCGTCACTAAGAGCGTGTTCTGCGTGGACAACTGCAATACGTGCCTGCCGAACGTAGGCGTGTACACCGTCACGAAATAGAATGTCGTGGTCGTCAGCATCGCGATCATCATGCCGAGAATGACGATGCGCCAGTTCGCAAGTGTGGAGGCAAAGACCTCGCGGGCCGTTGGGTGGTTCTTCATGACCAGAAACTCCGGAGTTTCCTCCAGCGTCCGGCGCAGGAAGAAGATAAGCGGCACGATCAAGCAGCCAAGGAAGAACGGGATCCGCCAGCCCCAAGCGGCAACCATTTCGGCCGGAAGTGCTTCGCTCAAAAAATATCCGATAAGAGCCGCGACAAAGATCGCAACCTGCTGGCTCGAGGACTGGAAAGATGTGTAAAAGCCGCGGTTGCCCGGAGTGGCAATCTCGGAGAGGTAAACGGAAACACCACCAACCTCAACGCCGGCAGAAAAGCCCTGCAACAGCCGTCCGAACAGCACGATCGCAGGTGCGGCAATGCCGATCGTCGCATAGCCCGGACAAAAGGCGATGATGATCGTGCCAATGGCCATGATCGAAAGCGTGATGATCAGGCCTTGCCGACGGCCAATCTGGTCAATATAGGCTCCAAGCACGATCGCACCAACAGGTCGCATCAAGGCACCCAGCCAGAACACACCGAAGGTGTTAAGCAGTGAAGCGGTTTCGCTTCCTGATGGAAAGAACGCGTTTCCGATCGCACTGGCGTAGAACCCGAACAAGAAGAAGTCGAACTGCTCGAGGAAGTTGCCGCTCGTGGCACGTAAGATGGCGCCAATGCGCGATTTGGCATTTGAGGCGTGCGCAATGGGCGCTGGTGACATGGCGAGTTTCCTCTCGATTTTGAAATGGCCGCTTCCGAGAAAATCTCACCGCAGCCGCGTGCAGTTTCATGGCCGCGAATCGGCCATCAGGGCACTATCGACAACCCGTAAGCGCCTGACGTTTCCGGCATATTTTCGGCAATTGCCGCAAACCCTCACAATTTTCGCTCGTTATGCCGCTCGTGCAGCAGGAGTGGCTCTCAAGCTACTGAACCCTCGGGCAATTCTCGGCGTCAAGGTCGTCGACAAGGTTGTTGTCTGTGGCGTGGCCGAAGTTCTCATCAAACGTACCGATATGCAGTGAAAGGGGAAGGACGAGATCGCTGGCATAGGAGCCGCAGCGAGGAGCTCCGTGAGATGTCGTGCTAGAACAGCTCGCGAGCCTGCGATTGGGGCCGAAACTGCGCTATTATCTCGCCCGATCTCCAGCGATGTCGATATGCTCAAAGCTAACTGGAGGTTCGCCGGATAGGATTTTGTGAGCGCGCTGGCGATCAAGCGCGGCGCCGATGGCCGTGCTTGGAAACAGCCACGTTGTCCTTCGAGCGAGGCGCGCCTCGTACTTCGAGGGGCGCTCCGGTTCGTATGTGGTCCAAACCCGGCGTCTCCGTAAACAGGGCCAAGAACAGGCACAAGCCTCGCGGTGGCATCGGGGCCTGGAGCTGGGCGGCACATCGTGATACGATCTGACCGCGGCTCGCGCATTCGGAATCTGACCACGACAACCGAGGTCGCATCGCTTTGCCTTATTCGACGGTTACCGATTTCGCGAGATTTCGGGGTTGGTCGACGTCCGTGCCTATGAGGATGGCCGTGTGGTAGGCCAGGAGCTGCACCGGAATCGCATAGACAATCGAAGTGAATGTCGCACCCATCTCCGGCAGCACAATGGTCGCGAGTGAATCCATGGACACGTCTGCGGCTCCCCTAGCGTCGGTTATCAAGATAATCTTGCCACCGCGTGCAGCGACCTCCTGCATGTTCGAGAGCGTCTTTTCGAACACCCGGTCGGAAGGAGCGATGACGATTACGGGAACACTCTCGTCGACCAAGGCGATCGGGCCGTGCTTGAGCTCTCCGGCCGCATAGCCCTCGGCGTGAATATAGGATATCTCCTTCAGCTTCAGTGCCCCTTCCATGGCCAGTGGAAACGACGTGCCGCGACCAAGATATAGCACGTCACGCGATTTGGTGATGTCGCGTGCGAGCTTCTCGATCTGCGGCTCGTTGGCCAGCGCCGCTGAAACGAGCCGAGGAACTTCGATCAGCTCGCGTACCAGATCGGTGCTGTCGCC
This sequence comes from Bradyrhizobium sp. CAR08, assembly GCF_052871955.1. Taxonomy (NCBI): domain Bacteria; kingdom Pseudomonadati; phylum Pseudomonadota; class Alphaproteobacteria; order Hyphomicrobiales; family Nitrobacteraceae; genus Bradyrhizobium; species Bradyrhizobium sp. CAR08. The sequence goes on from NZ_JBIXJX010000033.1 coordinate 37,517, forward strand.
CTCCGACAATTCACCGCGGGCCTTGCCGGCAGCGACCGCCAGCGCCGCCAGGACGACCAGCTGGCATGTGAACGCCTTGGTCGAGGCAACACCGATTTCGGGCCCCGCGAATGTCGGCAACACTGTCCCGCTTTCGCGCGCAATGGTCGAACTCAGTACGTTCACGATCGAGAGGGTATGCAGACCTTGCGATTTGGCGTAGCGGAGCGCGGCCAGCGTATCGGCGGTCTCGCCGGACTGCGAGATGAAGATAGCAAGATCTCCTTGGCGCATCGGTGCCTCACGATACCGAAATTCGGAGGCGACATCGAGCTCGACCGGAATACGAGCCAGCCGCTCGAACCAGTATTTGGCGATGTGGCCGGCGTAGCCTGCCGTACCGCAAGCCGTGACCGAGATATGTCCGATGTCATTGAAGTCGAACGGAAGCTCCTGCGGCACTGCCACGCTCTCGCGGGCAATATCGACGTAATGCGCCAGCGTCTGCCCGATCACCTCTGGCTGTTCGTGGATTTCCTTCGCCATGAAGTGGCGGTAGTTCGCTTTGTCGACGAGTGCCGACGACGCGCCAGAGTTCACCACATCCCGGCGGACGACTGTGCCTTGTGCGTCGTAGACCACGCTGAAGTTGCGGTTGAGCACAGCCCAATCGCCATCCTCAAGGTAGGTGATCAAGTCGGTAAGGGGCGCGAGCGCGATAGCATCCGATCCGAGATACATTTCGCCTTCGCCATGCCCGATCGCGAGTGGTGAGCCCTTGCGCGCACCGATCATGAGGTCGTGTCGGCCCTTGAACAGAATTGCAAGCGCAAACGCGCCCACTAGCCGCGGCAGCGACGCTTTTACTGCCTCCTGCGGCGAGCTGCCATTCTTCAGATAAGAGTCGATGAGATGCGCCACCACCTCCGTGTCTGTTTCAGAGGCGAAACAGGCGCCATGCTGTTTCAGCTCCGTGCGCAGCTCCCGGAAGTTCTCGATTATGCCGTTATGGACGACTGCAACATTGTCCGTTGCATGCGGATGAGCGTTGTGTTCGGTTGGCTTGCCATGAGTAGCCCAGCGCGTGTGCCCAATCCCGACATGGCCTGAAAGCGGATGGCAGCGAACACGTGTTTCAAGGTTTTTCAGCTTTCCCTCGGCGCGTCGAAGCTCGATATGATTTCCTTTGAGCGTTCCGATGCCAGCTGAGTCGTAGCCGCGATATTCCAGTCGTTTAAGTGAATCGATGAGGCGATCCGCGACCGGACCGCGCCCCAAGATGCCTACAATTCCGCACATGGTAACCAGTTTACCTCAACTTCAAAACAGACCGTCTCGCAAGACGCGCCTGACCAATTCGCTCGCTATTTATCGACCGGTGTAGTCGTGCCGGCCTACCATCGCGCACGCGTCACTCGGCGTGCGCGAACTCAAAGCAACACCGGAAGCCCAATCGAAGTCGCCAGGCGATCTGAAGCAACTTTCTGGCAATCGGACAATGAGCGCCGTCAGCAATTAACAGCTGCATGATTCTCTCCTTTTGTCCGATTTGGCCGATACCGCTAAGAAGTCCTGGTAGGTCTGCCGCATTCCATCTGTAAGCCGTGTCCTCGCGCGCCAGCCGAGCTTTGCGAGGCGGCTGACGTCGAGCAGCTTGCGCGGCGTGCCGTCGGGACGCGAGCTGTCGAAGGCGATCTCGCCGCTGTAGCCGACGATCTCTGCGACGACGCGCGCGAACTCGGCGATGGTGATGTCCTCGCCGGTGCCGATGTTGATCAGCTCTGCGCTCGAATAGGTCTTCATCAGGCACACGCAGGCGTCTGCCATGTCGTCGACATAGAGGAATTCGCGCCGTGGCGTGCCGGTGCCCCACACGGCAACACTCTTGGCACCCGCGACCTTCGCCTCGTGAAAGCGCCGGATCAGCGCCGCGACGACATGGCTCTGTTCGGGATGATAATTGTCGCCGGGGCCGTAGAGATTGGTCGGCATCACGCTGATGAAGTCGCTGCCGAACTGGCGGCGATAGGCCTCCACCATCTTGATGCCGGCGATCTTGGCGATCGCATAGGGCTCGTTGGTCGGCTCCAGCGGACCTGATAGCACCGTGTCCTCGCGCAAGGCCTGCGGCGCCAGCTTCGGATAGATGCAGGACGAGCCCAAAAACATCAGCTTCTCGGCGCCATTGAGATACGCGGCATGGATCACGTTCGCCGCGATCGCGATGTTGTCATAGATGAATTCGGCACGCAGCGTGTCGTTGGCGACAATGCCGCCGACCTTGGCGGCAGCAACGAAGATCACCTCTGGCCGCGTCTTGGCGAACCAGTCGAACACGGCGGCCTGGTTGCAGAGATCGACGTCGCGCCGATCCACCGTGACGAGATTCACGTCCTCCCGCCCCAGCCGGCGCACCAGCGCACTGCCAACCATGCCGCGGTGGCCGGCGACGTAGACGCTTCTGCCCTTCAGCTCAAATGGTGCGTTTGCCACTGGCCACATCCCGTTTGGCATCCGCCAGGTCGCTCGCCATCATTTCCGCGACGAGTTGGGCAAACGTCCGCTTGGGCGTCCAGCCGAGTACCTTGCGCGCCTTGCTGGCATCGCCGACCAGGAGATCGACCTCGGTGGGGCGGAAATAGGTGCGATCGATCCGGAGTACGGTGTTGCCGCTCTTGGTATCGACGCCGGTCTCGTCGATGCCTTTGCCGCGCCATTCGATACGGCGGCCGACTTCGGCAAAGGCAAGCTCGACCATCTGTCGCACCGAGCGCATCTCGCCGGTGGCGAGCACGAAATCGTCCGGCTTGTCGGCATGGAGGATCTTGTGCATGCCTTCGACATAATCCTTGGCATGACCCCAGTCCCGCTTGGCCTCGAGGTTACCAAGATAGAGCGTCTGCTCCAGCCCGAGCTCGATGCGGGCGACGCCGCGGGTGATCTTGCGGGTGACGAAAGTCTCGCCGCGGATTGGGCTCTCATGATTAAACAGGATGCCGTTGCTGGCGAACATGCCGTAGGCTTCGCGGTAGTTCACCGTGATCCAGTAGCCGTAGAGCTTGGCCACGCCGTAAGGCGAGCGCGGATAGAACGGCGTGGTCTCCTTCTGTGGGACCTCCTGCACGAGGCCATAGAGCTCCGACGTCGAGGCCTGGTAGAACCGCGTCTCGTTCTCCATCCCGAGGATGCGGATCGCTTCCAACAGGCGCAACACGCCGATCGCGTCGGCATTGGCGGTGTATTCCGGGCTCTCGAAGCTGACGGCGACGTGGCTCTGGGCGGCGAGATTGTAGATCTCGGTCGGCCGGATCTGCTGCACGAGACGGATCAGGTTGGTCGAATCCGTCATGTCGCCGTAATGCATCAGGAACGGCACATTGCCGAGATGCGGGTCCTGGTAGAGATGATCGATCCGTGCGGTGTTGAACGAGGACGAGCGCCGTTTTACGCCGTGCACGATGTAGCCGAGCGACAACAGGTATTCAGCAAGATAGGCGCCGTCCTGGCCGGTCACGCCGGTGATTAGAGCGACCCGCCGTTTGCTCTCTTGGTTTAACAAATGATTCCTCTGCGCAGGCTAATGTCATTCTCCAATCGACGAGGTCGATCGCGTCTGGCTCTTCAGATGTGGGAGCGTCACGCTCTCGAACTGCCGAAGTGTGGACCCTCTACAGGCATTGCGTCGATTGCTCAACTGTATGGAGGTAAACCCTCCGCGTCGAAAAGGTTTTGGAGGACTATACGAAAGTTTGTAGTCCGGCAGAGTTTGTTCGGCCTTCGTCAGGCGCTTCTCTATTGCTTGGGTGCGCCCAATGAATTGCGGGGCAGCTAAGAGGTAGCAGACCATTTGGCCGAGAAGCGTTCTACGGTCTCTCCGTGCTCAGCTTGGGCGTCGAGCCAGGGAGTGTCCCTCATTCCTTGTCCTTGCCTAGAAGTTTTCTAGTCTTGCTGTTCATCCAGTGCGACTGCGAGCAAGCCGGGTGAAAGGTGTTCTCTGTCGCGCAGTCCGAAGGCGCGCATATTGCAGCCCCACGGCAGAAACACGCGGGATGAGCTGATCGTGGAGCGAGCCGACTCGGGCTGTTCAAGCACGCGCCGCCTGCTCGAATGCGCCAAAAGGGGGCGTGAGCTTAGAGGCGCGCCATCGAAATGGATCGCTGGCTTATCGGGTTTGAACGCCGCGTAGCGCTCAATCAAGGTGCCGAGATCAATCTTCGATCGCCGCGTGTCTAAACTTCCACATCATTTCCGTTCCAAGGCGATCACATGAGGTTTCCAATGCTCGTTCGTCGTGTGTTAAAGGGCTTGTTGCCTGCATCGGCGTCGGCCCTGGGGCAATCGTCAGGCCTGCATCTCGAGCATGCCCAGCTCGCGGAGCTAGCGGCAGCTCTCTTGCTGCCGCAATCAGCCGCTATCCATGCCGCGCCCTCGTCCCGGACTACTCGTTGTCTTCTAGTCTGCTTTCGTTCAAGGACGGGCGCGTCCGTCCGACCATGGCATGACGTGCATTCGGACATGGTGATAAGCGCACCATGATGACGGCTTTTGGCGCAGTCCCGTCACAATTGGCTCCCCGCACATATACGCTCTTCCAGGATCGCCATTCTTGAAGCCAACAATTGCCCGACATTGGCCTCACAATGGTCGACGAGCAACACCGTGTTGGATCCATCGGGTCTTCTCACATCACCGCTCCAGGATAGCGCATCAATCTCGCAGCGGCTCGTTGGCACTTGGCGCTCGCAATCGTATTTCGAAGTCTCCAATGCTGGATTGGTCCTTCTTACATCTGTGCAATCGTGACCTCATGCGACTTGGCGATTTGCGTAGACAGAACAGGACCAGCGTCCCTTCGTACTCAGCGCGATTCCTCAGCCGCTTTGGCAGAACACCCCTCATCACACGCGATCGGCTTGCTCCGCTTTTGTCCACAGGAATTCTAGGGCGACTGAAGATTGGAGCCACCTAGCAGGGGCACTCTACAATCCGACGCTACGTACGATTCAATCCCCTGCGGGGGTTATTGCGGGAATATCTCACGCCAGGAGCCAGCCTCGACGGGAGGAGGGCGGGAGGCGCTGCGCCAAAGCGGCTGGCTTTCGCTATTCGTCCTCCGCGGAATTGCGCAGCCAGGGTCAGCCCAAGTGTGCCGGCATAGCTACGCCGCGGCGGTGAGGCTGCTGCTCGTGGCAACGAGCGACCACGCGTGTCAATGAAATTCTTGTAAGGTGCATGGAATAGGAGTGCGCTCGCCGGCCGAATCAAGCGTCCATGGCGAGGATGCGCTGTGGGATCTGTGCAAATTGGCGCCTCGTCTATCCGGCCGAGCTCTCCCGCTACACTGTCTGGGCGGGGCTGTTTCCCGGGATTTCTCGGGGCTGGCGCCGCTGGGCAGAATGGGAAACGAGATCCATTGGCAGCGGTTATTCTGGTCAATGAGTGCAATTTCCGTCAAGGCACTAAGCAGTGACTTTGCCGTTCCAGACAAACTTTGGACGATGGACCTCGAAAGGCGCCGTCAGGTGCAGGCCGCGTCAGGTCAACGATCATTGCGGCTTCGATCTATGTGGGGGTCGTCATGCGTTGGAAGACGGCGCCGATCGGCGCTCCTCCCCATTCATCTTGAGGCGCGAGCGACTGTTAGGCCGGCATTCTCCAGTGCATCCAAGATCCTATCAGCAACCACCCGGGGATCGCGCCGGTCCTCTATGCTCACGCTACAGGCCAAGGTAGCTGCCATGATCGCGTGAGCCGTTTTGCGCTGGAGGCTGTTGTACTCGGCATACTCGCCGCAAGTGTTGCAGGTGATCACTGGTCGGCCGGTCCAGGGATCGTGCATTGCGATCTCGCACCAGTTATCTCTGTGACATTTCTGGCAGAGCATAAATAGAGAGTTCCCTGTGGTTTGAGCTCGCGCTACATGGTCGTCAGTTGAACGACTGCTTGGCATCCAAAGCTGCAGAAGCTGACCTGCCCCTGCCGATTTCCTCCAGTTGAAGTTAGAGTCCGGCCTTCTGAAGGACGGACAAATGAAGCGAGCCAGGTTTACGGAAGAGCAGATTATAGGCGTGCTGCGCGAGCATGAGGCCGGTGCGAAGACGGCCGATTTGGCACGCAAGCACGGCGTCTCGGAAGCGACGCTTTACAACTGGAAGTCCAAATTCGGCGGTATGGACGTCTCGGATGCCAAGCGGCTACGGCAGCTTG
>NZ_JBIXJX010000034.1:0-40379 GCF_052871955.1 Bradyrhizobium sp. CAR08
ATCGCGAGGTGCGCGAGAAGCGCGGGCTCGCCTATTCGGTGTTCGAATCGCTGCTTTGGATGGAGCATTCGGCGGTTTTCATCGGCAATACCGGCACCCGCGCCGACCGTGCCGGCGACACCATCGACGCCATCGACAAGGAAGTGCGCCGGATCGCCGAGGAAGGCCCGACGCAGAAGGAGCTCGACGAGGCCAAGTCCTACCTCAAGGGCTCGCAGATGCTGGCGCTCGACACCTCCTCGAAGCTTGCGCAGGCTTTGCTGCAATATCAGCAGGACAAGCTGCCGATCGACTACATCGAGAAGCGCAACGCCGTCGTCGATGCGGTGACCCTGGACGACGCCAAAGCGGCCGCCAAGCGCCTGTGGAGCCAGGGCTTGCTCACTGTCATCATCGGCCGCTCTCCACCGGCAGCAGCCGAGTCGACGACCGCCCCACCGGCCTCGAAGCCGGGGGCCCCCAATTAACTTTTCAATGAGTTCGGGCGGCGGAGCCGCGAAAGCGGACAGTGAAACTCCTGTGCTCAGTATCAAGTGTCACCTATGTCTCGGGCCGCTCAGAACAAGCGGCGGCCCCAGACCAAAAGTTCCGTTTAAGGGCGAGGTGGTCCGGCGCTGCGAGAAGCCCACATCATTCTCCATCTGGGCCCTAGCGTCGCCGGAGTCGGTTTGCTCGCGAAGAGCATGTCACTTCCCGCGGAGACTGCTGGAGTGAGAGATTAGGCGTTTGTGAGTGACGGCGAATTGGATCTGATGAAGCTTTTGTTGCCCGGCAAGCCGCGCGATGGAAAGGCCTTCCGTGGCGAGAGCTCGAACCCCTATTGAAGGCGGGCGTTTGGTTAGCACCTTTCGAACCTCTGGCAGCTCGCCCGCTGCATTCCAGTTGCGCAAGTCTTAACACCAATCGCCGCGACTGCGGCGCAACATTCAGTCGAGAGCCTCGAAGCTCGCGCGGCGTCGGGTTGTAGACGTAGAAGTCGTGATGCAACGTTCGTAATGCGAAGCCTTGAACCCTATCGAAAGTGCGCGTCAGCGCCAAACTTGGAGTGAATCGTGGTCAAGAAAGGTGTATCGTTGAAGTCGCGGATTGAAAGGCCAACGGCCTCGATTCCAGATGATGATCCCTATCTATGGTTGGAACAGATCGAAGGCGAGCGTGCGCTCGAATTCGTCGAACGGCAGAACCGGCTGACGCTGGACAAATTCGGTGGACCTGCTTTCGAACCCGATCGTGACACGCTCGCGGCGATCTACGACCGGCCGGACAACATCCCCTATGTCAGCCGGTGCGGCGGCCTGCTCTCCAATCTCTGGAAGGATGCCGGCAATCCGCGCGGGCTGTGGCGGCGGACCACGATGGACGAGTTTCGCAAAGGCGAGCCTGCCCGGGAAACCCTGCTCGACATCGACGAGCTCACCCGCCGGGAGGACGCAGACTGGCTCCTGAACTGGTCGAGCTCGCGGCCGGGCGCGGCGCAGGTGATCCTGGGCCTGGCGCGCGGCGGCAGCGACACCGTGAGCTTGCGCGAGTTCGACCGCAACACCAAAAGCTTTATGCCCAACGGGTTGGTAGTGGGGGAAGCCAAGGGCGGCGCAGCCTGGGTCAAGCCGATACCGTGCTGTTGTCCAGCGCCTTTGGCGAGGGCATGGTGACAAGTTCGGGCTATGCGCGGACGGTGCGGCCGTGGCGACGCGGCGAGCCGATCGAATGCGCACGCGTGGTGTTCGAAACGACGCCCCATCGCATGAGCGCCTATTGCCACGTCGACTTCACCGCTGAGACCCCACGGGTCTGGTTCATCGACCGGCTGGACTTCTTCAACTTCGACGTCTGGCTCGGCACCGAAGATGGGGCAACCGTCAAGCTCGATCTTCCCTCCGACATCTGGCTGCAGATTCGCCGCGACTGGTTCGTGATCAAGCTGCGCTCGGCCTGGACGATCGGCGGCGTGACGCACGCGCCGGACACCGTGCTTGGCATCTCGCTATCGGCCTTCCTCGCCGGCGACCGCAATTTGCGGTGGTGCTCGCACCAGACCCGCGCCGCGCTTTGCAGGGTTTCTTCTAGGCCCGACGGCAAGCTCCTTCTCTCCCTTCTCGACGAGTTGCGGCCAATGTTCGAGATCTGCACGCCGTCAGCGGCGGCCTGGAGTCGCGAGACGCTGAGCGAACTTCCCGGGATCGGCGTCATCGAGGTCAGGCGCTTCGATTCCCATGAGTCCGAGAGCAATGGCGACCCGCTCGCCAATGCCCAGGATCCGCTGACGCCCCCGTCCCTGATGCTGCTCGAGCGAGGCATCGCGAGCCCGACGGTGCTGAGGCCGGCGCCGAAGACATTCACGTCCGAGGGGCTCCTGGTCACTCAGCACGGAGCGATCTCGATCGATGGCGCGCGCATTCCTTATGTGCAGACCGGTCCCACTGGGGAGACAGGTGATGCGCCGGTCTACATGACCGCCTATGGCGGCTTCGGGCTCTCGGTGAAGCCCTTGCTACAATTCGTCGCTCGGCAAGCCGTGGCTGGAGCGCGGCGGCACAACGGTGCAGGCCAATTTGCGCGGCGGCGGCGAATTCGGCACGCGCTGGCACGATGCTGGCCGGCTCGCCGGCAAAAAACTGTCACACGATGATTTTGCCGCCGTGGCCGCCGATCTTGTTCGCCGCGGCGTAACCAAGCCGAAGCGCATCGGGGCGCAAGGCGGATCGAACGGCGGCATCCTCATCACCAACATGCTGAGACGATACCCGGAACGCGTCGGCGCGCTGTTCTGCACCATCCCACTGATCGACATGCGCCGCTACAGCAAGCTGCTCGCTGGCGCGAGCTGGATCGCGGAATATGGCGACCCCGATAAGCCTGCGCAGTCGGGAGTGGCTGAAGACTTATTCCGCCTATCACAACGCAAAGCGCGGCCAGCCCTATCCGCCAATCCTGATCGCGACCACGCGGCGCGACGATCGCGTCCGTCCCGGGCACGCGCGCAAGATGGCGGCAAAGCTCCAGGTCATGGGCTATGAAGCTTATTTCTACGAGCCGGCGGCGGCGGACACGGGTATGGCGAGGACAACAAGGAGCGCGCCGGCTTCGATGTGCTTGGCTTTGAATTTCTGAAGAGCAAGATTGGCTGGCAGAACGGGGAGGCGTCAGCGAGCTAACGCAATTTCTCAATGACGTGCGATATCGACCAGGGGGCAAACTGACCGACGTCCTCAACTCCCGCACGACCGATTCGAGATCCTGCGCGCTTAAACCAACGCATGGTGGAGTTCCGTTTCTCTTCACCAACTCTATGGCCTCACCTTGCCTCACGGATGACTGTTGCCGCTGTGCGCGTCGTATCGTTCGCGGCCCGCTCTAAGGATTGAGGTTCACGACGCTGCCCGAGGCGGTTGCGTCCATCTAAGCGTAGACCTGTCGGCTCGGCGTGCGCCTGATTACGGGGCCGGCAACAGCTCTGCAATCTGCACCGCGTTGAGCGCAGCGCCCTTGAGCAGCTGGTCCGCCGCCACGAACATCGAGATCGAATGCCCGGAGGGGTCACTGAGGTCCTTGCGGATGCGGCCGACCAGGACGTCGTCCTGGCCCGAGGCGTCGATCGGCATCGGGAAGTAGTTCTTGGCACGGTCGTCAACGACCTTGACGCCGGGCGCTCGCGCCATGATGGCACGGACCTGATCCTCGCTGATCGGCTTCTCGCATTCGAAGGTGATGGCCTCGCAATGAGCCCGCAGCACCGGCACGCGCACGCAGGTGACGCCGATCGCGATCTTGTCGTCCTCGAAGATCTTGCGGGTTTCGTTGATGACCTTGGTCTCTTCGTCGTTGTAGCCGGTGTCAGGGGCAATCGCGGTGTTGTGGTTGAAGAGGTTGAAGGCGTAGGGATGCGGCATCACCTTCGGCGTATAAACCTGCCCGTTGAGGTTGGCGCGGGTGGACTCGACCAGCTCGTCCATCGCGGCAGCGCCGGCGCCGGAGGCCGCCTGGTAGGTCGAGATGATCACGCGCTTGATGCGGTTGCTCTGATGGATCGGCCACAGTGGCACCAGCGCCGTGATGGCGGCGCAGTTCGGGTTGGCGATGATGCCCTTGTGGTCGCGGATGCGGTTCGCATTGATCTCCGGGATGACTAGCGGCACGTTCGGGTCCATGCGGAAGGCGGAGGAGTTGTCGACGACGACGGCACCCGCCTTGACCGCGATCGGCGCGTACTTCTTGGAGATGCTGCCGCCGGCGGAGAACAGGGCGATGTCGACGCCTTCGAAGGCGCGTTCGGTCAGCTCCTCGATGACGACGTCTTGCCCGCGGAACGACACCGTCTTGCCCGCCGAGCGGGCGCTGGCCAGTGCCTTGAGCTTGCCGACGCGAAAGCCGCGCTTGTCCATGGTGGCGATGAATTCGGCGCCCACCGCACCGGTGACGCCGACAATCGCGACGACGGGATCGTTACTCACTTTGTCCTCCATTGATTTGAGAATTCAGACAACAAAAAAGCCCCGGGCCAACGAGGGCGGGGCTTCGGTAGAGTGGATTGCGTTCTAGTCGACGACTACACGCGCACGCCTCCCTGGGCCCCGAAGGCCGTGGTGGTTTTAGTCGTGCGTTTGGTGATCGTGAACATGACGGCGACTTATGCGGTATCGTTGTCGCAACAATTGATGCTAAAGAGCCACGGATCAATGGTTTGAAGCATTCGAGAACGGACATTCTCAAGTCGCCTTCAGTACTATCTGAACCCCACCTCCATTTCAGGAACAAGAAGTTCTGTTTCGGTCTATCGTAGCCCAATAGTGCACTGGATCAGCATATGCAGTTGCGCAACCGTAAGAAGACGGGCAGATCGAATACCACGCCTGCTTGCATTGAAGAAGGGGACCGTTAGTACTGCAAGGCGAACATAACTGCGTGAGTAATGCGCGATGTGAATAACCGATTGAAGTCTCGAGCTACAAAATCGAGCATGTAAAACGGCCAGCGGCATCCCTTGAATACAAGCAGTAACGCGACACACCCAGCAAAGACGGGCCGTAGAGCGTCGCATCGCTTGTTGTGGGCTAGGCGTTCCTTGTGACTTGCGTTCGCAATCGCCTAAATGATCCTAGACGTTCTGCTGGTCGCGAGCGCTTCGAATGCGCTTACTTATCCTCGATTGTGCATCTTCGATTAACATCTCTCTTCATGTCTCCTCCTGGGGCTGTACTTTGGGTCCAGGAGACGCTTCCTGCGAAATCGAACAAGACCCGCTGCAAACCTTCTCACCCCTGTAGTTGGCCAAGCTTTGCAACAACTGCGGCATATGATACTTTTTCGCACCTTCCCTCATTTCGTTCGGCATTGCTTTCGGATCGTCTAGCAATGTCATTGCCCGCTCGATCAGCTCGATCGCGCGTTGCTCGTCACCACTCTCGTAATAGTACTGAGCGACCATCCTATAAGAAGAAACGGTGAGGCCGTCGCTGGCGTGCACAGAATTGAGGATATGTTCCGACACATCGCCGCCGAGCGCAAAGCGTTCCGCACGCGGAAGGTGGGCCCTATCGTTCTCCGGATCAAAGATTTGCGTCATCACGGCAATCAGCCAACGCACAGCCTCTGACTGTTTATCAATCGCATCTCGAACCAGTTGGCGTAAGACCTGGAACCCGGTCGCCGTGTCGTGCATTTTGTGAAGCAACAGATCCGCATGAATCTCCCGCAAGTGGAGATTGTCCGGCATCGCGGCAATGCCTTCTTCGATCGCTGAGAGCGCTGTCTGCCAATCCTTTGCTTCCATCGCCGGTCGAACTGTCCGAAGGATTGAGAGTTCGCGAGCTATGCGTTCGTTTTTTGCAATTCGTTTCGCATCAGCGGCTTTAGCTTGATAGCTGCCGCGCCAAGTGCCATTGATAATTTTCGGCAAGACGTCGTCCAGTTGGATCGGATGACCGATAAAGGCAATGTGGCCGTCACGGTCGACGACGAACGATGTCGGAACCCCAAGAGAAGAGCTGGCATCCATCCAAAGCTTGTTCATTTCGCCTGTACTGTCGAACCCGATTCGATAGTTCAGATTTGAGAACTTTTCAGTCAACCATGCGTCCAACTTGGTGCGAGCCTCATCCGCCGTTGGTGCTTGTTCCGTAGCTGCGACTCCGACGATCTCAAGACCTTCGTCTTTGTATTTTGCTTGCAGCTCTATGAGATGGGGCATCGCCCCCACACATGGGCCGCACCAACTTGCCCAAAATTCGACGATGTGCACTTTCCCTGGCCGGAAGTTCGTGAGGGGCTCGCCACGCAGCCAGTTCTCGACTTTGAGCGAAGGAGCCGGGGACGCCATGCACAGCACCATGATTGTCTCCAAAGTTAGTTGTTGCGCGACCTTGTCGCTGCATTGAGTTAGCAATCATCGTGCCAGGCTCTCCGCGCGCACTAAGCACATGAAAAATCGTTGAAAACATCATACGCCCAATAGGGTCCCCGGTATGTAACCTGACATGCTTTGTGTCAGCGTCACGGGCGCGCATCGCGTTCTTCGTCCCACCAAAACATTGTCATGCGAATGTGCATCCGTGAGCCGCGCCGTCGGCTCGCTTGCGGCTGCATTGGAGGAATACGCGCCACACAGCAGTATTCGCCTTGATGCTGTCGCCGCACTGCATGGCATCGCTACAGTAGAAGACGCACAAAAGAGCCTGTTCGTAAGGGTATTAGGTATGCACCGCTTGCGAAGCGGTTTGCGGCCGGTATCATTCGCAATGAAATTTGGCGACATCCCGGGACGTGGCTCAATGGTGCGAGGCCGCGTCGGCCGCCATCCCCTGCGGAGAAATTGCGTCTGGTATCAGGGGCTCGCGTCAATCGTGTAATCACTGCGGCGCGGCAATCAGGATTGAACTGCGTATTGCCTCTTGGAGGAATGTTCCCGAATTCGCGGATGGCGCCGGCTTTCTGCGGCACGGAGATCGGCCAGCCGCGGAGCGTCCGGATCGCCGGGCGGTCGTTCCTTTAACATCAGCATAGTGATCGCTCCTCGCGCGACATCTGAGCGCCGCCAGGCCGGCAAAGGCCTCGAGCGCAACGCCAAAGACGATCCACCACCGTGGATCAGCCCTCTGAAATGACCGCTAGAGCGTTAGCCGATCAGGTTGCAAGTACCCTGCGGCCTCGAAGTAGTTTGTGGATTCTGCGGGCGTGTAGGTGTCGACGATGCGACCAATAGCTTCCCAGAGACCATTGACCGTACTTCGGCGGCCTTTCGCAAATTTGCTTTGAGCTTGGCGAATGCGTTCTCGATCGGGTTGAGGTCGGGGCTGTAGGGCGGAAGATAGAGGAGCGTTGCGCCGGCGGCTTCGATCATCTGGCGTATGCGCGGCCCTTTATGGCTGGAGAGGTTGTCCATGATGACAATCGCGTCTTGCGGAAGTTCGGGGATGAGCACCTTTTCCACACGTAAGTCTCGAAGGCATCACGGTTGATAGGCTGTCACGCAATTCCTCGATGGTGATGTCAGGGGTTGCCTTGAGCAAGGCCATAATCCTCGTCTGATGGGCATCGATCCGATGGGACTTGCGATCGCCGCCCTGAGCCCTTGGCTGGGCATCCCCTTGCTCCCGCTGGCGTATCCGCCACCGGCTGACGCTCGCCGCGCTTACTCCAAACCGCTCGGCAGCATGCCGGCCGGAGACGCCGCCCGCAAGGGTGCCAAGCACTCGTTCACGAAGGTCCATCGACAGCGGCTTCGCCATGCCCGCCAGCGTCCCGTCCCGGCGGGTAGCTTGAATCACCGAAAACGCTGATTTGTGAATCCCCAACGATTCAGTCAGGTGGGCTAACGCTCTAGCAGAGTGGCCGCGTGATCCCCAAAACGTAGACCGAGAAGTGCATCACGAGGGTTTGTCAAAGCCAGTCCCACGCGATGCCGCTGCAGTGACTCTCTTTGCGGCAGACTCGTAGAGCTGGCGAGAGAGGGTCTTGAGGCGCTTTCTCAGACGGGGCGGTTTTCGCTTCTGTTCTTTACCGGTTCCATTTTAGTCAGCCCGTCCTCGTATGAGATCTCCTTGTATGATCCGCCGATGTCCTTGGCCGCGTCGAGCAAGTAATCGAGCCTACCGGCCGTACCGAGCTTCTTGATGTCATTCTTATCGACGCCGGCGAGGTCCATCATTTCTTTCCACACAGTGGATTCGTCGCAAGGCAGAATGCGGAAGGTGATGTCACCTATCTTGGTGCGGTACTTCGCGAGCAGATCAATGTTGTTGCAGAACATGAAATAGCTGCCGTTGGGGCTCAGCCCGCCATCCAGCACCTTCGCGGCCTCGGGTAGATACGCGAAGGAATGCAGATATCCGGCAAGCACTGGGATGGTCGGTTCACCTTCCTGCGCGATTGCAAGAACTTGTTCGATGGAATAGTCCGGCGGTCGCTTTTCGTCGGCAAGCTGGGCTTGGAACTTCAGCGCGATGTCGCCTCGAAATCCAAATCGCCCCGACTTCGTTGTTTCGCTCTTAAGCACCGCATTCAGCAACCGCCCCTCCTTGTCCAGCGGGCCAAGAGCGGTGTTGTCGATCGAGGTCATGGAAGGCTCCTCATCAAGTGTGGTGTGCACGCGTCGCCCAATGCGACGTGTCCGCGACCTTCATGCAAGTTGTTTGCCGTCCCCCTGTGTCTGCCGCGACGTAGAGCGTAAGCGGCGTTTGGGCGCGATGTGCATGGTTACGTGCTGGCAGCATCACGAGGTCTCGGCTGGATCACGTCGCGATGCTGGAAACCCGCCTGTCGCGAATCCGACAAGTCGCAAATCGAATGCTGGGTCCCGCAGAACAAGCTGATCCCAGCTGCATTTCGACTGGCATGGGATTTGCGATTTGTGCCTTGCGACAGAAGCGAGAGCGAGCCAGAGATGATCCACCTGACGGATAGCGCCATCAAGGCACTGAAGGCCGCAATCTCCTCGACTGCGCAGCCGACTAGCGGTTTGCGGATCATGATCGAAAGCGGCGGCTGCCAGGGATTCACATATAAAATGGGTCTTGCTCATGAGCCGAGCTCCGATGAGACAGTGTTCGAGCAAGGCGGGATAAAAGTGTTCGTCGACAACGCAAGCCGGGAGCATCTCAACGGCACCACAATCGATTTCGTGGTGTCCCTCGAAGGATCAGGGTTCCGCTTCGATAACCCAAATGCCAAATCGAGCTGTTCCTGCGGCAAATCATTCAGCTGAGTCGCCTTGGGACCATTGGCAATGGAAGGAGCATCGAACATGGGCCTGAAGGCTGAACGGACGAAGCAGTGTTCGACTATCGAGCCTGCCGATCGCGAGCGGATTGTCCGCGCCGTGCTCGATGAGAGTCGGCCAAGCCTCAGGCGTGATGGGGGAGATTGTGAGCTCGTCGCAATAGACGGCAATAAGATCATGGTCAGGCTCGCTGGCGCTTGCATGGTATGCAAGCTTGCGGGCACGACGCTCGCGACCATTCAGGCGCGCCTGATCGAGCGGCTCGGCGAGTTTGTCCGCCTGATCCCGCTCCCCGGAGCTGCGAAAGTGAGGCATTAAGTGCAGAGCGAACTCTCCGTGCGGCCGATTTACCTCGACAATAACGCCACGACCCCTGCACATCCCTTGGTGGTTGCCGCGATGCTGCCGTTCTTCTCTGGGCAATTCGGCAATGCGTCCTCCGGGCATGCATTTGGCATTGAGGTTGCGCCCGCATTGACGCAGGCGCGCCGAAATGTGCAGGCTCTCATTGGCGCGGCATTCGATCACGAGATCGTTTTCACCTCCGGCGCGACGGAATCTGACAACACTGCGATCCTGTCCGCGCTCGCCGTGCAGGAAGGACGCGACGAGATCGTCACAACGGCCGTTGAGCATTCGGCCGTGCTGTCTGTTGCCCAGGAGCTGGGCCGACGAGGAATCAAGATCCACGTCATTCCGGTCGATGCAAGCGGTCGATTGGACATCGAGAGTTATGGCAACGCCTTGTCGGAGCGTACGTCAATCGCCTCGATCATGTGGGCCAATAATGAGACCGGTACGATCTTTCCGGTGAAGTCCCTCGCCAAGATGGCGCGCTCAGTCGGCGCGCTCTTTCACACCGATGCAGTCCAGGCCGTCGGGCGCATTCCAATTGACCTGAAGACGACGGATATCGATATGCTGTCGCTCTCCGGCCACAAGCTGCATGGTCCGAAGGGCATTGGCGCGCTGTACGTGCGCAATGACATTAAGTTCCGGCCGCTGATCTTCGGCGGCGCGCAAGAGCGGCGTCGCCGCGCTGGCACCGAAAACGTCCCAGGCATTGTTGGGCTCGGCAAGGCGGCGGAACTCGCGGCGGCACACCTCATACAAGATCAGATCCAGATTTGCGCGCTTCGCGACCGGCTGGAACGTGGCATTCTCGCGCTCGGCGGTTGCATCGTGCTTGGTGATATCAAAAACCGCCTGCCAAATACCTCTAACATGGCCTTCGAGCGTCTCGAAGCGGAGGCCATCGTCCACCACCTGAATCGTGACGGAATTGCCACCTCACTCGGTTCAGCCTGCGCGTGCGGCTCGATGGAGCCGTCTCATGTCCTGCGCGCGATGAGAGTACCACCGACCTTTTTGCGCGGTGCGGTGCGCTTCTCGCTCTCGCGAGAGACGGCGCCGGATGAGATCGGTCGTGTGCTGCAAGTCCTGGCGCACATTATTTCCAAACAGAGAGCCTTGTGGCGCGCGTGTCAGGAGCGTGCGGGCGAGAGTTCGCAACCTGCAGAGCCCCTATGAAGGTTATGATTCGTCGTTCGCCCGAGACAGGCCTTTCGATTTATGTACCCAAGAAAGATCTTGAGGAACCGATCGTCGATTGGGAGCACGAGACGCTGTGGGGTGGTTGGATTAAAATCGCAAACGGCTGGGTGCTCGACCTACCGGAGATGGCGAGCGACACCACCCTACCAATCACCATAAACGCCAAGAAGCGCGGCGGCGAAGCAACCGAAAAATGAACGCTCCGTGTCTACGGACGTCGTCAAACTGGGATGTCCAGGGAAGTCTTGGCGGGCGCGGTGCGCGCGTACCGGTCAACGCGACAGCCCATGCAGCCTTGTTCGGAACCAAGATCGTGCTGCCGCGCGGGCCAAAGGCAGTATCTTGGCCGGGGCGCAGCATCGAGGCATCCGGCCAGCGCAATGGCGTTAATGGGGAGGCCTTCGCGACCTCCCCCTTTTCGGCGACCGCCAGGCCGCTCGTTGCATTCCGCGCGTCTTAACAGCGTCGGGCCAATGGCTGGACTCGATAAGGTTCAGCTTTGATGCTTGAGTCGCGCGCCGGCCCAGATCGCAGGCTCAGAAGTATCAACCTTCGTGATGATCGCTGACCCTGGCAAGCGGGCGTTTCTCTTCACCTGGTTGACAATGCCCTTCCGGAACATCACGCCGGGGGTCCGCGTGATCTTCCATGGCATAGGTCAGTCACAGGACTGCTTTCTCTGCTTCTAGGCTCGCCTTATCAACCTGTCCTTCAAAGCGCCCGGAACGTCTTTTGCGGATTGTGCTTTGCCTAGGCGTCACATTCTGACGGAAGATCAACTTTCAAACGACGCCACCCGCTTGCCGCTTGCCGAAGCCATAGCTGAGCAGCCTGCCGGGCCTCAAAACAATGGTGTCAGCGCTGTTGTGATCGCAATCCCTGTCAGCTTTCCAACATGAATTGGTAAAGCTAACAATCGACCAGCGCTTAGCTAAGTGCTTGAAAGCGAACTGTTAAATTCATTCTGCAGGAATGGCACGCCAGTTGCTCTTGGCTTCCCAGAAAGACTCTGGGGATGCTTGCCGAAAGGGTTCGGCTTGCGAAGAGAATTGGAACGATGAGTACTTCAGCGCAACACCAGGTATCCTGCGGCGGCGAGATCAGCGAGACCTTGCAAGTCATGGCGACGCACAAGGGCTGCGGTACGATCGGTGGCAGCGGTAAGGCAAACTGCGGATCTCAGGCTGGCATCGCCAATCTGCCAATTGAGATCTGGGAAAAGGTGAAGAACCATCCGTGTTACAGCGAGGAGGCGCACCACCATTATGCCCGCATGCATGTCGCCGTCGCACCCGCCTGCAATATCCAATGCAATTACTGCAATCGTAAGTACGATTGCGCCAACGAATCGCGTCCTGGCATTGTCAGTGAAAAGTTGACGCCGATGCAGGCCGCCAAGAAGGTGCTGGCGGTCGCTTCCGCGATCCCTCAGATGAGCGTGGTCGGCGTTGCCGGTCCTGGCGATCCGCTCGCGAACCCGGACAAGACATTCAGGACATTCGAGCTCGTCAATAGACTCGCGCCAGATCTCAAGCTGTGCCTCTCGACGAACGGCCTTGCGCTACCCGATCATGTCGACACAATCGCGAGACTCAATGTCGACCACGTGACGATCACGATCAACATGATCGATCCCGAAATTGGTGCAAAGATCCATCCGTGGATCTTTTACGGCCACAAGCGCTGCACCGGCATTGAAGCTGCAAGAATACTCAGCAATCGACAGCTCCAAGGGCTGGAGATGCTCACCGCGCGCGGCGTCCTGTGCAAGGTCAACTCGGTGATGATCCCCGGGATTAACGATCAGCATCTGGTCGAGGTTAACAAAGCCGTGAAGTCGCGCGGCGCCTTCCTGCATAACGTGATGCCGCTGATATCGTCGCCGGAGCATGGGACCGTCTTCGGCCTCAGGGGGCAACGCGGCCCGACTGCACAGGAAGTGACAGCATTGCAGGATAGCTGCGAAAGCGAGATGAACATGATGCGTCACTGTCGCCAGTGCCGGGCCGACGCCGTCGGACTGCTCGGGGAGGACCGTGGCGCGGAGTTCACCATGGAAAAAATCATGGCGATGGACATCAAATACGACGAGCAGGCCCGGAAGGAGTATCAGGCTAAGGTTGAGAAGGCGCGCACCGCGAACCTTGTGGCCAAGCAGGAGGCGCTTGCGCGGCTCGCCAGCGCGTCCAGCAAAATCAAGGTGCTGGTGGCGGTTGCAACCAAGGGCTCGGGATTGATCAACCAGCACTTCGGTCATGCCAAGGAGTTCCAGGTCTACGAGCTCTCGACTTCAGGCGCGAAATACGTTGGCCATCGAGCAATCCATTCCTATTGCCAAGGTGGTCATGGCGAGGACAGCAAGCTCGAAATCGCCATCGGCGCCATCAAGGATTGCCACGCCATATTCGTGTCAAAGATCGGCGGCTGCCCGAAGGCCGAATTGATCAAGGCCGGCATAGAACCGGTCGGTCGGTACGCCTACGAGTTCATCGATGGCTCGCTCACCGCCTGGTTCAAACTCTATCTCGATAAAGTCAATGAGGGGAAGATCAATCACGTTGAAAGGGTCGATGCGGCGGCCTGCTCCAACGCGCTGACTTCCGCCGCCTGAGGATGGGTTCAAATAATGCCGTTCAAGATCATCGCGTCGCAATGCACGGGCTGTTCGGCGTGCGAAACGCAATGCCCGAACCTCGCTATTTCCGAGCGAGCCGGCGTTTTCCTGATTGATCCTGAGAAATGCACCGAGTGCGCCGGCTACTTTGACGAGCCACAATGCGTGGCGGTTTGCCCCGTTGACAATACATGCGTGCTCGACGCGGCGCTGCCGCGTCACCAGGAGCCTGCTTAAGGGCCACGATGGATGTCATGACGACACTAGGGGTTCAGAAACTCGGGCGGTTGATGCTCCGCATTGACGGCCGGCGGCCGCGGCCGTTGCCTTCTCGAACCGGATGGAAGGCTCGCCCTGGTCGCCAAGCTATTCGCCAGCTACCAAGTCATACGCGGGCGTCGGCGGGACAGCGTCCTGTCCGCCCGGAGCCCGCTCTCCTGAGCGTCTCGGTTCGAATTCGCTGGAGGCGTCTTCCGCGACACCGATCCAGTCCCCTGCAGCCATCCTTGAACCGGCGACATTCATGCTCAAGTCGTTGTTCAGTCCGCCATTCGAGAGAAACGAGGGCGTCCTCACCGACTCCTGCGTTGGTCGTGCGGTGTCGAGCTGACCTAGCATCATCTCAGGGGCGGCAGGGTGATCCTATCGACGTGCCGAAAATCTACCTGCGCCAAGCCAACGCGTTCGCACCCGATCACGTGATGCGGAGAAGCTTTTTCCTGCCGAGTGGCGCTCTCGGCGCCAGCAAGCCCGGGTTTGGCCGCTATGGCCCTGGCGTGCGCCGTCCTGTTCTCGTTCAACGCTCTTGCGGCTGCTTGCGTCTCGCGCAACTCGAGAACCGATGCAGCTGTCCAGAGACTGGTGGGGCTCGCCTCGACAAGATCGGCGCCGAGGTGTTTTTATGGGATGCTTGTGCCCAGGACGGGACCGTGAATGGTGACGTCCACAATGCCCTCACTTGCCGGGGTAATCAGGCCGACTCCGCCGGCTGTGCGCATGGCGCTGAAACACGCGGCTCGCGGCCGGCTCAACCATGCCTCCGTCGATGACGGATCCGCGTGCCGCATCGAGCGCTTGTTCAACATCAACCATGGGCTCACGGATAATTATCTCGAGCATCTTGATTTCAAGTTGCGTGCGTCGATGCTGCTGCAGCGGAGTCTCGAAAGGTTCATGCAATCCGTGATCGCAAGTCGCGCCGCCGTGCGGGGATCGACGCGGTTGATCGGGGATAATGATAAGGGGGTCCGTGAGGCAGGGCGTTGGCGAGACGTTGTATCGAACTGTGGAACGGGGACGACAGCATGAGCAACATCGCCCGCGATAGTGAGATCGTCGAGCTGACGGACACCCCCTTGTTTGATTATGGCGACAAGGTGCGGGCCAACCGCACCATCCGCAACGACGGCACCTACCTGGGCAAGGAGATCGGTGAGGTTCTGGTCAAGAAAGGTGAGCTTGGCTATGTCGTCTCGATCGGCACGTTCCTACAACAATTTTATATCTATGGGGTCGAATTCCTCGGCTCCGGCTATCGCGTCGGCATGAAAGGCAAGGAGCTCGATCTAGTCAGGCGAAGCCACGAAGGCGAGGGGCCTTCCTTGCCAGGAGCGGCATCCCGATGATCGAACCAAGACTGCCAAGATACCACTCAGGCCAACGTGTCAAGGCGGCGATAGATCTGCTCAACGACGGTTCCTTTCCGGACGCGTCGCCGGAAGAGTGTCTGGTCAGCGTCGGGCACGTTGGTGAGATCGTCCAGATCGGTCGCCATACGGAAGCGAACCTATTCATTTATATGGTCGACTTCGGCAAGCAGTTGGTGGTTGGCGGCATCGAGGCAGAAATCTCTGCATTCTAGGGGGTTGCGGAATGAACGCGGCAATCATCAGAAGACATCATTCCGGCTTGCCTGCGCATCCCAACGAGCTCGATCGATGGCGAATCGTGCGCGCACTCACGAAGCGCGAGCGCTACCGATATGTCTCGCCAGAGGTGACTGCGGTTCCTGGCGGCTATCTGGTCGAGAGCTCGTGTTGCTCAGGCAATATCAATGCGGAGGGCGGCCTCGTCGAGGTCGCCCTGCTGCGCCACGACAGGACTGGGGCGGCATGGCAGCTGTTCCGCAAAGATCACCGTAAGGGCGTCTGGGAGTGGCATTCGACCCATCAACGGCTTGGCTTGGCGACAACGGTTCTGAATACCGATCCTGAACGTTTATTCTGGCGATGAGGATTTGTGGATGGTGCGCCAAGGCGAATTGACGATGATCGAGCAGACGCTCGCCGCTATTGACATAGGCTCTGAGCCCTGCCTGACGCTCCGGCAGAAATTTCCACATCTTGCCTGGATTTGTTGCGACGCCTCCGACATGACGCACACCCCGTTCCGCCGGTTTGGCCAATTCGACCTGCATTTACTCGACTGCGGAGATCAATGTGCACAGATCACGAATGATCCGCGGCGCGCCAGCGGCATTGTGCTGGCCAAGCGCTCTGCCATGTCATGATCAAGCAATCGCCTGCCGGTGCCAGCTCACAGGGCGCTAAGCCCGCGGGTTGTTTGCCATGCCGTCGTGCTAGGCCTGGCGAAATATCACGATCAGATCGCTCGCTCGCTCGCTCGTTCATCGGGTCCATGGCACGGGGCAGGCGATGGTCTCGCATCTTGTTCGCTGAGGATGGAATTGCCTGGCGATCTCTACGTGGCCTCTTCGATCAAGGATACTGCGGCGGTCAAATGAGGAAGAGCAAGCCGTGCTCGATCAGCTGACGAAGTAAACCTCAGCCGTCGCAGGATTCGCATTTGTGAGTACTCGACCTAGGTCCGCAGAAGCCCAGAAAGTATGAGAGGACGTTTATTCTTCGCGCGGTAACGCCGTACACGCGCGGTGAAGGCCGGTTCATGATGCGCGGGAGCACCACGATTGTCCTGGCCGATCCAGCGCTACTCCATCAATACTGGCGCCTGAATATTGCTCTACGAAACTTCTTGGTGAGTGAAGTTGATGTATTTAAGCAAGAAGCGCTTTCGAGTTGTTTTTTGAAGGACCGAATCGAGCATCCCTGTCTCGATAGCTTGCTTCCATGTTGAAGCGCCTGACGTGCGTCGGGAATCGGGTTTGTCACGCGGATAAAGATACAGAAGGACAGAGAACAAATTCGCGTGTAGTTCATGTTCTTATCTGGAAGATAAAAAGCCCGATTGAATAGTTGCCGATGGTCATTGATATGGTAATGGGAAGCAGTTGCGTCGTTTTTCAAAAACAAGGCGCTGCAGATAAATGCGCAAAGCGAAATCGGAGAACGTCACGTGGCGAAAAGCACCAAGCGCAAAGAATATAGTAAGGATGAGGTCAAGCTGCTCAAGGCGCACTCAAGGGCGCGCACCCCTGTAGCTAGGGTTTCAAAGCTTATGAAGCGATCCGAAGGCTCCCTAAGGCAGAAAGCGTCTACCTTGGGGATTGGCTTGGGTCACCAGCGCTGAGATGGGATTCAGCTTCGGAAATCGACCGGCGTGATGATCGAAACCGTCAGGCGGCGTGCGATTGCTGGCCAGTTGGTCGTCTCAGGCTCGGCGCCGACGGTTAGGTCGCGCGGCGAACGAGCTGACCGGCTTCTCCGTCGATCCGGTTACTTGACCTAAACCCAACCGATTGTCGTGTTCAATCAGCGACTCAAGCGAATCGCTCGTCGCAACGTGCTGCTTAGGCGCTGAATATAGATTTGCCGGGCCCGGAAAATACGGTGTGCGAGCGCGTCGACCGACGGCAGGCACACGTCGTTCGCGCTAAGCCATCTGCCGCTGCGTCCACCCTTCTCAAGGCGCGGCGACTGAAACCTAGAATGCCCCAAGAGGGAGAGATTGGTACCCTGTTTCTGACCTCGTGGGCGCTGGATCGGGCCCTTGAAGTTGCATGCCGGTAAGCCGCAGACAAAAGAGAACCGCGGTCCCGGCCTACGACGAAGTATAAGGAACTCCGGCGGGAGATGTGCGTCCGGCAGGCGCAGAAGCGTACAAGCGTTTGTATGTTCATGGTCAGCCGCGCCGGCATCCGCTTGTGTTCGGGATGATGTGAGGTCAGCAAAGCGGCCGTGAACGCTGTTCATCGTCGTGATCGAGACCGTGGATATCGCCGCCGCGACTGCCGCGCGGATATTCGCGGCGGCGGCGTCAGAGTTCATGACCGGTAAAGAGAACTGAATTGCGGGTCGCACTCGCTAGCAGTGTTTGCGGCAGCATCGTCTCACCTGAAATCATCAAGAACGATGGCGCGTGACCTCCCGCGGCCGCAAACGCTCGTCCAACTGCACGATCGATATGTTGCCTCAGGCAATTTTAAGCGTGTCGCCGCCGATTTCGCGGTTGCAAGGGCAGAGCTCATCAGTCTGTATCGCATCCAGAACGCGTAACGTGTCTGTGGGGCTGCGGCCGACATTGAGGCTAGTCGCATAGACATGCTGGATCGTGTTCTCAGGATCGACGATGAAGGTATAGCGATGTGCGATGCCATCACGCGAGCGCACTCCAAGGCCATCGACCAGTGTGCCCTTGGTGTCGGCAAACTGCCAGATGGATAGACGGTGCAGGTCCTTATGGTCACGCCGCCAAGCGAGCTTGCAAAACTCGTTATCGGTCGACCCACCAAGCACGATTGCGTCGCGATCGGCGAAATCCTTCGTCAGGCGGGCAAACTCGGCGATTTCGGTCGGGCAGACGAATGTGAAATCCTTCGGGTAAAAGAAGATGACTTTCCATTTGCCGGGGAAACTTCTCTCAGTCAGCGTCTCGAAAGCGCTTTGCCCGTCCTCCTCCTGCAGGTGAAAGCCGGGCTTCACGCCTATGATGTCGAACGGCGGCAACTTACTTCCAATTCCAAGCATATTGTCCTCACAACATCGGGTTACACGGAACAGCGTTCCGCGACTGACTGAGCAAGCAATATGCCACCCGATCTGGCGGCAAGTGCCCGCCATGCCCATCGTGGAACATTCGCCTTTGATGGTGGCGATGTCCTCGAGCCCGATCTGCAACATGTCGTCTCCTCAATCGTCTCGGGCGGAAGGCGCGGGATTTCCCGTTTGTGCTCCTTGGCCGGCGCTCGTAGTGGAATCGGAGCGCAGAGGCTTTGTCGGGTTTCTGTCATAGCCCTTGCGGCTGTCCGGTCCGCCACAGCACGCCGGCGTCCGAGGCCACGCTGTTAGTTGAGGGTAATCAAAGGCTTAACGCAGGTGCGAATGAAATGGCACGCCAGTTGCTAACTGGATGGAGCAACAACGAGCGAGGGCTGAGGGCACGCCGACGCTGATGGCGAGCGATGGCCTCCTTCCCGAAACTCGTGTGCCCATGGTTTCTACGAGAGAAACAGGCTCGCGCATTCGGCGCGAAAAATTGGTAATCGGTTGATGGAGAGCAACATGTCTTCGCTGAGACAAATCGCGTTTTATGGCAAGGGTGGCATCGGCAAATCGACGACGTCGCAAAATACGTTGGCAGCCCTTGCTGAGCTGGGCCAAAGGATTCTGATCGTCGGCTGCGATCCCAAAGCGGACTCGACTCGCCTCATCCTGCACGCCAAAGCGCAAGACACCATTCTGAGCCTGGCGGCGAATGCCGGCAGCGTCGAGGACCTCGAAATCGAGGACGTCATCAAGCTCGGCTACAGGGACATTCGATGCGTCGAGTCCGGTGGTCCGGAGCCGGGGGTCGGCTGCGCTGGACGCGGCGTGATCACGTCCATCAACTTTCTGGAAGAGAATGGCGCTTATGAGGACATCGACTACGTCTCTTACGACGTGCTCGGCGACGTCGTCTGCGGCGGCTTCGCGATGCCTATCCGTGAGAATAAGGCACAGGAAATCTACATCGTCATGTCCGGCGAGATGATGGCGATGTATGCCGCCAACAATATCTCCAAGGGTATTCTGAAGTATGCGAATTCCGGCGGCGTGCGTCTCGGCGGCCTCATCTGCAACGAGCGGCAGACCGACAAGGAGCTGGAGCTTGCCGATGCTCTTGCCAAGAAGCTCGGCAGCCGGCTGATCTATTTCGTGCCGCGCGACAATGTCGTGCAGCACGCGGAGCTGCGCCGAATGACGGTGCTGGAATACGCGCCGGACTCCAAGCAGGCGGATCACTATCGCAATCTCGCGACCAAGATCCACAATAATGCCGGACAAGGCGCTATCCCCACCCCAATCAGCATGGACGAGCTCGAAGATATGCTCATGGAACACGGCATCATCAAGCCCGTCGACGAGAGCCAGGTCGGCAAGACCGCTGCCGAGCTTGCCGCTATTTCGGCATAGTTCATGTTGTCGGCCTTCGCGATCCGGGAAGGCCGACATCGTCCACTCAGAAGCTGTGCGAAAGTTATGATCGGCACACAAGGAAAAACGGCCGGCACGATCTCATCTCGCGTATCGGTAGCTCACGTCGCCGAGCAGCGCGATGCGAGTGAGCTCTACAAGCTTCTGACCGGGCGCCATCCGGCAGAAGTCGACATCAGCGACAATGATGATTTCGATCGCCATGTGCTCGCTTGCATTCTGGCCACATCAGCTATGGATCGCGGCCAACTTCCCGGACGTGCTGGCTTGACCAACCAGGAGCTCAATGCGCTCGTGGTGCAATACTTCCCATCCGCCCCGGTCAGGAGCTGTACCTGGCGCGAACAGTCCGCCTTACTGGCTCTTGACGAGACAGTCATGGTACGCGACCTCCTGCTTGCGCAACGTTCCACTCATGGCGAGGTTGGCGGCTGGCTCGCGACGATGATCGCGCGGCGCGCCATGGAGCCTAATCACTTGTGGGAAGATCTCGGCCTGCGGAAGCGGGATGAATTGTCCCGTGTCCTCATGCGCCATTTCGGGCCGCTGGCGGCTCGCAACACGAAGAATATGCGCTGGAAGCGCTTCTTCTATCGCATGCTATGCGAAGATGACGGCCTGGTGATGTGTACCACGCCGGTCTGCACGGAATGCAATGATTTTGATCTTTGCTTCGGCGAAGAGAGCGGGGAGAGCCGGATGGCCGGACGTCGGCGGGATCATCTGCGCCGCCTTGATGACACCGTCCAAGCCGTCCCAAGCTTGAAAGGCTGAGTTCATTATTGATACCCTCTTTGGCGCCATTGCGGGAGTGTTCTACGAGCTTTCGGCCACCTGTCGCATGGGGGGGGGTGAAAACAGGCCGGGGCAAACGATTGCGCGCACCCGACCTAAGGCCGAGGCGGCGTCTGATGATCGCGGGTTGATATCTGGCGGAGCCGACAATGCGCCGCTGAAGGAAGTTGCCGTCGCAGCCAGACAGCTCTGTTGCGGTGATACCGGCATACTGCTATCCGAACTGGAAAAAGCCGCGGTCGTCGTTGCAGCCGCTGCGCCCCGTACCATCCCGCTCAACAAGGCGATTGTCGACGAGCATGTCTTTAGCAATGCACCCGGCATCCACGACCACGGGCTGTTAAAGGACCTGGCGCAGCTACGAAGGGCTAGACCCGGGGCTGCGCGCCGCTCCTCCCGGATTGTGATCGGAAAGCATTCAGGGTTTGCCGCGATCACCTTGCTGCTGTCGTGCAGCTTTCTTTCGGCGCCGAGCAAAGCGGAACCATCCCGGCGCCCGTCCGCAAGCATGCCATCGAGCACCAAGGTCTGGTTGCGCAGGAAACGGTGTTGGCGATCTGGCGCGACATTCACGAGAGCTCGCTCGTCAACAGCGAATCAGCCACGCGGGTCGCGCGATCGGGTTGAAACATTCCAGCCTGGTCGTTTCTGGGCGCGGATCGAGACGGAGGTTGAGAATGACGACGGATGGGATCCTTGCGCGATTGAACAAGGCCTCGGCCGCAGAGGATTTTTTTTCACTCCTCGGCGTCGAGTACGATGCGAAAATCGTCGATGTGGCGCGGCTTCACATCCTGCGTCGCATGGGCCAATATCTCGCAGGCGAGGAGTTGACCGGTGCATCTGATCCTGAGATCGCCGCGCGTTGCAAGGCCACGCTTGAGCGCGCCTATGCCGACTTCGTCACGTCCTCCCCGATCGAACAGCGCGTATTCAAGGTGCTGAAGGATGCGGCCGCACCGCAAGCGAACAAGCATCCAGCATTGGTCCAGCTCGATTTGTTGGACTGAATTGAGCTCATATGTCGTGCTCTGGACCGTGAAGGTCCCGAGAGCCTGACAGCAAGCCATGGTTTCGAATTCAAGCGGAAAGTTACAGTCGCGGCCTCGCGGATCCGCAGCTTGAGCACCTCGGCTCGTTAGAGGCCAATCACGACTCACCGCTGATATTTCCATCCTTTTAAGCTGGTACGCATGCTGTACCTATCTCCTGCAATCATGCGCCGGCAGCGGGACCGCACACGTCGCCAGGAAAGCTCAGCAAGGTTCAGATGAGTGTCTTCTGTCGCATTCCGGACACGGGTCAGTACGGCCTCGAATGTTTCGACCTCGTGAGAGGCCGCCAATCCGACTCGTTCTTCAGTAAGATCTGAAATAACGGTCAATTTTCATCGCCTGCGCAATTGGTACGACAATTGCTGACATATGCTCAGCTAGTCTGGAGAAGCGCATGCTCGTTTTGGTCCGCATCGATTTTATTTTTGAGGCCGCGCAGGTTCGCGCGCGCTGCCTGCCGGCACCATAATGCGTCGCGACGCCAAAGCGATCGTCGCATACCTGGCTGAGCTGAAAGGTGCCTTTGATTCGTGCGCCCCCGTTGGCCGATCCCTGGCCGAGGTTTCGCGGGGGGAGCCGTTGCTCAACAGCGCCGGCCGTGCGGCGCTGTTGACCGGGCGCCTTGAGCGCCGCCCCTCCTGTCCTCGCCAGGAGTTGCGGGCCTGTCGCTATGATCGGCAAGAAACAAGCGCACTCGGAGCAATGGGATCGCGCTTCCACCGGCAACGACGCGGCCGACAATCGTACCAGCCGAGCCCCTCGCAGGTCCTCGATCTGTTGCACCTCGGTTGCATCTCTAAGATGAGGAGGACCAATCGATCGGCACGCCTGACCGGCCCGGTCGGTGCCTTAGCAGTGCCCGAAACCAAACCGTCGTCCCAGAATGCCGCATCCGGAACGAACCCGAGGCGCATGCTTCCGGGCTCGTCGTCAAGGTCCAGCAACGGCTGTATCGGTCCGGCGCTGCTGCCAGCCGGTGCTGACGGGATGCCGGCCGGCTTGCGGCCCGACGCTTAACTGAAGAAATCTTCAAGCGCAAATTCCAACCTGGAGGCGGAGCATGCTGCCCTGGCGAGCCGCTACTGAATGCGAATGGGAGTACAGATGATGAGCACCGCACCGAAAAGTGCAGCTCCGGCCGCGGGTGGTGGTCGCGCGGCGACCAAGAGGGAGCTGCCCGCGCGATTTAAGCCGTATAAGCACGTCTGGGTTTTCATCGAGCAGGAACGCGGGGTTGTGCACCCCGTCTCATGGGAGCTGATGGGGGCCGGCCGCCGGCTCGCCGACAAGCTCAATGTTGACCTCGCCGCGGTTGTCATCGGCCCGGTCGGGGAGACAACGCAGCAGGCGGTCGCCGAATCCTTCTGCTACGGCGCCGACCTCGCCTATATCGTCGCAGACAATCTCTTGGCCGATTATCGCAACCAGTCCTATACCAAGGCCCTGGCAGAGCTGGTCAACACTTATAAGCCGGAAATCCTACTCCTAGGGGCAACAACACTCGGCCGCGACCTCGCCGGCTCAGTGGCCACCACACTGCTCACCGGCCTAACTGCGGACTGCACCGAGCTCGATGTCGATGCCGACGGCTCGCTTGCAGCGACCCGGCCGACGTTTGGCGGCTCACTGTTGTGCACGATCTACACACTCAACTATCGTCCACAGATGGCAACCGTCCGTCCGCGCGTGATGCCGATGCCCGACCGCGTGACAGGCGCCGTCTCGCGCGTCATCTCGCATCCGCTCGGGCTTGTAGAAGAAGATATCGTCACAAAGGTCCTGTCCTTCCTGCCAGACCGCGAGTCTACAAAGTCCAACCTCGCCTATGCCGACGTGGTCGTCGCAGGAGGGCTCGGTCTGGGATCGCCTGAAAATTTCCAACTTGTACACCAGCTCGCGGACGTGCTTGGCGGCGAATATGGCTGCTCGCGGCCGCTGGTCCAGAAGGGCTGGGCCACCTCCGACCGACAAATCGGCCAGACCGGGAAAACCATCCGGCCAAAGCTCTATATCGCGGCCGGCATTTCCGGCGCTATCCAGCATCGCGTCGGCGTGGAGGGCGGCGACCTCATCGTTGCCATCAACACTGACAAGAACGCTCCGATCTTCGACTTTGCCCATATCGGCATCGTCACCGACGCCATTCGACTGTTGCCGGCGTTGACCTCTGCATTCCGCGCGCAGCTATCGCCGCACTCGCACGACCGCATCGCTGGCTAGGGGAGCTTGTTATGATTCAGGAAAGATTCGACGCCATCGTCGTCGGTGCTGGCATGGGCGGGAACGCGGCGGCGCTTACAATGGCCGAGCGGGGTCTGAAAGTGCTGCAGCTGGAACGCGGCGAGTATTCCGGGTCGAAGAACGTGCAAGGGGCCATCCTTTATGCCGACATGCTGGAGAAGCTGATTCCGAATTTCCGAGAAGATGCGCCGCTTGAGCGGCATCTAGTCGAGCAACGCTTCTGGATCCTGGACGAGCGTTCGCACACAGGGATTCACTATCGATCCGATGATTTCAACGAGGAGAAGCCGAACCGCTACACCATCATCCGCGCCCAGTTCGATAAATGGTTGTCGCAGAAGGTCCGCGACGCCGGCGCTACCGTGCTGTGCGAGACCACGGTGACCGAGCTCCTCCAGGATTCCCATGGCAGGGTCGTCGGGGTGCGCACAGACCGCGATGGGGGTGAAATCCATGCAGATGTTGTCGTGCTGGCCGAGGGGGTGAACGGAGTGCTCGGGACGGGCGCGGGCTTAAGAGGGCGGCCGAAACCGGACAAGGTCGCACTCGCGGTTAAGGAGATGCATTTTTTGTCACGCGAGACAATCGACGCTCGCTTCAATCTCAAAGGCGACGAGGGGCTCGTCATCGAAGCGGTCGGAACCATCTCCCGCGGCATGACCGGTATGGGCTTCATCTATTCCAATAAGGAATGCATCTCGCTCGGTATTGGCTGTCTTGTTGCCGACTTCCAGCGTACCGGCGAGACGCCTTACGGCCTGCTCGAGGGTTTCAAGCGTCACCCATCCGTCGCGCCGCTCATCGAAGGTTCGGAGGTCAAGGAATATTCCGCGCACTTGATCCCCGAAGGTGGGTACAGGGCAATCCCGCAGCTTTGCGGGGAGGGCTGGGTGGTCGTCGGAGACGCCGCCCAACTTAACAACGCCATCCATCGCGAGGGGTCCAATTTGGCGATGACGTCGGGCCGTATCGCGGCGGAAGCGATCTGCCTTATCAGATCGCGAAAAGATCCGATGACGGCCAAAAATCTTTCGCTTTACAAGAAAATGCTAACTGATTCTTTCGTGATCAAGGACCTGAAGAAGTACAAAGATATGCCGGCACTCATGCATACCCACTCGCAGAACTTCTTTCTCACATATCCGCAGCTCTTCTCCAAGGCGATGCAGGATTACGTGCGCGTCGACGGCACACCAAAGCTCGAGAAAGAGAAGCTGATGCTGAGCTCGTTCATCAAGGCCCGGTCTTGGAGTGGGCTGTTTAGCGATGCCCTGCGCATTGCCCGGGCCTGGCGATGATCCAAACCTAAGACAATGACGAACGACGGAGCCAGAAACAATGCCGAGCGAGCCATCCCAACGTGTCGAGGATAAACTATTCTACAACCGTTATCTCGTTGATTCCGGCCGCGCCCACATCAAGGTACGTCCGCACACCACGCCATCCTCGCGGCTCTTGTCGATGCTGAAGGCCTGCCCTGCACGGTGCTACGAGCTCAACGATAAAGGTCATGTTGAGGTGACAGTCGATGGGTGTATCGAGTGCGGCACCTGCAGGGTGATCTGCGAAGAAAGTGGTGATATCGAGT
Source organism: Bradyrhizobium sp. CAR08 (assembly GCF_052871955.1). Taxonomy (NCBI): domain Bacteria; kingdom Pseudomonadati; phylum Pseudomonadota; class Alphaproteobacteria; order Hyphomicrobiales; family Nitrobacteraceae; genus Bradyrhizobium; species Bradyrhizobium sp. CAR08. The sequence continues at coordinate 25,391 of NZ_JBIXJX010000034.1, forward strand.
GGAGCTACCCACGCGGCGGTTACGGTGTCCTATTCAAGTTCGGTTAAATCTTCAGGTGAGAGCCCTGCCACGGCGGCTACGTCGTTCTCGCGATGCAACGAGATCACGCGCGAAATCGGCGTTAACCCGGTCACGTTCAACCGGTGTCCCAATCTTCCATCTACCCGGCGGGCCCTTGCATGGTGGACAAACGCAGTTTCCGGTTTCCGCTATAATATTCCCGAAGATAGCCAAAGCGAGCGGATCCGAAGCAAGGGTGCAAACGCAACGTCGTCCGTCTCGGATCTGGTCCACGGTCTGGTTGTCTTCCGGAATATCTGGCCGGTTTCGTCCTCCCTGGAAGGTTGGCGGTGATCCGCCCGCCGCCACCGCCTCGCTACCTATCACCTACTGACGGAATGTTGGAAGCAGGCCTTCGCTCGGCCGTAGCCACGACCCGACAACATGCCATCCCGCGCCTTGTAGACGAGAAAAGCACGAGCGCATCACGAAAATAGCGCATTCTGAGTCCTTCGCGCGACCGCCGGTTCCGCGTTCGTCAGGCGGACTGCGCGCATGCACCACACAACTTTGCACTTTCATTCCGCTATCGCCGGGATATATCGTCCGCCGGAGAGCATGATGATGGTTCGGGTACAAAAGAGCAGGGCAGGAGCTAACGCGTGGCGAGCAGATGCAGGGCGTGAGAGTTCGATTGCCGACATCCAGGCTCGCATAGTCGAACTGAGAAGCTTGCCGCGCGAGAAGCTCGCGGATGCGGCGTTCATGCTCTCGATGAATGCACGAAGCCAGCGCGAGTTGATACGAGAGGCAATCGAGAAGCGCGCCGCGGTCGAGTTGGACTTTGATCCGCCGGCGAAAGGGGATTTGGCGACCTATCTCGCCAATGATGTGGTCTCGACCTTACGCGACCACGTTTCTGAACTTCCCACCCTGATGGACCTCTTGGTTCAGCGAGCGCCTGACGTCGGCTTCACCGTCCATCGGGAGGAGGCCGTTTCGCTGCTCGCCGCAATCGTTCGCGAACAGCGGCTCGAAGGTGTCCTTGAAGGCCTCAGGCTCGCCGGCCTTCTGAACGAGCCAGCTAAGCATCGCCATGGCGGGTTCTGTTCAGAAGTGGATTTGGGGGAAGTTGCCGCCCGCACGTGAGTGGCGAGGGCGCTTTGAGGACAATCCCTGCAGATGGAATGTCTACAGGCAACCGGGACGTCGGATATCTCGGCGCCTGCTTGCGAGGTCAAAACCGCTTGAAATTCGCGGCGCAGTTCCTTGTCGTCCGTTTATCGCTGACGCGGAGCTGCCATGCACGCTCCATGGCAGTACCGAGCGCGTATAGCTCGGCGACCGTCCCCTTAGTCAACCCGAGGACCGCGGTTCGGAGCTTTCATGTTCAGTTGTAGCACGCGCGGTGCGCTGCGCTCCTCGATCACGGAGCCTTTCGCTAGCAGCCAAGCAAGGGAAATCACCGAAGGCGACGTCGACCGAGCCGCGGCGATGTGTCAACGCGGCGAAAGGCGTTCGCTCTTAGCGAGGCGCTCTGGTGAAATCGACCGTCCTTGTTCCGGTCGTCACTGGCCGCGCGCTGGCGAACGACGGGGGAAGCGCAAGTATTCCGCGAGCTACTCGGCAACAGCGGACAAGCTCAGTTGCGGTCCGCCGCAAACTGACAAAGAGTCTTCTCGGATCACGCTGGATCGTCGGGGTGAACGCTCTGCCGCGCGTCTGCCATACACGCATGATCGTTGATCGATTTTCCGGAGAATTGCGCCGGAAGTCGCCTCGCCTATTTGCTCGGTCGCGAGCCGCACCGGGATTTCGTCGAACCTCGCGTGCACGAGCACGACGAAGGCTTCGCCAAAACACGCCGCCGCGTGCGCCGAACAGCGTGTTCCTCGCAACTAGCCGGCCTGATACGTTAGTGAGTCCGCTCAAAGGCCAGGAAAGCGCCTCGCCTGCTGTGACCAGCCGCACTTCACTGAGCTGCTGCAATAATCTGACCGCATCCGATCGCAACTTTCGTCGCGATCAGCACGACTATAACCTTCCAGACGCAGCGAGCGCCGTGTCTCGATGATGTCCGCCGGGGCGTTGGCCGTCCGGAATGGCCCGCAGTTTGCGCTGGAGCATCTCAAGACGCTCCTTCAATTCGTATTCGTCAGTCAGCCGCGAATAGAGCCGCTCCAGCGCCGGCTTGCCCCAGAGTGCGTCGGGCTTCTCGGCAATGGCTGCGCGGCCCGCCACACGCTGCTGGACCAGGAGCGCATCGCCGATCAGCTGGAGAATGCCCTTGGGTCCTCGCGCGGTCGGCCGCGCTCGGCTAGTTCGCGTGCAAAGGGTGTCTTCGCGCCGGCGGCCGCAGGATTTCCAATTCAAGAAGGGAGGTAGAACGATTGTTCGAAACGGCACAGGTTGAGCAAAGACGGGGCACCCATGTGTGTTCAATTTCATCCAGAGTATGTCAGCTAGCTCACACGGCGAGCCTTGTGGGGACGGAAACGTTTCAACGCGCAATCAGAGGCTTAAGCGCGGTGGCGGGGGTGGCATAGCTGTTGCTATCAAAGTCCCGCAGACCGAGCGGAGGCTGTGTGCACACCCGGTCCGATATGGCGGAAGCAGGACGTTAGCGGTCGACCGAGGTGCGGAAACTGAAATGCCGTTTCGAGCGGTCTACCACACAAGGCCCGAGTACAAAGGCAAGAGGGACCTGGACCATGCATATCGAACCGGGAATAGTAACAGGCGCCAAGCTTGTGCTAAGCTGCGTGCTAGGCCTTGCGACGTGCTGCGTCGCCGCCAAGATTCTGGTCGAGACTATGCGCGAGCGGGGCGCTCTGTCATTTGCCCTGCAAGCCATCGCCGCGACGCTTGTGTTCATGTTCTTCGAGAGTCTGCCGCACTTTGCGGTTGGGGTCTCCGAGGTGGGTTTCGTCCCCGGCTCGATGCTGTTTCTGTTGTTCGGCGCGGCGGCGGCTGCTTTTGGTCTTGCGCTCGGCCTGCTGCTGGAAAACATACTCTTTGTTCCGGCCGACCTGCCGCAATTTGGTATGAATGCCACGACGCTTCTGGTGCCGCTGTTTGCGATCCAGGCGCTCGCCAATCGGCTCATCCCGTCCAACACCGCGCATCGCGATCTGCAGTACAGCAAGGCGCTTGCCCTCTCGACGGCGTATCAGTCTGGTATCGTTGTCTGCGTCACGTTTTGGGTCCTCTACGGCGCGGGCTTCGGCGCCGCCAATCTTTATAACATCGCATGGTTCGCGGTTTCCTACGCACTTGTGGCCCTGGTCCAGCTAGGGGTTGAGATGGCTGTGCTGGCGCTCGCGAAACAAGTTGGGCGGCGTGACTACGGGCGGAGTCGTCGCCAACCGCCTGTAGAAGGCATGTTGCCGTTGATAACAACGATGGCCCTCGGAGCGCCCGTTTTGCTCCAGCGATGCATACACTTTCCCTTATAGTTGCCGTGAGCAGCGACCGCGGACGGCGCGTGCTCGCTGCTATCGGTGCCAGAAAGGCGGCGAGCTTATGCTCATTTCGGACAAGGCCATCAGGAATTCGTATGACGCGGACTTGCGGGCAGCGGTCTGCGCTTGCTTGATGGCTAATCAGCGTACGCGCACGACGGATTTCGTCCTGCCGGTGCGCGATGCAGTCGAGGCGGACTGCCGCAATGACGTGGAGCAATGGCCCCATTCGGTCAGCGCAGCAGGCGCGTCACAAACCATCGTTGGCGAGGTTGGACGCGAGGGAGGTGTTGCGCTGCTCATTCAGGGAGATTCATCTGTCGAGCGAGCTTACCTATTCAACATTAGCACCCTTCTGGGCACTGCGATCGAGCGCCTTTCGCCACTTGCCTATGCTCTGCTGCGCTCGGCCGGAATGTTCGCAGTTCGGAAAAGAAGATCGCTATGCCCGGATTGATCGTGGTGTTGACCATGTTCGCACTGTGCAGCATCGTGTTGGCCGGCCAGTTGACCGGGCGGGCAAAGGTCATCAACACCGACACCGTTGAAATCAACAGGACTCGCGTTCGGCTCTGGGGCATCGACGCGCCGGACAAGTCCCAAATGTGCAGAGATATCAACGGCAATCCATATCGATGTGGCCTCAGGGCCGTGCGCGACCTTGAAGGCTTCATTGCAGAGCGCGAAGTCAGTTGCCTGTCAGTGCTGCAGGATGAGTCTGGACGGACGATTGCGACCTGTTCAGCTGATGGCATGGATGTCGGAGAATGGTTGGTCCGCAATGGTCTCGCGTTCGATCAGACGCAATCTTCCACAGGGCCTTACCGGGCCGCGCAACGCGCCGCCGATCGTGCCGGACTGGGCTTATGGTCGGGCAGCTTTGCCGTACCTTCGTTATATCGAGCGTGCATTCGGTTGGGTGGTCGACCAGCCAGCTGTTCGGACGACGCGAATGCACATCCTTGATGGCTGGCCCCTACACCAGAATACGCCGCAATCGGCTCCCGCGTGAGGTGACAGTCACGAGCGAGCTGGCTCGATCGGGAGTAAGTCCTCAACACTGCCGCCCAACCATGCGACGAGTAGGATGGTCTCGTACTCTTAGGCGGGATGGTCGGAATCAGTTCGGAGCAAACGAAGACGCTCTGCCGGTCATATCGTTCTGTGATGCACCTTTTCCCCTGCAGCTCCGTAGAGCAGGCATCGCACGACTTGAGCAAGCGACCTTTCTTGGCCGCCCATGAGCATCAGCGGCATAGCTGGGTCCATTACTGTTCTGGTCGCATTGGCGAGCTTGGCACCCAGTTGTTCGTGCCGCTCCAGGTGGTGCCTCGGGCCAGAAGCAATGGCCGTCGGCACGCCGATTGGCGACGGGCGTATCGTCCGCACCACGTGCTTTCGTGTTGCGAGACTGAGGCTCGCGGTCAACAGGTCTCGGCCTAAAGGGCCTGCATCGGCATCTGGTTCACGGCGACTTTCTGCGGCCACAGTATCACCGTGGCCGTTGTCGGCGCCGCGCCCTCGGCGGTGCGCTGGAACGCGCCCAGCTCAAGTCCATGCCGGACAATCACGGCGGCAAGTCTCCGATCCTTGCGGCGCTGACCTGGTGGGGGGCAATGCTTTCGATGTTTTCGTCAGGACACGAGCTTCAGCCCGACAATGCCGGCCACGATCAGTCCGATGCTGGCAAAGCGAAACGCGGCGGCCGGCTCCTCGAACAGGATGATGCCGAGCGCTGCGGTGCCGACCGCACCGATGCCGGTCCAGACCGCATAGGCAGTTCCAATCGGCAGCGTCTTCAGAGCAAGGCCGAGCAGGATCACGCTGCCGGCCATGGCCGCGAGCGTGAGCACGGACGGAACGAACTTGGTAAAGCCCTCGGTGTATTTGAGCCCGATTGCCCAGGCGACTTCCAGGAGGCCCGCGACCAACAAAATGCTCCAGGCCATGGCAACCCTCCGTTATGGCGGGGTCGTCCCCCGCGGCTGATGTGATGATGAGCGGCAAGGCCGTCCTCGCCTGGGCTCCCGATTCGTTTCGATCAGTCAGGGTCAACTGCTCTCAAGGATGAGCATTCCGACCTCAGTGGCTCAGCGAATTCACACGATCGACAAAGTAGAAAACCGTCCGCGCCGTTCATGCGACTGGTAATCTTGCAAAAAGCCGCCCCTTCAAAGAGATCCTTGTGTCTGTCGCGGAGAAGGTTGCCCAGAACGTGGCGTCGCTCAAAATCCATGCAGCAGAAGGTAACGTCGCCGTTTGGGAGAAGAACATTCCGGTATTGTCGTTCGTCTGGACATCTCAACGCTCCAACGATTGGCTGTCGTGCTTCAACCATCCTAAGCTCGCCGCTCCCACGCCTGCTGCGCGGGGGACGCGAGCGAACGAGCGCTTCGTCAGGTATTATGTCGAGTAGTTCAGGATGCACCTCGCCCATGACTATGAAGAGCAGTGATGAAATGCCGGCATCGACAAGTTGGCGCATCAAATCGACATAGTTGCGCCTGACGAGACCACTGTCCATATGCGTGCCGTCGTCAAAAACGTGCACCAGGAAACCGCGGAACTGCAACGCACGCAAGCGTTTTAGATCCCGCCCATTCATTCCTACGAGGGTTGTGAAAATCCGGATTCCATGGCCACACGCGTAGGCATGCTCAACCATTTCGGTGCAAGCCGGATTGAGCCAAGGCTCCGAATACCCGGAAAAGCTGATGTCCACAGTCGCTGGTACGCGTGCCAGGCATCGCTTGAAATCTTGCAAAGAAAGATGCTTCACGTCGGATATAGCTCTTTGCCGTTCGGCGAACTTGTCCTGCGGGCAATAAGAACATCCGACGACACAGCCCGTTGTCGTGGTTACCTCCAAGACCCTGCCGCCACTAATTGCAGAGCGCAGCTCCTGGGCAGTCATCGATTGTATATTATCCACGTCCGCGCTCCGCCATTGGGAACAAAGAGATCTTGAGGGGGCACCCTCTCGTTGCATCCTTCATGTCGGTTCGCTCATGCATCATCCTCGGTTCGTCGCCCATCACCGCGACACTTCACGGTCGCAAGCCGCGGCCCGCGATAGATGAAGACAGCGCCGACGGCTCACTCACCCTAGCGCCCCAGTCCAGCAGGATCCGGTGGCTGCCGGGTGCACATGCATCGACGGCGTCGATCTAACCTCTCGCTTCTTCCAACAAGCATCACTCATGCCATTGGAGGTATTGTCCATAAGCCGACACATCCGCGATAACTGACTTCGCAATGGCACAACGGAGGCGCAACTGCGATCGATACCGTACACTATGACGCTACGTACGATTCAAGCTCTCTCGAAATGAGTTGAATGGCAGCCTTCCTATCAAATGTGAGGCCGTTGCCGCCGCCCCAAGGGCCATGTCATCATCATCGACGTGCATCGGGATCGGCCGCCCGAAGTGCCGACTGGGAGTGCACTTTGCCGCAGTCAAAGGTGCGAATTCTTGACCACGACTTCACACAGCAAGCCGAATTTCAATAGTTGGAAACGCTATACAAGGGAGCGTCGTCGTCATGCTCTTCGTACGCTCGGGAGGGCGGCTGGATAAATATCCGGGCGCCAGCGCTACGGTCGGACTTGCGAGGCGTCTTCTCGACGATGGGTCCAGAACAGGAGTGGGGGCGCTGGCCTTGCGTACGAATGTTCCGCCCTACTGACTTCCGACTTTTCTAAACCGCTGCAGCAAGTCGGCGGCGCTGGTAGGGCACGGGCGACTTCACCTATATCTACGGTATCGCGATGAGCAGTTTCAGGGTTGGCTCGGGCGCGGTTCGCTCATCGTCTTTCACGGGGGATCAGTTCACCGACAACCCCAATTGCGGTGTTCCCTGACAAAACTCGAGTGGCACGCGCAATTTCGCTTCGACTCCGAGCGTCCTGGGATGCGCTTCTCGCTCGGTGTCACATACAACGACATCCTCAACCAACTTCGATAGCCGCACGCTTGCCGCTTGGTCGTGTCCTCGATGCGCCGGCAGCTTAGTGTTTCGTTTACCAATCTCAGGTAAGAAATTGTGCGTTATGTAGGGTATGTGGGCTATGTGCCCCAATTGTGGAGGTCGCCATGGCTGCGGACGAGCCATCGTGGAAGATGTTGATCGCCTTCTTGACGGTAATCGCGCTCTCCACGGTTTTGCTTCACGCTGGGCACAAGCCGGAGATCGCGATCATGCCGTGCTTTCTGTTGTCGATGCTGATGCAGGGGCGGCTGACCGAGTGATGGCTTCGACCAAAAAGCCTACCGATCTCGCAGACAGGAGGCCTTCCGGTCCGGCCGATGTGATGCGCGCCCCCCGCATCCTAATCGTCGATGACGATAAGGCTGATGCAGATCGCATTGGAACGGCGTTAAAAAATCCCCTGACGAAAATTGGGCAGCTTGATTGCAAGATAGAGTGGGTCAACGACGTAGCAAGCGCTCGCCAATATCTCGAGAAAGATGATATCGACTTGTATTTCCTTGACCTTGATATCTCGGAATACTGGGAAAAGCCGACCGACAAGGAAACGGGCAAAGCTTTCGTGAAAGCTGTAATCAACAATACGAATGCTGGCATCATCGTATGTTCCAATCTGCCGATTGACGGGGAGGCGCCACCTCTCATCGAGTATGGAGCAGATGATTACGTCGAAAAATCCTACGGCTTCATGGCAATCGCACCCCGGGCAATGTCGGTCTGGCGAAGAACGCATACCGAGAGGCGTTCCAAGCAATCGCATTCCGGCCGGAGGTTTCGGATCGGGAATTGGATGTTCACGATTGGTGATCGTCAGATTACCGATCGTTTGGGGATCTCCAAGCGGCTTTCGATAACCGAACACATTTTCCTGCGCCATCTCTGTGCGGTGGAGGGTCATGCTATCGATAGCGAAGTCTTCAACATCGAGGTGCTGCGTAGAGAGAAAGGTGATAAGCACGTTCGACTGGACGTCTTCGTGCCAAGGCTTCGCGCCAAGTTGAACAACATGATCGACTTAGTTCCCCAAGGGCGAACGGGGATTTACAGGCTCTTGGACGTTGAAGAAGTGTTCTCCTTCTAGTTTGCTATGGCGCCTTGAGTGTAGTTTTCAATTTTTGAAAATCCCAATACGGATCGATGAACGAGCACTTGTAGTTGGGTCCGATATATTCCCTCTCGGCGTCATCAAAGAAGATCCGAGCCGCACCATGAGACTCCTCAGGTATGATCAGGAAAGCGGCGTCCTCTTGTATAAAGTTTAGGTCGCCGACGTGCCACCACTCTCGTTGCCATTCGAAGAAGTAGGTGGTTTTGCCTGGTGCCTAGCTGGCAGCCGACCACCTCGAACCCTCGCTTTCGCGAGCGTGAGCCGATTCTTTCCAAATCGGCCAGACACTTTTCGAGGTTATCCTTGGCTTCGCTTAAAGGCCTCTTCGTCTCGCCCAGTCGCTTGAAGTCAGGTTTCACCGGGCCGGCACCCACCGCGCTTAAGTGATGGCAAACAGTCGTGAGATCGCTCGACATACGCCTCGAGAACGAAAGCTATATTTTCGAGCGGCACTAGCCCCGAAAAAAAGGTGTTGGATACAGTGTCGTCCTGGCCGGTCGGCCCCTCGACCTTCACCTCGACGAGCGGGACTAGGACATCGCGATTGTCACGCGTAGCTCTGCCCATTCTTATGTAAGTCCTGTCGCACGTTGGGTTGTATGCAGGACCGCGGCGAGGCGCGGTGTATTCGGTCGCGCGCGTGAGCTGGTGCGCTTGGTATGAGGCGCATCACTCCCACAGGAACGACGCCGGTCAGTTCCCGTTCGCGCGATCACGGCGCGAGCGCGCCATCTAGATTGCGCCTGCGCCTGTTTTTGGGCTGGCAACTTTGCCGATTTCAAGCAAGGGTGCAGGCACCATCCGCGAAATCGCTCGTCTGTCGGCGACCCGACTGTCTAGAGGAACAAGAGACTACGAGAGGTCTGGCGCGGTGAAGTCCGCCGTTTCTTTCGTTCGGTACGCCAGACTGCGACACAGGATGTCCCCGCGGTTGACGCGGCATGCGGTTTTTCGGCCCTTTTGTCATGCGGCATCGCAGGGCGATCCATCCGTTTCGACCGGACCCCAGACCACGCGAGCAAGTGCGGGCGGTGTGCAGTCGCAGAGATAAGCAAGCTGGAGTATGCAGAGTGGCGGCGAGCGCCGGAAAAAACCGAGCTCAAGTCGGAATGAAGCTGAGGTGGACGCGCAGCTGAGCCCAAGCGAAGCTCAGCGGACCAGAAAGATAACGATTCAAGGTTCAGACAGCATTTTCCAGCGACTTGAAGCCGCGACTGACCGCCCGGGGATGCGCGAGAGCCTCGTCGCCCAGGCGGCTCTTGAGCGCTTTCTGGATCGGGCCGCTTATGGACGTTTTGTTTACGCGGCCATCGATCGGAATGAGCCGGTGCTCAACTTCTGCATTTCGGGTGGGCTTTTCTCGTCCAGTGCGGGACGGGGTGAATTCTCGAGCAATCGCCGGCAAAGGAAGGACACTATCCCACAATCCCCTTGGCTCAAAAAGTTAAATTGGAAATCTCAGATCGCACTCAAGCGCAAGTCGAGGCCAAAGCAGGTCAGTTCACGTCGTGATCGCGAGCGCCGAAATGGTCGTCCTGGAAGCCGATCAGGACGTGGATGGGTGAACTCGACCTTGCGCTGCCTGACTTTCCTCCTCGTCGCTCAACAGGCGCGTCAAGAACCTCCGACCGACTGATTGCCTGAGAAGCTCCAAGCAGCTGGTCGGATATGCGACATGCGTCGCAAGCTCGACAGAAATGATACAAAAAATGCGTAATTTCAATGAGCGCTGGCTGGCATGCGACTTGCTATTTTCTCCGCAGAGCCAGGTAAAGCGAATTTGAGCAATGACCAGTCTGACTGAGAGCGCAAGTCAAGTCGGTGCGGCGAACCTGCTGAGCGTGGGTTCGCGGGCCCCCTCGATCAAAGTGGAGAACTGGCTACGCGGCCAGCCGGTTAGAAAGTTCAAACGTGGGAAAGTATATATCCTCGAATTTTGGGCGACGTGGTGCGGGCCATGTATCGCCTCGATGCCAAATTTGGTGGTCCTGCAAGACAAACACAGGAGCAATGGAGTTGAGGTAGTGGGCATCGCGGCTCGCGAACAAGCTTCGACGGCGGATGAAGCGCGAGCCAGCCTGGACGCCTGGTTGACGAAGAGCCTCCCAAATCTGAACTTCGCGATCGCATTGGACTGCGCCGGAGAAATGAACAAGCTTTGGATGGATCCCAGCTTTTCTGTCGGGATTCCCACGTCATTCGTCGTTGACCGTGACGGCCGCATCGCCTTTATTGGCCATCCGACGCAGCTCGATCATGCCTTGCCCAAAGTTCTGAACGGATCCTGGGCAATGAGCGACGAAGCCAAAGCGCTGGATGCGGAAAGGATAAACATGGGCCGACGCAGAAAGCGTGAACTATCGCAGAAGAGAGCTCTGGTGGAGCCGATCTTTGCCAGACTTGAGCCCGCCATGAAGAGAAAGGATTGGCGGACAGCCCTTTCAGCTATCCAGGAGGCCCTCGCGGCGATGCCGGACGAGGTCACCTTCCGTGGGCTTCACGCGGAATTGTTGCTTCACAAGATACGCGACCTGGGGGCTGGCCTGCCGGTGTTGCGCCAATTAGTTCGCGACGCGATCGAGAAGAAGTCCGTGGTTTGGATGAGCGTCGCGATTCGCCAACTGTTCGACCCCGCGAAAGACTACTCCGATTTTCCACATGCGGAGCGCTTTGCCATGGGCAAGGAGCTCTCCGAACACATCCTGGCGGCGAATCCGCCCCGAGGCAGCGCCGGCGCGAAGTTCCTGTCGTATGGGGCGGTCGCTCAGTACTATTACGAGACCGGTAAGCGGGACCGCGCGATTGAATTGGTCGAGGTGGCGCTTAAGTGGCTGGATGCAGCGCCTGCCTCTGATCTAGCGAAACGGGACGTCATGCAGTGCTCTCTCCAGGCTTTGGCGAGCTACAGGAGTGAGAAGCTCTCTGCCGAGGAGTGCTGTTCAGCCCCGCAAAACACGGCTCTCGAAAAACCGGAACCGAGATCGCCAAGGGAGGCAGCGTGAGCAATGCTGCTTGGCATGTCTTTTCGGCCTCGTGGTTTTGCGATCGAAATCGGAGCCTCTTGGGAATGTCGGGCATTCACATGAAGTGAGGACAGGAGGCACGAGCCGGTGAACGCAGGCGAGGCCGCACCACCATAAGTTCTAGGGCGAATGTTTCCTCAAGGTTGGTCGCGCTCCGACGCGATAGCGGCGAGAGTGCCTGCTGAAGTGAAGAGTGGCCGGCGGCTGCTAAGATTGGCGTCCTAGAAGATGCTGGATGGCATCTTCGAACAACTAAAAAGATAGAAATGGGTGGTGACGCTGATGCTTTCCAGCTCTCAAAGAAGCTTTCTCAAGTTTCTATCGCTGCTGTCGGAAGCGGTTCAGAACTTCGTTCCGCTTGGCCAGCAAGCCGATTCGGGAGAGCCGCCAGTCCGTGGCTCTGGACTGTGCTGTTCGGAGCCGTCAGATTCCCCTGCGCCCGCCAGTGAAGGAACACTGAGCGAAGCTGTACCTTCATTGAGCGCCCTCTTTGCGAGCACGGCGCCGGGTCGAGCATGATGTACAATCAGCGCCAGCGCCGCTCTGTCAAAGCCGCCGCCCTGTTCCGGAAATCTGGGCCCTGGTACAAAGTGCTTTACGTCCAGGTACTCATAGCGATCCTGATTGGCATTCTCGTTGGCTGGCTATGGCCCGCTGTGGGGACGAGTAGCTGGATCAAAGCGCTTGGTGATGGGTTCATCAAGCTGATCAAGATGGTGATCGCGCCGATCATCTTCTGCACTGTTGTCTCCGGAATTTCGCATGTTCAGGATGCTCGAAAGGTCGGCCGAGTCGGCGTCAAGGCGCTACTTTACTTCGAGATCGTATCAACCTTCGCGCTCATCCTGGGTCTTTTGATGGGCAATCTCGCTCAGGTCGGTCATGGGCTCGCTCCCAAGGGGGATGCCGCGGCCGTAGCCAACTACGTCAAGACGGCGGAATCGCAGAAGACGGTCGATTTCCTCCTCAATATCATTCCGGATAGTGTAGTTGGCGCCTTGGCCCGAGGTGACGTGCTCCAGGTGCTACTGTTTGCCATCCTATTCGGGTTCTCGCTGATGGCGCTTGGGGAGGGGGGTGAGCGGATGCGCGGTCTGGTTGACGATGCTGCACAAGCGGTGTTTGGAGTCATTAGGATCGTAATGAAGGCAGCGCCAATCGGGGCGTTCGGCGCCATGGCCTACACTATCGGCGAATTCGGACCGTCCGCGCTCGGTAAGCTCCTCGGATTGGTTGCCCTGTTTTATGTGACAGCCGGGCTCTTCGTGATCATTGTGCTTGGCCTGATCGCGCGCTTGGTAGGCTTTTCTATTCTAAAGTTCATCAGGTACATCAAGGATGAGCTGCTGATCGTGCTCGGAACATCGTCATCCGAAAGCGCGCTGCCGCAGTTGATGGAAAAACTGGAACGGCTCGGCTGTTCGAAGGCGGTCGTTGGCCTGGTGGTGCCGACAGGATACTCTTTCAATTTGGATGGGACGAACATTTACATGACGTTGGCGACCTTGTTCATCGCGCAAGCGCTCGGGGTCGATCTCAATTTCGGCCAGCAGCTCACGATACTCATTGTGGCGATGCTCACCTCGAAAGGCGCAAGCGGTGTCACCGGTGCCGGCTTTGTCACCCTGGCCGCGACCTTGACTGTGGTCAGTCCTGAACTTGTCCCTGGCATTGCGATCGTATTCTCGATAGATAAGTTCATGAGCGAGGTGCGTGCGCTTACCAACATCATCGGGAACGGTATTGCCGCGGTGTTTGTGTCCTGGTGGGAAGGTGAACTCGATAATGTTTCGCTACACGCGCAGCTCAAGTAGGTGTGCGAGCGCAGCCCGGCCCTGCGACGGCCAATGCGGTCGCCAACAGAATGCTGCGGGCCAGCAAAGTCGCAGTTCAATGTTGTCCGGGAGCGCCCAGCGAAAGATGTTGAGATACCTTGTTGCACTTGCGGACGAGAAATCACGCCTTGAACTCCTGCATTTTGCGTTCGCAATTATCGTGCAGTAGTCGGCCCGCCTGTTTGGGAAGAAATGGTCCTGCAGGGAGGTCGAGTCGTTTTCAAAACGAAATCGAGTCGTTCTTAAAGCGGAAATCGAGTCGTTTTCAAAGTGTCCGCACATCCTTGAAGATATTAGTGGGCCCGGCAGGACTCGAACCTGCAACCAGACCGTTATGAGCGGGAAGGGGTCCTCGAAACAGGCTGAAAATGCCGGGGAATTCGAGGACGAGTGATGGCGTTTGTTCGTGTTTGGTTGCGCCGTAGTATTGGTTATTGATTTGGTTGGAAACGCCGCCAGTAGCGGCTCATCAAGTTCGCATTGGCTCGGGTACCGTACTCGGTTTAGCTAATTCGCCCGTTCGATTCCACGATTGATATTGCCAAGGCTGAATCATCTCCAGCGTGGTAATTCGGGGAGAGAACTTAAGTGGCTTGCCGAGGCTAATTTCATCTAAGCGTCGCAAAAGCAGCGGCACGAATTGCTCCGGAATGAAAAGCCAAGGCCGAACAGGCCAGTCCTTATTGAGATGAGAGTCGCGCGTTATCGCGCTGCAGACCTTATCCCAATCGTCGTGCCATCCCCTTAGCCGCTTCGTCAAGCTCGGGAGCCCTTTGCTGTAAGATATCTCACAAAGGAATATTGTCTTGTCTCTAAAATCTACGCCGACTGCGTCACAGTACCAATGCAGACCGCTGGTATCGGGATTGGCGCCCTCGTTTAGCTGAATGCAACATTCCGTATTGAGAAACATCGCTCGATCAGATCGCAAGTAATGCGTCATAACAGTTTCGTAGTAGTCCATGCTTTTGCCTGCCTAATTCAACGCCATTAGCGACTACTTCTATCATCAATCCGGCAGCGCACGCCGGTTTTTCGCGTGTCAATCGGCTTGCAAATTTGGCTCTGACTCACTTTTGATGAAGTTCAAGCGTCGGCTCGCGTTGGTTTCACAAAGGAATCAATATGATGCAGCGAGCCCTACGTCCGTCGGCCTTGGTCCCTCGCGGATTTGACGTGGAAAGCGCTTTTTGTGATGGCGCTACGACCGTGATCACCATACGCGCCACGAGGGGGACGAGTCTCTGTCCCAGCTGCGGGACCAGTTCTGGGCGGATCCATAGCCGATATCAGAGGCGCCTAAATGACCTGCCGCTGGCGGGGCGGCAGGTTCGCCTGGTGGTCGTGGCGCGCCGCTTCCGCTGCGTTACTGTTCTGTGCGGTCGGCGTATTTTCAGCTGAGCGCTTCGACGACGGCGCTCTGGCACCGTGGGCGCGGCGAACGACCCGGCTCGATCTGATCGTCCATCACCTTGGCCTTGCCTTGGGTGGCCGCCCGGCGGCGAGTTTTGCCCGTCGACTTATGCTGCCCGTGAGCAACGACACATTGCTTCGGGTGGTTAGAAAGCGCGG
>NZ_JBIXJX010000035.1:0-38711 GCF_052871955.1 Bradyrhizobium sp. CAR08
GAAGCTCCTGCACCAAGCCGGCAAGTCCGCCGATCAGCAAGCCGCCTGACCTTCACGCAACGCCATCGTAGAACTCGCCGCGCTCGCGCGCATGTGTCAATCAGGCGGCCTTCGTCGTATGCGTACGGGACACTCGGCTGCCTGTCAGTTGGCGCGATTGCCGGATGAACTCGAAAAGCCGGCGTGTGCGTCAGCGATCGATACCTCGGCAATTAGACCATTCCTCCCGATGACGTCTGAGAGGTCGACACGTGGGTCTGGTCGAAGGCGACGCTCCGCAAATCAATCGGCCCTTTAATTGCGGTTTGTTGTTAAGTTACCATTCTTCCTCTCTCCAGTGACACGCCCGTAGCGATTGCTCCGTCGGAGCTGGTCAGGTTGCGGAGACGGAGCGATCGCGGATGGCGAGACGATTGCCTAGCGGGCTTGTCAATCGACGTCGTTGGCGGCTTCAGCGAGTTGAGTTGATGTCGTAGCTGGGGTCATGGTCCTTTCCGAGGTCGCGAGCGCCTCATGATGATGTCCGGATCGGGCGCCTCAACGTTTGCAGCGGAGTGCGGGCGAACTGCCACCAGCCGATTGACCGAGGTCACCACGACCACCGTCCCAGCGGGACATCGCCAGTCCGGCGGACCGGACCAGGAACTTGCGAGCAAATATTAGATGGGCTTCGGCTGGCCCCAGTCGAACGATGTGCCATCGACCCAGATGCAGTAGAGAATCACGGCGATCTTTCGGGCAATTGCGACCTTTGCCTTCTTCATGCCGATCCGCTTGGCGAGCTTCATGCCCCAGGTCTTTAGAGAAGACCATTTTTTGGTTCGATAAAGAAGGACAGTGCAAGTAAGTTCGGAGAAGCCGGTCGCCCCATCGAGATATCTTTCCGTTGGTGTCGGTTTCGCCGGATTGGCTACGTCGCGGCGTAAGGCCGAGGTAAGCGCCGACTGTCGACGCCGATCGGAAGCGCGAGGGATCATCGATCGTGTGGCGGAACGTTAGGGCCGTGACGACGCCGACACCCGGGACCGTCATCAGTCGCCGCGTCGTCTCGTCCAGCTTCGCCAACTGGCGGACCTCGTTGTCGAACTTTTCCTGTTCTCGACAGATGTTCTCATGGATCGAGAGCAGCGGCGATATCACGTTGAGGAGTAAATGATCAGCGCCTAAGAATTCGCTGACCTGGTTGCGGAACTGTTGGCCGATCGCGCGAGGGAATAGTAATCCAGATTCCTTGATCAAGCCACGAATCTGGTTCTCGATGTCTCGGCGCATCGACACTAGCCGAGATCTGGCGACAAGGATCGCTCGGATCTTTTGCCTTTCCTCACTTTTGACCTTGACCTCTCGATACCATCCCACTCGCACCAGTTCTGCAAGGCTCGCGCATCATTCTGACCGCTCTTGTTCATACGGACCGACAAAGCTGCGTGCGCATGCCGAGCGTCGATGCAGACCACCGGAAGCTCAACCCTGCGGAGTTCATGCCGTAGCCTACTCGCCATCGCACCCGTCTCGAAGCCGATACGCTCGGCTTGAGGCGCATGTTGCGAAGCAGGTCGGTCAAGGCACCAGGATTAGACTTGGCTTTTCCTTCGAAGATTACTTGGCCAGTCTCGTTGACAACGCATACGGCGGTTTCTCTCTGTGAGACGTCCAGCCCGACGTACTGCTTCATGGGAGCTCCTTCGAATCAGGTGATTGCGAGGGCTCGACAATAACGCGGCTTGCATGCCACGAGCGCCGACCGCAATTACGTCATCGTATGCAAATCGGAAACCTGGCGAGAGCCTACGATATACGGCGGATCTGAAACGCACCACGCCAACGGCGGCGTGACTGCTTCTCGCCAGTTAATTTTGCGCTTTGCGTTGGAGCAATTGTTGACCTTCATTGACGGCGTCCATAACGCCGCCGCCGACCATCATGTCGAGCATCAACATGAGATCGGATAAATCGGCAGGCGGACCCGCCCGGCGGGTAACGACAGGGTTTTCCGGCCTATGCCGGTTTTTCGCCCATTGTTTCGTGAATGCGCTGCTTAGGTTTGCGACGCCGGATGCTGGGGTAATTCTCACAAAGTCGAAGCCCTTATATGCCGCCGTGTCCCTGTTCATGGCATGCCTTAGTATAAGGCCATCGATATTCTCACCCGGAAACGACCTCTTGTATGCCGGGCGATAGGCCTTGTACGCGATGTGAACCCATACCTGCCGCCGGGCGTGGAGAATGCCAACGTTGATCGCTGATCGGAAGAAGAGGAGCAATATCGGCCGGCTCGGGTAGGGTGACGAGGAGGGCGCTTCTCAAACCCGGGCCTGATACAACCCGCTCCACAGCGCCAACGTAATTGCGGATGGCGTCCTCATCGAGGGCGGCGATCGGAACGTGAAGACATTCGGGCAAAGCCCATCGGGTGAGGGCTATGTCTTTCGCGATGTCGTCGATGAGCAATGCCATAGGTGCCCGTTCGAAGCAGTATACCGCCACTCTTCTCGCGGCTGAACGGATTCTGATCGTAAAATGCCTCGTACCTGGAGGTGAGCTTAGCCTTGGGATCCGACAATCTTGTTGCCGGACAGCACGAACGTCTTGGAGTTGACGTCACTGTCTAGAGAACCCTTCTTTTTGGCCCGCACGAGGGTCGAATGTTCCAAGCTTTGTCCGCTCGAGGTGTCGCTATCCGAAGCATACTTCTTGGCGACCTTGACGAATTCCTCCGCCACGCGGTCTGCCTTCTGAGCCGGCTTAGCGACTGAATCGACGCCCTTTGACGGAGAATCGATGGGTTCCCAATCGTCCATAGAGCCGCTGAAAATATCAGATTTTCCGGCCATTTTGCGACCTCCGATCCACTGGATCAAGTTGCCATTATATAGTGTTTCACCAGCCTAGTCCAAGGCAGGTAAATTGTCTGAGAATCTTGTTTTCGATCGCAAGTTCTTCGATTTTCGTGCGGCCATGAGGCATGCCGCGAATGTAGTCTATTTTTGCCTGGAACAGGGCCTCAGCCGGCCGCTTTCCGAGGGATATCTGCCTCCAGAACGCCGAATGCATCGGAGCTCCAAAATAGTCCAAATTCCCCTCAACAGGGGAATAATGCGCCCCCGTGCAGCCCACAAACGCCGAGGCTCCTCCAGCAAGGAATGAAAGTGCGATCGATTGAGCCGGCGTGACGACTTGGAGCGGATCGCCAGCGCGGTACACGGACGCCCGCGTACGAACGGTCAATGCACCCCAACAGCAACCGGCGAAAATGACGGCTCCGCAAGGGTCAGGAACGTTACCGACCGTCATCGCCTCAAGCATACCCCCTTGAGTCTCGCCCCAAAACCGAGAGGCGTCGGTATCCGAACCGTGGAGCATCAGGTAAATGAGCTTCGCCGACAGGCTACCCGAAACAATGGCCTCCGAGTGAACCTCCCGCGAGGTTAGCATCGTTTCCGGACCAGGAAGTCCGGTGTACACGTTATCGGCGAAGGGCCGCACGAAATTGCGGAGCCCGAACCGGCTCAAGGACGGCGAAACGCCCCCATTGCCCGTCAATGCCACGTCGACGATCCTTGCCGTGTGTCCGTCCGGAATTCGGGAAACGGGAACGTCGGCCAGACGGTCTCCATCAAGATCGCCATAAATCTGGTCGCTCCAGACAATGAAGTTGTCCGGATCGTTCTGGGCGCTTGGTCCGATGCTGTTGCGCAGACTAGGAGGAAGCGTATCGAACCGCTCGGAGGGAACGACATCATAGCCGCCCAGAATCACGACGCCTTTGACCGGCACGTTTTGCGCAGCGCGACGGATCGCGTCGAGCGGGGCAGCCAGCCCGTCGAGATCAACGATGGTTTGGCGGGACGAGGTGATCGTCGCGATCGCACCCGTCGCCTCCGATTTTCCAATGTTATCGGCGAGGCGCCTGGAATTCGTGACAAACAGAAGCGCTGGAAGATCCCTACCCCCGGCTAGTTGGTTTTTTTTAACATCGCTCACGGGTTTTGGCGGCTCCTTAATGTCGGGTTCGCCCGGCTCGATCTCGATCGTAATCGTGACTTTCGTCTTCTGATGGGGGATTTTGGCGGTAACCTCAACCTCACCGGAGGTCGTCGTCCTGACCACGGATACCGGGCCTGGGGGACGACGGGGCGCTTCCGAAACTGCAGGAACTGATGATGGCACCTCGGACGATCCCTCCTCCTCCGGCATGACATCCTTGGCGTTCGGCGATGAATCGTTCAGCTCTCCGTCGTCCACGCCGATTTTCAGCTTCGAGCCGGCGAATGACACTGTTATGCGCCCGTTCCGGTCGGTCCGCGCCCAATGGTAAGTGTCGGTAATACTCTCGAGAAATTTGAGGACGCCCGGATCTGGATGCTTGGGATCTCCCCTGCCAGTCGAAATTCCGAATGCCTGAGCATCCTTGAACGCTGTCAGCACATTCTCGTCAAACCCATTGTAGGACGCATGGTGCGGAAGCTTGACGAACTGATACGGGCCGGCAGCCTTGATCGTCTCCAATAGCGCCGTCATCGAATCGTCGAGGCCTGATACCTCGGCCACGGCCAATTGCATATCGCCGGTGAGCAGCACTTTCTGATTGTCCGTCCCGAGCGTCAGTACGATGCTCTGGTCATTCAAGGCGGCACCGGGACCCACCCTATCGAGGTATTGCCGTAGGTCGTCCGTCAAACCTACGGTGGGAGGCGCGGAGTTGGACAGAAGCGCACGATAGATCGCAACCGCGTCCACAGCCGCGTCGCTGGCGCGGATACCGTCCGCGGCCTTGCGCACTTTCTTCTTGAGTCCGACGAGCTCGTCGCGGCATACGGTGAGGTGCTCATTCGTCGGCCCCAGGACTGAGAGGCCGAAATCGGAGAACGCCTTTTCGATCTGTTTCACTTTCGCAGACGGACCCGTGTACCGAACGATCTTGGTACCGTCGGTCTTAAGCTTGGACAACATGGCGGAATAGTTGTCGGAGAGTTTGACGGCGTCGGTCAGGAATTGGTCCAGTGCGGGGCCGTCGAGGTCGGGCTGCGGCTCTTCGCACATCGCGGCCACAACCTTTGCAGTCTCTGCGTCCAGCGAGGCATCCTCGCCATCTGTCGGGAATCCCATTTTCTCGTCGGCGACCAGGGCCCATTCGAACTCGACCGTTCCGTCCTGCACCATCTTCGGGAGGCAGCCGATGTGGTCCGAGTGGCAGTGCGTCACTACGAGTAGATCAATCTTGAAGGGCGGTTTCCCCAACACCTTGGTTATCTGTTGAGGGATGGACGGTGTTGCGTCGCTTGGTTGCCAATCCCCCGGATGGGCACCGTCGATTAAGATCCGGCGATCACCCTCGACCGCAAGAATGCAGTCACCATAGATCTTCGAACCCATGTCAAAGAGATACAATTTCATTGGCTGGCCCCAGCAAAAAAATAATGTCTGCAAAAACGACGGTTCGAAAAGCCGCTGAGTTGTATCCTATGACAACTACTACTGATCTCCAAGAGATATTAAAACTGTCATGTGCAAGCGGCCTGTGATGCGCCGGTCGGAACCATAAAATTCACGTGGGTAGAGAATGGTCGAAGGCTCTCAGGAATCAGCGCAGGGGGACCACTTGGACGGCTCACCGAATACCGGCCAAGGACCTGTATCGTTGCTCTTCAAACCAGTCCCGCATTCCCTTCCCCCACAGTCCAAAGGAACCGGGCGTGGTGTCTGCGATGGAGAGGCGCCAGGATCGTTGTTCGTCTGGCAGCGCAGCAAGGTGCGCCTGGAAGCCTGATTTGAGGCGAACTTGCTGCTGGATGGCCGCAAAGCCTTCGACAGGAAACAGCCCAACCGATTTCGGGAGCTCCGCGACGGTCGCTTCGGCTTCGGCGTTGTAAGAGACGCAGTCCGCGGCTTCGCTACCAATGTCGCCGTCCGGATCCGTGAGAACGGTGATTGCCGTTCGAACCGGCGCCTGCATGGCCAACACGCATGCTGCGGCACGGCGTTCTTCGCGCGTGCCCCGTAACATCAGCTCGAGCCGTGATCGGGTGAGTGGCAGCAGTTCAATCCGGCCGAGCAGGCTCGTGTAGAAAGCGTCGCTATGGCCGATACGTGCGCTAAGTTCGTCGGCGAGTTTACTCGTCCCCGCCAAGCGAGCATAGTCCGCGTAGACTTTCGAAGCTCGATGGAGTTGGCGTCCAGCAAGGACGTGAACAGACCCTTCCGGTCCCCCCAGATGGTCAGCAGCTCCAGCATAGCCACCCGAAGCGAGGAGTCCGACGATAGTTCGATCGCTCCCCTTACACGCTCCACATCCTGATCTATCGATCGTGCGATCAAGGGAACCAATTCGGCAAACAGTGCGACGCCACCCGACGGAGCAAACAAACCGTCGACATCCTGGGGCGCGCGACCTTGCTGCTCCACAGTGAGGCGGATCAGTCCAGGAATATTATTCCAACGGATTTGAAGCCGCGCTCCGGGGCAGTGACGCGCTATCGCCAACGCCGCGGGCAAGACCTCGGACGCTTGCTTCGAACGAAGCACATCGCTCCAGGACGGATCACATGGAAATGTGGGAAGATGTGCCTGAAGCAGCAGGCGTCGCCACAGTTCGACCTTCGGATTCGAAGCAGCGGGGGTTTCCGACAACCCCACCCAGACGGCATAACCCGCTATCGAAGCTGCGTCTCGGTACTGAATTCTCGCAATCAGGCTAAGAAGAAAGCCATGGTCGAGGCGGCATCCAACGCGCACGGCTGTGTCGACGACCAACGTCGGAGATGGTCGGGTGCCGGGGACATCAGCTACTCGGCGGAGATAGCGCTCGATATCCGGCGTGCAGATGCCTTGCAGGCGACGGAGGATGTCCGAATGGTCGAGGCCAGTCCCTCCGCCTGATAGATCCGTCAAGGCCCGGTCCACAGCACGCCGGGGATCAAGGCGGAACAACCCTCGCAATGCGGCCAGCCTGATCTCGGCTCTTTGATCAAGCGTCCAACGTACGAGGAGCGGTACCTGCTCGGCGCCCACGATTTCGGTCAGAAGCAACCGGGCACCGAGCTGCGTTTCGAACGGTATGTCCCGGCGCGCCAGCAAGTCTTGTGTCAGTTTGGAGGCAGATTCGATATCTCCGGGGGCGACCCGCTGCGAGGCTGCGACGAGAGGATCCAGTCGGTCCGCCACCAGCGGTGCCACCGGTTTTCCAATCGGAGCCACGAGTGGAAGTTGCCGGTTGGCTCCCGGGCCGAGCCGTTCGGAGCCGTATGCGTAGGTCCAAATATGCTGGGGGTATCCGGGAAGGGGATAGTGCGGATGACCGCGATAGGCGACCAGACGTCCTCCTTCTTCGTCAACGTACTCGGTCGCATCGATGATGCCATACCATGACACCAAGCAGAAGAAGATCAGCGCCAACACCGTCAAAAGACTTCTGGCGACTATTCTTCTCAATTGGCGTGGCGAGTATCGCGCCGTGGCGAAACGCACGGACTCCAGAGTCTGGCCGCGCATCACGAAGACCAAGGGATCACTGGTGTAGGTGCCGGCGAAGACCATGTCTTGCGGCGGAAGGTTGGCTTCCGCGCGTTTTTCCGCGATGCCGGCATTCAGCCCCTCGATGAGATCGGAGAAATAGATGGCGCCGTCGCCGCGACCGACCACGCGACGTCCCTCCAGAATTTCGACAAGCGACGTTGAGAAGTGGGTTCCAAACCCGTCGGCCGTTTCCCAAGAACGCTGACCGGCGCGTGCGGAAGCCAACACCAGGCGGAATTCCCCCGATCGGAGCGAACGGAATGCCGCAGGTGCATGCTCGGCAGCCGCGGCGCTGAAACAGCAATCAAGAAGCAGGAGAATGCCCCGGCACTGTGCCGCCTCGATTAGCTCTCCGATATCACCTCCCGAGACCGCGGAACCGGCTAGATCGCCTTCCTTCGTATCGGCCGTGCACAGGTAGAAATTATCGGCAGCCGCGATGCCATGACCGCCAAAATAGATGACAATCGTATCGTCTGCCGAGGAAGCCTCGAACAGCGATCGCAGATGGCTCAGCACCGCCGACCGAGTACAGGTCAGACCGATCAACGCGGGTCCGGCTCTGTCCAGCGGAACGCCGCACCCGTCGTCGCGTCGTAGCGCCTCGATCAGGGCTCCCGCTTCCCGCTCCGGCGTCGGCAACGGCGGCAACCAATTGTCAGCAACGCGGCCCACGCCGATCGCTACGGCGCGAACCGTACTGCCAAAGCTTGCAGCTGTTTTTCTTGCTAGAACCAAGGCGTGAGAAAGCCTCGACGAGCAGGCGTGAGCGGAGCGTCTTGACCCGGCACCTGTCCTCGGGCGATGGGGGGCGCGCCCCCACCGCCTACTGCGCTGGTGGCACCGGCGGCGGAACAATAGACAAGAAATCCGTTGATTACGCCGACGAGATACGGCATCGGACCGCCGCCGTCGCTCGCAACCACGCCGGCAAGGACGATGATCTGGGCGACCAGCAATCCAAGCCATTTGGGGTTGAAGTTGAAGGCCGTCTGAAGGCCGTTGCAGATGACGAAAGTCGCGCCCGTCGCTCCGCTCAAGGTCAACATGCTTTGAACGGCGAAAAATTCGTCAGGCATTTGCACGACTGTATATCCTCCAAACAATCAAACTCGCACGGTAAGGCATCATCTGTTCGCTTTGAGGGAAACGATTCGACCATTGACGGGGAAGCCAACAACTGCTCGCTCGACATTCAGGCGCAGTCTCCTTCCCGATTCCACGATAGCCAACGCGATCACGACGATGCATGCGGAGCGCGCCAACCATCGCGACGATCAAAACTGTCCCAGTTTTTCCGAGAAGGCAAGCGAAGCTCGACGCATGAGCGTACGGCCGAGAAGGTGCATTATGACCGTCCCGGACTGGGGCAAAGCGGGCAATCCGGGCCTACCGCATCGATGTCAGTAGGACTGCTGAAGTGATCATGGCCAAGATCGAAAAGCGCCCGATCGACGCCCATCTTATTTCCATTCTTGTCGCAATCAGCCAAAAACAATTCGAGCTTGTTCTTGCCCTCGCTGGTTTGTGAATTTTCGAGTATCTTGAAGAAGGCGTAGATCGCTCGTACGTCGTACAGTTTCATGCCTTTGCGGGGGGAACCTGCCACGTCTCTCTCCTTTACTCCAAAGCCATTGCTGTCAGTTCGGGCTTAGTCTAGAGGCCCGGGCCCACACGTCCGATACCCGTTCCTAGTTTCGTCAGGGCGTCTTGGGTGTTGAAATCGCGCTGCCGATCGAGGGCAGCCGACGCCGCAGCCTTTTGGCCGCCATATCCCGGTGCAATGATGCGTCCATATTCGTCGAATTGAGGCAGGCCCTTGGTGTTAGGCGGGAGACGCAACAGGATGAGGATCGTGTGAAGGTCCTGACGGCTGTTGTCGATGTTCAAGGAGGCACTGGAGGGCACGAACCGTCCAGTAACTGGATCGATCGCCGTCGAGGGATCAACATTTCCAGTGAATTTGGTGGTGAACGTCAGGGTATCGGTCATCTGCGCGGTGGTGTAATTGGCATCGTCACCGGCAAGATTTCCCCACTGATTGGCAAGCAGGAAGCTATTCACCAGGGAGTCGATCCTGAGTAAGCCTGTTGCGGGATAGAGCGCGTTGACTTGCTGCGGCATGCCATCGCAAGTCTCCTCCTTCATCAACCGCGCCAAACTGTCGAAGCTGTCATAGACCCTGAAATGCCGTTTGACTTCACGCGTCCGATCGTTTTTGGCGACAAGCCCGATGCTGTCGTTGCCGGCAAACAGTTTCTTCACAAGCGTAACATTGACACCCGCGGTATTCACTTCGGTCGTGTCAATCGTAAAATCGTAGCTGACGGACGTGTCCTTGTAAAAAAGCAAAGGCGCCCTGATCTTCGTATCGGTAATCTGGTCCCACTTGACCTCGTGGAAGTGAGCGGGTTGCTGCTCCAGCCATGCAGCAGTTTGGTATCCGGTCATTCCACGATACACGACACGATCTTTGCCCGTGGCGATCAAGGCAACGATCACTCGGCGGACGGCATCGCGGGTCTGACACCGGATGACCGAGGCGATTCGGTCGCTGTCAAAAGAAGTAGTGTCCTCGGGGAGCGGATAAATCGAGCACGCGCCACAGCAAAGCGTGGATAGGAGGGCAATGCGGGCGATCCATTGCATAAAGGCCTCTTTGCAATTGTTCAAATGTGTCCAAATTTCCGGATGTCATAAATAGCCGCTAGCGGCAACGACCGTCGCGGCTGCTCCGCGCGACCATCTTGTTCTTTCCAACGCGAAGTGCGGTTAAGTGTTGTTGAACGGCGTTTGTCGAAGAACGTTGAATCGACACCTTCACCCAAGCGTCATTGTCGAAAGGCCCGCAGAATTCAGTATTTAGTGCAAAGCTTCCTTCCTCGAATTCATATCGATCTCTTATCCAACGAGCGTCATTGAGACGATGATCAATGCCCGCGGAGCAATCGCTGCAAATCGCGTTCGTCCGCGCACAATCGTGGTACGCACTTGAATCGATTGGTAGTATCCTAGTTGTCACATTACTGAAAGTTGATCAACGCGTCAATTGACACCACCGAAGGACTTCTGAGGCCCTCCGGAGTCGCTTGCTCCGCCGACCACACATACACGAAGCCCCGGCGAAGCGGCCCGTAGGCCGAGCCCCTCCGCGTCGGCCCGCCGCAATCGTACGGAGCCGAGCCGCATCGTGGTCCGCACCTCCCTCTCCACATTCGCCTACTCCGTCCTGATTCCCAATCTGCAGGCCTTTTCCGCCGCAATGAATGAGTGATCGTTGACGTCATCAGCTCGCTGTCGCCGCCAACCTCATCCTACGATATCCTGATCACAAGGGATCTTATGATGGTCGAGCCGGCAGACGGCTGGGAGATCTACAACGAGCAGCTTGTGTGCGTAGGCACTCCAACCCACGTTGACGGCAAGAGCCTGTCAATCGTCCGCTCGATGCCCATTCTGAATATCACGTCCAGACCTGACATATTGCCGACCTGGCTGCGGGCGATGAACATGAAGTCTCAGGACATCAGATCTGGCGCGCGTTACGATCACAATTATTTGGCCCCGCCGGAAGTGATCACCGGAAAATGCCTCTGGCCGCGCCAGAAATCACCATAAGCGATCTTGTACGGGAGGGCCTGTTACGCGTCATGCCTGGCTCGCGCACGCGAGCGGCATGCATTATCGCGCCTATGCGGTGGACAGGACCGACAATCCAGAAATTGCACGGGCCTTTTGCCACTGGCTTGTGCGGCTTTGCAAGAAATATGCACTTTTGAAAGCAGCCTATGACCTGTGGGGTAGGTCCAGCTTAGATTGTGACGTCGTCGCTCGGAGCCGAACGATCTCGCTGTCATGCCAAGCCAAGGCGGTGGCAAGCCGCTTGTCTGGCAGCGCGGCCTCACGTTCGAGCAGCAGCGCGAGCCATTCGGCGTGGCCGAGGCTTGCGCCGTCGCCGGTTGCTTCGGTGTCGGCGAAGGCTTTGGCCCTTCCGTGGAGGCCGAGTGCGTTGAGGCGGTCGAGGGTCGAATGGCTTCTAGGTAAGAGAATGCGAAATCTGCGACGCGGCCAGCCTTTGGCGTTGAGCTTCCTAGGGCCGCAGGCCCGACAGGCGTGCGCAGGGGCGCATCGCCTCAAGGGAAAATGGCACCCGGACAGCGTGAGCATAGCGACCTGAAGGGGCACGCGGGTCCGAGTGCAGCGACGAGACCGGTTCATAAAATCCCGGCCACGATCGGAAGCCCCGGCCTGGATGAAGACCGGTTTTCCTATCTAGCGCTTTCGACCTGTTTTCGAAGCAGGTGGTGCCCACTTGCGGCGATATGGCGTGTTCCGGAACGACCATACCGTTGCAGCGCTACGGGGAGCACTACGTCCTGAGACCGCCGCACGGCATGTTCTCGGGCGCCGTTCAGGCAATCGCATAAGGGTTCGATACCCGGGATGGACCGCCCCTACAATGAGTTCGCAGATGAGGGCATCGCTGCCAGGTAGCGTCGATCTAGGAGTGATTTGGGGGGACGACCCTCCTCATTGAATCAATTCGAACCGGAATTGGTTTTTCTGGCAATTAGCCCGAGCGAATATTCCGGCTGGTTACAAATTGGACTCCGATTTCCGAGCCGTCCAGTCGAATCAACTTGCATCGCCGGTAAGCTAATCCGACGGTTGAAAGCAGCAGGAAGAACTGGCGAGCTTTGAGCACGTCTGTAGATCCATCAATTCGAAGGCGTGCTCCGGTGTCGGAAACGTCGATGAGAATGCAATCGCGCCGCCACGTGCCGTCTAGACCTAAAAGGGCTGCAGGTACTCGTGCTCGAAGTGAACGCGCTTTGATTTTCGCTTATCCCATCCGGACATCTAATGGCTTCCAGTCCAGATCGGGCGAAGCGGAGTCAAATTGCTCCTCATCTGGCCTCGCATCTGCAATCAAATGAAAATGACAACTACCAAGAGGCAAAATATCTGTCGGCTTGATACGATAGCAAAGATACTGAAAGCGGACGCGGCTCTCGGCCACTTTCCGAAGATGGTTCGTGCGGGCTCAGGCGACGTAGTTGGAGAAGCTCCGGGACAACAGCGATTAAGGTCCCACAAAGATGGCAACACGACCGACCAACTCACTTTACGTGAAGACGAGCGGAAGGAGAGTTGCGCAACTCCAGCTCCCGACAGCACCAGAAGCTGCTGCTGACAAGATCAACAATGCCTATGAACTCAATTTTGGCGAGGAGTAGAGATCAGGTAATCCTCGGTTCGCCGGCTCATCATGAAAGAATATTCAAATACGGCGCACAATTCCTGCTGGTCTCCCGATGGGCCGCTGGTTTCCAGCAGGATCAGCGAGCAGTGCGCCGCATTCCCGCACCGTTCAACCCTGTGGCGCGTAAGGGGACGCGATCGCCAATCGGCAGTAGAGTAGAGCACCTGCGTTCAGATGCAGAGCAGGACTGTCGAACGCGGAGACGTCTTGGGCGCGGCACAATCGCGACCGAAGCCCATTTGGCTTCGTAAACAACCAGGCTGATGCCGCCCAATTTGAGCGCCGATAGCGACTACTCACTTTCGATCGCCCTCTGTGCGCAATGGACGCCTCTACAGTAGTCTAGGCACGGGTGAAAGATCATTGGTCTGAAATCGTTTTTGACTTCACAAGTGGCGAGTCCGGCTTTTGATTCTGGCGGTCCCCAAGTAAGGGCTTTTATCTCGAACAGGGTTTGAGGTAACTTCAAGAGGCCGCTGTCCCCCGCCAGCGGTGTCTTAGCCTCGTCGGGAGAGTTCGTCCGATGCCAATCCAAGTATGGGCTCTCGCCACGTCAATTGGTTGGACATTGGTCGTGGCGGCGATCCTGCTCTGCTTGATCTTCAGCCCTGGCTAATCCGGCGCCTTACGAGGGGCGAGACGCCTAACCGTCGTGATTGCGCAGCCGTGTCCACCGGAGGCCGGGTGACTGGGGTGGGCAAGAGTACTCAGAAGCGCCACGCGGAATTGGAAAAGCCGCGGAGGAAAAATCATCTTTTGCCGGAGCCTCGAAAGAGCACCTCTAACGTGAGGTGATGCCAGCAGCAGCAGCGACTACGCGGCTGCTGCCGATCGCGAGCAGCGACCGACCGTGGTCGACATCAACATCGATATTGGCATGCCGACCGCGGGGATGTTGATGCTGGTGCTGGTGCTGCTGTTTGCGTCGAAAACGACAAGTCGATGGTCGGCGGCAATCTCTGACTGATCCGCCGAACAGCATGGTTACGCAGGCGGCCAGCGCGGAACCTGCGAGCGGCGCCTGATTCCATATCTCATGCCGTCAATGGCGCTTTCCACCGCATGAAGCGCCGCTCCAGTGCCTCCAGAATGGCATTGAACACCAGCCCGATGACCGTCATGCTGAGGATGCCGAAATACATTTGCGGAATCAGGAAGCTGTACTGGCTATTGATGATGAGATAGCCGAGGCCGGCCTTGGCGCCGACCATTTCGGACGCAACCAGCACCAGCATGGCCGACGCGCTGGCCAGACGAATACCGACGAAGATAGTGGGAAGCGCAGCCGGCAGGATGACCTTGCGAAACAGCTGCTGCGGGGTTGCACCCATGGTCCGCGCCGACTTGATCAGCAACGGATCGACCTGTTTCACCGCGGCAACGGTGTTGAGCAGCAGCGGCCACGCGCAGCTATAGACCACCATCGTGATCTTCGACGTTTCGCCGATTCCGAGCAGCAGGATGAAGACCGGCAGCAGCGCAAGCGGCGCGGTGTTGCGGCAGATCTCGATGAACTGGTTCACGAGATTGCCGAGACGCGCATACCAACCGACGGCCACGCCAAGCGGGACGATCAAGGCGACAGAAATCAGAAATCCGCTCAGGGCACGCAGCAGGCTGGCGGAGACGTCATCATAGAGCTCGCCGGTTTGCGCAAGCTGCCAGCCGGCCGCGATCACCTCCGAGAAGGGTGGCAGGAACACGGGATCGATCAGCCCGAGCCGCGGCGCCACCTCCCATGCCGCCAACAGGGCAATCAGCAGCAATGAGCGGTGCCCGAAGGCAGCCAGCCCGCGGGCCGCGGCGCGGATTCGGCCGACCGCCGGCGATGCCGGGCCTTCCACGCTGGTGAGCGGCTCTCGGCGCCCGTGTGCAAGCTCCAGCAGCGTCAACATCTCGAGACTAGACATGGACGCCCCCTTCCACTTTGCGATCGGCTCGTGCGAAAGCGCCGGCGGTCAATTGCCCTTGCTGCGCTCTCAAGACTTCCTCGCGTAACAGACTCCAGACCTCGTGGCGCACGCGGCCGAATTCAGGCAGCGAGCGCACGTCGTCGGCCTCGCTGCGCAGCACGTCCGGAATGTCGATGATCCGCTTGATCCGGCCCGGACGCGACGTCATCACCGCCACGCGCTGGCCGAGCACGATGGCCTCGTCGATGCCGTGGGTGATGAAGACGATTGTCTTGCCGGTGGCGCGCCAGATCCGCAGCAGCTCGCCCTGCAGCGTCTCGCGCGTCTGGGCGTCCAGCGCGGCGAACGGCTCGTCCATCAGCAGCACTTCCGGATCGTAAGCGAGGCTTCGCGCGATCGCGACGCGCTGCTTCATGCCGCCGGAGAGCTCATGCGGGTAGCGGTCGGCAAAGCCGGACAGCCCGACCAGGTCGAGGAAATGCCGCGCGATGTCGAGCCGCTGCTTGGCCTTGAACCCGGCGATATCGAGACCGAACTCAACGTTCTGCGCGGCGGTGCGCCAGGGAAACAGCGCATACTGCTGGAACACGATGCCGCGGTCGCGAGCGGGTCCGGCAATCGGCCGGCCATCGAGCAGAATCCGGCCGTTGGTCGGCAGCGTGAGCCCGCCCAGCAGATCGAGCAATGTGGATTTCCCGCAGCCGCTTGGGCCAACCAGGGCCAAGAATTCGCCGGAGCGAACATCGAGCGTGATGTCCTCCAGAGCGATGAAGTGGCGGCCTGGTGCGCCTCCCTCCCCGCGCAGGACGAACTCCTTGCGGACATGCTCGAAACGGATCTTGACGGAGGTCATCGGGCCTCCGCCGTTTTTCCGGGACGAAAATAGTTGAACGCATTGGTGTAGGTGTCGGAAGCCTTGACCTGACCCGGCTTGAACAGGCCGTCCTTCACCAGCCAGTCGATCCATACCAGGATTTCGCTGTCCGAGATCAAGCCGGCCTTGGATGCAACACCGGTGCTCTTCCAGTATTTGATCGAGGAGGCATCCTCGTTGCGCTTGCGCTCGGCGATGATCTTGTCGAACCGGGCCCGCACCTCTTCCGGCGGTGTGGTCTGGGCCCATTCGATGGCCCGCGAAATCCCCTCCACCAGCTTACGCGAGGCATTGGGATTATCCTTGATGAATTTGTCCCGCAGGACATAGGCACCGCCGGTGAACTGGCCGAACAGATCGGTGTCGACAAAGAGCGAGCGGATGCCACCCCGTTCCAGCGCCTTATCGCGCAGGACACCGCCCAACGCGCTGACCTCGACCTGGCCCTGGCGCAACGCTTGCTCGCCGCTGACTGGCGGGATCGCCACCAGCGTGACCTGCCTGGCTTCACCAGCGCTGAGGCCGGACCTAGCCAGGTACTCGCGCAGCACGAACTCCAAATGTGCGCCCAGCGTGTTGACCGCGACCTTCCTGCCGATCAGGTCATGCGCGGTCTTGATCGGGCTGTCGCCCTTCACGAAGTAGCCGTAATAGGTGTTGGCATCGGAGCCGTAGTAGCCGACCACCGCCTTGACTGGCGCCTTCGCCGCGATCAACTTGAGGATCGCCCCATAGAACGCGCCGCCGATGTCGATATCGCCGGTGACGACGGTCTGGATGTCCTGCGGCCCGCTGATGGTGTTGCCGACCCATTTGAGCTTGAGCGGGGCGAGATAGCCAAGGTCCTCGGCCAGCTCGATAAACGTCACCTGCCCGGCCGATCCCTGGTAGCGGATCTCGGTCTTCTCGAGCGGCGGTTCGGCGAATGCCGGGGCCGTGAGGCCGAGCGCCACGGCGCCCGCCAACAAAACCCGCAACGTGTTGCGGGTGGCCTGTCCCAACCCGGCGCGCCTTGCGGGAAGCAATCGAAGTATAGCGTTCATCATTGTGACTCTCGTGAGCTGATCAGGATCAAGCGGCTTTGGCGGTCTGGGGCTTG
Source organism: Bradyrhizobium sp. CAR08 (assembly GCF_052871955.1). NCBI lineage: Bacteria > Pseudomonadati > Pseudomonadota > Alphaproteobacteria > Hyphomicrobiales > Nitrobacteraceae > Bradyrhizobium > Bradyrhizobium sp. CAR08. Next base: position 16,665 of record NZ_JBIXJX010000035.1, read on the forward strand.
GATTTCTTGACGCGCGTCACACTGCGGCGACCGTCGACGCTGAGCGGTACATCGCCATCGATGGTGGCCCGGCGCACAACGCGGTGCTGGTCGCCATAGTCGTTGACCGCGTAATGTTGCGTGGCGCGATTGTCCCAGATCGCAACGTCGCCGGCCTCCCAGCTCCAACGAACGGTGTTTTCCGGCGCCGTGATATGCGACTGGAACAGGTCGAACAGCTTCTGGCCGTCGGATTTCGGCAGGCCAACGAAGCGCTGCACGAAATTGCCGAGCACGAGCGTGCGCTCGCCTGTCTCGGGATGGACGCGCACCACCGGATGCTCGGTCTCAAAGATCGTTCCGGTGAACACCTCGTCGAAGTGCTTCTTGTCCGCCTCGGTTGCCCGCGTCTTCACGGCATAATCATAGGCGTTGCTGTGAACGGCCCACAGTTCGTCGGCGAGCTTGCGCAGGGGCGCCGGCAGGTCGAGATAGGCAGCTGCCGTGTTCGACCAGACGGTGTCGCCGCCGTAGGGTGGAATCACCACGCCGCGCAGCACCGAGATTTTCGGATAGGCGTCGACGAAGGTGACATCCGTATGCCATTGGTCGGCGCGGCCACCGCCTCGGCCCGAGTCCAGCTCCAGGATCGACGACGTGCCCTTGATCGCGCCGACCGTCGGATGGGGCACCAGCTTGCCGAGTCTGATGGCAAAGCGCTCCTGTTCGGCATCGTCGAGATGTCCCTGGTCCCGGAAGAAGATGACCTTGTGTTCGAGCAGCACTTGGTTGATGGCACGGATGGTCTCGTCCGAAAGCTCGCCCGACAGTTTGATGTTCCTGATCTCGGCGCCAAGCCTGGCCGCACGCTTGACGATGTCGGCGCGCGGAATGACGTTATCAATTGTTGTCGTGTTGCTCATGGTCGTGCTCTCGTCACTGCGATCCCCGTGGACAACGCTCCGCCATGCGCCGGTCGCGGAAACGACGGCGGAGATAGATGAAATCATTTCTGGCTAGGGGCCCTACTCGGCCGCAACGTGCTCCGGCAGACGGCCCGAGCCGGGACATCGGTCACTGCGATCGAATTGGAGCATGATGAAACGACCTCGCGTTGAGGTCCTGAATGGTACGAGCGATCGATCGTCAGTCAATGAAACAAAACCAGCTTTGTTTTCGGCGAGAGGCAACGAACGCTTCATTAGCAATGCTGACACTGAAAGATTTGCAATGATGACTGCCTGCCCGGCTGCAAGAGCGGCGCAATTTGACGCGACGCAACGCACTTCTCGTCCGGTGACGCGATATAATCGTTACAACCGCCGCCGTTCCTCGTGGTGACGCCTGCTCTCGTCTTTGATTGGCGCTCTGCTCGCAAGCTTCGTGCCTGCATCCACCTCAACAATGCAAATTCATTTCATCGACATCAGCGCGACTGCAGACGTAGAGTCTCGCGTGCTACAGCTCCCAATGCACGCGGATCTCACACATGAGCGAACGACGGCAGCTTTCACTCAACTTCTTCATTTATCCAGACGGCCATCACGAGGCGGCCTGGCGTCACCGGAGTTCGGCAGCCAATCGCATCCTCGACGTCACCTATTACCAGGAGCTGGCGCAGCGCGCTGAAGCGCACAAGTTCGACGCGGTCTTCTTCGCCGACGGCCCGGCGCTGGCGGACAATGTCCGCTATGCGCAACGGTTTCGACTTGAGCCGATCACCCTGCTCACCGCGATCGCGTCCGCTACCAGTCGGATCGGCCTGATCGCGACCGCATCGACGACTTATACTAAGCCCTACAACCTGGCGCGGCTGTTCGCCTCGCTGGATCACATCAGTAGCGGTCGGGCCGGCTGGAACATCGTGACAACGAGCACGCCGCAGGCCGCGCAAAACTTTGGCTTGCCCGAGCATCCTCCGCATCACGAACGCTATGAGCGGGCGCGGGAGTATCTGGACGTCATCACGCGGCTTTGGGACAGTTGGGAGGACGACGCGCTCATCAACGACCCGATCTCGGGTGTTTTCGCCGACACCGGCAAGATCCACGCAATCAATCACGTCGGAAAGCATTTCCGCGTGCGTGGGCCGCTCAACATCTCAAGGACGCCGCAGGGACGACCGGTCTATGTCCAGGCCGGCTCTTCCGACGACGGACGCGCCTTTGCGGCACGTTTCGCAGAGGCGATCTTCACCGCGCATCAGACACTGGCGAGCGCCCAGGAATTCTATGCCGACATCAAGCGTCAGGCGCGCGCCTTCGACCGCAGTCCCGATCAAATCAAGATTCTGCCCGGCATCAGTCCTTTCATAGCCAGCACGCAGATCGAGGCCGATCGGCTGCAGGACGAGTTCAACGAGCTGATCCAGCCCGAGTATTCGCTGACCCAGCTGCGCCAGATGATCGGTCTCGACCTCTCTGGGTTTGACCTCGATGGCGCCTTTCCCCGCCATCTGATCGATACCGAGGGCGCCCACGGCGCTGCCAGCCGCTTCAAGCTGGTGATCGACATCGTCGATCGCGAGAAGCCGACGATTCGTCAGCTCGTGCAGCGCCTGGCCGGCGCCCGCGGCCATTGGGTGATTGCCGGACCGCCGGAAAAGATCGCCGACAACATCCAGACCTGGTTCGAGAATGGCGCGGCCGAGGGTTTCAACGTCATGCCGCCCTGGCTGCCCGGCGGGTTCGACATCTTCGCCGAGCAGGTCGTGCCCATTCTGCGCAAGCGCGGCCTGTTCCGTCACGACTACAGGGGCACAACGCTGCGCGATCATTACGGCCTGAGCCGGCCGGCCAGCATCTTCTCCAACGCCATTCAGGCGATCGCATAGTTCGCCTGTCGCAAGAGAAGCCTAACGGATTGCTTTCATTGGGCCGCTGGACGGCTAAGACGCGAATGAGCAACAGATTTCTCTATGCCCCGGAAACCGAGCTGCGGTGTCTTCGAAATGCGCTGCGCTTTCCGAAGCTGGTTTTGGCGATGCACGAGCTTCGCAACGAGAGCGGCTGGTTCGCCGCTCTGGCCTCGGTGGTGTAGGAGCGCGGGCTCAGCCGCTGCGAGTGTAGGATCGACGTGCGGCTCGACACGCGTTCCCAAGATCAGCCGTAGTGGTGCGTCGAATTGCTCCTTTTCTGCTCGGCATGTGGCGCCGCAGGATCTGTCACCAAACATCGCACTGAAACTCGTCACCGAACGCCCGTTTGCCAATCCGGAAGTCGCCGCCGCCCGCCATCTCCTTCAGCTGGCGTCGGTCATCGAGCCGGTACAGGACGGCCGTGTCCGCATCGAGAAGATCAACTATCCTTTCCTCTACCCACTTAAGGAAACCGGCGCAGAGTTCGGCGCGCCGGCATAAGGTGCGCTGCAGAGAAGGGCGAGCTGCATGAGAGCGGCACATACGTTCGGCTGCAGACGCCCGCCGAGGATCTGCTCCGTCAGTAGAGGAGCGTGAAGGAGAACCACGCCGCGAGAGACGCGCAGAGGCAAATTCCAAAATAAGGCAATACAAGGCGCATCGGACTTCCCTCCGAAGCGCAAATGTTGATCATCATCTCATGCGCGGACGACGACCACCAGGAATCAGGGGTTGCAATCGCGCGCCTTCCGGCAAGCTGGGACGCGCGTTCCCGACGGAACATAATGCCCGATAGTCACGTTTCGGTTCCCGCGAAGTTCAGCTTGCAACCAAGAAAAGGTTAGCGATAGATTTTGCGAACCGGGGCTGGCTGCATATTTCAGTTGGATATTTAACCCGGCTTTTTTGACCATGCGCGGGCCGCAGCGATTTAACCTCCCGCTGCGGCCTTCGTACGAGCGGTTACACCAGCTAGCGCGGATCGGTGAACCTGTTTCTCAGCTTGCACGAAGTCTTTTCCCACCCGGCGAAATCCTCCTGAAACATGCGGGCGATAGTGGCAGCATCGAACACGGGGATGCCAACATGCTAGTCCTGATGAACCTAATCTGGCGGCGCGTTGCTTATACGATGCTCGCCGGTATGCGGTCCAAGCTCGTCCGGCAGTAGGGTAGAGGGGCTGTCGCCTGGGGGGCCACCACATGCCCAAGCAGATCGCGATAGTCTTGTGGTCCTTGGCTGCGCGTGATCGCATTCAGCAGGGCAACGCTGGTTGCATCGCAGTAAAAAGGGGAAAACCCGCCGCCTCGTGAGACGGCGGGTCTCTATGCCCATGCGCACCGCGGTACTTGTCACCAGGCCGCGATGGCGGCTTTTGTACCTGTTAGGTATTGCCGACAGGTTACCGGCTCGCTGGGCGTCTGCCGCTCGCCTGCCGTTCGGTGGCGGGCTGAAGGCAAAACGACGCCAAGGAGTCCGCTAGGCCAGCCAGCAGCGCGCCGAACCCTTCTCTAGGTTTAGAGCGGGGGCGGTAGCTACGTCCCGCCACCGGGAGGGACCCGTGACCGCTATTCGGCTATCGAAGGCATTGCGTGAAACGGTCGACAAATGGGCTGGCAAGCAGGAGGATCAGTCCGGCCGTTCCGAAGCCATTCGCCGAAGTCGGGATCGGGCTGAAGGCGAAGGCAGAATAAACGCATTCAACGGTCGAGGGGATGGACCATGAAGCGACTATTCGGACTTATCGCACTGCTCATTGCGACTGGCGCGTTTGCTCAAACCGCTCCGCCGAAAGCCGCCAAAAAGCCGCCTGTTCAGGTCAAGCCGCAGGCGCCAATGGGATGCAAGCCCGTCGGCACGGTCAGGGGAACCAAGATTTGGGCCGGCGATTGTACAGCGCCCTCAGATCTCAGGGGCAGCGCACCAGCCGCCGAACCCACGGCGCCAGCAGAACCGCCCGGAGCGCCCGCTAAACAATAGCGGGCTTCCTTTCCCGTTCCGTCCGCGCCGAGCGGGCGAACTTGCCATCGTCTGCTCTGAGGACGATATTCGGATTATCTAAGGTAACTTCCGGCAGCTTACAGGCTCATTTCGATGGAGGCTGCGATGCTCGCATTGGAATTGCCGCACTGGTTGATTGTTGCTGGCAGCGCGCTGGTGATGGCTGGACTTGTAGGCCTAGGGCTTACCCGAAACAGACAGGTTGAGAGTGATCCCCTTATGCTTCCGGGGGACGTAAGTTCATCGAGATCTGAAAGGGCCGATCCATCGGGGCCCTCGGGCACCAGGGATTCAGGCTAAAACCCCATCCCTCGGAGCGCATCCGCGCGCAGGGAACATTTGGCCTCCCGCCGAGTCCCTATCGGGACGTGCTTGTGAGGCGACCAATGGAGAAAGCGGTTGCCTACGCGATCTCAATCGGAATTGTCGGCTTCGGCGCCTGGGGCCTCGTTGCCGGCCGCTCCTCGAGCGCACCCATTTTCTGGTCATGCGTCGCTCTCGTCGCCATTGCAGTCGGCATCTGGAGCGTTTGCAGCGACAGCTAAAGCACGTTGCGGGCGATCATGGACGTGACGGCAACCGAGCGCGATTTCCTGAGCCGTCTGGCTTCGCAATTCTGGACCAGCCCGCCGTTGTTTGACCATGAGCTCGTCGGCCGGTTGGTCGAGCTGGGACTCGTCGAGGCCGAACTGCTGGCATCGGGCGAAGTCGCGTACAGCATTACCGCGGCCGGCCGAGTTACTTTGTCCTGATCGTGTGCCGCGTGTGTGCTCAGGAGGCGGGCTCTGTTATTTGTGAAAATGGCTCAAAATTGGCGGCGTGTCCGTCACGCTTCATCCGAACGCGCCTCCATTGCCAAGGCTTTCTTCAAACGGAGAATACCCCGCCCTTCCGAGAGCGAAGGGTTTTGATTCTGCTTCGTTCGTATCGGCGTAATCTCCTAACTGGGACGCCGGAGGCGCGTTCCGTCTGTGAATACACCCGACGTTTTCTAGAACCGCGAACGCCTTTGAAGGTTGCATTTCTGCGAACGCTTCTCGAACAGTGCACGAACAGGATGTGATAAAAGAGAACGGCCCTCGGGACCATTTAGGGAATCTCGCTCCTGCTTCGGCTCGGTCCGCTGCTGTGCGGCTTGTTGAGGACGAACCCGCGGTTGCCGAAAGCCGCCTCAGCGTATTGATCAATTGCGACCTGGATGGCCTCGATGTGCGCCCTGCACCATCCTTCACGGGTCGAGAGCCGCCGCGTCTGTTCGAGCGACTTCAGGAAGTCGGGGGCGTCCTGCATGTCGGAAACGTACTTAGGCCGCTCGGCTACTTCCTGCCTCCTATAAGGGGCCCCCAACGCACAGAGCTGGGGCTTGGAAGCAAAAACGCCGCCTGCTCAATGAGCGCAGGCGGCGGCTTTCCAGCCCCGGGAGGGTGACGCGCAAAATCCCGATAGGGTCCAGGCTATCACGATTTGTGCGAAGGATTTATTAAGCGTCCTCGGTCGCCACTGCGGCGCGTACCGTCTCAGGCTTCAAGTAATTTTGCCTTCCAAAAATCAGCTGCGAGTGCGCCTAGGAAAAAAGGCCGCCGAGCTGAGGAGAACGAAACGTTGCCGCCGACATCTTCTGCATCTTTGGACAGGAATTCGTTTGCAAGCCAACAATCCGAAAGAACTCAGCAAGCAGGTCCTCCATGCGGAACGCCTCTCCTACACAATCAGCAACATGCAGGCGTCCCGCACATTGAAGACCATGGCCGAGCAGCGGCTGATGACCTTGAGCACTCAGAAGTGTCGGCTTGCAATCGGAAGGCTCAGCAAAACCTCCGCTCAAAGACAATGGTGGTCCCGCAGCTGGCAATGTGCGCGCGATTGTCGGCAGTAAGCATGCTTGGAATCCGTCGCAGTCGCAATTGCCGTTCAAGCAAACCGCCGCTGGCCCACCAAACCGTCGTGTGATGGATCAATGTTCGGCTGAAGCGGAAACGCTTCGTGAGCTGGCACTTCCTCAGTCACTACGTTGAAGCGCACAAGTTTCGTTGGTCCAAGCGAAGTTGAGAGAGCGACGTCAGCCGCGTCCCTACCACGCGCAATTACCACACGACCGATGCGAGGCTGATTATGCCGAGCGTCGAAAGTGTACCAATCCCCGCCGATGTACGCTTCAAACCATGCGCTGAAATCCATCGGCGCCGGATCCGGCGGAACTCCGATATCGCCCAAGTAGCCCGTGCAGTAACGTGATGGAATGCTCATGCATCGACACAAAGCGACAGCGAGATGAGCGAAGTCTCGACAGACGCCCACTCGTTCTTGGTTACCTTCAAAAGCGGTGCGATCGCTTCGGGCAAAGTGGTAGCCGAACTGAATGCGGTCGTGCACATAATCGCAAATGGCTTGAACCCGCTGCCAGCCTCCGTTGATCTGCCCGAATGTGGACCAAGCAAAATCTGTCAGCTTTTGCGTATCGCAGTAACGGCTGCCCAACAGATATATTAAGGAGTCGTCTGGTAACTCGTGCAGCGGGACCTGAGTAGCATTGGGTGCGACTGCATCGGGCAGACCACTGTCCTCAATGATGAACTCGTTCCGAATCTCGATCAGCCCGCTCGGCGCGACTAGCCGCGTACAAATATTACCGAAAACATCTCTGTAATCCCTGGTATGTACAATCGGTGCCACGCGGATGGCATGGTCCGTCAAGATCTCTGACGCGCGGGACGGATGGACGGTGAGCATAAGCACCATCGGAACGTCCTGGAAGCACTCGAACACGATTTTGTAGCCTGCCCGAATCTTCAAAGCCGTGTCCTTACCCGTCTGCGTTTACTGTGGCAGACAAAGCCCACTGGCCCTTGTTTGTTCCGGGATCTTCTCAGGTATGCTGCTGAAATGAACGGCATTCGTGGTCGAACAAATCCATTTCCACGTGCGGCCTGCGATCAGGACCGGGTCTTATGTTATAGTCCAGAGCGCATTCGATGATCGTTTACACCGTCCACCACAGCACCGTTTATCGCTACCGTAGGTCCGTAGGGCTTGGCCAGCATCAAATACTCTTTCGTCCGAGAGACAGTTTTGATCAGCGGCTACTGGACTGCAAACTTGAGGTAAGACCGGACCCGGTCGAAATCCGCTGGATACACGACGTATTCGGTAACTGCCTCACGCTGGTTGACTTCAACACCTTGGCAGAGGTGCTCGAGTTTGAAACGACCATCCGTCTTGAGCATACGCCAGAGAAAGCTCCAGACTTTCGGATCGAGGAATACGCTCGGGAGCATCCTTTCGCTTATGACGGCAATGAACTGCCGGATCTGGCCCCATACATCCGTCGCCATTATCCAGACGATACAGCCGTTCGCAGGGCTTGCCTTGTGCATCGTCGAAGAGTTCGACGCTTCGAGCCCCGCTGAGTCAGCGCGACTTTCGACGGCGCTTGTGCAGTCAGCTCAACGAGCCCATCTTGTCCGATGGGGTCACTCGTACGTTTTCGATCTCTTCCGCTTCCACATGACGCTAACCGGTCGCGTTCTCGCCGATAGTCAGCCCGAGGTACGGCAGGAGTTGGATGCGGTCTTCGCACCCTTGTTCCTCGACGAATAAGGGCTGGATAGTCGGACAGCCGACGATCGAATTCTCTCGCTCGTCGGGCGGCAAAATCGGCTCTTGGACGGCAACACACGAGATGCAACGCTGCGATTGCGCTTGAATTCGGCGTTTGGGCGATCGTTTTTGATGAATTCCACCGTATCGATTGTGCAAAGTTGCGATTCTGTTAAGCGCAGAGCTGCCCCACGTTAGAAAGACATTCGAGGCCGTTGCCCGGATCCGAGTACGGTCTTCCCGCGTTGGGGGAAACCTGTGGCCGGAGCGTAAGTGATGGAGTGTCGCGCCGGTGCGCGACACCACGAATCGAGGGTCTCTTTTTGAACGTGCATCTCGGCGAGCCTCGTATATTTGGCGAAGCCAATTGGTTGGCAAGCACTAGCCGCCGACATGTAAGCCGGGAGGTCTCGCTGGGAGCCACATACTTCGCGCCACTTCTCGGCATTCTCCGATAATCGACGGAAGTAAGCGCGTGAGGCCCAACACATTGTCCCTGTCTTTGAACCTTGCGAACGAGCTTTGAGCAGGGTCCTAACATTCGACGGCACCGCATTTGGCTAAGCAAGCAACGCGAGGGAGAAATGGCTTTGCTGAGAGCCAGGAGCTGGTGCGGCGATTAACGTTGGAGATCAGGTCCCTCAACGTCTGTCTGGAGGATTTTCTTCACGTCCGAGCCGAGGCACTCGGCATTAGTGGAACACAATTGGCGATCTTGATGGCGGTGATGGACTTAGACAAGGATGGCGGTGCTCCGGCCGGAGTGGTCGCAAAACTGATGAAAGTCGACCCGTCCTTCATCACGCTTCATTCGAAGGCGCTGGAGAAAGTCGGTTTTGTGCGGCGCAAGACCGGTATCAGGGATGCTCGGGTCGTCCAGCTCTCGCTAACGGACAAAGCCCGCAAGCGTCTTGCGGACATCGCTGCACAACAGGAAGAACTGGATCAGTTCGTTTTCGGTGAGCTTGGCATCGAGGAATCGATGAGCCTGTCGAGCCGACTTGCTGGGCTCAGGAAGCGGCTGGAGAGAGCTCGCCTGAAAGCCGAACTGGACACCGGTGGGGCGTCAGACCGAGGGAGGGGCCGACGTTAGAAGGGAGGCGCTTTGGACGATCAACGGTTGCTTGAATGCGTGGCCCGCATGCCCTCATGTGAAGCACCACCATCGTGAGGAGCACATCGGTTCCTCGCGCCGGTCGGCCAGTCCCAGCGGTGACAGGATAAAGTTACCATTTGTGGATCGGGAGCTAGTCGATTTGGGCGACCAATACGGGTTCAGTATGAGGCCAGAGTTCTCTGCGGAGCTCCAGATTTCTGGCTTCTCCAACCTCTTACACGCGGTCAGCCGCTAAGCCTTTGTGGAATCGCAAAGCTCTTGCAGATCGCGCCAAAGTCCGTCGGCCAAGCCGTCTACGAAGCTGTTTGCCATTGACCAAGATCAAAACATCAATTCTAGATTTTCTATCCGCTCAAGTCTGAACGGAGGTTAAAGGTCTCATGCGCAACCTTCCCTTTATCTGTGTGCTTGCACTTTCCATCCTCATCGGCTTTGGATCGCCATTGAGCGCCGCTCCGCGGGGTCGTTTTTTCATTCCACCGGCTCGGCAGGACGTTTATTGCCTCCAGGGACGTATCTGGGGATATGCAGGCAATTGCCAGTTCTCGACCTATGACAGTGCATGGCCACTGCCTCCGGTACCCTAGCCTATTGCGGGATGAATCCGATCTATGCATTCCAGCAACAAGGAGGGCACCCGCGCTGATGCGTGATCGCCAACTGTGGTCGAGACATCAGTCTTTGCGCCTATAAATCGACCCGCCCTGCTGGTTAAGCGTTGGGCTTCCGCCTGGTTGGACGTCCTCGCTCGAAGACGCTCGCGTCCTCAGTTGCCTCGGGACGCCAAGCACAACGATCGGAACGGGATGGCTCATCGGCCTCACGCGCAATTGGGCAATCTTGTCGCACCGGCACCGGCCTCAATCCTCGACCAAATCCGACCGCCGGTTTCGGGGCATCCTGTCGCGGCAAGCGCCGCCAGGCTCTCGGAGGCGCCAAGAACCACATGATTGTCATGCCGGACGCCGATATGGACCACCGGTCGTTGCTCTGAAAAACCTGACGGCTAAGGTCCGCGCCCTGAACGTCGGTCCTGGCACTAGTCCCGAAATGGGGCCGCTCGCAACAAAGCCACATCTCGATAAGGTCCGAGGCTACATCGACGCGGACGTAGAAGAATGTGCAACGCTGATCGAAAGCGTCCCCTTCGGCGATCACCACATGCATGGCCCCGAGGGCGTTCGCTTCTACACCAAGCGCAAGACGATCATGACCCGATGGCCGATGGGATCCGCGCCGGCGCCGAATTCCTCATGCCGACGATGAGCTGATCTTTTGAAGGAGAAGGGCGTGGACGGTCCCACGGCCTTCCCACGTAGCGGATCTCCAGACCCGCCGATATAGCGCTTCGGGCGTAGGTTTCTGTGAACTTTGCTCGATCGTTGTGGGAAGATCGTCGATCAAAAACCTGGTCGTGGCAAAGGCGCGTGCAATACCCAGGCGCTGCTTCAAATCACCCCAGAATAAGCCACTTATATCGTCGTGAAATGAAGTATTCCATACGTAGCGCTACTGACGAGGCAGGAAAGCCAGACCCATGTTTCTCCTCAACCAACACATCAACCACCGCGCTCCCATCGATGCCTCGGACGCCGAAGCGGTGAGCGTCGAAGCCGCTCGCGAGGTCGAGTGGTTTCTCAAACATCGCGATGGCCACAAGGAAACCCCTCTTATTTCTTTGCCAGGCGTTGCTCGCGAGATTGGAGTGGGTTCGATCCATCTAAAGGACGAAGGCCAACGTCTCGGACTTGGGAGTTTCAAAGCCTTGGGAGGTTCCTATGCTGTGATCCGTCTGGTGCTCGAGGAAGCAACTCGGCAGCTCGGTCGCGATGTTGACGTGTCCGAGCTTCACACACCTGAAGTGAGTTCCGTGGCAAAAGGTATGACGGTCTCTTGTGCTACGGATGGCAACCATTGCAGATCAGTTGCTCAAAGCGCCCAGCTCGTTGGTGCAAAATGCGCCATCTTCGTTCATTCAGGCGTGAGCAACGAGCGCGTCGCCGCCATCGCCGGTTTTGGCACGCAGATGATCCGCGTTGACGGCAACTATGACGATTCCGTCGTCCAAGCATCGCGGGTTGCGGCTCAAGAAGGTTGGATCACAGTGTCTGACACGTCTTGGCCTGGCTATGAGCGGATCCAGCGCTTCGTGATGCAAGGATATACCGCCCTTGTGAGCGAAGCACTACGACAGTTGCCGGAGCCGCCGACGCACGTCTTCATCCAGGCAGGCGTCGGTGGGATCGCCGCGGCCGTTGCTGGACATCTATCAATTCTGTTCGGCGACGTCCGCCCGTTCTTCACAGTTGTCGATCCCTCGCGGGCAGCATGCCTCTTCGAAAGCGCTCGGGCCGGGCACCCTGTCAAGGTAGATCATGGACAATCAACAGTGATGGCGATGCTCGAATGCTACGAGCCTTCGCTCGACGCTTGGCGCATTCTTTCACGCACAGCGGACGCTTTTATGACTGTCGACGACGAGGACGCAATCAGCGTGATGAAACGTCTGGCAAATCCGACGGATGGCGATCCCGCCGTCGTGCAGGCGAAAGTGGTGGTGTTGGCCTTGCAGCTTTGCTGAAGACTGCTGCTGACCCGACCTTGCGTGGTAAGATTGGTCTTGGACCCAATGCACGGGTCTTCCTGATCAACACCGAGGGTGCGACAGATCCTCTCCTCTACGAACAGCTCGTCAATGCGACGCCAGCGCAAGTGACCGCGAAGAACAATAAGCCGGTCAAGAACGGCTCAACAGATGGGGCGACCTCGTGAGCCTTTCGTTAGTCATCCGATCCGCAGGCCCGGGGAGACTGGCCAGCATTCGGCCCTGACGGAAGGCTCATCGCCGCGCAGACGCCGGCCCCTGCGTGGCGCAGGGCGTCGTGTCCCTTTGAGCTGGGCACGCGGATCAGCTCACTCAGAATGAGGGGTTTGAGATGCGCCGGTGCTCTCTGACTTGTCGACCGGACTCAAACCCCGCGCTACAAACCTCATCGCGAATTAATCGGGCGCTGGCAAATCGACGCTCACGCAACTTTTGCAGAAGACGCATCCAGGATGCCGCGGCCTAGTGCGCGTTGCCGCCGTGGATTTAACCGCGATCTCCCCGCAGCATTACGTTTCGCACGTTGACTGGCTAAGTCGTGTAACGGCAACTTGAGGCGTGGGCCAATCTCTGCAAACCCGGCCTTCAGGTACAATGCTGAGTTCGGGCTACGACTCCATATGGGTTGCCTCGGCGCCCCCACTTCAAGCTGGCCCCAGCCTTTTGCCGTGCCCAGGCCCACCGCAGCCTCGATGAGACGCATCGCAACCCCAGACGATCGCTGATCCGGCACCACGTAGAGTTCGGTGATAATACCGTACGCTCCGCCCGCAAAAAGGGCGGCGCTTTCCGACAACATGATGAGACCGACCGGGCGCGCCTGCGTGAAGGCCAGAAACCCATAGACGCGCTCTTTCATGGCCAGGAGGTCGACAACAAGCTGGCTATCTAGTCTGCCCTGCTTTTGTCCGCCCTCAAGTTCGGCAAGTAGGGCAGCAACCATGTGAGTCACCGTTGTGGCGTCATCGATAGAGACTTCACGCGTGGTCACCATGTCATATCCTCTTCCAAGTTTAACCAACATACGATCTGGTCCAGCGGCGGCATCAGGAGCCGCCGCAGCACCCGATCCAAAACAGATATGCCGCACGGTTGAAGGTCAGATGACGCCTTAGTTCACACCGAGGTGATAGCGTCTTTGTGTCGCTCCTGGCTAAGTTAAACTATCTCAGGGCTCGAAGGAGTAACTTGTCGAACATCGTGATGGTCGCACGGAGCAGACTCTTCCTCTTTGGACTTGCGTGTCGCCCCACATCGGGTGCTTCGTGTTCATGCCCGGACGTTACAGAGAGCGAGGATGACCGCTTGCGAAAAGGCTCACGGATCTGGTTCTACGCTCCGCCTCGTAGAAAGTTCGAGCGGCAGGCCGACCAGCGATTTGTCGGATCCAGTCCCGAGCAATCACATTCGACGGTCCCATCGCAAGGGCTGCGCGCGTCGCAGAACGAACGCTCATCGGGCCGCGGTAATAACTGAATTACTCACCTTGTCGAAGATGTTGTTGGGCATCACGAGCGTCCCCGACCTCCTTCTTGCCTGAGATCAATGCTCTCACAGAATCGTGGCACGCGCGAGTCCAAGGCACACCGTTTTTGGTAGTGTTTAGATAATTCGCTTTTCTAATTTCTCATCGGACGCGCCATTTGTTGCCGCGCGATGAAGAACATCACGGACGCCCGACGAACGCGTGCAACTTGGTCGTTGAGCGCGGGATTGAGGCCGGCTTCTCTCGTGTTCTCCGAATAGACAACGTCCCGTCCTGATGAGCCGGGTTCACGGCCTGCCATCGCATTGTAGTTAAATGCGTTATGAGAGCATCGTCGGGCTGCGTCGCGCGAGATCGTTTTTTTCGTTCACTTTGCATCACTTTACGATCTGTTTGTTTGGAAGACCTCTTCTAATGCTTGCGGACACGCGTTACAGCGTGAGCCGGTCGCGGCATTTCGGCAGCTTAGGTCACAAGCGGTGGGCTTCTGGATTTCAAAATCAGGAAGTGCTGCCCACGAAGATGCCGAGCGACTATGCGCGCCTACCACTCCTGCCGGCGCGTAAACGGCAAGGATGAGGCAGACGTCTGAGGTGATCTACGTCAATTGCGGTTCCTACTGCCCGAAACGGCTCAGGCGCGATACCGCCTTCATCATTGCACCGGCTAGCATGAACGACGGCTTAGTGGATTCGGGATTGCTCCACTCTGCGCCGCCGTGACATTCCGCCATCAAAGCGTATGGACGTTCCTTTGCAGCGGCGCCGTCGGAACGATGTGAACGACGTGATAGCCGTTGTCGTGCAGGTACCGTAGGAAGGCGGGCATCATCGCGGCGGTATGTGGCTTGGCGTCGTGAAAAAGAATGATCCCCTTCCCCTCGGCATTCAGCCGGCTGGTGATGAGCTTCAGCTCCTGGTCTGGCGTCATTTCCTCCCAGTCGCTGGCCCACAGGTCCGCTCCGAACACGACGATGCCCCGAGACTGGAGTAGCTCGAGCGTCTTAGGGGTCGAGTCGAAATAGGGAAAGCGGAAGAACGGCGTCGAGGGCGCCATCGTCGATACGCCATGGAGCGCCGTTTCGTCGGCCGCAATCCCACGCTCAATGTCCTCTTTTGCCTTCTCGAAGCTGATCTTCGACGCCATCGAATGCGACCAAGTGTGGTGCGCCATGGTGTGGCCTTGCGCAGCGGCGCGCCGCACGAGCTCGGAAAATTGGGCCGACGACTTGCCGACCAGGAAGAACGTGGCTCGAACGCACTCCTGCGCGAGCGCCGCCAGCACCCCTTCTGTGTACGGCGGCTGGGGCCCGTCGTCGAAGGTCAGCACAACTTCGTGGTCGGCCAAGGGCAGCGTCTGGCGAAAGCTCTTCAGTCCGACCCGCGGATATGTCTTGGCGTCAACGACGAGCCCGCGCGAGGTCCCGAGCGCGTCCTTACGCGGGCAGTCGGCCGCGCCCGCAGCCGTGACGCCGGCAAGCACCGCCGTCGCGGCGCTCACGAGGAGCAAGGTCCATCCGTGCAGACATCTGCCATCAAGGTGTCCGGACGGGTGTCTGGTTGCGGCCTTAAACAAGATAGTCCTGCCGTCCTGGCTGGAGTTGCATCACCATGCCGATGGCTTCAGCCACCTCGTTTTCCATTCCGGACTAGCTGATCCGTCGCAGTGGACCTGTGCTCGTATCGGGCTACTTCGCTCCCGAGCGCATCAGATTGTCTGCAGCCAGATCATTTGCTGCGTCGTCCAATTGGAATTGATTTAGCAGGCCATTGTACTTTGCCGGCCTCCACAAACGTCGGCTCGTCCAATGGTCACGTTCGCCTCTACACAGTAGCCATATGGCGATATTGATTAATGCAATGGCGAGGCACTGACGCCGGAATTCCGCGTTCCGATGCCGTTTGTCGGGGATTTCACCCACGACTGTCGGCTTGGGCCGATGGCGCTCCAGCGACCGACAATTACAGCGACTGACCGGCAATACCGTCACCTTCATGAGGCGACGATCTTCCTCGCAGAGGACATGATATCAATCGAACCGCTTAGAAACGGCGGCTTTGCCGCGGAGCCACCAATGCTGCAGAACGCCTACTGGATGCCGACGTTCAGCGTCCTTTCTCCGCAGCACGACCATCGGCTCACAATTCATATGCTCGATGTCGATGGTTCCTCGTCGTCGGATGCAGCCCCTAAGTGAAGGCAAAGACGAGCAGGCTCGAGCAGAGCAGCGCGAGCCCGGCCGCGGTCAGTGCCAGGAAGCTACCGGAAACAAGGTCATGATTGCGCATGAAATACCCTCGATTGCACCGCAGAAGAGAGAGCAGCAATCGCTGCGTTACGTGCTTGACCGGGCAGCACATAAATTCATATTCAAAACCAGCGCATTATTCCTGCTGTTGTTAGGAGGGAAAGCATTTTTCGAGCGTGGTTACGGCTCGCACCGCCGTCTTGCGGCCGAGATAAAGAAACCGCGCATGAGAACCGCAGGAGTGTTCAGCGCTTCCGCGTTTGCAGCTCTAAGAGGCTCGGTCCGATTGAACAACTAGCATTTACACGCCGATCCGAGAGCAGATGGGCAACTTGGCTTCGGAAGAAAGGTCAAATTTCAGGCGTGGAGAGCTTGCGACGTTGACGCGGCGATTTAAGCCGCTTGAACCCTGCACAGGTAGCTGTCTAGTTCGTGCTTCAGCCGAGAGCTTTCCTCACATAGCAGTTCGGCAGACATCAGCACCTGCATCGAAGCCCCTCCGGTTTCCTTTGCACGGTTGGTGACTTCATCGGCGCTCGCTGCCACCTGGGTCGTCCTGGCCGCCGCTTCCTGCAAATTGAACGCGATACTCTTGCTGGTTGCCTCCTGTTCCCCGATCGATTCGACCACGGTCATGGCGATGTCCGAGATGCGGCCAATGATGACGCCAATTTCGGTAAGCGCGCCGACCGACTCTGTCGTCGCGGCCTGAATGCCACCAATGTGCTCGCTGATCTCAACAGTCGCGCGAGCGGTTTGCGTCGCGAGCGATTTCACTTCCTGGGCGACAACCGCGAAACCTCTGCCACGATCGCCGGCGCGCGCGGCTTCAATGGTCGCATTCAGCGCGAGCAAGTTGGTTTGACGCGCGATCGCGGCGATAAGCTGGACCACGCTGCCGATCCGCTCCGCCGCGGCCGTCAAATTAACCATGCGCTGGTCGCTGAGTTCGGCCTTGCGAACCGCTTCGCGCGCCATATTGGCCACTTCTTCGACCCGCCGGCCCATATCGGCGATGGTTGCCGCCATTTCGCCCGTCGCGGCTGCGACACGTTGAACGTTTTCAGACGCATCCTCCGATGAGGAGGCGACCTCGATGGAGAGTTGCCGGCTGTGATCAGCCGAACTGGTAAGGCTGCGTGCGGAGACTTCAAGTTTTGTGGAGGCGGACGAGACAGTGTCGATCACCTTGCCTACGGCGGCTTCGAATTCGCCGGCGAGCCGAGCGATATCGGCCTTCCGCTGCTCGGCTGCGGTACGATCATGTTCGGCCTTTGCGTCGAGCTCTGCTTGCGCCTTCTCGCGAGCTCTCAGCTTGAACATTTCGACTGCCTCGGCCATCTCGCCAAGCTCATCCTTTCGGCCAAGGCCCGGGAGAACCACATCGAACCGACCGTCGCCGAGCTGGCGCATGGCTGCCGTCATCGAAGCGACCGTTTTGGCAATGCGCTGGCCGAACAGTAACGCGAGCAGGCCAACGACCATCGTTGCAAGCCCGATTACCCAGATCAGCTTCCGCCGAATTTCTTCAGCTCGCATTTCCGCAGCCCGCGAGCGCGCGTCAGCGGCAGCCACGATCTTCACGAGCGGCGGGCGGATACGGTCGTAGATCTGTGCGAGATCGTCGACCTGGTCGCTCAGCGCTTGCTGCGTCACCATGAACGACATAAAACTCGACTTGTATGCGCGGATCAGCTCGAGGATCTGGGACTTCAGCTCTGCGGGTAGGCCGCCCTGAGCGAGCGCGGTTTCGAATTCCACCTCCCGGTCCGCCAGTTGATCGCCATATTTGTCTTCGCCGCGCAGCATGAAATCTTTCTCGTGCCGGCGTATCATCAGCATCAAGATCGTGAGGCGTGGCTGGTTCAGCTCTGCCAGCCGTTGCTCGACGGTGTGCACGGCCTTGCGCAGCTTGCCCTGAAATCCGTCCTCTTCGTTGAAGCCGAGGTTGCGTTGCGCTGCCACGAGGTTATGAAAGCGCGTTGCATACAGACCGATCACCGGCCGCAGGGAGGTCGCCTGCTTCAGCGGGTCATCCTCCGGCAACCCCGTCACAAATGCTTCGACGCGACTCAAGTCTGCGAGCTGCTGCTCATAATTGTCCGCATACTTCTTGATCGACACTTCACTGGGCTTGCGCAGGAAGTCGCTCGCGATTTGTCGTGACTCGAGGAAGCTTTGCGACAACGATACGACATCGGCTTTGAATTGGTTGCTGTCGTTCGAAGCGCTCTGGACGAGGCTCGCGTAATTCAGGGCGGCGGCGCAGATTGCACCGGTGACGAGGACCCCGGAAATCCCGAGTAGTGCCATTTGGCCGCGCAATCCAATGCGTGCGCCACGGCAGCCCTTTGATTGCCCGAAAATCCTCATAGCCATTTTACTCATTTTACCCCTTCAATAAGTTTTTGCCCCAGCGCAGTGCTGGTTGTCGCGAGTGCGACGGGCGCATTTCTATATGGAGCTAAACGGGAGAGGACTTCACTCGGTCGATGACAACCTGCCAATTAAATTACATTGATTTCGAAATCCTGAACTCGCAGTGTAGGTGAAGCACTATTGCTCGGCGTCGTGGCGAGCGAACTTTCCCCGACGAGGGTCCGCCGCGATGATAGGGAGCGAAGCTCGCTGGGCAAAAATGGTCCGAGACGCGCTACATAGCCTTGAGGACACGTTGCAGATCTATCAAAGGGAAATCAATTTACAGGCCGATGAGATGCGAAGTGCCAGAACAGGTCGGTAGTAGCTCTCGGCGTGCGACACGTTGATCATTTTTGCATAAAAGATGCGAAACATGCGCGAAGAACGCCGCCAAGCGGCGCTCAATTCGGTTATCCGATCACTCATGCGCGGGATCAGCGACGATTGAAGCGCTCGCCACGGTGTTCTCTCACAAGCTTGGAGCTCTCGATGAGTGATCCATCTGCTCATCTCGATGCTCCTTCAATGGCCCCTTGGGACGTTTTCCTCCCTGACTTCGCCGCGCGTAATCTTCGCGCGGCCTTTTTCCGCATCCAACAAGGTGCCGGTCGATATGCAGGATTCAGCGGGTCTTAAACGGAAAAAACGCGCGGAACGCTGTTAGGACAAAAGGCCACGCCCCGGTCGCCTCATCGAGGCTCCCTTTTTAAGTTCAGGCGACCAAGTCAAGTAAGCAGTGAATCTCTCCTCGTCCATCTCGCGCCCATTCTGTCGACGCTATGGCCCGTAGATGACCTCGACAGATCGACTGTCTGCGAACGCCACAGCGCTTCGCCGTGAACGCGCGATCGCCCTCCCATTAGCCAAACCGAGCGTTTCGAGTGTCGCCCGCCGCTGCCGACGGTCAGTGCTGACGTCTCATCCATAATGGGACCGGATCGAGTGGCGTGCGATAGACCTCGGCGTTCTCGGGGCTGGTGACCCGAACCGCACAGCCTTTGGCCTTCAGGTCCGGATGTACAATAGACAGTTCGATCGCGAGCTGGTCCGCTCGGTCGGAGGCAACCTCGATGTTTTCGAGAATGAGACCGCCTTGATTCCTGTACTCCTCGTCAATCACAAGATCAAAAGAGTAGTACGGCATCCGAAGGCCTCCCATTTGATCGGATTCGTCCCTTGGGGCGCATCCTTACCTCCACTCAGGCTTCGTCAGATGGTCGTCGGTATGAGAGATCACTAGGAGCCGCATCGATGCTACCGACAAGAAAGTCGGTTTTCAGGTGTCGGCTTATCAGCATCAAACACTTATCGGCTTCCTAAAAGCGAAATTCGCTAATCATGGCCCTCGCATCGGCGAAGATCTGCGCCAGCTCAGCAGAATGCAGAGTTTTTCCGTGCGGTCATGGCGTTGATTTTGAGCCAACGCCGCAAGGCAGGAGATCGCCAAGATGGCCATGTCACGCTTAAGCTCAGCATCGGTGCGGCCTCGTCCAGATAGCTCACCAGGAGCTTCAGAACTGTGATCTGGAAATTCAACTGAGCGACAACATCATGTTGTCTAGGCCTACCTCCACATGGTCGGTCTTTCGGAAAGGGCCTCGCGGCCGATCTGTTTGAGGCGGTCGGGCGTCGTCTCACCTCTGATGGCGGCTTCCAGAATCTTCGAGGCGACGTAAGTGCGGGCGCCGGTATCATACGGGGAAAGGCTCTCGCAGACCTCGTCGAGGATCGCGAGCAGAAGCGCGTTGGTAGCGGCATCCAACATTTGGAGATCTTCCCCATCCCTAGTGAGGAAGATAATGCACATTTCGCGTTTCGCGGTTCAAGTGTGTTTGATCGGGTAAGAAATCTGCGACTGCCGCGCCCCGCCACGGAGCGGTCTCCATCTTCTCTTTCTACTTCTCCCAACACACGTTTCTCGGCTTGTGCCGGTGTTCGATTGGGGCTGTCCAGCCTCGATCGCGCTCACGTTTCGATGGACTTTACCGCATCGATGACGCGCTTGTGCTGGTTGGCGAAATCGCCGTGGCCGCCATCTTCATCGCCTGAGATGGGCGGCTAATACGTCTGTCATACCGTTCCGCGAGGTCCAGCAGTCTCTTTCTGATGAAGGGCTCTGCCTTGTCCGCTAGATCGCGAATAATCCGAGCCCGGTCTCTCAGAAACTGTTCGTCCACGAAAACACCCATTCATTGCAAACTTCAGTATTCTGAGACTATTCAGTCGTTTAGTTGTGAGTCGCGCTAAGGAGTCTGCAACGACAGTATCACGTTGTCGATCAGACGCGTCGAGCCGACATAGGCTGCGGCGCATAGTGCAGCGGTACGCCGCAGAGGACTCTCGGCGGGCTTGAGCGTATCAGCGTCGACAAGCTCAAGGTACTGCAGGCGATCGACCGTATTCAACTGCTCCTTTGCGATCGCAATCAGCTGTTCCACGTCGCGCTCTCCTGAGTGAAACTTATCCGCTGCGGCGAACAGCCCACGGCTGATGGCAAGAGCGCGCCGACGTTCTTCCTCGCTTAGATCGCGGTTGCGACTGCTCATCGCGAGCCCGGACGGTTCCCGGACGGTTTGTACGGTGACGATCTTAATTGGAAGGTTGAGGTCAATTGCCATGCGGCGCAGCACCGCGCATTGCTGAAAATCCTTTTGTCCAAAAAACGCGACATCCGGCTGCACCATGTTGAATAGCTTGCCAACGACAGTCGCCACCCCACGAAAATGCCCAGGGCCTGAAAGCTCCGCACATTGCTTTTGCGAGCTCGCCCGGTTCGACGAAGGTCTCAAATTGAGTCGGATAGATCTCCTGTATATCCGGCGCAAAGACGATCGCAACGCCTGCATCGCGACACAGCTCTTGATCGCGCAGGAAGTCGCGCGGATAGGTGCTGAGATCCTCATTTGGCCCGAACTGAGTGGGATTGACGAAGATGCTAACTACGGTGACGTCGCATTGCGTCCGGCTGGCCGCGACCAGCGCCAGATGGCCGTCGTGTAGATAGCCCACTTTGCATGTTGTGCTTTACATCAGGTTGGATTGGAGGGTGACCAGTTCGCGACCGTGTCGCGAAGGCCTTCAGGAAGCCGATAGGACTCTTGCGATGTAGGGAATGCACCGTTGCGGACATCGGCCGCCCAACGCGACAGGGCCTCCTGTAACAACTGGAAACCATTGGCATAGGCACGAACAAATTTGGGGCGATGACCTTCAGTCAATCCCAGCACATCGTGAAAGACGAGCACTTGGCCTGAGCAGCCAGGACCCGCACCGATTCCAATGGTCGGTATCCTCAGGGATTCGGTCGCTCGCGCCGCGAGCTCACCCGGAATACCCTCCAGGACGAGAGCGAAACAGCCGGCCTCCTGTAGACGGTGGGCGTCAGCGAGCAGGCGCAGGGCGTCATCGGCCTTCCGGCCCTGCACCTTGAACCCACCCATGACATTGACGCTCTGCGGAGTCAGGCCGAGATGGCCCATCACAGGAATTTCGCAATCGACCAGGGCGCGCACTATTTCGACGCGCTTGGCTCCGCCCTCGAGCTTGACAGCGTCGGCGCCACGCTGCAAAAAACCGCCGGCGTTGCGTATCGTCTCCGCTGGACTGAGATGGAAGCTAAGAAAGGGCATATCGGCCACGAGCAAGGCACGAGGCTTTGTGCGTACAACGGCTTCGAGGTGATGGTTCATCATCGCCATGCTCACCGGCAACGTATCATCGAATCCAAGACAGACGT
>NZ_JBIXJX010000036.1:0-35513 GCF_052871955.1 Bradyrhizobium sp. CAR08
GATCGGAGCTAACGCGCGATCCTGAATCGACGGCCGGTCTCGCCGCCGAGTTAGTTCGAGCATTGTGAGGCACCCCGGCCTGGCTGGTTGCCGACATGTCGCAGCGACGTCGTCACCAAGGCTCGCTACTGCGGTCCCGGCCGTCTCTAAACGGCTCTTGCTCTGCCGCTCGCTTTGGTACGCTTTCTTCTTGTTCTTGCTTCTACATGTCGGAGTTTACTTCGAAGCTTCTCCACCTCTCTAAGCTCCTCCAGAAGCGCCTGGTGCCGTTCATTCAGAACAGCACTAGAAAAAATCTGACGCGTACTCGACATCACATGCCTCAGAAAATGATTTGAAGTAAGAAGTCGACGAAAAGCGAAAGATAAAGAATACTCCACCGAAGCTCAATGAGCTGAAGCCGCAGCCGCCAGATGCTCCCAGTACTCTGCCTCTGCAAGCAGTTTCCAGCTTCTCTCAGGTTGGAGTGCGGCAGTCTGTCGGCACAGCAGCGCCATTGCACGCAGGCGGCGGGCAGCTTCCATTTCAACCTCCCATGTTTTCCCCCAACATATTTTTCGTTTTTGCGATGGAGTCATCATGATTATATGACATAATCAAATTTCTCATTTAATGGTGGTCAATTTGGTTCCATTTGTAAGCCGACCGGGAACTGCTTTCGGTTTAAGCTCACATCGATTTCGAATCCTTGGTCGCGGGGCGCTGTTGCGCGCTCAAGTGAACGAGAAACGTGCGCGGGGCAGCTACACGAGAAGCTCAGCTTCGTGCGCGAGCATCGGAACGTCAGAAATCCTAGCCGAGGACTCTTCTCGCCGCCCTCCAGGGCACGTGCGACGGCTACCGAGACAGTTATCTTTCTTTGGCTTTCAAGGTGATGGCAACCAAGACAGCATCAACAGGGTCAGAAGCAATAGACGTCGCGTGCCTGCTGGGCTTCGCTCCGACAGTTCTCATCATGGCGTATGTGGGCGGCCTAAGCGAAGGAGCCAACGGGTTGCGCAAGACTTTGCAGCAAACACGGTTGGGAGGATCAAGAAAGAGTATCAGGAGCGGGATTGGGTCGTGCTTCGGAACCTCTCCAGTGGGCTGCTCCTGCGTGATCTCGTGGAGAAAGAGAAATTGCAGTTCGTGCGCCATACGTGTCGTTCTCCGAAGTGAGTTCATAGGCATGGAGCCGGGGATTTATCGAGGGGTCAGTAACCTAAAACAAACGAGCCTGGATGCAGAAACCGCCCCATTAAGTCCCGAGGCCGTTTTGCTTGACTAGAAGCGAGGAAGCAATTTCTCGTCCTCGTGCTGAAAGCGCAATTGAGCCTGGTCCAGGTCGCGGCCCGCTTCAGTAGGTTGGGCGGGGTCAGGCATCGGCAGATTCGGTGCCTTCGGGAGTATCTTCGACGGGTCGAACTGCGCGAGGATCTGCTTGCCCATAGCCACCGGATCTTTGAAAAAATCCAACGGAGACGGGAAATTGAAGCTGCCTGGCAGAGAGTGCAGGGCGTTGAAATCGGAAACGTCATCGACGCCAAGCACTACCTCCTCACCCTCGACGACGAAGTGCTTCTGGCGGTTCTTCAGAGCGGCCGCGGCAATCCATGGGTAACGCTCGATCCAATCCGTGCCATGCGCGATAGCGGCCGGCACGCGTTTGTCCGCGGATACGTCCTGCTCTCTTGCGAGGCAGCAAAGGATGGGGAACGACGGATGCGCTCGCTCTAAGGCAAGCTGGGCGATTTTAAAGCACAGGGCCATTTTTAAATAAATAAATAATATAATGCCAATTTGAATGTTGACCGATATTTAAAATAGAATTAATTTGAGAGTGCCTGGCGCCGGACGAACGCGTCTGGCCACCGAGAAACGGCTCCCGCATCCCGCCCCTGCTTACGCCATGAGATGTGAGGGGCCGTTTCTTGGCCGATGGTGAGGCGGATCATCCTCCGCATGGCTACGTTTTTATCGTCCCCACCATGACAGCAGCGGTGTTACTGGTTGAAATCGCAATTATTATTGTTCTCGTCACGATTTGACTGACGCGAGAAACTAACAGCTGATGAGAAGCGGCGCGCGATCACGCATGATCGTCTCAGTCAACTCGCCGCATCGTGCGGTCGATTTATCTTGTCAAAGTGGAAAAATGACCCGCCGGTCACACCGGTCGTTTTAGTCGTTGCTCTCACGAGCTTAGACCGCATGCCGGCCAGTATCATGTAAGTAAGGCGCCGCCAGATCAGGTTCATAACGGCTATGAGTGCATTTAGCCGCTCGAGGCGGACTTCAGCGCGGGCGCAAAGCGTTCGGAGAATGTTGCGGCCTTGGCTCCGGGGCTGCAGAAAGAGCGGCCGAGATAATCGTTGAACACCCCACGAATGCGATCGCGAGTAAGGCCGCACCGAAAAATAGTTTCCTCATCTTACTCTCCTCGAGAGGACGTCAATGCCGTTCAGTCTTGGAGGGCGTTGTTTCGCGTCATTGCGTGTGAGGCTCGAAACGGTTTCCTGCACGCGGTCGTGACTCAAGCTGGGGTTATGGCGGTAGGACCTGCGTTGTGCGCCGCGCAACAACATATGCTCCGAAAAGACCGATGGCGGAGAGACGGCCCCGGCTTCAGGGTTGGCTTTTGAGGTACGCCGGAGCCGCTCCGCCAGCTTGGGCAAGCTAGCGAGACAGCAACGGCGCAGTGGAGGACACGGGTTCCTCGCCGCGCAGGTCAGGCGAGGTTTAATTGGCACAATGTAATCCGCCGCGCTTTATCTTCGTTTCTACCCTGCGGCAAGCCACAATGCCTCTGACACTGCGGATGATAGGCCTGGATGATTACACGGTTCACGAGGACCGGCAGCTAGTCGGGCGCATCCGCTATGCCAACGAATGCTCCCCGGGGTTCTGGTTGTGGACGTGCATCGTGACGCTTCCCGGTCCGCCGTTCGGGAAAGCTGGCTCACTCGATGAAGCGAAGGGGCGGTTCATGATCGCATGGGAGAATTTCAAGGCGAAGCATACGGCGGAAGAGTTGGGGAAGGCCTTCGCTGAGATGAATCGCGCCAACCGACCAGACCATTATCTGCGCTCAGTGCGTTAGCGCGTCGCATTTGATTGCGACAAAAATTCGCCGGTTCACACTGCGGGCCATTTCCAAGCCGACGAGTTCGTCCCGGCTGTGTAGGCGCCAGCAGTGAGATTGCTCCGGCTTCAGGCCGACTTTTGGGTGGCCGCGGCCGCTCAGTTAGCTCGCGAGGAGCCGGCAAGATTCTCAAGCTCCCTATCGAGGTGTTCGTTCCCTGCTGGTCCACCGTGGAAAATTGACGGGAGGGCGCCGGTTCACGTTGGCTGCCTTCCTCATGTGGGCAACATGACGCCTGTCCCAGTACAGGCGGTCATTCATCCAACTCGCATTTTGAACTAAATCCTAAGTTGGTGGGCTTTTCGTTTTATCAGCTTCTGTCATGTGGCGACGGTCATTTAGGAGAGACGTGCGTGGCGACAGGTATTGTGAAGTGGCTCAACCAAAGGCTATGGCTTCATTCAGCCCGACGACGGCGGGAAGGACGTCTTTGTCCACATTTCAGCGGTGGAGAAGGCTGGCTTCAGTGGTTTGGCAGAAGGTGCAAAGGTGAGCTACGAGATCGTGAGCGATCGGGGCGAGCAGTCCGCAGGTAATCTGAGACGGTAGGCGTGGCTGGGACAGGGCCCGCCGGTTCGCACAGGCGGGCCGGGCGCTTTGACCACGTATCGAATTTAGTACTCGCTTTGGCGGCAATCTTCGGCGCTTTCACCGCTCCAGTTCCTTGATGGCGTCCTTTAGCAGCTCGAGAAGCCGGATTTCACATGCCCCCATGACGAACTGATCGGCGTCGTCAGGCACGACAATCTGCCCCTGCACGTGTCCATCATGGGATTGGATGATGAAGTCTCGGGCCTTGCACGCTTCGTTGCGGACGTTCGTTATCGCCTCAAGCGGACCCCATTCAATTCTGACAGCCATTGCTAACCCTCGCTCTTGGCGGAACGCGCGCGAGCTACTGCGGGTCATGCGAGTTGAGGAGCGGTAAAGCCGGCACATCGATCGGCTCGCCTGGCGGTCGATCAACCCGGTTCGCTTTCTTTCCGCTGATGAGGACACCAATATAGCCGTCACCCCGCCCTGCGATCATCAGCCAGTGCGGGAATGCCAAGGACATGGTCGCTGGCCTCAAAATACCGCGCTCACGGGCGCCGTAGGACAAACCTATTCAATCATTTCGCGATTGAACAAGTCAAACATTTAATATATTTAATAGATGCATTGTCTATTTAATTGCGAGATATCAAGAGCGCGGGGTGCACTTATGCCCTCGATAGAGTCTATGCACTTCGGCAGCACAGCGCCTTCCGACCAGCACCCCTATGATCGCGAGCCGGGTGCGCCTCCTGCGTGGCGTCCTTCGGCAGGTGGACCGATCGACGCCGAGCCGGAGGCCGCGAATGACACCGCGGGCGAATGGCCTCCGCTCCCGTTTCCTGATGGCTGGTACGCCACCTGCTGAGTTGTGACGCGGCGTCTGCCTTATGGTGCTGGCAACCGGCAAAGCCGGCACTTGAAAGCGTCTGCGGGCCGGCGGGGTTGCCAGTTAGCACAGTGGGCGAGGAGTCACCCAATCAGGATGATATGTAAGATACTCGACAGGCAGTGTCGGAAGAGGCGATACTCTTGAGGCGGGGTGATGGGCCTAGTCGCGTCATTTTGCATGTCTGAAGATGTACTTCGCTTCTACCAGTTAGCTGACGTGTGCAGGGAACGGACGGCGCAAGCCCGTCAGTCCCGTCGACGCGGAGCCGTGGCTAAAGCTTGCTGAGGACTGGCTCGAATTCGCACGAGCCGACCAGCAACGGCGCGCTTACGAGCCGCGCTGCATCCGATGAACAGCGACCAGAAGATCTGGCCGCTCGAGCACCTCCACCAGCTTGTCCAAGATGATGCGCTCGTTATTCCGGGGCCTCGGTTCTAAGTATTTTTCCAAAATGCGCTGGGCGTCACTCACAGCCTGAAGAGCTAGCTGTTCATCCGTCATCTGTTAGCCTCCAGTGGCCAATCAGAACGGAAGAACCTACGTGTAAGATAGTTCCAGATCCTTTATTGCCGGTTGATGATGCGGTGCTCACGATAGGTGGGGAGCCCCCGTCAATGGAAGCCATGCTACTGCTTCCGAGGCGAGGCCATTAGTCTTCAGGGGCATCCCAACCGCGTCCCAGTCTGGAATTTTGGGAGGCAATGGTGAAATCGGCTGCCCTGCCGGTGGACTGGCGCGAGGCTGCCAGGCCGAAGCATAGGGTCAGCGTCAACGCAGTCACCACTAGCAGCGCGGACATGAACTAGCTCACGCGCACCTCTCTCACGCCCGAGAGCGCGCATAGCCGAAGGCTTTGGCCGGAGCCATGCACCGCTGAAAAACACCGACAGAATGACGATCCAGGTTCAGCCCTTCCGCACCTGCAATTCAAGCCAGTCGATGCCGGACTCGGCCTGAGCCGCCTTCCGGGCGCGGTAGTGCTTCACAATGGTCTGCGCGCTTCGGTATGAATGCCCAGTGATGTCGCAGGTCATCAGCAAGTCGCAGCCAGCCCGATCGAGCAGCATGACGCAGGTATCACGTAAGTCCTGGTCGTGCTTTTGTCGAGTTCGCTGGCGCCATTGACGAACATCAGCGTGGGGCAAGGCTTCAGAACGCCATGCTGTCTCATCGCCATTGCTGTCGCGTGCGGCCTGCGCCAATCCGCCAATACACGCTTGCGCTGGTCGACCGCTCGAGCGCGCTGCGCCCTATTTCCCTCATCGAGAGGAAAAGGAAGAGGGGCAAACAGCCGATCGATATTTTCAATCAGTTCGGCGGCCAGTCGCTCTGCGCGGATAATTGACTGGCGTGTGTTGTCGCGCGAGAAAGCCGAAGATAAATGCGGAATGCGAAGCCCCTTGCTCAAGCCTCACCACGCGAGGATCGTGAAGTTCACTCCCTTCAGGGCAGTCGAGCTGCACAGCCTCTACGCTCGTTCGCTAACGCAGGATAAATCGGGTTCCAGTCACTCCTCGGGGGTCCGCTCCCCGCGGCTCGCCGTCGCTGCGATTGAGTGCTCGGAGGCGACTGCAATGCAGGTACAGCCGAGGCGCGTCGCTCCGCCTCTTGGACTTTAAGCCGCAGATCTTCCAGCTCTGACAGTTGACAAACGAGGTCGTTCAACCGTTGGACAAGAAGGATCGAGCTATAACCCTGCATCAACGCCCTCCTGAGTCTGCAGCTATCCAGACAGCAAAAGGACCCCAGCCTCAGGGCGGTGAAGCTGGGGCTATCGAGCCGCCTTGGTGAAGGCAGCTGCCCCTTGGGGAGGCACGGGAAAACTTGGCAATCAGTAAGTCGTTCCAAGCCGAACAAAATGAGCCTTGCCTTGGGGCAATGGGGAAAGCTGGGGCCCGACTGCATCGCCCACTTGGGGAGAGGAATCGGGCAAACGCGGTAATTGGCGAGCCCGTACCAACCGCCGTGCCTCCGAAAAACGCTAGCGGCCTCTGTCGTCCTTGCCGTTGGGACAGCCATCGCCGCCGCCGTTACCCCACGGCTCGCTTTTTGCTCGCCTCCAAAAGCGCGTGTGCCGGCGAGTGGGTCGCTCGATGGGCAGTGTCGACCGATCGAAAGCGCAGCCGGACGGCTGTAAATTAGATTGAAATTCCATATTTAATATAGTTTAATATAGAAATTAAATGACGATTTTCAGAGTTTTGGGATCATGCCTCATTCTCCGTCCATCGTGCCTCATCCATATCCACGTGACGTCTATCTTGTGCTCGAGGATTATGGAGGTGGGCTCGGCCGTGCCTGGAGCGAAACCTCCGAAGACGACACTGGTCGAGCGACGCTGATGCGCCAAATAATGGAAGGTCAATACAAGCACCCTGCTCGGATCGTGGTCTTCAACACGGTTGAGGGATGGTCGCGTGATGTAACCGTAGAGATCGCAGATGAACTGCGCCGCTGCTTTGTCGAGTTCGATGACATTGCGCCAGCCGCGTTGGAATTCATCGAGAGAATCGGAAGGAACTGACTGTGGTGCGCAGTCGTGCCTTGCTTTGGTTTGCGCTAATCTCACAAACTTATCCGAGATGAGGACGATGAGCGGCAGCACGAACAAACAAGCGACGACGTGGGTGTGAGATAACCGCCTGGTGCGGCATAAGACCAACCCTTCTTGTGTTTGGAGTTGCCATGTCGGTGGGTTATGGTCGCGCTGTTGAATGGGACGGAAAGATCCTGACAGGCTCGGTGGTCGTAAATGGCGTGACGACCAAAGTGACTGCGGACCGAGCGATCATCCATGCGTATGCCGCGGGATTCAGCGATGCGCTCAGTTGGGAGATTGATCGCTTTCGGATAGAAATCTTTGAGAAGCTGATGCCATTCCTCCTTCGTCAGAATAGTTGACGGTAAGCTATGACCTCGCCGCGTGTCGGGGATTTTTCGGCAACGATGCTGATGAACTTCCGCTGCCGTGCACCTTACCTGACTTCCGGCAAGCAGATATCGTCATAGGATTAAAAGAGGCGGAGCATCAATCGATGGTCGAACGCCGCTTTCCTGGCCATCGCGGACCGGGTCCAGAATTGGCACGTGGACGATCTCGATGCCGCAGAGCCCTGTGATGCCCTGCCGCAGCTGGAGCTGGCGGTCGCGAACCTGATCGCTATGTTGCGAACGGACGACCTGTGGTCCTAAAGGCCCGTCGGCGAGCCCGAGGCAGGAACGGTAGGAGACGCGGGGCAGCCTCCGCTCGATGGCGAGTCGTCAAGGTCCACGTTCATAGTCGCCAGGATGTAGCCGAAGGGTGAGCGCAAGGCATTCAGTTCCTCGACCTCGATCGCCATCCGTATTCCCCATGCGGAATCGTTGCGGTGATCTCGACGTCATTGCCGGCCGACACGCGCCAGGCTGCCACCCCGAAGCACAAGGTCAGCGTCAGGGCGAGGGCAAGCAGAAGCATAGAGACGAAATGGCTCACGCGCGTGTACCCGCAAATCTGAAACCAGTTGAGAGCGTGCACAGAGGCGCGATTCGGAAAATGCAGACGATCTGACGCATCGGCCGTTTTCCCCATCCTTACACGGGGCCAAAAGCGCTCACGATCCCGATCGTGATCGGCACGAGCGCGACCATCACCCACAAAGCGGGCGAGCTGGAGGACAGGCCAACGACCAGTATCAAAACACCGATACCTACGAGGGCCGCTGAGATTGCGTAGGCGACTACCTTTTCCATCTATCGATCCACGACAACAAGGGATCGGTCGCACAAGGACTCGAGGCAAATCGAAACGTTCCTTTCTTGATTTAACTCGGCCATAAAATCCTATTTAATGCTAGTTTTGCAACTTAATTTCGCCAAATTAAAAGGCGCTTTCTGCGCGTCGGGGCAGGGCTATTAACCCGGAGTCCTGCATGTTCACTCGAGCAGTCGTAGCTTTATTGCTCGCTTTTGCGACATCCATTTCATCTGAAGCGCGCCCCTTGCGCGCCGCTTTGCCACCTGAATGCAACGTGATTATGCCATGCGACTTTTCATCTTCGCTGGTGCAGGCGCAGAGATACACGAGACCGGCACCGCGCCTGCAGCGAGGTGCCGTTGCTAGCCTACGGATGTCTGTGGCCAGCTCAGGGGCCTTAAGTAGCGAGATCGTTAGCGGTCGTCCGGCCGGTTGCCCTCGATCGTTCTGCGGATGTGGTGCGGCGATCCGAGTGTTTGGTCGGGTAGTACCGGAACTGAACCTCGCAGCCAATTGGCTGCGCTTTCCCCGCACCTCGCCAGCACCGGGAATGGTTGCCGCGCGACGTGGACACGTCTTCGTCCTTGAACAGCACATCGCTGGTGACATCTGGAAGGCGTACGATGCCAACTCAGGTGGGCACGCAACGCGAATTCACCCGCGCTCCCTGCGAGGGTACACCATCGTCAACCCTCATGCGGCTTAAAGCCATCGCGCAGCGTTCCCGTTAGAGTTTTCTCGCCACGTTCCGGAGCATCCGGTTCGCGGCTTCCGCTCAAAAACAGGGCCGCAGCAGTTTTCGCTGCGGCCCTGAAGTTGCAACTTGATTCTGCGCCGGCTTGTTCTCGCAGTTTGTCCCGAACACCGAGGTTGATAGGTCCGCCATCATGGGAAGCTTCAATGCAGCCAGGGCGTTCCATGACGATCATTGGTGTTCACATCAGAACGATAGAATTCGACGATGCGGTGCTTCATTGAGACCCGGACACGATAACCAGCGGATATCCAGGCTCTCGCTTGAGGACCTGCTCTCTTCAGTGTGCTCCACCACGCAGTGAAGGTGTAGGCCGATCTCGGCAGAGGCTTCCCCAAGATCGCTTCAATTTCTGAAAAGGTGAGGCGGAGACTTTGACCGTTCTCCGTTCGCAGCCTTTCATGCAATGGCTGGTAAATCGACCTCGGCATGCGAGCACCATATCGACAAAATGGGCCGGCTGCCCGGCATTGGAATAGCAGACTGGTGCATATAGAGCGCGGAGGCAAAAGGCATTATCATTCAGGTCTGCAAGACCTCGCGGAGCCTGACGCAGCGACGTCTCTTCAGTGTTCCCTTAGCTCTAGGTCTCTCAGCAGCACGTGGAGAAAGTCGCTGGCGTGGTCATAGCGTTTACGACCATTCACGATCTCGCGGGTGCGCGGCTCCAGTGTGCTGGCGATGGCTTCAGCGCCGGGTAGATCAGCCTGGTGCGACCACTGCTGTAGCAGCCGATCAGGAATGCCTTGAGCGGATCCAGGCAGCTTCAACACACAATAATCGCCATTGTGCTTGTGATCAGCTTTCGCATAAAGAGCGAATAACGCTCGAAAGGCATTACGGGAAACGGCAGGTTTTGCCATTTAACATCCCCAACGTAAAATCGACTCGCTTTAAGTTTAGAAATCTGACGCGTTAACAAAATAAAATCCAGTGTAATTTAATCGCTTGCCCTCGAAAAAGAGGTCATCAGAACTGACGTAAATCGAAGCACTGTGCGTCACAGCTCGCGCCGCCCTGCATCTCCGATACCCTATGCTGCTACGGGACAATCGACCTTAGCAGGCGGCCGAGTAGGATGGGCGGGGCAGGGGCTGCCCCGCAAAATTGCTACCAGACCTCGCAAGTGACTGAGACGAACCGATGTTCGCTCAACCCGCTCCCGAAGTCGCTCTCGTGCGCATGATCAGACAGTCGGTCTGGCGCTGCCCGGTCAATAGCGCGCGATAGATCTGTCCCGATCGAGGCCAGTCAATTTGCATCGGCTGCGGCGACCCACTCGATCGGGGTGTCGCGACCGCAGGCCGGCACCTAGCCGCTCGATAGGCATTGTCTGGTCGCCATTTCATGGCTTGACGTAGGTCCATCCCTGCTCCTGCAACTGCATCACCCTAACGACGCCCGACCTCACCACTTGGGCTTGGGCAACGATCGGAATGTCTTTATTTTCGGCCTTTTGCATTTTCTCTTGCGTGTTTCCACAGGCTTTGAATGATACTTCCGGCGTGCTCAGAGCCATTTCCTCAATTCGCGCTTTCACCGGCGATGTGTCATCGCGGAGCATATGGAGGCCGGGGCCGAAGGTAATCACCTCCACTTTCACTCCTTCACCAACCTCCTTGTAGTATTGCGCGACGTTGAGTGCATTGTTCAATGCAAGATTCATTGACGCGGAGTCGCTTGTGTTGACCTGAAGGATTAAGCGGTGCTCTTTCTTGGCAGCAGACGATGGCGCGATGCGCGCCAGCTCAAATTGTTTTGGCGTCGCGGCCCGCGCCGATGAATTCGCGTGCGTTCTTGCCGCGCCATGTGTTGAGGCTGCAGGCAAACTGGGCTGTGCCGAGAGCAGGCGAGTCTCCTGTGCCGCGGAACTAGACAGCCCGACCGGGAGCGAGATGATTGTCGCGATCATCGCTGTGATAATCTTCGGAAATTTGTGCATTATGTTGTTTCTCCAAGCAAGCTGAGGTTCATGATCAATTGTTGGGCTTCGCGATCGCGCGTGGCCATTTGCATGTTGCCGCCAATTTTGCACGTACGCTCTCGATACCATCGAGAGCGAACACTGCACCGGCGCTAGTCCCCGTTCGGCGTGACACATGCACGGAAAGTTCGCTGTGGCCGGGGATCGATTGCAACAGGCGAACGACATCGCCTTCAAGCGCGACACCGCGTACCGACGTAATTGTTGAGACCTGAAGAGGTGGATCATCATTGATGCGCAGGGATAGGGTGTAATCCTCGCGACGGCCCGACAGGCCGGCTCCATCAAGCAACACTTCGGTCAGGCCGCCGCGACAGCGTATCGACAGGCTCATTGCTGCGTCCCCTTGAGATGGTAGTGTCGCCTTGATGATCGATGAATAATCAACTGGCGAGGTGGTCTCGCTGACGATCCACGCCCCGGCTCCATTTGCGGGCCGATCAGAGACGCGAACCGGCGCCATAGGGTCTTCGGCGCCTCGGGCCCGAGCGAGGTCATTTGCGATCGCGAGCGTCACGACGAGAGCGATCAGGGTGAACGTCATTGCGCCGCCTGGCTCGAACGCGGCAGACGATCGAGCCAGGCCTGCGCCGCGGGAGAACGCGTCAGGCCAGGGACCGTCGCCGCCAAGTTGATCGACTTCCATTTCGGATCGAAACCGGGCTCCTGCAGTTTGTTGATCCGCGAGAACAGGCGGTCGACAAAGCGCGCCACACGATTAAAGCGATTGGATTTGATCGGCCAATTGAAAGCGACCAGCACGGTTGGAACGGCAATAGTTGTCACGCGTTCCCCCTGCCTGATCAAGTTTGGATAATCAGCTGCGTCCAGCCAAGATGGCAGATAATAATCTTCGAACTTGCTCTCGTAGGGGACCGGCAAGAACTTGAAGCCGGCATCCCAGCGACCACGTATGAATGCATCCACCGGCTTCGATGTTATGAAAACGACGGCGGCCAGCTCACCCCTGCGCATTTGTTCCATCGCAACCTGATGGGGGATGAATGCCTTATCGACCTCGATCCCCAGCCGGCTGAAGATCAGCGGGCCCGAATAAGCTGCGGCGGTACCTTGGGTGTTGAAATTGACCTTCTTTCCGACCAGATCACTCAAGCTCTGAATTTCGGGCCTGACGAATACGTGCAGTTCAGATGGAAACAGGTTGAGCACATAGGTGATCCGTCGCTGGATGTCCGGCACTTGGCTCTTGTACTCGTCAAGTGCGTCGGAATTGATGATTGCTGCATCAATGCCCCGCAAATACAGCAGCGAATTGACGTTTTCGGTTGCGCCACGGGTCACGATGGGCAGCACGTGGAGGTCCGTTCCATCATCGGCCACTCGCGCCATTTCCGCGGCAAGCCGAATGGGAGCTCCTTCCAGCAGACCTCCGGCTATTCCGACAGTCCAATCGTTCATGGCCGCAATTTCCGCCCTTGCATGATCCGCACGCGCCCGCGGAGTCTGCTGGGCCATTGCTGGGCAACAGCCCATGATCAAAAGCGGAGCGGCTATCACGATGAGGAGAAACCAAGAGCGTATTCCAACCAGCTGCTTCATCGATCCGGCTCCCCTAGGAACGTCTACTCTGTTTTGTCCGCTGCGCTCTTCACTTCGACACGTAAGTTTAAGTTCGATCTGTCGATACAGCGCACGACCATTTGTCTGCACCGATGCTGCTAATGACCAAGTGCGTCGAATCGCTCCCTTGCCTCCTTGACCCCTCCGGCTGCTGCTCTGGCGTAAAGCTCTCGCGCCTTGGACGTGTCGCCGCGCGTTCCGCTCGCGCCCCATTTTGCAAGCAAGCTCGGATCATACGTTTCCGCGAGGGCGAAACTTGCCGGTGCGCTCCCTAATTCAGCAGCACGCTCCAGGACAACTCGTGCCGCGCCAATATCGCCTTGTCGAAGCAATCCGGTTGCGCGAGCGATCAATCGCACGAGTTCGGCGGCGTTTTCGTTCCGGAGAACCGGGGATGGCGCCTTCGGCTCAGCTGCTGTGACCACGAGCTCTCGCGCGAATTGCGCGGGCGGCGCCTGCGGCAATCCCAGCAGCAGTGTTCGGAGCAGTTCCCTTGTTGGCGAATTGCCGGCTCCGCCTTCGCCCGACACCCCGGCGGGTAGCCACGGTCCGATACTCGGGCGCGCTGCGGCAAGTTCTTGCTCATCTCGGCCGGATTGGTTGCATTCTCGCCGGAGCCGCTTTTTCAACTGTTCGGCTCGATCATCGTTTGCCGCGGCTTGCGCTTCATAGGCGAACAGCGTGGAACGAGCCAACGAGAGCTCTTGCGCCAGCGCATCTGCTCTTTCGTGCTCCTCCTTTAATGAGAGCTTCAGTTTAGCCGAGGTATTCTCCGCTGTTCGTTTGGTCTGCATCGTTTCTTCGGTTGCCTTCGCGATCTGCTGGGATCGGTTGTCGAGCTCGATTCGCGTCGTCGCGAGCGTCTCCTCCAGCTGTTTGGTACGATCGTGCTCCTGTCGGAGGCTTGCCTGTACCTGAGCCTCCGCTGCCTCTTTTGCACTGATCTCTGCGGCTTGTCTGGTTACCTCTGCGGACTGGGTCTCCAGGTCGTGATGAGCGGCTGTCAGATTCTGCTCCAGCCGGTTTGCCCGATCTTTCTCCCGCTCGACAGCCTGTTGCAGCTCTCTCGGATCGCTCTGTGCCCGGCGTTCGGGTTCGCGACCCTCTGCGCCGATTTCGCGGCTTAGCCGTGCCTGCACTTCGAAATCGTTGCGCGCCTTGACAAGTTCCCGTTCCAGACGCTGCGTGTGCAAGCGCTCCTCCCGGAGCGATTTCTGGAGCTCATCGGTTTCATTCTCGGTGGCCTCCGCAATGCTCGTCCATTGCTCGCGTGCATGCTGCAACAGCCCCAGCACGGTATCCTGCTCCCGTCGGCATGTTCGAAGGTCAGCAGCAAGGGCGCGTATCCTCTCCTGTTCTGTGGCGAGCACTTGCCGCGATCGCTCGGTATTGCTGATTGTGGCTTGTGCGAGCTTCAGGGGTGTCGTGTCGGCAGATGGTTTCAGCCGCGCCGCGCGCCACCCTCCCGAGCCGGTCGTGCCGCGCAAGTGCGTCGCCATGACATGGGCGTCGCTCGCCGGCCAATTAGGCTCCTGCGCGAGAACGGGTATGGTCAAAACCGATATTACCGTCAGGACAGTCGGTGCAACCCACGCCGACCTTGTTGCGCAAGTGCGCGCACAGCTACGAACACAATCCGAGGCAATCCACACGTCTGCGCGGCGAACGGGCGATCCAAGGCCCGACCCTGCCTGCATCGGCGCTTGTGCCCACATCCGCGACATTAATGCGTCAATCCGTTTCTCAATTTCAATTTGCCCTCAGGCAAAAATAAACCATATTTTATTTTATTCAATCATTTATCGCCAATTAAATGTTCGGCCGATGCCGCCGGTCGCTTGAGAAGGAGATCGTCCAATGCTCCACCGACTCCCCTCGCTGATCATTGCGATTATCACGAGCGTAGCTGTGCTGGCCCTGGCCCAAGCAGGCGGCGCAGTGGCGGGCTCCGCGGGTGCCGGCACTGGGACGGGCACGGGCAGCGCCAACACTGGTGGGTCAGCTCCGTCCGGCATGGGTACAAATGCGAGCAGCGCCAACCCTGGTCCATCGGCGCCTCCAGGAATAGGGACACGAGACGTTGGTACCGGTGCAAACCTGAACCGCACCAGTCAAACCAACAGCCCGGACGTTCAACCCACCACGTCGAAGTCGCGGGCGGCGGCGCAGGCCAAGAGAACTGCCTGCGCTGGCCACGCTCAAATAGTCTGCCGATCGGAGCTTTTGGCACTGGCACGAGCAACGAGGAGCAGATGATCGTTGGACCGTCACCTAACCGAAAAATACCGGCAGCGAAGGTCGACGGAAATATCGCTGGAATAGTTGGTAGGGGCTCCAGCCTTTCGGACCAAGTGAGCCGGCCGCGCGCCGCACGAACTGGGGAAAAAGTGCTGGACGCCGCTGGACGCCAAAGTGCAAGTCCAACGGCGAACGACAGTTTCGCATAAGCGCATTCCCGCCTCAGAAAACAGAACTCGGTAGTCTGAGCGGACCGAGCCGGGCAGCCGAGCGCGCTTTGGCGTCCCTGCTCAGGTCTGCGCGCCGCCCGACGAAGGCGCCGGCAGGGCTTGGTTCTCCCATGGGGCGCCTTGAAGAGGACTGACGCCCGGCACACGGCCGAGTGGGATTTGGGCTAGGCGAGAGCATTCACGCGGTTATGCGAGCGCTCGATTCCGCGGCATTCGGATCACGTCCGATCGGTCGGAGCGAGGAGCCAGCCGTGCATTGTTCGAAATGCTCGCGAAGCATGTCATTAGCCAAGTGCTCCCAGAACTCAGCTTCGGCGAGAAGCTTCCAGCTTCGATCTGGATGATGCGCAGAAGTCTGTCGGCACAGCGACGCCATCGCGCGCAAGCGGCGTACGGTCTCCATCCACTCCTCCCATTATTTTTCCCCACCTTATTTTCTGTTTTGCGTCATATTAATTATGATTATACCGGATAATCAAATTTGCCTTCCGTGGCGCGACTACCGAAACGATTTGACGCGAACGACTTTCGGCTTTGCTTTCAAATTGTCTTTCAGATGAAGCGCTGCTTCATAAGACTAAAAACAGATAAAAAGTCAGGCTTAAACCAACTCAGGTGCGGGACATGATCCGCAGCATGCCGCTCGTGGATGATCTCGGTCAGAGCCGGAAAGGGACGCCGGATCCAAGTGCAGCACTTTTCCCGACACAGAGCCTTCACTCGCATCGGCCTGCCTTGAAACCCCGCTGTGCGCACGCCTCATTGGGGAGCGATCGGGCGGCTTGGAGCTGTGCAAGGGTTATCGGAGGCTTCAAGGTCGATCCGTGAAACGATCGTCTTCGAGTTCGCTGAAATTACGCGCGCCGCTCGCCATCATTGAATCCGCGTGCGGCAACTCGTCCCAAACCGGGGCCTACGCATCCGTGACGCCGGCCCTAGTCTCGCTCTTTCTCCGAGGCTTCGCCCTTCCGCCCTTCGCACTTGCTCTCGTAGCCTGTGCAATTGGGCAAGCAGGCTAACGAGTTCCATCGCCGTTTGACGCAGAACAGCCAAGCGGCTGCAAACCCCACTACTCACTACAATACCCCCAAACAGGCCCTTGCAGGATCAGCGATCGGAAGCGTTAGTTTGCGCCGACCTGCCGGTGTGACGCTTAACTTACGGTTCATGAGGGCGTCAGTTCGCTTTACGACGATAGGCCAAAATATTTCGCATCCCTCCAGTAAGCCCTGGCAGAAATAGCCGCCAAGACAGGAATCTGGATGAACGCTGCGCCATGATTGAGCGCATCCAGCCCGTACCAAGACTAGTCGGTGCGGCAACCATGCCGCAACAGGTCAACTCCGCACACGGGGCGTCAAATGAGGCGGTCGGCCCAAATTCGTGTAATGCTAGTCAGTTCGGCTCCGCGTCTGTACCGCCCGCTACGCATCAGCACAGCGGCGCTTCCTCGAATATCTCCCCGGGCCGCACGACCGGCTCATCGACCCAGGCCTCGCGAGCGAACCAGTTGTGATTGGCGCGACAGACCGGGCAACGAGTATTGCCATAAAACACAACGCTCCGCAGGAAAGCCTCACGGTCCGACCTAATACCAGTAGGAATCGCGCGACCGGTTTGCGGACATTTGACCATGATCATTCCCATGCGAGCCTCCCTAGGAAATTATTATTCGTTGTCGAACGAAAGAGAACCGGCCGGCTGGAGTGCGTCGTCATCTCAGTGTGGGTTACTTGGGGGGCATCGCACACTGGGAGTGCTTGTTCGAGCAGGGCGGGTTGCTCGTGACCACGTTTTTCCAACCGGCCGGATCGCTGCTTGAGCGATTCCTTGGACGCCGCCGCTCTTTGGCTCGACAGCGCGGGCGTTGATTATTCGTCTCTCGAAAGCTCCTGGGGCGCCACTGTAAATGGGCCAATCTGAGCGGGTGTGAGTTTTGGGCGTGCTATGCCGCTCGCGACGAAGACGATCATGTCGCCCGTGATGGGCAAATTGGCTAATTCGATCACCGGTTTCACTCCACTCTCGTCAGCGAAATATTCGTCGTTAGGATTTAATCCTGCAAATTAAGCCTTGCGCTGTCGGTCTGGTTTGCGACTCTCGTCAAGTTTTATTTTTTGCTGTCCTGCACGCAGGAGGCCAAGATCATCGCGGCGATTTCTGCGACGTTGTTCTCGGTAGGCTGTTATTTCTACGCAGGACCCGCTTCTTGGTATTTGAATGGTTGCATCCGGTTCAAACATGAAATAAATATTGATTATATTGAGATCATATAAATCTCGTTGTTAATTGTTGTCAATGACGTAAGCTGTTTTCGTCATTTTTTTGGTCGGAGGAGACGATGCGGGAATCAGTCCAGAAGAAGCGCAACTCCACCTCGGCTGCGAAGCAGTTGGCTCAAATGCGCGAGAACCTAGCGAGCATCAGCGAGAGGGAGCGCGTTCTAGGAGAGCGGAGTGCTGCTCGCGAACTTTACCGCTATCTGCTGGACTCTCACCGGTTGACCGCGCCGGCGACCTTTCTCGGAGGACAAGTGTTGAATATTTCTCCATCTGGGGTGAACGAGGGTGG
Organism: Bradyrhizobium sp. CAR08; assembly: GCF_052871955.1. NCBI lineage: Bacteria > Pseudomonadati > Pseudomonadota > Alphaproteobacteria > Hyphomicrobiales > Nitrobacteraceae > Bradyrhizobium > Bradyrhizobium sp. CAR08. The sequence goes on from NZ_JBIXJX010000036.1 coordinate 17,642, forward strand.
TCAGCTGGCGGCGTGACCCGGGGCCGTATGGTCATTCGAAACGAATCTCAGTCAGGCGATGTGCATCCGCACTGAAGGTGGATTTGCACCGCTGCAGCACGGCAATCAAGCCGAATTTCCTCGGCAACTGCAGCTCGTTTGAACGCACCGCGGACAGTACATTGCAGGATGTTGTCGCCACCGCGTCGACACGGCGGCGAAACAGATATCGTTGCTATCGGGAATAGCCATGCTGGAAAAAACATCGGCAGAGATGGTGTTGAGACCCGCCGCGGGTGCAGTCTTCGCGCTGGTGGACGGTCGATCAGTGCTTTTCAGCGAGACAAGGCAGAAGCTCTATGAGTTGGACCAGCTAGGGGCATTCATTTGGTGCAAGTTGGCAGAAGGCGCTTCTTTGGAAGACGTCCATCAGGAGCTCGGGCAGCTAGGCATTGGCGAGCGCGCAGCGCGCGAGTTCACGTGGCAGGCGATGAACGTCTGGATCGATCGAGGGGTGCTCGATCTCGACTGGCGAATGTCGGCCGATTGTGCCTTCTCAACGGTTCTTGGTCAGCGCAGGATCAGCGTCCGGGCTGCAAATCGGGAGCTCTCGCAACAGTTGATTTCGCTATTTTGTGTTACGGACGACAGCGGCGAGGAGGAGGATATTGCGATCGAGACAATGATGCTCGGCGATCGAGTATTCTTCCGCGGGAATGACGGGAGCATCCATAGATGTGAAGCCGCAGCTCTGGCCCCTACAATCAAAGCTCACATCACCGAGCGACTTATCCGAAGCAATCAGTGGGCTTTCGCGCTCCACGCCGCTTCTCTTGCAAAGTGCGGCATGGGCTTGCTGCTGTGCGGCCAACCGGGAGCCGGCAAGTCGACTCTTGCACTAGAACTGGTAGACGCTGGATTTCAGTATGCCGGCGATGACGTTGCGCTGATTGGGGCTGACGGAACGATCTGCGGCATCCCATTTGCCCTCACCCTCAAGCAGGGATCGTGGCGGTTGCTATCCCGACTGTATGGCGGTTGGAACGACGTGACGCACCGCCGGTCCGATGGCGCCGAAGTGCGGTATTTGCCGATTCCGGATGCGCACAATGGGAGCCTCTCTGCCAAGTGGATCATCTTTCTGAACCGGGTCGCAAGCGGCCCCGTCGAGCTGACCCCCCTGGATCAGCTTGATTCGATCAAGCGGCTCATTGAGGGCGCTTTTGCCGCAGACGGGAAGCTGTCGCAGTCTGGCTTTTTCGCTTTGAAGCGGATTGTTGCGGGCGCACGATCGTTCCAACTTATCTATTCGGAATCGGCGCAGGCTCGACAGTTGCTGATGGAGTTGTGCGATGACAAGGCATAGTGCGGCACTGACAAGCCTATGCAACTGCTTGCGAGGCTTGCCGCCCGTTGAAGTGGAGTGGACCTCCGTCGTCGGGCTCGCAAACCAGACGTTGACGACGCCTGCGCTCATTGACTTCGTCGATCAATTTGCACCGGTGTTGCCGGAGGACGTGTGCACCTATATCCGCCAGATCCATCGCCGAAACGTGCTGCGCAACGACCGGTTGGCCGGTCAACTGGAAGAGGCCGTTATTGCGATGAACGGCCAGGGAGTCACGCCGGTGTTGCTCAAGGGTGCGGCAACGCTAGCCACAGCACCTGTCGAGCGGCGAGGAGTTCGGCTGATGTGTGATCTGGATATTATGGTCGTGCCGGACGAAGCTGAAAGGGCGGTCGCCGCTCTGGGCGCAATTGGCTATGAAATTCATGATCAAGCGCGCCCCGAAAGCCGGAGATGGTATGTCGAGCTAAGTCGACCGCGGGATGTCGGAACCATCGATCTGCAACGGGCCGCTCCAGGCCCCGCGTACCTCTATGCTGGCCCCGGACATGCCCTGAACCATTGCGTCCCCGCGCTGCTTGGGCGGGGACGCGTGTACGTCCCGACGCCCACTTATCGAGCGCTGATGTTGATCATCCACGATCAGTTTCAAGACTACGGCTACTGGCTTGGCGAACTCGATCTGCGGCATCTGGTTGAGTTGCGCGACTTGAATGATTCCGAAGGGCTGGACTGGCAGGAACTTGCCTCTCATGTCTCGGGCGAACTGATGAAAAACGCGGTCGAAACCCAACTGCTCGCCCTTGCTGCGCTGCTTGGGGTCGAGGTCCCGCGCTCAATGCGCACCCGGCTGATTCCTCGTCTGCAGTTCATGCGACAATTAATGCAAGCGCGCTTTCCGGCCACACGGGTGCCGTTCCTCGCAATGACGGTCCTGGACCTCAGAAACTACCGGCGGGAGGCGACCTCTGGGTACACGCAAACCGACATGCGCCGGCCTGGATTGTGGTCTGTACCAAGAACGGACACCTTAAAGCTTCTGTTGAGGGCGGCCACCGCGGTTCGTGTGGGAAAGGTTTAGAGCTAGCAACGCTCGCACGCCTTCAAGGCCAAACGGTTTCAGCAACCGACATGTCTGCAGTTGCGCGGAGCTAATGCCCTTGACCGCCGGCGTTCCGATCGGACGATTCGCCGTTCTCGCGAATCCTGAACTCTTCGAGCGTGTGCCCGGATTGGAGCGCGGCAACTAGCCAGCGCGGCTGTTTACCACGTCCGGACCAGGTCTCTGTCGGGTGGAGTGGATTGAAGTATTTTGGCACGACTTTTGGGTATTTGCGGCGCGGCGGCTCGCTGGTTCCGGCGCTGGCGGCCCGGCTTTCAGCGTCACCGAATTGGTCCGGCTGGTTGAGTTGCGCAAGACGTTTTTCGAGCTCCCGCTTCTCGACTGTGATTTTTTCGGCAAGTATCTTTGTCAGCTCTTCGTGAAGGAGCCAAAGTTCCTCAAAGTCCATGGCTTCGAGATCTTGCCGTCGCAGCATTCTCGTCACCGTTCGATCGACGCCTGATGCATCTGTCATCCTCAGCTTTCGAGGCATCGTTGCCCGAGCAGCGGATCAACGATAGGGCAAAGTCAGTGCTTCAAATTCACACTACAATAAATAAATAATATATTATTTAATAGTTATTGCGAGGGTTATTTCATTAAATGGGACGGGCAGATCCAGTGATTTGCCGCAGGGCAAAACAGAGAGGAAACCACAATCGAGTTCCTCTTGGGCATTTTCAAGTTTTCAAAGATACATTCGGAGCGTTCTTCCCGCGGCTGCACGGTCGGACATTGGGGACCTGAAGGCTCAAATCGAGCCCAGGCGACTAGGTGGTGGACTCATAAGCTCTGAGCCAAGGTCTAGTTGATGCCGGCAGAACAGCGGTGAGGAAGTTTCTAGCGAGTTTGTCGAAGCGCGTAGCAACGCGGCGGAAGTGTTTGATTTTGCAGAAGAAGAGCTCGATCATGTTGCGCTGGCGATAAAGGCCAGGGTCGACCGAGCGCTGAACGCTACCGTCCCGCTGGGTCGGGATGTGCGCCTCGCCGCCATGCTCGCGACAATGGCCTGGGAGCCGCGATGGGCAATGAGAGCGCGGGCGGGCGGCAGTCCTTCAAGCAGGGCTGCCACGGCGGTCTTGTCGGATGCCTGGCCGGCGGAGAGCACGATCCGCAATGGAAGGCCATTCTCGTCCACGACGGCATTGATCTTGGTGCTCAGTCTTCCACGAGAACGGCCAATGGCGTGATCCGGGCCCCCTTTTTCCACCGGCTGCATGCTGGTGAGCGCGAATGATCGAGGCATCTATGAGGTGCAGGGATCCGGGTGATTGCGCCGCAAGTGAAAAATCCGTAGCCAGACGCCAGCTTTTGACCAGCGATTGTAGCGATTATAGCAGTCGAGGCCCTTAACGACTGGGTAGATCGCGCCAGGGCGAGCCCGTCCTCAAAACATAAAAGATCGCATTGATGATCCGTCGGTCCATCCACCCGTGCCACGCCCCGCGGTTTGTTGGGCAGCAGCGATGCGATCAAACGCCACTCGGTGTCCGAAACATCGTACCGGGCCATGATCAAGGTTCCTCCTAAGACGCGCTTGAATCACGACAAACGCAAACGCTCAATGGTTATAGGTACAGAACCTAGCGCTGAGGAATATTGAGTTTTATCCGCGTCGAGTTATGCATCTCCGAAGCCCTGCAATACGAGACTGCCCAGAACGAACGAAGGACAGCCTACGCCCAGCCATATTCATGGAGAATACTGCGTTGCAGATTCCCGTGCGGCCACTTGATGTGGTTCGTCACGTCGGGTCTCGCTTGAATGGTTGCATGGCTGCACGCAGGGCGTGTGAATTTACCCCGTCCGCGATTAAATTATGCGGATAGTCCATTTTTTCGGCTTGATTGACTGTTGCGACGCAGTTATCTGGAACTGCGGATTTCAGTTCGGTTCCATGTATTTTCTTGGGTAAATCGAGTTCACCATCTTGATTAATGTCGATCTGGGGCATATTAAGTTTGGCGCAACTACAGGGTGCGAGCATGCCAGCTAGGAAACTCGAGTTAGAATCAATGTCCCTTGACGACCTCTGGTCGCTTCATGAGGAAATTAGCGGGATCTTATCGGACCGAATTAAGGCAGAAAAGCACGAACTGGAGAAGCGCTTGGCGGTTCTCGGGGGCGGGGTGGCTGTTTTGGCGGACTCAAGCGGACCGGGCGTGTCTCCGACTGCCAAGGCGAGACGCAAATATCCGCGTGTGCTGCCGAAATACCGGAACCCCCAGACTTCCGAGACCTGGTCGGGGCGCGGCAAGCGGCCGCGGTGGTTGGTTGCTGCCATGAAGTCTGGCCGGAGAATTGAGGACTTTCGCATAGGGGATGCAAGTCCGAAGCTTCGTCAGCGCGCGTAACCTGATCTGCACTGTTCGACGAGGTGGTTGGGGTTTAATGGCCGCCGCAGTGCCCGTGATCCTGTGGGCCTAATAGGCGTTGCGTCCCCGCAGCACTTCGATGGGAGTTCGCAGCAGGATTACGAGATCAAGCCGAAGGCTCCAGTTGTCGATGTACCAGAGATCGTATTGTACGCGTGTTTCGATCGCAACGGCTGTGGGGGTTGGACCGCGGCAGCCATGGACTTGGGCCCATCCGGTCAATCCTGGCCTGACCCTGCAGCGAAGGGCGTAGTTCCGCACGAGCTTGTCAAATTCTCCGTCGTGAGCCAAGGCATGAGGACGCGGACCCACCAGCGACATGCTGCCGTCGAGAACATTCAACAGCTGTGGCAGTTCATCGAAGCTTGTTCGACGCAGCCATTTGCCGACGCGGGTGACGCGTCGGTCGACGGGATGGGCCTGACGGATCGCGGGCCCGTCCTCGAGCACATGCATCGTGCGGAATTTGCGAATCAGGAAAATCCGACCATTGAAGCCACAGCGCTTTTGCCGAAAGAATATGGGGCCGGGCGAATCCAGCTTGATCGCAAGTGCGGCCAGCACAAGCAGCGGGGCAAATATCGTCAAGGCGAGCCCCGCGACGAAAAGATCAATCATTCGCTTGGTCGCAGAGTCCAGCGGCGTAAGAGGACCACGCTGGAGTTCAACACAAACGGCACTTCCAAGACTTCGCGTAGGATGTCGAAGCAGTTCGGATGTCGTACCGACCGGCACGAACACGACCGGTAGCGGCAAGACTCGCAAGTCGGCAACGAAGGCCCGAAGTTCGGGCCATCGTTCCGGGTTCGCTTCCACCACCACCTGGTCGAGCTCGGAACTGCGAATGTACTCAATCACGCGAGCAGTGAGCCGCCTTCGACAGGCAGGACCGAAGCCGACTGGGGGCAAGCTGAACCGGCCTCGGACACAATAACCGTGCATCGCCAGCGTTTCAGACAGTCCGGCGTTTTTCGCTGGCGGCTGGTCGCTGACCAGAACAATATTTGTGCTGGCAAATTTTCTGCCGCTCAGGCCCCGTCCGAGAAGCACTCTCACTCCCCACCGCTCGGCCATAAGCAAGCCGAGGCCCAGGACGGCGAAAAGTGTGCCTGCTTGCTGAGAAGAGCCCGGACCGATTGCAAAGCCGTACACGGCCCATATCAAGAGCAACAACGACGTCCATGCCATCCAGACGGCGCGCATCTGACTTCGGAGGACGAGAAGCTCAGCTGGCCGATAAAGACCGTGGGTCTTCAAGAGGCAAACGAGACATGCCGCGCTGACTAGCGCCAGGCCAAGTGCGTTGCTTAAGTCGCCTGCAGCCCACCCATTCTGAGCTTGGCACAGCCACGTCGAAACGACGCTCGCAAAAACAACGGTCGCAATATCCGCACAGAGCGCCACGTATTCGATCGAGTCGTAACGGAGAGGCCATTTGGGCTGGCGGGATACTATCGGCCCGGGACTGACACGATCCGTAACTTCCCGATCGGGGAAATGTCGGTTCACGAAATTCATTGTCGGGACACCCGCGAGTTAATATTTAATATATTATTAATTAATCCGATTTCAAGAGAAAAATTCTGGTTTCCGCCATTTAAATATGTCGCACTGCTCAGAGGATCCTATCGAGATCCCTGCCGGGAATTCCGCGCGCGCATGTTGTCGAGGTAGGTCGGATCGAGCTCCGAAATTAAGTTCTCGAGATAGATCTTCCCCTCGGCCGAGGCTGACCGGTACGCGGCCACAAGCGCTGGTCTAATAGCAGGTCGACGCGTAACGACGAGGCTGACGTCCCGCTTGATCAAGTCCCGAAATTCAAGCTCGCGTACCACAGCATCTGTAGCGAGCGCGACGGACAGCCTTAACGGAAGCAGATCCAGATCGTTCGGCGCAGTATAGTACGACATCTTGAGCATGGCTGCCGTCCGGATCGAATTCTGTTTCGGCGCCGCCGCGAGCATGAGCCAAATGTCGCCGCGGAGCGGCGACGAGCGCAGCGCGCCGGCAAACGCGTTCGACGCTGCCGGAAGTTCCGTTTTTTGCTCGTCCGCGGCGAGAGCCGGATCTCCACGGGATCGTGATTCCCCTCGGATCCAAAGGTCTTCATGCGCTGCCGCAGCCGAAACTGGTTTCGAGATCCCGTTTGGCCATGCTGCTGCGGCCGAAACGGCTGGCGACAAAGAAGACTGATCTCCGAGATACCGGCCAGGGAGGACCATCCATATCGTCTGTATGATCAGCGCTATTCCAAGCACCGCCAGAGCAGCGCGCGGCCATGGGATGGCAAACGCTGGCGCTAGCCTTGGACGAGACGCCGGAGCTGGACCGGCCATCCAGTCCGAAGCCTCTTTCGATTCCAAGGATATGGCCTCTCGGCCCGTACCGGAGACGCTTTGACCGAACGCCAGCCCAAAAAGCGCAGCGACCAAAAGCGATGCGCCCAAACCCAGAATTCCATGGTCGGCAAAGGCCAGTATCGTCAGTGCAATCGAAGCACCGCCGCCCAAGGCGGGGTACACGTAGTCGTAAGCTCGTGACAGAGAACGCCTGATCAGAATACAAGCGCCGAGCATCGCTATTACTACAAGGCCGCAAAGGAACGCCCAGCCCATGTCTATAACCATTGCGGCGGCAGCCGTTGGCCTTTCTCGCGGGGCGCCGATTCCAATGTCCCGATAAAGCGGCAAAAGGACCGTCGAAGCGCCGGCACCGGATCCCGCCGGCCTGACCTCCTGTAGCATCCGTTCTGTCGCGATCTGACTGCTCGTTGACAAGGCGATCGTCACATCGGTGTTCGTCCTAAACGGAATAACCGTTACGCTGGCAATAAAGAATATTGCGGCGGTTGCGAAAACGCCAGCGGTGCCCCACAAGCCCAAGAACCACCTGCGAATAACGAAAACCGAGAGCAAGATTGCTGATCCGAGGAGGGCGGCGACGACGGCGGTGGAGTTGGTCCGAATGAGCAGCGCGGCCAAGCAGACAATCATTGCGATGGTCGCGGCGGACAGAGCAAGGAACGGAACTGGCGCAACTGTTCCTGGCCGACTGTGCCGGGCTATTTGATCGGCCGCGCGTATTGCCGTGGCGCAGGAGAGCAAGACGCCGAGCACTGCGACGGTTGAGCCATCGGGCCCGGCGACACCGGCAGTTTCCTTGCCGAACCACATGGCCGTGGCAATCGTGGCTATCGACAGTAGTATATGCAGGACTTGCGCTGCGCGATATCGGTCAAGCGTGATGACCGCAGTGACGAGGGCCGCGGCGAGCACAGCGCAATACTGCGCCAGCGAGAGCATAGTCGCCCCCATATCGAGTGTGATTTTTTCGGCGAGCGGCTCGCTTAAAGCCGCCGAAGCAGTTGCCCAGATGGGATTTCCGAGCGTGTCCATAGGCATCGGCACCACCTGTAACGCCATCCAGAGGGCCGGAGCCGCGAGCACAACGACGGGACCAGTCCGGAGCAGCTTGGTGAGCCCGAGGGAGGCGGGCGATGGAAAGATCGCTACAACGAGCGCGGCTGTTGCTAGTATGAATGATGCCAATCCCAAGCTTTGCAGGCTTTCCGGCATTGCGAGCGCCGCGGTGATCGCCACAAACTCGGCTAACAGGACAAGCCAGATAATCATGTAAACACCATGGTGTGGTGCGGCCACTCCGGTGGCCGGAGAACGTGCAGGCCGCTACGAGACAGCATCAAGAGCCGGAAAGGCCATAACGGATATAGTGGCTGTCATGATAGTAATAGCTCCGATGGCCGTCATATCGAGCCATTGCCTTGGTATCCGTCTTGCTGAGAACTGCCCCAATCAGCGATTCATGAATGTTGGGTGCCGTGTGCAGTGCGTGCTGCACGACATCTATTTTGGTGCGGCCCCACTCAACAATTAGAATATAGCCGTCTATTAGAGATGAAGTGACTCGGACATCAACTAACGGGGTCAGGGGAGGAAGGTCGACGATGACGTAGTCATAGTCAGCTCGCAGGCGGTCGAACAGCTTGCTTATTGCGTCGGCGCACAGAATCTCGCTGGTGTGAAGCAGAGATCCCCGCCGCACGGCGGGTAGAAATGCAAGGTTCGTCGTGGGATCTCGCCAAATCGTGTCCGCCAGGGATCGGCTGCCGTTTGCAACTTCGATGATTCCGTTGACAGCCCTGGGCGCAAAGATCGCAGAAAGTGAGGGATTCCTGAGGTCGCAATCGACGATGATCGCTTTCTTGCCGGTGTGCCCGATCAATTGCGCGAGCGAGGCTGCAATCGTAGTCTTCCCCTCATTCGGCAGGGCCGAGGTAATGCCGATGACCTGGGAGGAGATTTTGGCCGGATTGTGGTCGATGGCTAGCTTGATGGAACGAATGGCCTCGGTATATCGAGATAGCGGCATTCCGACCACGGTCCGATGAATTGCCATTGGAGACGGAACTATCCGTTGTTGAACGTCATCATCGGTTGGCTGGGAGCGAACTGGTAGCTTCGCGGATTTGCGGGCCGGTAACAATGGGACTAAAGACAGGCAAGGCAATTCCAGCACAGTTTCCACCTGTGAAGAGGTACGAAAGACGCGGTCCATGATGTCTCTGAGGAGCGCCAAGCCGACGCCCATCGCGAGACCGCCCAAGATGCCGAACGCCAGCACCAACATTGTCTTTGGCTTGCTCTTGCTCGGCGGCGGCGATGCGGGGAAAAGTACCCGCGTTTCCGAGACGGGAAATGTCTCCTGCTGCGAGGAGCCCATGTAACGCTGCAGAAAGGTCTCGTACAAGCTACGCAAACCCTTTGCCCGGCTTTCCAACTCCTTGATGGTCAGCTCGGCAGAATTGACTGAACGGGACTGCGAAACGGCCTTGGACAGTTGCTTTTCGATTTCTTGTTGCCGCTGTTTGGCGAATTCGAACTCGCTTCGGCTGACTTCGGCAAGTCTTTTGACTTCGTCGAAAATGGAGACGCGAAATTCCCGCGCGCGGTTCCGGATATTGACGACTGCTAGGTGGTCGCGACCTACCCTGGCCGACAACTCGGCCTCACGCCTCATGAGTTCCAGATACTGCTGACGCAGCCCGTTGATGATCTGACTGTTTGTCGAATCGGCTCCGATTGCATCCAGATTGTTCATCGAGGACGGCTTTGTCGGATCGGAGGCAAGGAGGGTTTCGTAGCGAGCCAACTTGGCCGTGGCTTCAGAGGTCTGGGCGCGAGCGGCAGCCAATCGGTTGTTGATTTCTGTGACCTGCTGGTCGTCGATGGGCTTTCCGTCCAAAGAAACGATATTGTTCTGGGTCTTGTAGACGTCGACGGCACGTTGTGCAGCGAGGGCTTGGTCGCCGAGATCGCGCAGCCTCTCCTGCAGCCAGCTTGTTGCCCTGCGATTGGCATCGAATTTCCCATTGAGCTGGTCCGCAACATAGGTGTTGGCTACGGCGTTGACGATCTCCGCGGCCCGGAGTGCGGTGCTCGAATTAAAGCTGATCTCGATGACGTTGCTGTACCCGACACGCCCTGCCGAAAGCCGATTGAGAAACGCGTCTACGATAGTGTCTAATGGTTCGCCATGGGTATCGGATGGGCCATCGTTCTTCGATCCAATCGACGCCCATGACCGAATTCGCTGCCAGAGCGACTGTAGAGATAGCCCTGTCGCACTAAAGTCCGGATCGTCCGACAGTTTCAACTGGTCGATGACCGCCACCGCAGTGGCCTTTGATCTCAGGAGCTGAAGCTGGGTCTCGATTTGATTGAGATCGAAGGCCGGCTCGGCGAGGAGCGATTGCTGCTGGACAAATTGGGGCCTTGGAGTAGCCAACAGGATCTGAACCTGCGCCGTATAGGTTGGAGACGCCAGCCGGAGATAAAGCAGGCTGGCTGCAGTTACGAGCCCGGCAGTGACAAGGATCATGAGATATTGGCGTCGTAGAAGCCCGATGCCGAAATTGATGACGTCGCTGATTCCTCCGCTGTCCGTTTGAACGGGTTGGGCCAGCCCGGTCACAGGCAGCCGTACGCTATCCGTGTGTCGAAGATTGTTCTGGAGCATCACGTACCTGTCCGACGGTGGGTCACGTTGGGGCCGCTCGCCCGCAGACCAAGGGGCGCGCACGCGGTGGGGATTATATGCATATAAAAATCTGCTTGCCAAATTAAATAAATCATATATTAATGTAAGTGAAATTGAAAATGACGGCGGCTTTGCCGTTTTCGGTCGGGCGTTAGCAAAATAGAGGATATTCTAGGAGTTACGGTCTGGCCGGTATTTGCATCGAGAATAATGTGATTGTTTCGAGGCGGGTCGGCGGGCGGATAATTAAATTCCGTCGGATATTTATGGTCCGCCGCAACTAACCCCGATGGGGAAATATTGAGGGCCGGCAGGAGGTGCCCAATGCTGGAACTGCGATCCTTGGCGATCCCCGATGTCAAAGTAATTCGAACAGATCGGTTTTCCGATGCCCGCGGGTACTTCTGTGAGACCTTTCAGCGATCGGCTTTTGCTGAGAAGGGAATCCTCCATGACTTCGTTCAGGATAATCAATCCAGCTCAGATCGGATCGGCACGGTGCGCGGCTTGCATTTCCAGCGACCGCCTTTCGCCCAGGCCAAGCTCATACGGGTGTTGAATGGGGCCATTCTCGATATTGCCGTTGATCTCCGACGTTCATCGCCCAATTTTGGCAAGCACGTCGCCATCCAGTTGGATAGCGAAAGCAGCGAGCAGCTGTTCATTCCGAAGGGATTCGCGCATGGGTTCTGTACCCTGCAGCCTAAGACCGTCGTCTTGTACAAGGTCGACCAAATCTACGCGCCGAGCCATGACAGCGGCGTCTATTGGGCTGATCCCGCATTAGCGATCAAGTGGCCCGTCACACCGTCAGAGGCTCAGATATCGCCAAAGGACCAGACCCTTCCTGCGCTCAACCAGCTTGCTTGCGTTTTCGAATAGTGGAGATGAAATAGTGGAGATGGGTGGAATGCGTATCCTGGTGACCGGCGGAGCGGGCTTTATCGGTTCTGCTGTGTGTCGCCGTTTGGTGCTGCAGACCAGTGCCGCGGTGGTCAACATCGACAAGTTGACATACGCAGCCGACCTGACTTCGCTGGCGAGCATCGAGGGGCTGGGGTCTTATACATTCCTGCAGTCCGACATCTGCGATCGAGAGGCTATGGATCTCGCGTTCGCCGACTACGAGCCGGATGCGATCATACACCTGGCCGCCGAAAGCCACGTCGACCGTTCGATCACCGGACCCGAGGCCTTCGTCAGCACCAATATAGTTGGTACCTACACTCTGTTGGAGGCGGCCAGGACCTACTACGAACGTCTGCCGCTTCCGCGGCGGAAGCAGTTCCGCTTCATCCACGTATCGACAGACGAAGTCTACGGGTCGTTGGGGCCGGAGGGCTTGTTTCGCGAGGACACGCCCTACAGGCCGAGTTCGCCGTATTCGGCGAGCAAGGCGGCCTCGGACCACCTCGCACTCGCGTGGTTTCGAACCTACGGTCTGCCGGTCATCGTATCGAATTGTTCGAACAATTACGGGCCGTACCAGTTCCCGGAAAAGCTCATCCCGCTGACGATCCTCAATGCGCTCGACCGGAAGCCGCTACCGGTCTATGGCGACGGCAGAAATATTCGCGACTGGCTTCATGTCGATGATCATGCCGCTGGCTTGATAAGACTTCTGTACGAAGGAAGACCGGGCGAGAAGTACAATTTCGGCGGAGATGGCCAGCGATCCAACCTGGAGGTGGTCACCCGGATTTGTGACGTGGTGGATCGGTTATCCCTGGGCGCGGGAACGAGACGATCTCTCATTACGTTCGTGCCGGATCGTCCGGGACATGATGCGCGCTATGCAATCGACGCGACGAAGGCGCATCGCGAACTTGGCTGGGAACCGACGAGAACCTTCGAACAGGGCTTGGCCGAAACGGTCGGATGGTACCTCAACAATCGTGCATGGTGGCAGCGTGCTCGCTGCGGTGTCTATGACGGCTCGCGCCTGGGTCTCCTCGTTGCCCAACATTGAGGTGAAGATGATAGATCGACCGATCCTCATTGCCGGGCGGAATGGTCAGTTGGCAAAGTGTCTTCGTGATCTCGCTGCAATGCGCGGTCTGCCTGCGGTGGCTCTCGGGCACCGAGAACTCGATCTCGAGGACCGCGAAGGGATCGACAAGATCATCGCGTCGATCGCGCCGTCTGCAATGATCAATACAGCCGCTTATACGGCGGTTGATCAGGCCGAATCTGAAGCAGCGAAGGTGTTCAGCATCAACCGCGATGGCGCGGCGACGCTCGCAAATGTCGCTTGGCGGATGAACATTCCACTCATCCATCTCTCGACCGATTATGTATTCGACGGCGCGAAACCGGATGCGTACGACGAAAGCGACATTCCCGCGCCGTTGAACGTCTACGGCGCGTCGAAGCTTGCCGGCGAAGCTGCTGTATTGGCCGCGCATCCGCTCGCGACCGTGATCAGATGCTCGTGGCTTTACAGCCCCTATGGCAGCAACTTCGTTCGAACGATGCTGCGGTTGTGCGAGACGCAGCCCATCGTAAGGGTTGTTCGGGACCAGCACGGAAATCCGACCTACGCATACGACCTCGCGGGGGCCGTCCTTCAGATCGCAGAACGGTCAGTAACAGTCGATCGCCGGCCCGCGGCCGGCATCTTTCATCTCGCCGGTCAAGGCGAGGCAAGCTGGCACGACTTTGCGCAGGCAATCTTCGACGAGCTTTCCCGTCGCGGAGCGCGGATTCCGGTGCTCGAGGCGATCACGACTGAAGGGTTTCCGACCGCTGCGCCTCGGCCACGGAACTCGCGCCTCGACTCATCCAAGGCCGAACGCGTGTTCGGGATTCGCCTGGCGTCTTGGCGCCATTCACTTCAAGCTTGTCTGGACCAGCTGGTCGGAGAAGGAGAAACCGATGCTGAAGGGAATCGTGCTGGCTGGCGGCAGCGGAACGCGCCTCTATCCGATCACCCGCGTGATCAGCAAGCAGTTGCTCCCGATCTATGACAAACCGATGATCTATTATCCCCTGTCGACGCTGATGTTGGCGGGTATCCGTGACATTCTAATTATTACCACGCCTTCAGACCGGTGTCAGTTCGAACGATTGCTGGGGGACGGCAGCCAATGGGGCATTCGGCTCAGCTACGCGGAACAAACCCGTCCCGCCGGTCTCGCGGACGCCTTCATTGTCGGCGCGGATTTCATCGGAAGCGATCGCGTGGCGATGGTCCTTGGAGACAATATTTTCTTCGGCGACGGCCTGGGCGAACTGCTTGCCAGGGCGGCAGGACGTGAAGAGGGCGCAACGGTTTTTGCTTATCACGTGCGTGACCCAGAACGATATGGCGTGGTCGCGTTTGATGAGGCGGACCGCCCGATATCGATCGAGGAGAAGCCCATACGGCCAGCTTCGAACTGGGCGGTCACCGGTCTGTATTTCTTCGACAATCGCGTTGTGCGGTTGGCGCGCCGCGTTGAACCATCGGCCCGCGGAGAGCTCGAGATCACCGATCTGCAGATGCGCTACCTTTCAACTGGCGCTCTCCATGTTGAGCGGATGGGGAGGGGGTTTGCTTGGCTCGATACCGGCACGGTCGAATCGCTAATTGATGCAGGAATGTTCGTGCAAACGCTTGAAAAGCGCCAAGGCATGAAGGTTGCGTGCCTTGAGGAGGTTGCCTTCCGGCTGGGCTTCATAGATCGCGATCAGGTCCTCGCGCTGGCCCAGCCACTGGAGAAGAGCGGATATGGCAAATACCTGGGTGAAATTTCGCGGCTTCCGCGCCTATCCTTCGCCGCCAAAGCGAGTTCCGATTTAAATTAAACGATAATTAATATCGCATTGAATTGACATGAAAAGATGTTTAAATTAAATTGATTTTCTGCGAGAATTTACGGAGGGTGGCCATGCCAGGGGCGAGCGCTTCTCGAAAAGCAAGGCTTCTCTCTTCGGAAGAAAACCTTGAAAAAAGTGATCTCGGCTGGCCGGATATCGACTCGCCGCGCATGGCAATCCTGAATGCGATCAACGGCAGCTACGGTCTACCCGCATGGGAGGGGTCTTGGACCCGACCGCGCGCGGCGCCCGTCGGCGGGTCAGAAGACCTGTCCAATGTGATGGCGGGCACGGGCCAGCAGGCGTCTCAGGCAAGATTGGCAGATTTGTTGTCCACGGCCGGGATGTTGAGCAGGCAGGTCTCGTTCAACAGGCAGGTCCCGTTCCTGCCGTCAGCCGCCGACGCCGCACTGCCTCTCGGGGTACATGGCGGGCCGGCCGTCAATTCACTCACAGCTGGTTCGCTCTCGGTCACAACTGACCATGCCGACTATGCGCCTGGCAGTACTGCAACGTTTACTGCCAACGGTATGCGCTTTGGCGCGCCGATTACATTTCAGATCGCGGACCTACCGAGTGCACCGGGAATCGACGGAAATCCCGACACTTATGCGCCGTTCACGATCACGGACGGCGGTAGCGGCGACGTAGATGGTCTCCTCAACGGCACGGTGGTCGCGCGGTGGCAGGTCCCAGCCGATGGTCGGGCCACCGGTGCCACTATGAAGCTCACTGCAACCTCCGGGAGCCAGACAGCAACCACAACGTTCACAGACGCCAACAACAAAATCGTCACTGAGAATCAGAATGCGGGTACGCCCGAGAGCGTATGGGCGATCCACGGCTCCTTCGATAACCAAGGCGACTCGCAGATCGAAGGCTTCACGACACAGATCAGCACTAATGCGGGACAGACAGTCTCCTTCAAGGTCGATACCGCCTTGAGCGGCTATACTCTCGATGTTTATCGGCTCGGCTACTATGGCGGCAACGGCGCGCGCCTCGTCACCAGCATGCACCATACGGGATCGGCCAACCAACCGGCACCGCTCTTTAATGATCCAACCAACACCGTTGATGCGGGGAATTGGTCTATAACAGATTCATGGACAATTCCTGCCAATGCTGTTTCCGGGGTCTATTTTGCAAAGCTGACGACGGACACTGGCAATTTCCAGAACATGATTCCGTTTATCGTTCGCAATGATGGCTCCGCCTCGGACATTCTGTTCCAAACCAGCGACATGACCTGGGAGGCGTACAATCCATGGGGTGGATATAATCTGTATCAAGGTCCCAGCGGAACTAATAACGATCGTGCGTATGCCGTAAGCTACAATCGTCCGCTCGCGATCAACTCCAACTCCAACCTGGCCGGGCCGCAGGATTTCCTGTTTGGCGAGGAGTACGCCGCAATTTACTGGCTGGAGCGAAACGGCTACGACGTCAGCTACATTTCGGGCATCGATAGCGCAACCACTGCAGGATTGCTGCTGAACACGAACGCCTACATGGACGCTGGCCATGACGAATATTGGTCGCAATCGCAATTCGCCAATGTCACCGCCGCGCGCGACGCGGGGGTCGATCTGGCTTTCTTGAGCGGCAACGAAATCTATTGGGATGTCGAACTCGCAGCGAGCCTCGATGCTAGCCATTCGGCAAACCGGACGATCGTCGAGTACAAGGACATCTGGAGCGGCACGCAACTCGACCCGAATGGCACGGCCAACGGCGGCGCGGGCCTGTTTCGTGATCCGCTTTATGGACCTGGTACTCCGGAAAACTCTCTCTCCGGTACGATCTTCACCGTGGATGATATCGGCTCGCTCGACAACATCACCGTCCCGGCCAGCATGTCGCAGCTGCGCTTTTGGCGAAACACCAGCATTGCCAGCGGCACCGGAGGAACGCTGACCAACCTGCTTGGCTACGAGTGGGATAGCGATCTTGACAACGGTTCCCGGCCCGCCGGGTTGATCGACATGTCGTCGACGACGCGCAACGTCAATACGCTGCTGTTGGACAATGGGGCGACGACCGGCTCTGGGACGGCCACGCACAGCCTCACGCTCTACCGTGATCCGGAGAGTGGTGCTCTGGTTTTCGGTGCCGGCACGGTCATGTGGTCGTGGGGATTGTCAGACCAATATGTTTCGTACAGGGGCCTCACCGCGCCAGTCAGCACTGCCGTGCAGCAGTCGATGGTGAATCTCCTTGCCGACATGGGAGTGACTCCGCAAACGTTGCAGGCGGGCGTTGTGAGCGCCCAGCCGACCACCGACCACACAGCACCATCGGCTGTCATCAGCTCTCCGGCAGGTGGGGCCAACATCAGCCAGGGCCAGTCGGTCACGATTGCCGGCACAGCCTCCGACGACGGCGGACGTGTGGCCGGTATCGAAGTTTCGACTGATGGCGGCACGACGTGGCACCCGGCGAGCGGCACGACGAACTGGAACTATACGTGGGTTGCTTCGGGCTCTGGTACGCGAGTCATCGAAGCGCGCGCGACCGATGACAGTATCAACATGCAAACCACTCCCGCCACCGTCAGTGTCAATATCACGGGAGGGGGTGGGAATGGCGGGGCAAGCCTCTTCACTGCTTCCAACGTACCGGCCCAAACCAGTTTGAACGATGGCACGCCGCTTGAAGTAGGCGTGAAGTTTACCTCCTCCACGGCGGGACAAATCACCGCGCTGAAATTCTATCGCAGCCCGAGCGACACGAACTCCGACCTCCTCGACCTCTGGACCTCGGCCGGTACCAAGCTTGCCAGCGCGACCTTTACCATTACGTCGGCAAGCGGCTGGCAAACGGTCAATCTGGCAACCCCGGTCACAATCGCTGCCAATACAACTTACATTGCTTCGTATCATACCAACGGCGCCTACGTGGCCACGAATAGTTTCTTCGTCAACGCGTTCACGAGCGGCAATTTGACCGCGCCTTCCTCCGCCACATCGGGCGGCAATGGCGTCTATTCCTACGGTGGTACCAGCACGGCCGGAATTTTCCCGACCAATACGTTTTCTTCTTCGAACTACTGGGCGGACGTGGTGTTTGTACCCAGCAATGGCAACAACACGCCACCGACCGCCGTCGCGGACACGGCGAACGCCACGGAGAAGGGCGGTATCAACAACGGCACGGCCGGCTCGCCCGGCACAGGCAATGTGCTGACCAACGATACCGATCCCGACGCTGGCG
>NZ_JBIXJX010000037.1:0-26142 GCF_052871955.1 Bradyrhizobium sp. CAR08
GAGCCCTTCCAGCGCCGCGCCCGGGTCTGCTGCTGAGCATAGCTTGGCTTGTAGCCGACTTGCCTGCCACGGTTCCGCCTCAGCTCCCGAGAGATCGTTGATGGCGGCCGATCCAAAGCTGCCGCGACTTGCCCGACCGAGCCGCCATTGGCCGAAAGGCGGGCAATTTCGCATCGATCGTCAAGGGAGAGCTGTTTGTAAGTCCGCCCCATGGCAACACCTCCAGATGGAAGTGTTGCACTTCGTTTGTGAACTCAGGGGACCCATAACCACAGGATGAAGTTTGGCGAAGACTGGTCGTTCGGGATTGGCACCACGCACGATCGATGGATCACGCGGTATGGGTCCTGGCCTTCGCCAGGACGACGTTGGGGGAGCAGTCCGACTCCACAATTTCCATTATCGCAAGCAGCGATACGACGAAGTCGCGCTAAACCGTCTGCGCCACCGCGGCGCGCGACTTCGGCGCCTTGGTCATAGCTAACAGCGCAGCCGACTGTCCCGTCAGCGCCGCCAGCACGAGGCCGACCATGTGGTCCAGCCGCTCGTCCTTGGCGTCCTTGGCCAGCAAATCGCGACCGAAGATCACGCTGAGCGTCGCCGAGTTCGACAGATAGAAGAAGCACAGTCCCGCGATCGAGATGTAGAGCTGGACAGGATCGACCGCGACCTTGAAGTCGCCGCCGGACACACCGCGCCGCACCACGGTGCCGATCATCTCGACGAAGGGCGAGTGCATCGACTTGACCTTGGTCGATTTCTTGAGATGCTTTGCGCGCGCGAGATTCTCGGTCTGGAGCAGCGACAGGAATTCGGGATTGCGCAGGAAGTAATTCCAGGTGAACTCGATCAGGCGGCGGATGGCCTCGGGCGGATCGAGATGTTCGAGATCGAGCCCGCGCTCCTCGCTGCGGATCTTGTCATAGGCGCCTTCGAGCACCGCGAGATAGAGCTCGTCCTTGTTGCCGACGTGATAATAGAGCATCCGCTTGTTGGCGCCGGCGTTGGCCGCGATGCGGTCGACGCGCGCACCGGCAAGCCCGTGCGCCGAGAATTCCTGCTTGGCGGCTTCGAGAATGCGCAGCCGCATCCCCTCGGGATCGCGCTGCCATTTCAGAGTTCGCTTTGCCGCTGCTTTCGCCAAACCGGTTGCTCGCTGGGTGCTATCAGGATGCCGTGTAACACGCGCTCGCCGTCATTGCGAGGAGCCCTTGCGACGAAGCAATCCAGACTGCCACCGTGGAGGGATTCTGGATTGCTTCGCTGCGCTCGCAATGACGGAGGGAGAGACTTAACCTAATCCACCGGCTTCGGCGAGCGCTCCAGCAGGACCGTCTGGATGCCGCAGGTGCCGGTCCGCACCGTCATCACCCGCGTGCCCGGCTTGCGGCCGTTGCGCACGTCGCTGATTTCGAGGCCGGCGGCGATCAGGCGGGCGCGCGTGGCGTCGATGTCGGTCACCCGCCAGCTCAGGCCCCAGAGGCGGTCATGCAGGGGATCGCCGCCCGCGACGGGGCGGCGCACCACCTCGACGACGAGATCGCCGCAGCGGAAGAACATCAGCTGGCCCCAATCCTGGTGCGAGCGGTCGAGCGCCAGATCGAGCCCGAGCCGCGCGCCATACAGCGCGGCGGCACGATCGGAATCCTCGGTCGTGATCACGACGTGGTCGAGCGCATCGATCGGCCCGATATCAGTCGTCTTCGAAAGCGGGCGCTCATCAGCCAGTTCGAGGAAGAACATGCGCAGGCCGCGCGTGAGCTCCGTGGCGGCGCGCGTCCGCTTCCAGTGCAGGACCGCGCCGCTCTCCGCGTCGCTGCTTTCGACTTCGGCAACCGGATCCGGCATGAGCGCCACCCGCTCCAGCCGCCGGTGCATTTTGCTCATGTCCGCGACACGAAAGCACAGGCTGGCGAGCACGCCTTCCTGGTCGCCGAGCAGCGCGCGCATGCGATCGGCGGTCACGCTGAAGCCGTTCGGCGCCATCAATTCGATCGTCATGTTGGCAAGAGTGAACAGCACCCGGTCGGCGCCCTCGCCCGAGTTCTGCCAGGCCGGCGCGCGCCCGAGCAGCGTCTGATAGGCCGCCCTGGCCGCACCGATATCCCTGACCAGTGCGACGAGGTGATCGAGGCCGGTGATCATGTTTCCCCCTGTTGACTGGCCCGGAACCATGGACCGAGAGACGGCGTTTGTCCGGGCTTGGCATTGCCCGGTGATGGTCGTATTCCGGCCGCATGCCGACCTCAAGCACTCCGAGCGGCGGTTTTGCGAATAATTTCAGCGGTCCCGCGGCGGAACCGGTGTTACAGTAAGCACGCCGGCCGGGACCACAAAGCGCATCACGGACAAGCAATGCAGGCTCTCTTCATCGGACAGACCTATATCGACGTCGTCTTCATTACCGACCACATGCCGACCGGCGACGAGAAGCACGTGGCTTCCGACTACGCGGTTTCCTTTGGCGGCAATGCGGTGACCGCGGCGTTCTGCTGCGCCAAGCTCGGCATCGTGCCCGATCTCATCGCCACCGCGGCCAATGACTGGCTCGGCCGCATGTTCATGGACATGTGCGCGAAATATGCGATCTCGCTGCATGGGCGGAAGGTCAACCAGTCCTCGCTGTCCTTCATCATGCCGAAGGACGGCAAGCGCGCCATCGTCCGCTGCCGCGACGACGACCACATTCATCCGTTCCCGATGCTCAATCTCGGAGGCTGTCGCGCGCTGCACGTCGACGGCCATCAACCCGATGCCGCGATCCACTACGCAAAGGTCTGCCGCGAGGCCGGCATCTTGACCTCGCTCGACGGTGGCGGCCTGCGCACCAACACGCATGAGCTATTGGAATTCATCGACGTCGCCATCGTTGCCGAGCGCCTGTGCGAGCAGATGGATCTGACGCCGGAGAAGATGCTGGATTACCTCAAGAGCCGCGGCTGCAAAATCGGCGGCATCACCATGGGCGAGAAGGGTCTGCTCTGGTACGACGAGACCGGAACGGTGCAGGTGATGCCGGCGATGCCGATCCCACGCGAGCGCGTGATCGACACCAACGGCGCCGGCGACGTCTTCCACGGCGCCTATGTCTATTCCTATCTCGCCCATCCCGGCAAAACCTGGCGCGAGCATTTTGATTTTGCCCGGGCAGCCTCGACCTTCAAGATCCAACGCCTTGGCAACGAAGCCGGCCTGCCGACGCTTGTCGACATCGCCAAGGTCAGGCACGAGTTCGAGGTCAGGGTCTAGCGTTCGCCGAGGTCTCTCATCCGAGGTTTTTTATGGGGCGCGTCTTCGTCGCCGGCAGCATCAACATGGATGTGGTGGCGACGGCCGATCGCCATCCGAAGGTCGGCGAGACCGTCGCCGGCAAGCAGGTGCTGTATTTTCCGGGTGGCAAGGGCGCCAACCAGGCGGTGGCGGCGTCGCGACTTGGCGCGCGGACCACGCTGATCGGCCGGCTGGGCAAGGATTCGTTCGGCGGTGAGCTGAGGACGTTCCTCGGCGCGCAAGGCATCGATCTCGGCGCGATCCGCGAGACCGCCGAAGCGCACACCGGCACGGCCATTATCACGGTGGCGGAGGCCGACAACACAATCGTCGTCATTCCCGGCAGCAATGCGCTCGTCGGCGTCGACGACATCGCGGCCGTCCTACTGGCAAAAGGCGATGTCGCGGTCAGCCAATTCGAGATCCCGCTGCCGACGATCGCCGCGTTCTTCCGGCGGGCTCGCGACACCGGCGCTACGACCCTGCTCAATCCGGCGCCGGCGCAAACCATGTCGGGCGAATTGCTCGCGCTCGTCGACATCCTCGTGCTGAACGAGACCGAGCTCGGCCTCCTCGCCGGCCTCGAGTTGTCCGACGCTGACGAGGCAGCGCGGATCCTCGACGTCGCGCGAAAACTTCAGGCGCGCGAGGACCAGACCATCTGTGTGACCCTCGGCAAGCGCGGCGTGCTGGCGCTCGCGGGACGCAAGGAGATTTCGGTGTCCGGCCGCGTGGTGAAGGCGCTCGACACCACAGGCGCAGGCGATTGTTTTGTGGGAGCGCTCGCGGCGCAGCTCGCCGACGGCATCGACTTGCGCGCGGCACTCGCCTTCGCCAATGCCGCCGCCTCGATCTCCGTGCAGCGCATGGGCGCGGGGCCATCGATGCCGACGGCCGCGGAAGTCGCCGCCGTCCTCAACGCCGACTGATCACGCCAGCGCGCCCTTCAGGTCAAAGCTTTCATCGGCGGCCTGCTCCGGCGTGATCGAGCGATCCAGGCCGAACAGGCGGCGGCCGAACATGTGGTCGCCGGCACGGTTGATCGATTCAATGCCGAGCAGATTGTCCCCCTTGTAGCAGAACGCCGAGAACGCCTTCTTGGCGGGATCGCCGCGGAGCACGACGCGGTCGTAGCCGGTGGTGAGGCCCGCGATCTGGAGCTTGTCCTCGCCCTGGTCGCTCCAGAACCAGGGATGGCTGTCATAGGCCTTGCGGTCGCCGGTCAGCCGCGCCGCGAGGCAGCGCGCGTGATCAGTGGCATTCTGCACCGATTCCAGCCGCTGCGATCCGCCGAAGCGCGGGCTTTTGAACAGCGCGCAATCGCCGATCGCCGAGATATCGGGATCAGCGGTCGAGAGATATTCGTCGACGATGATACCGGCCGCGACCGGCAGCCCCGCCTCCGCCGCGAGCTCGATATTCGGCAGCACGCCGACGCCAACCACGACAAGATCCGCCGGCAAATGCCTTCCGTCGCTCAAGGAGACGCCGGTGACCTTGCCGTCCTCCGCCTCGATCGCGGTTGCTTGCACGCCGAGGTGGATGCGGATGCCGGCCTCGCGATGCCGCGCCTGAAAATACTCCGACACCTCAGCCGTCACCGCGCGCGCCATCACGCGCGGGGCGAGTTCGAGCACGTCGACCTCTAGCCCCTTGATGCGCGCGGTGGCCGCGAATTCGAGGCCGATGAAGCCGGCGCCGATCACCACGACCCGCGTCTTTGACGGCATGATCTGCCGCAGCGCCTCGCTGTCGTCGAGGATGCGCAGATATTTCACGTCGGGAAGGTTCGCATTGGGCAGATCGAGCAGCCGGTTGCGGGCGCCGGTCGCCAGCACGAGGTGGCCGTAGGGCAGCGTCCTGCCCGAGGCGAGCAGCACCTTGCGCCCCGCACGGTCGATCGACACCGCGCGGCCCGCCACGAGCTCGATGCTCTGGTCCTGATAGAATTTCTCCGGCCGGAACATCAGGCTCTCCGGCCCGGCCACGCCCTTGATATAGGCCTTGGACAGCGGCGGCCGCTGGTAGGGCAGATGCGCCTCGTCATTGATCAGGCAGATGGGAGCGGAAAATCCCGCCTGGCGGAGCGATGCCGCGACCTGATAGCCGCCATGGCCGGCACCGACAATGATCACCGGACCATCCGTCATTGGACAGCCCATTTCCGCAAGACACGAGCGTCACCCATGTCGTCTCCTCTCTCTGATTTTGGCTTGCTAGCCTAGGAGGAGCCGGCGCTCGTGTCCGTCCCTAAACGAAGGCCGGCCCATTTGAGCCTATCGTTCCGGCTTGCGCAAGAGCACCAGGCGGGGATTGTCACTCCTCGCCTTCTGCGATTTAGTTCGTGCATCGACCTCATGCCGGGGATTTCAAGATGCCAGCTCCCGTCTCCCAGCCCGACGATCCCGCCTTGCTGCGGATCGATGGCCCGATCGCGACCATCACGCTGAATCGCCCCGCCGCGTTCAACTCGATCAATCTGGCGATTGCACAAAAGCTCGAACAGCTCGCGGCTTACATCGAGGGCGCCGACGACGTCAGGGTCGTGGTCCTCGAAGGCGAAGGCCGCGCCTTCTCGGCCGGCGGCGACCTGCAGACGATCGGCGCCGCCGCCGAAGCGGGCACGGTGACGCCGGTCGTCGGCGAGCTGTTGAAGCACTATCACGCCTTCATCGAGATCCTCCGGCGCATGCCGAAGGTCTCGCTGTCCAGCGTGCACGGCTCGGCGGCCGGCGCCGGCATGGGCCTCGCGTTCGTCACCGATCTCTGCATCGCCGCGGAGGATGCCAAATTCACGCCGGCCTATGCCAAGATCGGCGTCTCGCCGGATGGCGGATCTACGGTCGGCATCGTCAACACGGTCGGCTCCCGCCGCGCGCTGCAGATTTTCCTGGCCGAGGATAATTTTACCGCGCAGCAGGCCCAGGAATGGGGCTTGGTTGCGAAGGTCGTTCCCGCCGCCGACCTGAGGGCGGCAACGCGAACCCTCGCCGAGCGTCTGGCGCAGAACCCGATCGCCGCGATTGCCGGCACTAAATCGCTGATCTACCAAGCCGCCACCACGCCGGTGAAGCAGCAGCTCGACGCCGAGGAGCACAAGATCATCATGGCGATGAACACGGAGGAGTTTCGAACCGCCGTGAAGAAGTTCACCAGCAAGAGCAAGTAGCGGTCACTCGAGCAGGCTTACTTGGGACAGATATAGCCCGTGCCCGCCGGCGACTTGAAGCATCCGACCGATTCCGGCAGCACTTTCTGCGGCAGCCACAGCACCACACTCGGGAAATAGATCGCAAACGCGATCGTCCCGAGGAACACCAGATAGATCGGCAAAGCGGCGCGTAGCGCCTTTGCGAAACTGACGCCGACGAATTTCGAGGCCATCAGCAGCACCAAGCCGTAAGGCGGCGTGATCAGGCCGAAGGCGAGCGTGGCGATCAGCACCACGCCCATATGCACGGCGTTGATGTCGCCGGCTTCCGTCAGTGTGTTGACCAGCGGCATGAAAATGATGATGGTCGGCACCGGCTCGATGAAATCGCCGACGACCGTGAACAGCAGCACCATCAGCAGCATGATCAGATGCGGGTCGTTGCCGGCGAGCGAGGTGATGACTTCGGCGATGTAGCTTGCACCGCGCAAATAGGCGAGCATCCAGCCGAACGCATTGGCGGCGCCGATCGTGATCAGCGGCAGCGAGAAGATCAGGCCGGCGAGACAGAAATCGTACGGAATCTTCCTGATATGCCCGCGGTTGAGCGCTGGGATCACGACGACGACAATCCAGACCACGGCGACGACACCGGCTTCCGTCGGCGTGAACCAGCCGGTCAGGATGCCCCCCAACAGGATCACCGGAATCATCAGCGGCAGCGCCGCATCGCCGGCCGCGAACACCACCTGCCGCAGCGGCGCGCGCGGCTTGCGCAGGCCGGACGGGCCGAAGAAATAGCAATAGATCATCAACCCGAAGCCGATCATCAGGCCCGGCACGACGCCTGCCATGAACAGGCCGGCGATCGAGACATTGCCGACGGCGCCATAGACCACCGCGGTGATGCTCGGCGGCACCAGCGCCGCGATGGTCGATGCGGATGCGATGATCGCGGCGATGAAGGCGGGCTCGTAACCCTCGCGCTTCATCGGGCCGCCCAGAGCGCGGCTCATCACGGCGACGTCGGCGGTGGTCGAACCCGACATTTCCGAGAAGAACATACTGAAGACGACCACGACCTGCGACAGGCCGCCTCTGATGTGGCCAACGAGGGACACCGAGAGGTTGGCTATTCGAACCACCACATTGGCCGAGCTCATGAGCTCGCCGACCAGCAGGAAAAAGGGGATCGCCAGCAGCGCCTCGGAATCGACGCCGTCGAAGATTTTCTGGATGATTGCGGCGAGCGAGACGTCCGACAGCAGCGCGCCGATGAAGACACCGGCCATCAGCGAGAACGGCACGGGCACGCCGAGATAGCCGAACGACAGGAAGCAGACCGTCATCAACGCCAGAACAATGGGTGCGCTCACGGCTGCGCCCTCATCTGTACGTCGCTGATGACAGGCGCCCCGTCGTCCTCTTCGGGCGGCTCGGGGTGGTCAAAGCCGTTGCGCAGACCGTTGACGAGCTGCTCGATGGTGAACAGGCCGACCAGCACGCCCGACAGCGGGATGATCGCGTAGAGCGAGGCGATCGGCGTGCCCGACGGCAGGCGAAAACTGCCGAAGCCGCGGAGATAGTTCTGATATCCGTACAAGATCAGGCAGAAGGCGACGCCGAGCACCACGATCCGGATGATGACTTCGACGATCAGACGCGGCGTGCCGTGCATCGCCTCGGAGATCGCGGTGAGATAGAGGTGGTCGTTGCGCCGGGTCGCGGCCGCGGTGCCGACGAAAATCGCATAGATGAACAGCGTCGAGGTCACTTCCTGGAGCCAGAGCCAGGGATGGCCGATGGTACGGGTGACGATGTCGGCGGTCACCGACAGCGAGAAGCCGAAGCAGAGCACGCCGCAGAGGATCATCAAGGCGAGCTCGAGCCAGTCCAGCCCGCGCCATTTGAGGTGCCGTTGGCGTTGCACCAGCAGTTTGTCGGCGATTGTCATCACTATCCCCGTCGTCCCGGCGAAAGCCGCGACCCATATCCCCAGCTGCGTGTGGTCAAAGCAAGCTGGCGGCTATCCTGCCCCAAGCTCCGCCGCGGCGTATGGGTCCCGGCTTTCGCCGGGACGACGCGGAGGCAACGGTACGCGGCCTAGTTGATCGAGCGGATCAAATCCTTGATCTTCTCGGCGTGCGGGCCGAGCTCCTTGGCGAGCTTGTCGAGATAGGGATCGGCGATCGCCGTGAAGGTCTTCTTGTCGACGTTGTCGACGATCTTCACGCCCATCTTTTTCAGCTTCTCTGCCGCGGTGCGTTCGAGGTCGAAGGCCTTCTGCGGCTCCTTGGAGCTGACCTCGTTCCCCGCCGCCTGGACCCATCTCTTCTGCTCGGCCGACAGGCTCTGCCAGAGCTTGTCCGAGATGAACACCAGCGCGTTGTTGGCTTCGTGCTCGGTGATGTTCAGGACCGGCGCGACCTCGTAGTGCTTGTTGACGAGGTAGACGTTGATGCTGTTCTCGGCGACGTCGACGACGCCGGTCTGCAGGCTCGTGTAGACGCTGCCGAACGGCATGTGCACGGTCTGGGCGCCGTAGGCCGGGAACATGGTGTCCTCGGTCGCAGTCGCCTGCACCCGGATCTTCAGGCCCTTGATGTCGCCGACATTGTGGATCTCCCTCTTCGAGTACATGTGGCGCACGCCCTGCGAGCCGGTCGCGATGACGTGCAGACCCTGTGTGGTCTCGTCGATCATGGTCTTGAGCGCCTCGAACACTTTTGGATCGGCCAGACCCTTGACCACGTGGTTCTCGTCGCGGAACAGGAAGTGCAACGACATCACGCCCGCTTGCGGCGAGATCGTCGCGGTGTTCGCCGAGGAGATGATCGAGAACTCGACGTCGCCCGCCTTCACGAGCTGGAGCACCTGCGGCTCCTGCCCGAGCTGCGCGCCCGGATATTGATCGATGATCATGGTGCCTTTGCTCAATTCCTTGAGCTTTTCGGCAAAGAGGTCGCCCGCGATGGAGTAGCCGGTATTGCGCGGCTGGTCGTAGGCGAAGCGATAATGCTTCACCTCCTGCGCCGATGCGCCCGTGACGAACAGGATTGCGGCCGTTGCCGCCAGCCGATGCAAGAATCTTGGCATGGATCGTGCAATCATCGTTTCCCCCTGTTTTAACGCCCGCCGCTTTAGCGGTCTGGGCTACGCTTCCGGGTGGTTGGTCACCCACTTTTAGTTTTCTGCTCAGTCTTCTTCCCAGTCCTCTGCATGAAATCGAAGTCGCAGCCCTCGTCGGCCTGCATGATGGTTTCGTTGAACAGCCACGCATAGCCGCGCCGCGCCTCATCCGGCGCAGCCGCGGGCTTCAATGCCGTACGCCGCCGTTCCAGTTCGGTAGCATCCACCAGAAGCTCGATGCTGCGCTTGGCGACGTCGAGCCGGATCATGTCGCCGTTCTTCACCAGCGCCAGCGGGCCGCCGACGGCGGATTCCGGCGTGATGTGCAGCACGATGGTGCCGAATGCGGTGCCGCTCATGCGCGCATCCGAAATGCGCACCATGTCCTTGGTCCCAGCGCGCGCGAGCTTCTTCGGGATCGGCAGATAGCCCGCCTCCGGCATGCCGGGCGCGCCCTTAGGACCGGCGTTGCGCAGCACCAGCACGTCATCGGCCGTGACGTCGAGATCGGGATCGTCCACCCGCAGCGTCATATCCTCGACGGATTCGAACACCACCGCACGGCCCGTGTGTTGCAGCAGCTTTGGGCTCGCGGCGGATTGCTTGATAACCGCGCCGCGCGGCGCGAGATTACCGTGCAGCACGGCGAGGCCACCTTCCTTCTTGATCGGATTGTCCCGCGGACGGATCGCGTCCTGGCCGGGCACGTCTTCCGCGTTCGCCGCGATATCGCGCAGCGTCTGGCCGGTGATCGTCTTGGCATCGAGATCGACGAGATCGCCGAGTTGCGCCAGCAGTTTCGGCACGCCGCCGGCGTGATGGAAATGCTCCATGTAATGCTCGCCCGACGGCTTGAGATCGACCAGCACCGGCACCTCGCGGCCGATCTGGTCGAACACCCCGAGGTCGAGCCGGTGTGGCGAACGATGTGCCATCGCGGTCAAATGGATCAGGCCGTTGGTCGAGCCGCCGATCGCCTGGAGCACGACCTGGGCATTCTTAAAAGATGCCGGCGTCAGCACCTCGCTCGGCTTCGGACCTTTGGTCTTGGCCATCTCGGCGGCCACCCTGCCGCTCGCCTCGGCAAGGCGAAAGCGCTCCGCATGCGGGGCGGGAATCGTCGCGCTCATCGGCAGCGACAGGCCCATGGCCTCGATCATGCAGGCCATGGTGGAGGCGGTGCCCATCACCATGCAGGTGCCGACCGACGGCGCAAGGCGGCCGTTCACCGCCTCGATCTCGACATCATCCATTTCGCCGGCGCGATACTTGCCCCAGAGGCGACGGCAATCGGTGCAGGCGCCCAGCACCTCGCCCTTGTGATGACCAACCACCATGGGGCCAACGGGGATGACCACCGTCGGCAGGTCGGCGCTGATCGCCGCCATCACCTGCGCAGGAAGAGTCTTGTCGCAGCCGCCGATGACGATCACCGAATCCATCGGCTGCGCGCGGATCATCTCCTCGGTGTCCATCGCCATCAGATTGCGCAGATACATCGAGGTCGGATGCGCAAAACTCTCCGCGATCGAGATCGTCGGGAACACGAACGGCATCGCGCCCGACAGCATCACGCCGCGCTTGGCGGCCTCGATGATCTGCGGGACGTTGCCGTGGCAGGGATTGTAGTCGCTATAGGTGTTGGTGATGCCGACGATCGGACGCTCCAACGCGTCGTCGGAATAGCCCATGGCCTTGATGAACGCCTTGCGCAGGAACAGCGAGAAGCCGGCATCGCCATAGCTCGTCAGCCCTTTGCGCAACCCACTCGTCATCATACCACTCCCATTACCGGGTCATTGTCCTACAGACTGCCCCTTGATTGTCAATAAGACAGACGTCAAACCTGCCATTTACCCGTGTTGCGCGCTGGTGGAGACCAGATTATTGACAATCAGGGCCTTCCCTGCTCCACAGGACGAACCGGCCAAGCGCCGGGAGGCCGAGGGCATGTCCGACATTCACATCGCAGACGCCACGATGGTCCGGCGCGACGATCCGGACGACATCGTCGCGCGGCTCGAAGAGGACATCATCTTCGGCCGACTTGCGCCAGGCGCGCGCCTCACAGAGGACGCGCTGATGTCGGCTTACGGCACTTCGCGCCATTTCGTGCGGCAGGCCTTGGTGGATGCGGAGCGCCGGGGCATCGTCCGCCGCGAGAAGAATGTCGGCGCCACCGTGCGGTTTTACTCGGCCGAAGAGGTCCGGCAGATCTACGAGGTCCGGGAGATGCTGACGCGGCAGGCGGCGCTGATGATTCCCCTGCCCGCGCAACAAGGCCTGATCGACGAGCTCTCCGCATTGCAACGACAATATTGCGCGAGAGCGGATTTGCAGGACCTGCGCGGTATCCACGAGGCCAACGACGCCTTCCACCTCGCGCTGTTCTCGGCCTGCGGCAATCCCTATCTGGTGCGCTCGCTGCAGGACTACATGAACCTGACGCTGCCGATGCGCGCCAAGAACCTCGCCGACCGAGACGGCCTCGCGCAATCAAGGCGCCAGCACGAGCTGATGATCGAGCTATTGAAAGGCCGTGACAGCTGGGCGCTGGCCCAGCTGTGCGTCGATCATATGCAGTTCAGCAAGTCGGACTATCTGGCGCGGATTGGGGGTGAGCAAGCCGAACAGCAGGGCCCGCGTTCATAGATGGGAGACGTTCGCTTCGCGCGGTGGTGCAGTTCACGCGATACGGGCGCGCTGGATTGCCCGCAATTGCAGGCCGCACGAGCCCATTTCGGGCAATAACGCCCGCAGTCCACAACTTCTGGGGAACCTATGGTCGGCTTGGTACTTGGTCTTGCACCAATCCCCCACCATAGGAGCTGCCATGATTTGCCGTTTAGTCGGAGCCGCCGCTTTTGCCGTCGCCGTCCTGCTTCCCGTAACGACCCAGGCCCAGGGCGTTCCCGGAGGCGTCGAACGCGGTGCGCGGGATGGTGAGCGAGCGGCAGGGCCTGTCGGTGCAGTTGTGGGTGGCGTCGTCGGCGGCGTCGTTGGCGGCGTGGCGGGAGTCCTTGGTGTCGATCAACGTCCTCGCTTTCACTCCTACGTCGTCGAACAGCGGCGGCCCTCATATCAGTACCGCGAAGATGTGAGAGTCGGGGCGGTTCTTCCGGAAGAGGGCGTGACCTATTACGAGGTGCCGCCCGAGTACGGCGCCCGTGAGTATCGTTACACGGTGGTGAACGGTCGCACGGTTCTGGTCGAACCGCGAACCCACCGGATCGTTGAGATCGTCGAATAACAACCAAGGGCCGTCTTTCGAGACGGCCCTTTCGTTTGCGCAGATCTGAATCCCTCAAGTCCCGGTTCAGTACCGCCTCAGCAGACCGCGATCCACGCTGGCATCGCCATAGTCGGCGCAGGCTCTCTTCGGGTTTCTGATCAGATCGGTCCGGACGCGCCTGAACGTTTTGCCGGCAGCGTCGGACACTTCGGGGCGGAATTTACCGGGATCGGAGCTCTCGCCATCGCGGGCCTTGATGGCTGCAGCATAGGCGTCGATCATCGCCATCGCGGCATCCGTGCTGCCGAGAAGTCGGGCGCCGAGCTGTACACTGCCGGCACCATCGACCTCGTAGCCGACACATCGTTGTTCGAGCACCGCGGATGCGGTGACGAGCTGGTCGAGAAACGTCGCCTCGGCGTCGCCGAGCATCGCGGCCCGCGCCGGTCCCGACATGAACAGCGTGAGCAGTACGGCGGCTGGCAATTCGATTTTCATTGTCCTGGCTCGCGCTGCCGCCGTTGAGCCGTGATCGAGGCACCGATTGCCGAATTGCGGTCTCGCAAAATCGAGAGCCAGACGGCCAGAGCAACGTTGATCTGGATCAATGGCCGGAACGGCCAAAGCGAGGCTCAGGCCTTTGCGTCGCTCGCCCCGTGTGAATCGAGGCACCGCGCTGGGACGAACACTAAAACTGTTTGTCAAGCCATCGAAATTTCGCAGAGCCGGAAATAAATATGGGCCGGGCTCCGGCGCCACGTCGCGCGTCCTCCTCCACTCCCTCCCAAATGAAATGCCATGACCGAACAAACCCTGACGGAGCCGATCGCCGAGCGGCAAGCGCCATCCCGAGGCTTCTCGCGCTACCAGGCGATCCTCGTTGCGCTGCTGGCGCTGGTCCAGTTCACGATCATCATCGATTTCATGATCATGTCGCCGCTCGGCGCCATCATGATGCCGGCGCTTGATATTTCGGCCGCTCTGTTCGGCGTGGCGGTCTCGGCCTATGCGTTCAGCGCGGGGATTTCCGGCATCCTGGCGGCCGGCTTTGCCGACCGGTTTGATCGCAAGCGGCTGCTGTTGTTCTTCTACGCCGGCTTCACCCTTGGCACGATGCTGTGCGCGATCGCGCCCAACTATCATCTGTTGCTGCTGGGGCGGATCGTGACCGGCCTGTTCGGCGGCGTGATCGGCTCGGTCGTGCTCGCCATCGTCACCGATTTGTTCACGCTGCAATTGCGCGGCCGCGTCATGGGTTTCGTGCAAACCGCCTTCGCTGCAAGCCAGGTGCTGGGCATCCCGGCCGGTCTTTTCCTCGCCAACCAGTGGAACTGGCACGTCGCGTTCGGCGCGCTGGTCGGACTGTCGGTGATCGGGATGACCGCAGTGATGCTCCTGATGAAGCCGGTGAACGGCCATCTCGGGCTGAAGCAGGATCGAAATCCGTTCCGGCATCTGATCGCCACGGTCTCGCAGCCGCGTTATTGGATGGCGTTTTCGGTAACGACCCTGCTGGCGACCGGCGGCTACATGCTGATGCCGTTCGGCAGCGCCTACACCGTGCACAATCTCGGCATCGACATCGTGCATCTGCCGACGATCTATCTCGTCTCCGGCCTGTTCAGCATTGTCATCGGCCCGCTGGTGGGACGCGCGAGCGATGCCTTCGGCAAATACCCCACCTTCGTCTTCGGCAGCGCCATGTCCATCGTGATGGTGCTGATCTACACCCATCTCGGCGAGGTGAGCCTGACGGTCGCGATCCTGGTCAACGTCCTGATGTTCGTCGGCATCTTCTCCCGCATGATTCCTTCGCAGGCGTTGATTTCGGCAATCCCCGAGCCGGCGCAACGCGGCTCCTTCAGCGCGGTCGGCGCGTCGCTGCAACAGCTCTCCGGCGGGCTCGGCTCCGTGCTCGCCGCTGCACTCATCGCGCAGGACGCCGACGGTACGCTCCGGCATTTCGACCGGCTGGGATACGTCGTCGTGACGACGGCGGTGATTTCCCTGATCCTGATGTACTTTGTACAGAGGCCCGTCGCGGCCCAGGCCGGCAAACGCGTTGTCTAGGGCGTCGATTCCGACACCCTAGATTTGCGAATGCGCTCCTACCGCTTGGTCCAATCGATAATGCGACTTGTGTCGCCGTCGAAGTCGTTGCTGCAGAACGCGCCGCCCTGATAGTGATCGCCGACCGGATCGGGCTTCAGCTTGGCCTGCTCGGCCATCGCATGCGCCACATGATCCTCGGAGCGCCCCGTGGGACGGTAGCCGAACTCGTAGGCGCGGTGGTTGTCCCACCAGGCACGTTCGTTCAGGGACACGCCGTAGAAGATCTCGAAATGAATGTCGGGATGCTCGAGCCCGATCTGACAGAGCTGCACCAGATCTTCCGGCTTCAGCCAGATCGAGATCCGGCGAAGGTCCAGCGGCACGTCGCCGAAATTGCCAATGCGAAGGCACGTCACCTTCAGGCCATGCTTGTCGGCATAGAGCGCGCCGACCGCTTCGCCGAACACCTTGCTGACCCCATAGCGGCCGTCGGGACGCGGGGTCACGTCGGTGCCGATCTTGTGGTGGCGCGGATAGAATCCGACGGCATGGTTCGAGGAGGCGAACACCACGCGCTTGACGCCCTTGCGGTACGCGGCCTCGAACAGATTGTAGCCGCCGATGATGTTGGCCTGGAGGATGTCGTTCCAGGGACCTTCGACCGAATAGCCGCCGAAATGGATGATGCCGTCGACGCCCTCGCAGATCGCCTCGCACTGGGCGAGGTCGGACAGATCCGCCGCCTTGAATTGCTCGTTGGGGCCGAGATCGGCGGGCGGGCGGATGTCGCTGAGCAGCAGGTCCGGATAGATCGGCGGCAACAGTTTTCGCAGACGCGTTCCGATCCCGCCCGAAGCTCCCGTCATCAAGATACGCGGCATGTCTTTCCTCGCCTTTGGCAACCAATTTGCGGTCACATGTCTCTAATGATAGCAGGATTGTCCAGAGGGAACGAAACGAGAGAACCGACATGAATGAGGCATCGTCCCATCCCCAGGAGCGGCCAGGCTGGCGGCCGGCGAGCTACTATCCCGATCCGGCGATAAAGGCACTCGATCCCCGCTTCGAAAAATACTGGCTAAAACTCTCGGCGGTAGAGCGGCTGACGAGCGGCCTGCGCTGGGCCGAGGGTCCGGTGTGGTTCGGCGACGGGCGCTATCTCCTGTGCAGCGATATTCCGAACCAGCGCATCGTCAAATGGGAGGAGGAGACCGGCGCTGTCAGCGTGTTCCGCAAGCCCTCCAATTTCGCCAACGGCAATACCAGGGATCGCCAGGGCCGGCTCGTCACCTGCGAGCATGGCGGGCGGCGCGTCACCCGCACCGAATATGACGGCAGCATCACCGTGCTGATGGACTCGTTCGGCGGCAAGAAGCTCAACTCGCCGAACGACGTCGTGGTGAAATCCGATGGCGTGGTCTGGTTCACCGATCCCACCTTCGGTCTGCTCGGCAATTACGAGGGCTACAAGGCCGAGCCTGAGATCGAGCCGAACGTCTACAGGTTCGATCCCGCGACCGGCAAGGCGACCATCGTTGCCGAAGGCGTGCTCGGCCCCAACGGGCTGTGCTTCTCGCCGGACGAGAAAATCCTCTACGTCGTGGAATCACGCGGCGTGCCGAACCGCAAGATCCTCGCCTATGACGTCTCGCCTGATGGCACCACGATCTCCAACAAGCGCGTCTTCATCGACGCAGGCCCGGGCACGCCTGATGGCATGCGCTGCGACATCGACGGCAATCTGTGGTGCGGCTGGGGCATGGGCGATCCCGAGCTCGACGGCGTCGTGGTGTTCGCGCCCGACGGCGTCATGATCGGCCGCATCGCCCTGCCCGAACGTTGCGCCAACCTCTGCTTCGGCGGCGTCAAGCGCAACCGCCTGTTCATGGCGGCAAGCCAGTCGATCTACGCGTTGTATGTGAACACGCAGGGCGCGGTCGGGGGATAGTCGTCGCAGCTTCAGACCCCTCTCAGGATTCTCCATGACCGGCAAAAGGTTGGATCAACATTACGGGCGAATATGGCCTAGTTGTACGTCGAGCAGCATTGGTCGAGAGAGCGATTGCCTTAGATAATCTGTTGAAGACTCTGGAGGTCGATCAACCGCTTGATCAGAGTGACGACCTATTGTCGTTCGGTCCGCATTTCGGGCGCGAAGCCCTGAAAGCGATGAGCGCACGCCTGACAGAGTTGGGTTTCATTTATCATGACGATTTCTTCGAAATTGTGACGGACTACCCGGGGTGGTGCCGCCTGAAAGCACAGGGGGCAACCGTAAGAGAATAGAAAACGCCGGAGCGGTGTCCCGCTCCGGCGTCATGTTCACCCAGGCAGTAACGCCTACGCCGCGTTGAAGCCAGCGACGGCCTTCACTTCGAGGAAGTCCTCGAGGCCGTACTTGCCCCACTCGCGGCCGTTGCCGGATTGCTTGTAGCCGCCGAACGGTGCGCTGCGATCGTTGGGCACGCCCTGCAGATTGACGTTGCCGGCGCGGATCTGCCGCCCGACGCGCTTGGCGTCCTCGACGGAAGCGCCCGTAACGTAGCCGGCAAGCCCATAGGGCGTGTCGTTGGCGATGTGCACGGCTTCGGCTTCGTCCTTGGCGCCGATGATCGTCAGCACCGGTCCGAAGATTTCTTCGCGGGCGATGGTCATGTCAGGGGTGACGTCGGCAAAGATGGTGGGACGGACATAGAAGCCCTTGTTGACGCCTTCGGGCAGGCCCGGACCGCCGGCGACGAGCGTTGCGCCTTCGTCGATGCCCTTCTTGATCAGACCCTGGATCTTGTCCCACTGGCCGCGGTTGACCACGGGACCGATGGTGGTGCCTTCGGCGCGCGGATCGCCCGCCTTGGTCTTGTCGGCGACAGCCTTCGCGATCGCGGCGACTTCCTTCATCTTCGAGGCCGGCACGATCATGCGCGAGGGCGCGTTGCAGGACTGGCCGGAGTTGTTGAACATGTGCATCACGCCGCCGGTCACCGCCTTCGTGAGGTCGGCGCCTTCGAGGATGACGTTCGGTGACTTGCCGCCAAGCTCCTGGCTGACGCGCTTCACGGTCGGTGCCGCACGCTTGGCCACGTCAATGCCGGCGCGGGTCGAGCCGGTGAACGAGATCATGTCGATGTCGGGGTGCTCGCTCATGGCGGCGCCAACCTCGGGGCCGAGACCGTTGACGAGGTTAAACACGCCCTTCGGCACGCCGGCTTCGTGAAGGATTTCCGCGAAGATCAGCGCCGAGGTCGGGGTGAACTCCGACGGCTTCAGGATCATGGTGCAGCCGGCGGCGAGCGCGGGCGCGACCTTGCAGGCGATCTGGTTGAGCGGCCAGTTCCAGGGCGTGATCATGCCGACCACGCCGACCGGCTCGCGCAGCACCATGGCGGTGCCGACCGGTTCCTCGAAATGATAGTTCTTGAGCACGTCGAGCGTGGTCATGAGGTGGCCAAGACCGGCGCCGGCCTGCAGCTTCTCCGCCATCGGCAGCGGCGCACCCATTTCGTCGGAGACGGCGGCGCCGATCTCCTTAAGACGGCCCTTGTAGATCTCGATGACCTTGGTGAGCAGCGCGACGCGCTCGTCACGGCTGGTCTGGGAGAACGTCACGAACGCGCGCTTGGCGGCGGCGACGGCTTTGTCAACGTCGGCCTTGGAGCCCAGCGCAACCTCGTACATCGCCTCTTCCGTCGCCGGATTGACCACGGCGGTGGACTTCTTGACGGCGGGATCGACCCAGGCGCCGTCGATGTAGAACTGCATGCGATTGACCATAGTGAACCTCTTCTTGGGGGCTTGGGGGGCGTTTCGGCAGGCATCCTTGCACGAAAGCGCCGGCAATTGAACCCGCCATATGCGGGGCCAGCATTGCGGCGGACCGAGGTTATATGAGCCGATGGCGGAGGGGTGGCAAGGTCTCGATTGCCGTCGTCCTGGCCCAGTGCGCAATTGCGCACGGGGGCCAGGACCACGACGGAGAACTAC
Organism: Bradyrhizobium sp. CAR08; assembly: GCF_052871955.1. Classification (NCBI taxonomy): domain Bacteria; kingdom Pseudomonadati; phylum Pseudomonadota; class Alphaproteobacteria; order Hyphomicrobiales; family Nitrobacteraceae; genus Bradyrhizobium; species Bradyrhizobium sp. CAR08. Next base: position 18,816 of record NZ_JBIXJX010000037.1, read on the forward strand.
ACCGCCATCTTCCGATGCAACACCGGCGCGCCGGTGGTGAGGCTTTCGGCCGCATCGATGATGGCGTTGGCGTCAATGCCGTGGTGGCGGTAGAGGTCTGCGATGGTGCCGGTCTGGCCGAACTGCTCGACGCCGAGCGCCTCGACGCGATGGCCGCGGATGCTGCCGAGCCAGCCGAGCGCCGCCGGATGGCCGTCGATCACGGTCACGATGCCGCAGTCGCGCGGCAGCGGTGCGAGCAGTTTTTCGATGTGGCTGAGATGCTGCACGCCGCGCCGATCACGGCGCAATTTCCGTGCGGCGGTCCATCCCGCATGCAGACGATCTGCGGACGTGATCGCGAGCAGGCCGATGTCGCGCCGGCTCTCGCCGATGAAGCCGGTCGCTTCGATCGCTTCTGGCGCAACGGCGCCGGTATAGGCGATGACGGCTTCGGCATTGGGGCCCGGCTTGCGCAACCAATACGCGCCGTCGGTGATGCCCTGTGCGAGCTCGGGCGTCATGATCCGCTGCGCCTGCTCGATCGAGCGCGTCGAGAGCCGCAGATAGACCGAGCCGCCCTCACCCGGATCGCGCTGCATGTGATTGAAGCCCCACCCCATGATCACGGCGAGCTCGTCGACAAAGGCCGGCTCGAACGAGGCAAGGCCATCCTGCGCCATGCCGATCAAAGGGGTTGCGATCGACTGATGCGCGCCGCCTTCGGGCGCGAGCGTGATACCTGAGGGGGTCGCCGCCACCATGAAGCGCGCATCCTGGTAACAGGCATAGTTCAGCGCATCGAGACCGCGCTCGATGAAGGGATCGTAGAGCGTGCCGACCGGCAGCAGCCGCTCGCCGTTGATCTGGTGCGACAGGCCGAGCGCCGAGAGCATGATGAACAGGTTCATCTCGGCGATGCCGAGTTCGAGATGCTGGCCCTTGGGCGAGAAGTCCCAGTTGAAGGTGGATGGAATTTTCTCGCTACGGAATAAGTCCGCCTTCTCGCCGCGCGCAAACAGGCCGCGCCGGTTCACCCACGGACCGAGATTGGTCGAGACGGTGACGTCAGGCGATGTCGTCACGATGCGCTTGGCGAGCTCGCTGTCGCCGCGCGCGATCTCGTTCAGCACCAGCCCAAAACCCTGCTGGGTCGACATCTGCGGCGCCGGCTTGAAGGCAAGCTGCGACGGCACCTCGATAACAGGCGCGGTGAGCCGGCGGCCGTCCTGGTTGAACGGCACGCCCGCGAGGAAGGCGTCGAGCTCGGCGGCACTTTGCGCGAGACCCTCGTATCTGTCCCATTCGTGTCCGGGCCGGATGTTCTGGCTGTCGCGATATTTCTCCATCTGCGCGACCGTCATCAGGCCGGCATGATTGTCCTTGTGGCCCTGGAACGGCAGGCCGACGCCCTTGATGGTGTAGGCGATGAAGCAGACCGGGCGATCGTGATCGATGGATTCAAAGGCGTCCAGCATGCTCGCCATGTCATGGCCGCCGAGGTTCGACATCAGCGCCAGTAGCTCGTCGTCGCTGCGCTTGTCGATCAGTTTGGTGATGGGGCCCTGATCGCCGATCTCGTCGTGCAAATGTTTGCGGAACGCCGCGCCGCCCTGAAAACACAGTGCGGCGTAGAGTGCGTTCGGGCAATTGTCGATCCAGCGCTTCAGCGCCTCGCCGCCGGGCTCGGCAAAGGCCTCGCGCATCAGGCGGCCGTATTTCACGATCACCACGTCCCAACCGAAATTGCGGAATACGGTCTCGAACTTTTCCCAGAGACCTTCGCGGACGACGGCATCGAGCGACTGCCTGTTGTAGTCGACCACCCACCAGGTGTTGCGCAGGCCGTGCTTCCAGCCTTCCGCCAGCGCCTCGAAGATGTTGCCCTCGTCCATCTCGGCATCGCCGACCAGCGCAATCATCCGCCCCTCGCGGCGATCCTTCATCCAGCCATGCGCCTTGACGTAGTCCTGCACCAGCGAGGCGAACAGCGTCTGCGCAACGCCGAGGCCGACCGAGCCGGTGGAAAAATCGACGTCGTCGACGTCCTTGGTGCGCGAGGGATAGGACTGCGCGCCCTTGAAGCCGCGAAAGTTCTCCAGCTTCTCGCGGCTCTGCCGGCCGAACAGATACTGGATGGCGTGGAACACCGGGCTCGCATGCGGCTTCACCGCGACGCGATCTTCGGGTTTCAGCACGTGGAAATACAGCGCCGACATGATGGTGGCGAGCGAGGCCGACGAGGCCTGATGTCCCCCGACCTTCAGGCCGTCCGCATTCGGGCGGATGTGGTTGGCGTGATGGATGGTCCATGACGACAGCCACAGCGCCTTGCGAGCCAGCGCGGTCAGTGTGTCGAGGCGGGCGGTATCAACGGGCATGGCAATGCTCCCGGAAAACAGGTGCCCGATGATACCCCTGCAGGAAGCGCCAAACTTCTCAATTTTTCGCGCAATACCAGCCAATATTGGGATAGCTTACCAATCAGCAGGAAAAAACGACAGGTTCATCCCAATGCCCGACCTCGACGCCATTGACCGAAAAATCCTCGCTCTGCTCCAGAACGACAGCCGACTGACCATGCAGGAACTCGCCGACAAGGTCGGGCTTTCGGTGTCGCCATGCCATCGCCGGGTCAAGCTGCTCGAGGAACGCGGCGTCATCTCGCGCTACATCGCGACCGTGGACCAGAAGGCGCTGGGGCTGCATGTCAGCGTCTTCATCTCGATCAAGCTGGCCCGGCAGAAGGAGGAGGACCTCAACCGCTTCGCGCGCGCGATCTCGAAATGGGACGAGGTGCTGGAATGCTATCTGATGACCGGCAATCGCGACTATCTCTTGCGCGTGGTCGCCGCCGACCTCGCCTCCTACGAGACTTTCCTGAAGACCAAGCTGACCCGGCTCGACGGCATCGCCTCGATCGAGTCCAGCTTTGCGCTCAGCCAGGTGAAATATTCGATCGCGCTGCCGGTGTAAGGCATCACCGCCACGGCTGCACGATGATCTTGGTGTGAGCCTCAGGGTTGGCGAGATCTGCGAAAGCCTTTGCGACACCGTCGATGCCGACTTCCGCCGTCACCATTGCCGCCGCATCCACCTGCCCCTCCGCGATCAGGCGCAGTGACGCCGCGAATTCGTCCGGCGTGTAGCCGAGCACATACTGGACGTTGAGCTCTTTCATGATGCCGAGCATGGGCTCGCTCCTGTCGGTCTCCATGCACACACCGACCACGACGATCCTCGCATCGCGCGGCGCGCCTTCGAACACCTGCTGCAACAGACCGGGCACGCCGACGCATTCGAAGATGATCGCGGGCTTCAGCGCGGGCAGCATCGCCTGGAACGGCGGCCGGGCCGCCTTTTCGGCATCGGACATCTGCGCATGCTCGGCCCAGGTGGCATAGGGCTGCGACACCCGTGGATCCACGACGACATCGGCGCCGAGTTTTGCCGCAAGCGCGCGCCGCGCCGGCGAATAGTCGGCCGCGACGATCGGATGCAGGCCCTTGAGCTTTAGCGCCGCAATCACCGCGAGCCCAACCGGACCGCAGCCGATCACGAGCGGCACTTCGCCGCCTCGGATGTTGGCCTTGGCGACGGCGTGAACGCCGACCGCGAGCGGTTCGGTGAGCGCGGCATGCTCCGGCGCGAGACCGTTGGGCACCTCGAGCAGCAGCGCTTCGCTCAGCAGCATCGCCTCGGCATAGCCGCCAATATTGTCGTTGGAGTAACCGATACCTTCGATGCCCTGCGGCGTTACGAGGGCTGGCAGCGAGCAGACGCGCGTGCCCGACTTGAGCTTGCGCACGGTCCCCGGGCCGAAGTCGACGATCTCGCAGCAGAACTCATGGCCGAACACGACGTCGCGGGCGAGATCCATCGGCTTGCGGCCGGTCTTTCGCGCCATCTCCACCATGCGGTGGGCGTGCTGGCGCGCGTGCAGATCGGAGCCGCAGATGCCGCAGGCGAGCGTCTTGACCAGCACCTGGCCGGGGCCCGGCTTTGGCTCGGCCATCCGGTCGACGACAATCTCACCGTTCCTGAAAATCGCAGCGCGCATCCGGCTCCTCCCGTGGTGTTGGAGCCATTGATAGCACGAAGCGGACGCGCGAACTTGCGTCAGGGGTTCGGGGAACGCTCTTCCAGGATCAGGAGCTGGGCGCGGCGGATGCGCTCGCGATGGGCGATGTAGAGGCCGCTGGCGACGATGAAGGCCGCACCGGTGACGGTCCAGACATCAGGCACTTCGCCGAACAGGAAGAAGCCGAGAATGCTGACCCACAGCAACTGGGTGTACGAGAACGGCGCCAGCACCGAGGCATCGCCGTAGCGATAGGCCAGGACGATGATCCACTGGCCGACGGTGGACGCGACGCCGATCACGATGCCAAGCCCGATCGCGGTCCAGGTCGGCGTGACCCAGACGAACGGTACCATCAGGGAGAGGATCGCAACGCCCGTCAGCGCCGAATAGGCCATCGTGGTGAGGACGGCTTCACGCCCGCTCATCATGCGCGTCAGGATCAGCGCCGCGGCCCAGCAGAACGCCGAGACGATCGGGAAGAAGGCGGCGGCGTGAAACGCGCTGGAGCCCGGGCGCAGGATGATCAGCACGCCGGTCAGGCCGATCGCGGTCGCGATCCAACGGCGCATGCCGACCTTCTCGCTCAGGAAGACGATCGAGAGCGCGGTGACGAACAGCGGCGAGACGAAGCCGGTCGCGGACGCTTCTGCGATCGGCAGGAAGCTCAGGCCGGTGATGAAGAACAGCGAAGAGCCGAGCAATGCCGCGCCGCGCATCAACTGCAGGCCGAGGCGCTCGGTGCGCATCGCATGGAGCGGCGAGCCCGGCAGCATCACCGGCGTGAACATCAGCGCAAACGTCACGAAGCGGATCCAGGTGATCTCGATCGACGGCAGGCTCGACGACAGATATTTCGCGGTAACATCGGAGCAGCCGAGAAAGATCGTCGACAGCAGCACCAGCGCGATGCCTTTGAACGGGTGATCGACGCGCGCCGGCGCCCGTCGCGCCTGCGGCTTCTTTTCCGGCATGGGCATGGGAATACTGTCGAGCCTTGCGGCTGCGGCGGGCGGCGGGGTCACGGCTGGAACCTAGGAATGCGAATCGGGAATGATCGTAAAAAACGATAATTGCGCCGCTTTCACAACTTCCGAAAACAGGATGCCGATATGCGCTCACGTCCGCGCACGTCAAGACCCCATTAATAACGGGCGTTTGTGCACTACAGCATGGGCAGGCCGCGCGGCTTCGGACCGCGCGGAAACGCCGCATCGAGCGCCGCGATCTCGTCTTTCGTCAGCACCAGATCGCCGGCCGCAGCATTGTCGCCGGCATGTTCCGCGGACGACGCCTTCGGGATCGCGAACACCGTAGTTGCACGGGTGAGGAAACTCAGTGCGACCTGGCGCGGCGTCGCGCGACGCGCCTCCGCGATGCGCGCCAGCACCGCGCCGCCCTTGCTGTTGCTCGCAGGGAAATCATCGTGGCCGAATGGCGAATAGGCGACGACGGCGACACCATGCCGTTCGCACCACGGGATCACCGCGTGCTCGATCGCGCGTTCCTTCAGATGATAGAGCACCTGATTGCAGGCGATGCGGTGTTCGCCGGCGGCGTCGAGGATCTCGTCGAGATCATCGGCATCGAAATTGGAGACGCCCCAGGATTTGATCTTGCCGGCCTTCACCAGTTCCTCGAATGCGGCGACGGTGTCCTCCAGCGGATACGAGCCGCGCCAATGCAGCAGATAGCAGTCGAGCCGATCGGTTTTCAGCCGCTTCAGCGAGCGCTCACAGGCGGTGATGGTTCCGCGGCGCGAGGCGTTGCTCGGCAGCACCTTTGATACGAGGAACACTTCATCGCGTCGGCCCGCGATCGCATCCGCAATGACGAGTTCGGCATCGCCATACATCTCGGCGGTATCGATGTGGGTCATGCCGAGGTCGAGCCCGCGCTGAAGCGCCGCGATCGCGCGCTTGCGATCGCCATGGTCGAGATACCATGTGCCCTGCCCGATGACGGAGACGCTGGCACCCGTTTTGCCGAAGGGTTTCGTGTTCATATTTGCTCCGATACCACTCGTTCGCTCAGGCAACCGCCGTCGCGCTCAAGAGTTCAATACGCCGATGTCAGCGACCAATACGCTACCGGTTGCGGACTCCGTGATGTAGAGCCGATCCTTCTTCGCGCCACCAATGGCGACATTGGTGCAATTCGGACCTGCACACGACTTGACCCGCGCAATCAATTCGCCGTTGGGCGCGAACACGAAGACATGGCCGAGTGAGGCGTGACCGACGAACAGGCGGCCCTTGGCATCCATTGTCATGCCATCAGGGCCGCTGGTGCCGAACAGCGAGCAGAAGCGGCCAACCTTCGACACGCTGCCGTCCTTCATGAACGGCAGCCGCCACACCGCGTTGTCGCGCGTCATTGCGACGAACAGCACGGTCTCGGTTGGATCGAGCACCAGGCCATTTGGGCTGATACCAGTGTCGATCAGGCAATCGAGCCGGCCGCTTTGCGTCAGGCGATAGACGCGGCCGCTGGGGTCATGCAGGCCGGTCTGTCCCTGGTCGGTGAAATAGATGTCGCCGTTGGACGCGAGATGCAGATCGTTGCAGCCCCGGAAAGACTCCGAGTTGCGCGAGGTCAGCACCGGCGCAATGCGCCCTGCCCTGGCGTCGAACTCCATGATGCCGTGCCTGTAGTCGGCGACCAGGATGCGGCCGTCCGCCGCAATCTTCAGTCCGTTCGGCCAGCCCTCATATTCAATCGCCAGCGACCACTCGCCGTCAGGCGCAATGCGGAAGATGCGGCCGAAGGGAATGTCGACGATGTAGAGATTGCCATCCTTGTCGAACGACGGCCCTTCGATGAAGGAATCCGTCGGCACACCGGGCCGGTTGGCATCGGCCCAATCGGTGCGCTCGCCCTTGCGGCGGAATTTGTCGGGCATGGCGGAAAAGAGTCTGGTCTCGATCAGGCGCGGCGGCGTTTCCAGGTACATCATTGTTGTTTTTGTCGTTGTTGATGGGAGAGCGCGGCACCATAGGGCACAATGGGGCGTGCGTCGATTGGGCCGAAGCATAGCGCCCCGCCCTCGCTGTCATTCCCCGCGAAAACAGGGAATCCAGTACGCAGTGGCCTTAGCGCTTGATCACAGGCGTCTCGGCGTACTGGATCGCCCGGTCAAGTGTTTAGACCGGAGACATAGCTGACGCCTGTTCGGACACATCACTGACAGTTTGGCTGCGCGTCAAGTCGATTGATCCGACCTGCCAACTGGCAAAGAAGATTCCGTAGCGGCCGTCGCGGTCGAGC
>NZ_JBIXJX010000038.1:0-22412 GCF_052871955.1 Bradyrhizobium sp. CAR08
CCCTGTTGAACATTGGCACGACGTATCGGCGACCCAACCCTCGGCGACGCCATCCTGGATCGCCTCGTTCACAACGCTCACCGTCTGCAACTCTCCGGAGAAAGCATGCGAAAGCAGAACGCCCGCAATCAAACTCTTGACGCCAACTCAAACCCCTGAACCAATCACCCATGTCGGTCAAAGCCGCTGCTCATCATCGCGCGAAACAGCTGCTCACGATCGCCTGAAATCGCCGCTCACCATCGCCGAAATACGCAGCCTGCAACACGAAGCCTAGCGATTTCGCCCGGCGCTGTAGGTTGGCGAGGACACGGCTACGATATTGCTGCTCATATTGGTCTGCACCAGGATCCCTGTAACTGATGCCGTGCCGGAGTGTGTTGTAGAATAAAACCGCAATCTTGCGAGCCGTCGCCGTCACGGCCTTCGATTTACCCGCGCGTGAGGACAGCCGACGATAGAATGCTCCAAGCGCTGTCTCGCTCCGCCCCACGGTTGTTGCTGCCAACGGCAACAGCGCAGCTGCGCGACTTGAGGATCTCCGGGTGCGCGAGGACAGCACCTTGCCGCCGGAGATCTTGTTGCCGGGTCCGAGGCAGAGCCAGGAAGTGAAGTGTTTGGCGCTCGGCCATGCCCTTAAATCCGTGCCGCACTCGCCGATGAGCTTCAATGCGAGCGACGGACCCAACCCATGGATGTCAGTCAAATCGACGCCAAGCACGCCATACAGCGCGGTCCTGACATCGAAGGTGGGTGTGTTGACCTGCTTGGTCTTGACGCGTGGCTTGGCTAGCTTTCCGACTGGTCCTGCTCCTTTGGTGTTCAATGCACTGATCAGGACTTCGAGCTTGCGATCACAGTCGAGCATCTTTGCCTGATAAGCGTCGTAGAGCTCCAGCGATTGAGTCAACGCGAAGACATGTTCGTGGCGGTCATTGCCTACGAGTGCTGCGCGGATCGTCTCGATCGATGAATGGCAGCGCACGTCCCGATAGGTTGCTAGGACGTCGGGATTGCGTTCGCCTGCGACAATGGCTCGGATAATCCGCATGCCGGTCGCGCCGGTGATATCCGAGACAACATGATGGAGCTGCAGGTTCATCTCCATCAGGGCCTTCTGCATATTGAGCTGCTGCCGGTTTGATGGACACCAAGATTGGGTGTTTTATCGAGCCAGAGGTGGGTCATGCAGAGACGGAAGTTCAGTCGAGAGTTCAAGATCGAGGCGGTCAAGCTCGTCAGGGAGCGCGGGGTATCTGTGGCGCAAGCTGGCCGAGACCTGGGCGTTCATGAGAACGTGCTGCGCAAATGGGTGAAGGAGTTCGGCTTCGACGCTGCGCAGTCCTTCCCCGGCCACGGGCAAATGAAGCCTGAGCAATTGGAGATCGAGCGGCTGCGGCGCGAGGTCAACAAGCTGAAGGCGGAGCGGGATATCCTAAAAAAGGCCGCTGCCTACTTCGCGAAGGAAGCGACATGAAGTTCGGCTTCATCGCGAAGCACCGGGGCATCTGGCCGGTGGCATGGCTATGCGAAGCGATGGGCGTGTCGCGGTCGGGCTTTCATGCCTGGCTGAACCGATCGCCCAGCGCCAGATCCCGAAGGGACGAGACCGTAGGCCAGCAGGTCAAGGTCAGCTTCCTTGCCAGTGACCGGACTTACGGCGCGCGGCGCGTCTGGCGAGACCTTCTGGCGGACGGCGTCGAATGCGGCCTGCACCGGGTCGAACGGCTGATGCGCCTGCAGGCCCTGCGGGCGCGGCCACGACGCCGGCGTCTGCCGAAGGACGCAGGCCATCGCCAGATTGCGAACGTGGCGTCGAATCTTCTGGATCGGCAGTTCGAGGCCGAGCGCCCGAACCAGAAGTGGATCGCCGACTTCACCTACATCTGGACGGCTGAGGGCTGGCTCTATGTGTCGGCGGTGATCGACCTGTTCTCGCGCCGGGTGGTCGGCTGGTCGATGAGCGCCAGCATGACCGCCCAGTTGGTTGCGGACGCCCTGTTGATGGCGGTCTGGCGGCGCGGCAAGCCGGATGCCCTGATGCATCATTCCGATCGCGGCAGCCAGTACGTCAGCGAGCAGTTCCAGCGCTTGATGGCTGATAGCGGCATCGTCTGCAGCATGAGTCGGTCCGGCAACGTCTGGGACAACGCGGCGATGGAGAGCTTCTTCTCGTCGCTGAAAACCGAACGCACCGAGCGCAAAACCTATCGCACCAGGAACGAGGCCAGAGCAGATGTGTTCGATTACATCGAGCGGTTCTACAACACGACCCGACGTCACTCGACGATCGGTTACCTCAGCCCTGTTGAGTTCGAGCGCAAGGTGGGATTAGCTTAACCCGGTGTCCATCAAACCCGCAGCAGCTCAGGTATCGCTACCTTAAGCGAAGCACGCTCGTCTAGAATCTCTCCCACCATATTAGATAGTGTTTCGATCCGTGCTCCTGCAGTACGATCTACAGTGCAGGAACAGAATGTGGATTGCGACAGGAGAAGGTACAAAGGATAGGCCCAACCGTAGGAATGGCGAGTGTGCTTTCAAGGATTTTGATGACGTTGCTGCCCACAATGAGTCCAGCTTAGAGAGACGTTTTTCACAGCTATGTGTCGGTCACACGCGCTCCAACCAACTCAGCAAACGTCGGTCACAGACTCGACACCACACACGAGCGGAGGTGATCAATCAGAATTTCAATGGCTACATCTCTCCGAGGCTGGTCGCATCGTCATGAGATCAGCCCCTGTTTTACGCTCGGTGGCGGCAACTGAGACCAGAATCGAGCAGGCGCGGGTGGACCATCCTCGATGCCACTAGCCCGCCGATGTGAGGACTAACGCTGAACTTTCATGCCGAAGTTGTGGGCTACACATTGATGTGGATTGTGTTCGTATTTGGCGGATCCAGCAAGTAGTTGGATCCGCATGCCGGGAGAGGGACCGCTGTATGACTGACCATCTGCCTGATGTGCTAGAAGCGCTTGATAGCTCCAGAGATGCAGCTCTCAAGCGCCTCTTTGAGGTGCTGCGGATTCCCAGTATCTCGACCGATCCGGCATATAAGGAGAGTTGCAGGGACACGGCAGAGTGGTGCGTCAACACGCTTCGGGAGATTGGTTTCGAGGCGGGGTTGCGAGAAACGACCGGCCACCCAATGGTCGTGGCCCATGGGGGGGCGCAGGAGGCCACAGGCAAGCCTCACGTTCTCTTCTATGGTCACTACGACGTGCAACCGCCAGATCCCCTCGATTTGTGGACCTCTCCGCCATTCGAGCCGCGGCTGGGAATCGAACCAGGCAATGGTGAGGTAATTCTGGCGCGTGGTGCAGAGGATAACAAAGGCCAGTTCTCGACCTTTCTCGAGGCCTTCCGCGCTTGGAAGCAGGTTGCGGGCGAGCTGCCGATTCCAGTCACCGTTCTTCTCGAAGGTGAGGAAGAATGCGGCTCGCAGAGCCTGCCGAGTTTCTTAGCCGAGCACGGCAACGAAATCACCTGCGATCTAGCCCTAATTTGCGATACGGTGCAGTGGGATAAGGATACGCCGGGAATCACTCTGTCAATGCGCGGGATCATCGGGGCGGAAGTCGTGCTGACTGGTCCGAACCGCGATCTGCACTCTGGTCAGTATGGCGGACCTGCGCTCAATCCCATCGGTGCCCTCGTTCGCGTTCTCGCGGGGCTGCATGACGAGGATGGTCATGTGATGGTGCCCGGGTTTTACGAGGGGATTCCGAAGCTGTCGACGCAGAGGAGGCAGCAGTTGGAAGGACTTGGGTTCAACGCCGCAGCATTCTTGGGTGACATCGGTCTGACCCAGCCGGCGGGAGAAACAGGCTACAGCGCGCTCGAGCAACTTTGGGTGCGTCCAACCTGCGAGTTCAATGGCATCACTGGTGGCTACCAGGGCGTCGGAAACAAGACGGTGATCCCATCCAAAGCATCAGCCAAGCTCACGTGTCGCCTGGTGCCCGGACAAGACCCGGAGAAGATTTTGGCTTCACTCGAGGACTTCATCCGCAGTCGGGCGAAGGATTGCGAGGTCGAATTCAAGGTCCATCAATGTCACAATGCCTTTGCGTTCGACGCCCGAAAGCCCCACGTGCGCGCAGCTGCTAAGGCTCTCGAGGAGGAGTGGGGTCGTCCGGCAGCCCTGATGGGAGCGGGCGGCTCGGTCCCGATCGTCGCCGCCTTCAATCACCAACTTGGCATGGAGTGCTTGCTTGTTGGCTTCGGCTTGGACGATAGCCGAATCCATTCGCCCAATGAGAAGTACAATTTAACAAGCTTCTACAGGGGAGCTCGGAGTTGGGCCAGGATCATCCATCAACTCGCCAAGTAGTGGTTTAGTACGTCTCGGTTCGGGATTATACCGAAACAAGTCATCAACATTGTTGCCCCTCGCAAGACCGCGGATCGTCGAGCGCTATGACAATCTTCGGGCTGACGCTGGGACGCAGGCAGCGCTGCAATTGTTAAACGCCCTTCGCCTCGATGTCGTCGCAAACCAAAGTCGATTATGATTTCATCTGTGCGTATCGAGCCATAACCTTCGATCCCGAGAGCTGGCGAGGCCGCTGCGCCACGTTCGAGGCCGCACGGCTGGCACCCCTACCGCTCTCTCGCGCAACTCGACCAAGCTTAAACACGTCCCTTATCTTCCGGTAAGAAGCCGAATCAAGCGGGCGGCACAGGCCATCGTGCGCCACAGCTGGACCAGGAAAAGAGTTCTCTGAGCCAGGCGAGAATGCGGCGGAAGTTGTGGCCCAGGGCTGAGAGGACAAGATTGGCGGCGTCTCCTGCGCGTCTTTGAGATAGCAGCGCCCGGGGTTACACCACGACAATCTGGATGGGAAGAAATTCCATTCTGATTGCCTCACTGCAAGAGGTGATTTTCCTCCTTCAGGCGTCCGATGATGGGCTCAATGATGGAGCGGCGGTTCTGCGCGTCTTGGCCGCGTTATCCCTTGTCGACATGCGCAAGCGATCAGCCGGTGCCCGGTGCGGTCAATGACGTCTCGCAGGGAGCGACAGTCGTACGGATTATCGGACATCGCCCTGGCGTGCAGCACGACCGAGGGTTGGTGGTGACGATGGAGGCCGGTCTCGTAGAGCGCGGCGGCCTTGCCTTTGCCAATGCACTCCATCGCCGGGGCATGTAAGGAACAACGCTTCCAGCCGCGCGCTGGCGCTCCTGTTGCGAGCGGATCTGCGTGGCCCGGCCAAGCGGGAGGGCGAACGCCTCCTCCAGTACTGGCGGCCGTCGATGTCGCGGCGGATGTGGTCGATGATTCGGCCCAGCCGTTTGCGAAATTGCGCAACTGCCGCTGATGCCGCTTGAACTTTTGGCATGGGCGTAGCGGCATGCCATCACCGCGGCCGCCTTGGCGACACGAGAATAGGATTGCCGCGCCGGACCCCGTGCCTTGTCGCAGGCGGTTGAGCCCCTTGATGGCCGCATGCAGCACCTTGGCATCGGTCGACTTCGCTAGCGCAGCTTAGTGAAGTCGACGAGTTCGCAGAAGCCGACATCGGCTGGTAGCGTCGACCGCCAATACTTGGTCGGCTCGGCTTCGCTCTCGGGCCAGTGATCAGCAGCCACTCCCGCGACACCAATTCCGGCCTGAGCTGAGTACGTCCGATCGAACGCGCACGCGGGCGAAGCGAGACGATAACCGCTCGGCCGAACCCTCCCGCCACCGGCATCGTATGCGAGGCATCTTTTGAGGCAGGTCACGCGCGAGGCGCTTGGCCGAGATTAGATGAGGCTCGTCGCGACGACCCATATTGTTGAGCGGCCTGCCTCTCGGCCTTGGTCCGGTGCCGGGTGGCCATACTGGTATCTTCGGATGAATGCCGGCGACGTAGCTTACGCCGAACGCCGTCATGCGGGTGCGCAGCCGCGAGTCAGTACCATAAGCATCGTCCATCGAGGTGACACCGCGTCGCAGGCCGGCCTCGCACGCACTTCGTGTATTTGATCGAGTCGATCTCCGGCTGGGTCTTGAAGCCGACGTCCCGTGGCGCATCTGCCTTATTTTGGCGCGCCCTATACTTATTCCAAGTCCTTCGGCAGATACAGCCGATAGGCCAGCGGAAGGCTGGCAGAGTGGTTGCGATCGATAGCGAAACCCAATTTCGCTTGCTTCTTTGCAGCCTCAACATTGATGCTGCGCGTCCACCGAATGCTTCCCCCTGTTTGGCGAAACCGGCGTCGTCGATGATCAATGCCTCGATCAACCCCTGCCGCTCCATTGAAGGCAGCACCATCTCGCGTACTTTGGCTAACACCTTTCTCATCCGACCACGATGCGAGACCGACAACATGCATCAATGACTGGTGTTGCGCCGCCGTCCGCGCCGGAGCCATCTTCCGCTATGGGCTACACTCTTGCGATCGCCTGGCACTCTCAGCCGGTGCAATAGTCGCGCAGCGGGCCAATCCGGTCGGCGTGCCCGAGTACGCTCGAAAGCGCCCCCACATACGCCGAAAACAGCGCTGCGATTGATGTCAACAACTCGCACGCTGAACTTGAATTCGCTCAAAGAGTTGATTTACGGAATCCACAAACGAAATTGCAACGTTTGGGGGCCTCAAGCGCCAAATCCCTATCCGAACAACAGACTCCCGCTCGACCGCATAGAAACTTGTTCACGGACGACTCGCTAAGCCGGCACGCTCTAGATCAGAGCGCTCACGCGCGAACTCGCAGTGTCAAAGCCAAGACACCGCCGCCTTGAAAGTGGCCCGCAGCCTCTCGCCGCAACATGCCCCCTTCAACGGCAGCGACCATTTGATCCCAAGATCGACCTCAAGGGATGTTACCATACCCGCCGGCCTCCTTCACGGAGGCAGCTCTGATTTGGGAATCCCAAATGATTCAGTCTTAGCGCGCGACACGCTCTAACGTAAAGGCGGCGCTCCTCGCTGCCGTTGGACGCAGCAAACCCGTGCGTCGCGCGACGGGAGTGACCTTGCCCCCAGGTTTTATCCAGTCCTGAGTTCGCCCGTGCCGTTGGATTTGTCCGGTTGGGCGGTGGCAGCGACGGGAGCTGGCGCGGAGCCTTGGCATAGCGCAGCGCCAGATCCCGGCGCGGGTGGCAGGTCATCGCGAACTCGGACGGGGTTCTCCATCCGAGCTGCGAGTGTGGTCTTGTGTCGTTGTAATCGGCCCGCCAGCATCCAAGTATGACGCGGGCTTGTGCCAGTGACGTGAACAACGTCTCGTTCAACAGCTCATTCCGCAGCCGGCCGTTGAAGCTCTCGATGAAGGCGTTCTGCATGGGTTTGCCCGGCGCGATGTAGTGCCATTCGACACGGCTTTGGTCGGCCCACACCAGGATGGCGTTGCTTGTGAGTTCGCTGCCGTTATCGCTGACCACCATCCTGGGCTTGCCGCGCTCGATCATCAGCCGGTCCAGTTCCCGCGCCACGCGAATGCCGGAGAGCGAGGTGTCGGCCACCAGCGCCAGGCACTCGCGGGTACAATCATCGACGACGGTCAGGATCCGGAAGCGGCGGCCGCAGGTCAGTTGGTCCGACACAAAGTCGAGCGACCACCGGTCGTTCGGCGTCATCGGAACCAGCATCGGCGCCCTGGTCCCGATCGCCCGCTTGCGCCCACCACAGCGGCGCACCGTTAGCTTCTCCTCCCGATAGAGCCGGAACAGCTTTTTATGGTTGATCAGATAACCCTCCCGCCTGAGCAGAACATGCAGCCGCCGATAGCCGAAGCGGCGGCGCTCCTGGGCGATCGCCCTCACGCGTTGGCGAAGGCTGGTATCGTCAGCCTGGGTCGTCCGGTATCTCATGGTCATGCGGCAGCAGCCGATGGCTTTACACGCCCGCCGTTCGCTCATTCCATGGGCATCCACCAGATGAGCGACAGCTTTCCGCTTCCCCGCGGGCGTCACCACTAGACTGTATGTCCCCTCCACAAAATGAGGCGACTCACCCTCGATGTTGCGACGAGGGTTGCCTGGATGGACCGGGCAGAGCCTCAAACAAGGAGGGCGAGTCGTGGGTCATCATACCGAGCTCTTTGTCGGGATCGATACGTCAAAATCGCGCAATGCAATAGCCATTGCCGATGGCGGCCGTGGCGGCGAGGTACGATATCTCGGGGAGTTTTCTGCCACGGAGGCAGCGATCCGAAAGCTGGTGGCAAAGCTTGCAGCGAAATGCTGTCATCTGACGTTTTGCTACGAAGCAGGGCCGACAGGATATGGCCTCTACAGACTACTCAAGAGCCTCGGCCATGACTGCCTGGTGGTGGCCCCCTCGCTCGTTCCGAAGAAGGCCGGCGATCGAGTGAAGACGAACCGGCGCGATGCGGTAAGCCTCGCCAAGCTGTTGCGCGCGGGCGAGCTCACCGCAGTGTGGGTGCCGGACGAGCGCCATGAGGCCATGCGCGATCTCTCGCGCGCCCGTCAGGCATTGAAGAAGGACCTCCAGGGCAAGCGTCAACAGATCTCGTCATTGATGCTGCGGCTGGGACGCATCTATCCGGGCAAGACAACGTGGGGACCCGCCCACATGAGATGGCTGATGTCGCAGAAGCTCGAGCATCGCGAGCAGCGCATCGCATTCGAAGAGTTCCTTGAGGGGATACGCCAGGAAAGTGAGCGAATGGAGCGTTTAGAAGATGCCATCCGCGAGGTAGTACCCGAGTGGTCGCTTGCCGAGGTTGTCGCGGCCCTGCAGGCGATGCGGGGAATTGACCTCATTGCGGCTGTGGCGGTGCTGGCCGAGATCGGTGATCTCTCCCGCTTTCAAAATCCGCGCGAGCTGATGAGCTATCTGGGTCTGGTGCCCACGGAAAACTCAACTGGCGACAAGGTCAAGCGAGGCGGCATCACCAAAGCCGGTAATGGGCGGGCGCGACGTATTCTTGTGGAGGCGGCCTGGAGCTATCGATATCCGCCGCGCATAAGCCGAGACAAGCAGCCAAAGGTGGAGGCCGCACCGAGACGCGCGCGAGAGATTGCGTGGAAAGCGCAAACCAGATTGTGCGGACGCTTCCGCTCACTCGAGCGGAAGGGCAAGCGGCGAACCGTAATCGTGACGGCGATTGCCCGAGAGCTATCCGCCTTCATTTGGGCAATCAATCGCGAGCTCATGCCACCTCGACAGGCGTAACGTCGTTGGGGGCTGTGGACCGCTCGAGTCGTGAGGTGCGCTCGACCGGCCCACAGCCCCTTTGTTGCAATCAGGATCAGGGTAGTCGCAGACATCAATCGTGCAGAGGTGAAGGTGGGACCACGGCAGGGGAAATCCTGAAACCCATTATGTGGCCGATCATCCGATCGACGCCCGACGCTAGACCAGGGACAGCCCCAGACGAAAAAACGGAAATGCGGTATCCAACCCGCGCATCAGAGCCTGTTCACCGACGTCTTTGGGTTCCGCCTTCTCCTCTGCACGATCCATCGGCGCAAGAACTTCACGATGAGTCCACGTGGAGATGGGAAACCGTGCGTTGTGTGCTTGACTGGGGACATCAGGGGATGACCCGCCCCGTCCTCTCAGTCAGACTGAGTTGGCTTTTGAAAGGAGGAAGCAATGAGGACACGGAACAAGCCCAGGCCGGCAACGGTGTTTGGGATCGACATTGGCAAGAACCTTTTCCACGTCGTTGGGCTCGACGCCGCCGGAATGCCGATCCAGAAGGCGACCTTTCGGCGCGATACGCTCTTGCAGTTCTTCGAACGTGCAGGACCCGCTTTGGTGGGCATGGAGGCCTGCTCCGGCTCGCAATGGTTGGCCCGCAAGATCGCCCCCATGGGCAGACCGTTCGCATTATCCCAGCTCAATTCGTGAAGCCATATGTGAAGTCCAACAAAAATGACATCATCGATGCCGCGGCGATCGCCGAAGCCGTGACGAGACCAACGATGCGCTTCGTCGAGCTAAGGTCGCCTGAGCACATTGACCTGCAAGCGCTGCATCGTGTTCGCGATCGGATGATGTCGCAACGGACGTGCCTCATCAATCAGATGCGCGCTTTTTGCCTGGAATATGGGATCGCTATTCACCAGGGCGCCGGCAAGTTCAAGGCTGATCTGCCGAGGGTTTTGGCCGATCAGTCGAATGATCTAACCTCGGCGATGCGTCGCATTCTTGCATCTACATTTGACGAGCTGCGGCAGCTGGAGCTGCGGATTGCCGAGGTCAACCGCGAGATTGAGGCAATTGCCTCTCAAAGCGATACCGCACGTCGATTGATGACCATCCCGGGCATTGGTCCGCTGGCCGCGACGGCGCTTTTGGCAGCAGCTGGATCTGCCCGCCAGTTCAAAAAGGCCCGCGATATGGCAGCTTGGCTAGGTCTTGTCCCGAGAGAATATTCAACGGGAGGCAAAACGAAGCTGCTGGGGATAAGCAAGCGCGGCAATCGATATCTGCGCCGGATGATCATCCATGGCGCCCGTTCCTGCGTGACTCATCTTGATCGCTCGCGATACCGCCTTGGCGCGTGGCTTGATGGACTTCAGGCACGCATGCACACTAACAAGGTCACCGTCGCCTTGGCGGCCAAGATTGCGCGGATCGCATGGGTGGTGATGACCAAGCCCGGCGCAAGCTATGAACGGCGGGATCCGGCCTTTAGCTGATCCCGTTTGTTCCAGACTGCGAGGTTCGTGAAGGTGATGACGAAAAAGTCGATCGGCGCGCCGTAAACCCTGTGCAAAAAAGCGGGCTTCGAGCCCGAACCATTTATCTGGGAACGGCACGCGCGGATCTCATCATGGCCTGGCCGCAACAGCGGCCCACTTGCAAGAGGCCGGATACATTTGTGCAGACTGCATCGTCCTCATTAAACGACCTTGCACGGGCGGGGCGGGTCATACATTCTTTTCCACGAGATCCTTCAGCGCCGCATTGTCCAACATGGCGTCTGCCAGAAGCCGCTTCAGCTTCGTGTTCTCGTCTTCCAGCGACCGCAGTCGCTTGGCCTCCGAGACGTCCATCCCGCCGAACCTGGCCTTCCATTTGTAGATGCTGGCATCGCCGACACCATGCTTCCGGCAGAGATCGGCGACCGGAACCCCCGCTTCGTGCGCCTTCAAAATCCCGATGATCTGTTCTTCCGTAAACCGCTTGCGCTTCATGCTCTGGTCCTCGGCTTGGGCCAGAACGAACTTCAAACTGGATTAAGCTCAAGGGGCAAGGTCAGGAGCTATTACCTAAAATCGATTACCACACGCAGCTTGCCATATCCCGAGGTCTTCTCGTGAGCTTCCAGAGGAGGTACAAAGTTTGGACCGACAATCCATCCGCGCTTGACGCCAGTCGCGACGCTGCCGATGGACAGAAGGTGTTCCTCAATTGCTCTTCCGTGCTTACCGCGAAGCTCGTTTGAAATTGCGATTTCGAGAAGGTCACGATTTAGCTCATCCTTGCGGATAAGGACGTTAATCTGATTTTCGTGAACCCCGACGCGCTCCGGCAATTCCGAAAGCAGCTTGGCGTCGATCATCGCTGAGCCCAATTCTAGAGGATGAGTGACCCTTCCGAGAATTCGTAACTTCCTTGAGGTCAACCCACATGAACACGAACCCTCTGGATCAGTCCATTCAGCGAAGTCGCCGGTTCGAAGCCGAACAACTGGCATACGAGAGCGGTACAGGTTCGAAATGACGAGCTCCTTTAGACCATCCTCTCTCCGCGCATCCAGCTCCACGTAAATGAGGCCTTCGTGAACGTGGTACTCGGCCGAGCTGCAAAATGGGCATTGGAAGCCTATTGTGCCGTGGTCGGAGGTCTGAAATACGGACCCGAAGGAAAGATTGCTCCCGAATCGCTGAACAAGCCTCTCCCGTAGCTGTCGAGACAAAGGCTCTCCGCCTGTAACAATGAGTCTTACCCCACTGTAAGTCACGTTGTTATCTTCCAAGTGGCCTAGGAGAGAATATAGGCCGCTTGGAAGTGCAAGGATCGCCGTCGCGCGCAGCTCCCGCATTATTTCAGCAATCTCCTGCCCCCTCCTGTAATCGTTAATTGGTATGATCGCGCATCCTGTTTGTGATAAGCCATGGAAAACGCAATAATCGACATCATAGGTCCCGTGCCCACCCAACGCGAGTACGGTGTCGTCGCTGTTGACGCCTGTAAGATGGTATCCTTTCCCGTGAAATCGAGCGTTGTACAGCGTTTCCTCATACGTGCCGATAAGAGTCTTTGCCTTACGGGTCGATCCTCCCGAAGAAAAGACAATATCTGAGCCGGCGCTCGGCTCTCCAGCTTCCGAGCGTAAACGCAAATCCAGATACGCAGAATGATCGTAAGAATCCCTAATTCCGATCTGCTTCCACGCCAACTCGATCTCGGTCAAAGTCGGCTGGGTGGCTCCGAGAGGAAACTGCTCCCGGGTGCCAGGGTGTCGGATTCCTCTGTGCCACAAGTCGAGTAACGATCGTTGATGGTAGTCGAAACGGATTTGAGCGGGAATGCGGTCAACGTCAATTGGCTCGACTTTTAGGTTCATCTGAAGTCTCCTTAGCAAGTTTGACTTTCCTGCGCATCCGTTGACGGCGCCAAGAGGTCCTGGTGACCGGAATTACAGATTGGTGCGGCTAGCCTCAGCCGAAGAAGGCGGAGGCAGCAGACGAGCTACCCGTGCTATTATCGTGCAACCAACACCGCACGTAGACGAAGTCGCGCCCGAGCCTGCATTTGTGGGTGAACAAGCGCGTCGCTTTGTAGATATCATGCGCTCGAGGTCATCGGCCATGATGGACTCCTTCCGCTAAGGTCAAAGCGGCAGAGGTCTCAATGCTGCTTTGCGAAAATTTTTCGTCGACGTTAGCTGGCCATCCCGTCGAACAAGGCATGGCTCATTGTCTCCACATGTAGATCCCGCGCATCGACAGCTGTTGAAACGGCTAACGTCTTGGCCAACTCGCGACAGCTTAGTTGATGGCAACAGGTAAGAGAATCCCGGTTCGTCCAATGTTCATCACTGGGTCCAAGCTTGCGCGCGACTGGAAGCCAGCTAGGCGGCCACCGAATACATAGCAATCAATTCCACACGGCATTTTCTTGATCGATCGGGTTGGCGGATGCGGTGTCGTCACCTCACGGGGTCTAATGTACTCTTGAACGACATACGAGATGCGGGAAGCTCTTTGGACGTGTACCTCCCAAACCTCAGGCGATGTGAGGCGCCCAACCAAGACATGCTCGCCGCGCGTCGCGTTAGACGGTTTCAGAACAAGATTGGCTCTGTTTTCCCGGATGTAATTGATCAGCTCAACTTTACGCCGCTGGGCGTCCGTCGTTATACCTGCTCCGACGAGGCGGGTCCACGGGATATGCCGCTCAATAAACTCGAGCTGCTCAGTGCTGAAATGTGAGCTAAACCGATCATCGCTGAGTACCGCAAGAATGGCCTTGTCAGATAGTACCCACTGGGAGATCCACGGGTTTATAGAGACGACCTCTTGAGCCGCACAGGCATCTAAGTAGTCTCTGCATTCGCCGACGCCTATAATGTCTCTCACGTCGAGTTTGTTGTAAACAAGTTCAATGAGTTCACCGTCCGGTCCGACAAGGCCACGATGTGTTCGCTTCATTGCGGTAATATCAACTGCCACTGCATTGGCGCCAGCATCCCTTAGACCGTTGACAATCAAATCTACTTCATTTGTGAAGCGGCCACGAAAATTGACTACGGCGGCAGTCTTGAGTTCGCGTCCAGTTGCAAGACGATGGGCCAACGCCAATTCCCGGACGAAGCAGCTCGAATCATTGACGAAGGGCTGCTTGCGCACGTCGAGCAATAAGCCACGTGTCAAGGGATTTTGTACGCCGCTCCAGACTCTCGGGACGAGGGCGTTCAGAATGACGCCTCCCGGTCCTTCGGTATTAGTTTCGATAATTTTATAATGGCCATCGCTGCCGAACAAGCCATCCAGTCGGCATATTGTTACAATTGGCCGGTGTTTCGGCAGAGAAGTGATCCAATGCCGCAAATGTTTATACGCTGGAAAGAGTTTCTGTACCTCCTCATTGGAGCAGTACAGTTCGGCAGCAACGTCAAGCAGTTTGATTGCGAGCTCAGCGGTCGCGCTGAGGTAATCTGCCATTCTGGAATCTATCGCAAGGGGCCGGAGGGATACGTGAAGTGCGCGCCCCTCAAAGTGGATGCCCGAACGTGAAATTGCGTCACTCACTTCATCTTGGGCTTCCCATATCGAGTTGGGCTCGCGCTCTGCGATTTCGAACACTCTGGCCTCGATTTCCGCATCCGCCTCGCTGATTGAAGGCGCTCTCGCAACGGCAGCTGATTCCGACCGCGTCTGAGTTGTCATGTGTAACCCCTATCAAATAGGCTTGCTGAATTTGGAGTTTGCGGCAGGAGACGGCGCCGCTCAACTTCTCCGCCTCTTCGGGGTTTGCAGGATTTGGGCCAGCTTATCGACCGCAACTTGCTATTGGTTTTAGTGGAGCGGGTTGTCGGGTCCGTGACACGATGGCAGCTTGCGAACAGGCGGCTGTTTCCTTCGGACCCCGATCATCGTTGCGTTCCGTTATCTCGAAGAGACTTGTAGCCCGGCTTTGCAACGGTCGCTCTCATCTTTGGCTTGTGCGCACTCGGCGGAAGCGCGCATGCTTCGGTAAGCCGCGGAGTCATGCCTTATCCAACTCTTCGCCCCATCGGCGATGGGGTTTGTGTGTCACCTGAATGCACTGCCAGGCCCTTGCGCAGCAGAGCTCATCCACTTGACTTGCCCTCATCTCAGATCACTTGACTAGCAAGAGATTTTCGAGTTGATCGCAAACATCGAGTTCGACCTCGGGCGGCACATCGAAGATGGTCTCCGGATGATGACCATTCTTGGACAGCGCGTATTTTAACGCATGATCGCGCTGCACAAACACACCGCCAAAAGCGCCGTTCTCCTCGCGGACAACCCAGTTGCCTCGCCGATCCTTGCCGAGAAGGACTGTCGATGCTGCGGGCTCGGATGGAAGAGGTTTGATGAGTTTCATATTATGAACCTTCGAGTCGCGCCTCTGCTTCTGAAGCAGCGTCAAATCCACGCAGTCGCGCTTCAACGTTGTCAGGGATGCGGGACGTTCGACGTACTACGCAGTGATTTCTGCCAGCCGCATTTGGGTTCAAGCGCAATACCAGACGCATAAGATCACATACCTTCCGCCAAACTTCAGCGGCCCGAGTTGACGCAAATCTCGCTGCGCAAGCGAGGATCCTGGGCACTGTCCGGAGATTCACGATGCCATCGCGATCTAGCTTTCTCGGGATAGGTTGCTGCAAGAAATGCCGCAAGCGCGCGGTTGAATAGTTCGGGTTTGTGAGCTGGCTCTCTCCGTAAAGCTCGGCGCACCTCGTGGTCTTTCATAGTTCGAAGCCGAGCGACCTTCCTTGTCTCCGCGGAATTCGCGAAGGCGAGCGATGCTAACCGCTTCACGATCGCACTAAAGACCGCATAAAATTCAAGCGTCATCCGCAACTCCTGAAGCTTGCACACCGTGACGGGTAGTTCATCTCCCCCATCGCAGCAATTGGCGTGCCAGTCGCGAGGTCCTGCGCGCTTGCTCCACCAAAAACTAGACTTATTGGGCAGATCGGCTGCCACTGCACCGACTAAGTTCGAACCTGCTTATTCGCGCGCAGTGTAGAATTTCGACCGCAATCGTCGGTGGCGCGCGGCACTGCGATCGCCAGCGTGATGCTCGCGCTCGGTGCAAGATGCGTTATACGGTATGCCGAAACGGACTGCCCATCCCTAATTGCACGCGCGGCGCGGCTTCCGTAACGCGCTTCGTGTTGTCGGGACCTGAACGCAGCGGCGACGACGATGATGGCGGCCAACTTCCACCGCCAGAAGCGCAAGAACGACACCCATGCGAGTACCAGTGATCCGGACAGCAGTCTTTATTGCGAGGCGGCCGGACGGGAGGCCAAGCTTTGCTGTATGGGCCGCGCCACCATGGAGAACCGGCATGGGCTGGCGGTGGCCGGCAGGGTCACGCATGCCAATGGCACCGCCGAACGCCTGGTTTCAGGCGACCATGCTGAAGGCGAGACGCAAAGCCGCAAGCCGCCGCATCACAGCCGGTGAGGACAAGGCGTACGATACGGCCGATCAGGTCGCCAATCTTCGCGCCATCGGCGTGACGCCGCATGTGATACAGAATCAAAGCCGTCACCAGAACCGGCAAGAACCGCAACAGCGCCATCGACGAACGAACCACGCGGCATCCGGGGTACGGCATGTCGCAATCGCGTCGGGCGATGGTCGAGTGCATTTTCATGGCATCGCTCGCGTCGCCCGCCGACTTCCTGCTCAATCTGATCGCCTATAACCTGATCCGCTTCCAAAACTGCTTGCCGCTTAGCCACTCCGCGTCAGGGTGCACCCAAACGCCAGGCTAGAAAATTACATCCAACTCCGCCGCCGCCCCAGCAACGACCGACGAGAGTACGAAAACCTTCTATTTCAAGACTTTTCAGCAGACTGCTAGAGTGCTTTGAAAACCTCAGTCTAACGGATCAATCGGCGAGGGAGGTACCCCGCCCGCCTCGATTGCCTCGCCCGCGAGCAGGCAGAGGTCTTCGCGGTAGCGTCCCGATACGATCTGAACGCCGGTGGGAGCGCGGCCGACCAAGCCTGTCGCGACACTGAGCCCGGGCAGGCCCATAAAAGGAATTGCGATCTGGGTCAGTTGTGCCCGCCAAACCCTCTCGAAGGCGGCCTCGTTCATCAGGTCGAGATTATCCGCAAACGGCAGTTCAGCGGAAACGGGGATCAGCAATACAGTATGTTTTTCGAAGAACTGCAACCACTCACGGATTAACGTGGCTCGTCGGGTCAGCGCGCTCAAATAGGCGGTCGCGTCGAATGGAGCGACTTTCGCCCGATTGCCGTACAAACAAGCGAGTGCGCCGGGATCGCCCTCGCGCTCAGCCTCGGCCAGTTGCGCCTCATAGTCATGCCCAAGCCACAGCTTAGTCTGCCAATCGGCCGCCTCCCGCATGGGTGGCGTGTTCTCGATCATCTCCACCGTCCAGCCGGCGCGCTCCAGTCTCGTGCCGGCGTCGTTCATCGCGGCACTTACTTCCGCCGCTGTCTGAAGGCCGTCGGGGTTGAGACAGAGCGCCGCACGCTTTGGCATTGGCGGACCTTGCAGCGGGGCCGGAACCCACCACGGGTCACGCGCATCCATTGCAGACATCGCGGCAAGCGCGATGCGCAAGTCATGAATAGTGCGCGCAAGCGGACCGGAAACCGAAGTGATCTGCGGCCCGATGGGCCATTCCGACCGTGAGGTATTGAAAGTGGCGATCCGTCCCACGGTTGGCCGCAAGCCATGCACGCCACACGCGTAGGCAGGATAGCGGATCGATCCCGCGATATCGGAGCCGTGAGCGATGTGCCCGATGCCGGCGGCAACCGCAGAGCCCGCGCCACCCGACGAGCCGCCCGGCGTCAGCGTGGCATCGCGCGGGTTTTTGGTGTCGCCATGTATCAGGTTGGTGGTGAACCAGCGGTAAGAAAACGCAGGACAATTGGTCCGGCCCAAAATGACCGCACCAGCGCTGCGCAAGTTGTCGACTACCGGGCTGTTGCTTTTGGCGATCAGGTTAGCCCGCAGCTTTACGCCGTGGGTGGTTGCAAAGCCTTCCTGGTCGATATTGGTCTTGACCGTGACTGGCACGCCGACCAGCATGCCAGTCTCTTCACCACGTGCGATTCCCAAATCCACCTGTTCGGCGTCCTTCAATACCTGCTCGGGCCGGTGATCGACGACTGCATTGATCTTCGAGTTAACTGCCTCCAGGCGGCTCAGCGCAGCCATGGCTGCCTCTTTGGCCGAGACTTTTTTCGATTTGATTAGAATTGCGAGTTCGGCGGCCGAAAGGCGCCAGAGATCTTGCATGGAGCTGCTCATCTAGGAAAATCCGGGAAATGGTCCATCGGAAAGATCATGCCCACCGCACATCTGTGTGGTTGTTCGGCCTGCAGTACAGATGATGACGGTGCGATAGTCCGCGTGCGAGAACAGCTCCGGTGACATCTCCAGCCCCGCGCGGTGGGCGGGCAAGACCAATGTCTTCCGCTCCCGGAGAAGAATTGGTCGGTAGGAACGGGCAAGTGGAAAAGGCGCCCACCGAGCCCGGGCAGGCGAGCGCATGATGTCTTGTCAGGTGGAACCTCAAAGGCACTCCTCATCAGTTGGCGCGCGTTCTACGCGGCTTGTCTCGTTGCACGATTTGGGCCAGCGCTAGCGACGCGGATCGCTTCGCCTTTCCCACCTGGGTGTCAATTCCGCTACGGTCTCGGCGGATGTAGTACACGCCGCGCGTTTGCTTTCGGACAGAAGATTGCGTGCTGTACTCTCACGGGTGTCCCAACGGCAATCCTGAACAGTCCGCCGAGTCTCTCGCTTTCGTTATCGTCGACCGTCATGCTGGACAACGCAGGGCGATCGGCTGGGCGGAGTGGCAAATACAGTCCAAGGCTGTCCCGGTACTTCACTTGTACCGGAATCGCCGTCTGCACCTCGCGTGCGACCTTTCGCTGATGCCTTCGTTGATTGGGGGCCATTATGTCGAGCCGACCCATCGTCAGTCGCGCCTATCGCGAGATGGAGCGCAACTACGGCAACTCACAGCAGGGCGCTCTCCCACCCTGACAATCTTTCGACCGAGAAACAGAGCCCGCGCAACAGCAGTATGTCCTGTACGATGTTGGAAAGAGCCTTGAGGGACAAGAAGATAAGCGCACGCACCAGATGAGCCACATCTTCAAAGGACGTTAGCCCAAACCTTCCTCTTAAGACTTTGACGTTGAACCGTAGTCGTTTTGTGGTCTGGCTGCTCTTTCAAATGAAGCTCGCGCGAGTGGCCTGCGGTCATACAAAGCTACGCCTCTAACCGCTCTTCCCCCAGCAACTCGCTATCTGGCCACCTGATTGCGTCCTACCGATCCTCCACGCACCAAATACTAACAATCCAACATCTCGCGAAGCGGTCGATCGACGACTATTCCGCGAAGGCGGAGCTGGCGCGGCACCGCATGAGCGACAGCAGGCTTATCCCGCGCACGATCAGGAAAACGTGCAGCGCGGCCCAGAGCCCGTGGTTTCCGAACAGCTGCCCGAATGCGAACAGAGCGGCGATAAATGCCGCAAAGGATATGAGCATCGTGTTACGAAGGTCGCGCGACCAGCTGGCGCCGATGAAGACGCCGTTCATCTGGAAGGCGAGCGCCCCGGTCAAGGCCGCGAACGCCGCCCAAGGAAGATAGAGAACCGCCAGCGTACGCACGTCCGCTGTTTTGGTTATGGCGCCCACCAGCCGCTCGCCGAACGCGAAGACCAGGACGCTCACCAGGCCCGCCAGCGCGAATCCCCAGCGCGCGGTCAGCCTGACGACGCGCAGGAAAGTCGGCTCATCGCGGGCGCCGATGGCACGACCGGCGAGTTGCTGGGTGGCCGCCGCGAAGCCGTCTAGGAAATAGCCCGAGACCAGAACGAAATGCAGCAGTACCGCGTTGGCCGCTAGGGTTAACGTGCCAAGCTGGGCGCCCTGCCGCGTGAACAGGACGTATGCTCCCATGAGCACAAAGGAACGGATCATCATGTCGCCGCTGAGCTGAAGCATCCGGCTCATTCCCGCCGTCTTGAACGTATGCCGGCACAATATTTTAGGCATCGCGCGGAAGCGTCCGAAGAGGATTGTCATGCCGGCGATCATGGCGACTGTCTCACCGCACAGGCTACCCCAGGCGATGCCTGCAATGCCCCAACCGAAATGAAGACCCAGAACGACCGAGAAAGCGATATTCGTCCCGTTCAGGAGAAGTTGCAGGAAAAGCGTGAGAGCTGCATTGCCGCGCCCCAGAAAGTAGCCGACAATCGCATAGTTGATGAGGGCCGCAGGCGCCGATATGAGGCGGATGCGCATGTAGAGATCCATCGCGGCGGTCACGGGCCGTTCCGCGTTTAAGAACCATTCACCGAACGCAGCAATCAGCGGCGCTAGCACGACGACCGCGAGGCCGGAGCTTGCCGCCATTACAAATGCCCGCCAGAAGACCGCCCTCTCTTCCAGAGCATTGCACGCCCCGAAAGCCTGGGCGACGAGGCCAGTTGTTCCCGAGCGCAGGAAACCGAACGTGGTGAAGACCACGTCAAAGACAACTGCCCCGGCGGACAATCCTGCCAACAACGCCGCATCCCCGAGCTGGCCGACCACGGCCGTGTGGACGATGCCGAGCAGCGGCGCCGTGAGGTATGCGAGCGTAGTCGGAATGGCCATCGCCAGGAGCTGTCGATTGGTGACTCGAAATGGCTTGGCGCGGATCATCGGGGCTTTCCGTTCCACGTCGACTCCTACTCGATTTGCAACGTCTCGATACCGGCAGTCGGGAACGGACCCCCTTAGGCGCATAATCCCAGCTTGCGTGGAAGACGCTCTGCTGCGCGGACGTACAGCCGACCATCCCTTGCGCCTTCCAGCGGAACAAGAGCTGTTCTTGGCATTGGCTAGCGAGTCCTACGTTGTATGCAGCGCTATGTGCTGCGACGGCAGGCGAAGCTGCTTCCGCAACTGATCCAACCCACGGCCGAACCAGGCTATCGGCGGATACCTTGCGACGATACTACCATTGTAGATAGGTGAACGTGACGCGATTGTTGATACTGCTGTCGTCGGATTCCAGTTCGCCGGCCACGAGAATGACGCACGCTCGAAATCATGGCGATTCATTACTGGTGGCTTTGGGAGTCGCTACACGGCGTTCGTCTCATTCTACTAAGTCAGAGGATCTGGGCCAGTTAACCGGCAGCCATAGGAATCAGGTGAAAGCATTCTGATGTAGCCACAGGAAGGATGGAAGCCATGCACGAGTTGCGGCGTATGTGGACGGCTTGGTGAGCGTCATCTGGCTTACGGATCGGGGGAAGCCCTAGGCGACTACCGTTGTTGGTCAAATGCTGCCGTGGGAGCTGGGCCTAGCTGTCTCAACAGAGTGTCTTAGTCGAGCTAGAGCTCCTGGGCGCGCCGGGCAGAGGTGCGCGGTTCGCCTGGCCCTGCCGTGCGCGGTGAGATGTTTATGGCGCTACGCCTGACACGTTCATGCTGACGGTTCCCGCTGACCTTTTGGCTTAGCTTGCGACCCAACCTGTGGACTTCAGGAAGGGGCTGGATGGCTTGGCGCTTTTGGCAGGAGAGCGCTGGCTAATGATCCGATGAAGGGGCGCAGCGGTGGTTTCCGCGCGAAGGGCGCGCATCAGGTGAGATTGTATGCGCCGCCTTCTCCTGCCGCTTACCATGCGTCTTGATCGGCAACACCTGACGTTTCAGGCGACGTTTGGCGGACGGAGGGCCACCTCTTCGAGTTGCTCTCTGGCGAAGTACATCGGGGCATTCCTTGTCGCGATAGCGACTTTGCCAGGATGCCCCCAAGACGTGCCAACCCGACATGTTCACGAGACCGGCGACAAGACGATCCAGTGACTTTATGAGTTCGGCGACAACTGGGGTCATGTGATCAAGCTCGAAAAATGGTTCAAGAACACGTCGACCGGCGGCTTTCCCCTCGTACTCGATGCCGTCGGCCGCTGCCCTCGGACGAGGTCGGCGGGTGGCGATGCTGCTCATCCAGCGCATAGAGATATGTGTACCTGCGCCCAGACCGGTTCCATCGAAAGTCTCGATGGGCTGCAGGCTGCGGTCGAGACCGCCCTCAGCGCATCACCGGAAACGTGGAAGCCGCCTCGGTACACGACTCCATCAAAATAGACGTCAAGCATCAATCGAAAGCGCCGCTGAGCTGCGCTTCACGTTCGAAGTAGTGGCTGCCGCGATCAGGGCGCGAGCGCGCAGAACAAACCAGTCTCGCCGGTCACCTCGCTCAAGCCCTGGAACGTAGAGCCCGTCCCTCCCTTCTGCTCGGCAATCGGCGAAGAACGCACCATTTCAAAAAAAACGTGCCATTTCAGAAGCTACAAGCTACAAACACTCTACAGAAAATGTGGCACTGCCACACGAGACTCCTCGAATTGTCATGCTTTTT
Source organism: Bradyrhizobium sp. CAR08 (assembly GCF_052871955.1). Lineage (NCBI taxonomy): Bacteria > Pseudomonadati > Pseudomonadota > Alphaproteobacteria > Hyphomicrobiales > Nitrobacteraceae > Bradyrhizobium > Bradyrhizobium sp. CAR08. The sequence goes on from NZ_JBIXJX010000038.1 coordinate 22,047, forward strand.
GCTCAGGCCGATGCGCACGCCGTCGCCATTCGACCGCATCAGGCGATGACGACATGAGTTCCGAGTAAGGAGAGTCCGCAATATCTGACCGTGACTAAGAGACGATCGCTAGGCACTTGCGGGTGAGTTCGTTGCCGAGCGGCATTTGGCGGCGCAGTGACATTTTTCCCATCATGGCGGCGAGTCCCTCAAGACTAGATTGGCATATTTTCTTATTTCCTCGACCCGCCTTGTTAAAACCTCATCGGCGCCACGAGCGCTGTTTTCGCCCAAGTGCGCCTCTAGTTTTTCAAGACGCATTAATTTCGTACCATTCTGGCAAAATACCTTCGGGAACACGGGGACAGGTTCTACGCTTTCGATGTA
>NZ_JBIXJX010000039.1:0-22135 GCF_052871955.1 Bradyrhizobium sp. CAR08
CGAGCCGCCGCACCGGCTCCGTGATAGCAGTATGCACTGTGTCCATTCTAAGCCTAACGGTCCAAACCGAACCGCAGACTCGCAGATCACACCGTCATCGGGTAGGTGGCCGCTGAACAGCGCTTACAGTACGAGAGCATTTCACCCCCACCGAAAGGCGTCGGCTTGGCGATACTTTCAGTCGAAGTTGCTGCGGAACCAAACCCCATTGCCGGAATGTGAAATGAATGCCCCGATTGGCCGAAGAGCGACGAGCATGAGGCTCTTCGGGCCAAATGGACAGATGACGAAACGCTCAACGAGCGCAAGGCTCTGGCCCGCAAGATGCAGGGAGTATGGTGGGAGCGACGTTCTGCTGCGTAAATAGTCGTCCGTTAAGAAGGCGAATTGAGCGCTGGACCGGCGAGCACGCGGCATAGTCGGACCAGGAACAGGCACAAGAGTTCTCTGAGCCAGGCTAGGATGCGGCGGAAGTCGTGGCCGACGGCTGAGAGGATGACGTTGGCGGCGTCTCCGGCACGGCCTTTGAGGTAGCAGCGACCGAGGTGACCTTCGGTCTTCATGTGGCCGATGATGGGCTCGATGGCGGAGCGGCGGCGCAGCTCGCGCTTGATGACGCCGAAGACGCCGCGCTTTTGGCCGGAGATGAAGACGCGACGGGGATTTTGAGCATCGTGGCCGCGGTATCCTTGTCGACATAGGCCCGCTCGATCGGACATCCGGTGAGCGTCTCGGTGCGGTCGATGACGTTCCGCAAGGTGTGACCGTCGTAGGGATTTTCGGGCAGCGAGCTGGCATGCAGTACGAACAGGCCGCCGGGAGCTCGGCGATTGTTGGTGACGATGGAGGCCTTCACGCCGAACTCGTAAGGGGCTGAGGCCTTGCCGATGCACTCCACCTCCGGGGCATGAAAGGAATAGAGCTTCCAGCCGCGCTGGCGCTGCTGCTGGGAGCGGATCTGGCTGGCTCGGCCAAGCGGAAGGGCGAATGCCTCCTCGAGGGCTGGCTGGCCCTCGATCTTGCGACGGATGTCGCGGATGATCCGGCCCAGCCGGCTGCGCAGGATACGCAACTGCCGCTGATGCCGGCTGAACTGTTTGGCATGGGCGTAGCGGCCCGCCATCATCGCAGCGGCCTTGGCCACGCGAGAATAGGATTGCCGGAGCCTGACGCTGTGCCTTCTCGCCAGGCGGTTGAGGCCCTGGATGGCGGCATGAAGCAGCTTGGCGTCGGTCGGGAAGGTGATGGCCTTCGGCTGCACCGTGGTGTCGACCGTGACGCGCTTGAGGTCCTGGCTGCGTAAGGCGCCGGCTTCGTGCGCCACCCGCAGGCTCTCGGCCAGCAGCAGCTCCAGCTTGTCGCCGAGCGGCTTGCGCCAATGGCTCAGGTCCGAGCGTTCGTGCGGGAAAGCGTGCCGGAAAAACTCTTCGCCGGTGAAGAACTGGAAATAAGGGTCGTGGACCCAGCGCTCGCACACCCCCTCATCGGAGAGCCCGTAGATATGCTTGAGCAACATCAGCCCGATCATGAAGCGGGTCTCGATCCCCGGCCGGCCGTTCTCGCTGTAGAGCGGCGCGACCTCGCCGTCGATCCAGTCCCAATCGATCTTGCCGGCAAGCAGAACCAACTCGTGCTTCAGATTGATGATCTGGTCCAGCCGCGCCCGGAACAGATCGTTCGATCCCGTCGTCTTGTGCTTCTTCGGCCGCATCGTTCCCTCCGATGCACCACAGAAACATGGTCCGCAGGGAAAGGGAATCCAAAAGCGAAATTGCAGGGTTTGGCGGCTTCAACCTCCCATTCCCTGCAATCTCAAACCGCCTCGAATCCGAAAAAGAGACTCCTGCTCAATCGCTTAGAACCTTGTTCACGGACGACTAAATATTTTGCGGCTAGTCGCGCGCCGCAAGACTCACCGGCCTGATCGATGTGCGGCGGTTACCCCGATGTGGAACATGCAAAAGACTTGGCCGCACAATGCCACTTACGTGCTTCCCAGGATAGACAGCGACTTTGACATGGGCCTGCTCAGCAGCGTGTAGACTTTATCAGCGACTGGAAACTGGAGCAGAGCTTATGACAGACTAGAACAGCGTGCACCCGGCTCAATTGACGCGATCCAGACGATCCGAACTCAGTAGCCTAACTCCAGGTCAACCTCTCGCGTGAGCGGTTTTCCCGTTGCGAACTCTACTAAGCTCCGTGTGCCCCACTCAATATTCCGTTGCAGAACGTCATCAGCATTTGCTGATTGATCATTGGAGCCAATTACGTTTGGAAGCTTGTGAATGTTCAAGCGTGAACCAGCGCCGGCCGGGAAGGTTTTTCCATGTTCATAAGTCCACCAAACATCTGCTGCGTAGCCGCGCAAACGATCAGACGTAAGTGCCTCATAAAGGGGCTTTTCTTGAATCAACATCGCACGAGAAACATTGATCAGAAATGCAGACCGCTTCATTGCTTCTAGTTCAGCTTTTCCGAAAAATTGACTAGTCTCGCGTGTATTTGGAGCTGCTAGAACGACGTAGTCGCACTTCGCTAGCACCGAATGCAATTCGTCCATTCCATGTACGGAATCTACGTATTCCGCCGGTCTCCCCTTGTTGCGACGAATCCCGAGAAGATGCATATCGAATCCCTTTGCGTGTTTGGCAATGCGAGTCCCAATGTTGCCTAGGCCAACCACGCCGAGAGTACGACCAGAAAGCATGGCCGATCGGTGCTCATCCGCATATAGAGGAAAGAGCCGGTCACGCTCTTGCGATGCCTTATGCTTGAGGATGGTCTTCTTGGCCAAAGCAAGCACGAACATCATGGCCTGCTCGGCAACGGCAACCGCATTTGCGCCGCGAACGTTTGCTAGCTTCACGCCGCGTTGCTTGAATAGAGACAGCGTTCCCATTTGGCGGAGGTCGTCTACGCCTGAATGTAGCCAGGAGAACATCTTGAGGTGTTCTGCGAGCTCCAGAACTCCTTCTGGAACGCTGAAGGCAATAATCGCATCGGCGTCGGGGGCGAGGTGCTTTACGTCCAAGTAGGCGCAATCAAAACGAGAAAAATAGCCGCCTTGTGGCGCTACAACCTCTGTACCACGCGGTAAAGCCGTTTTGATGTAGTTGATCTCATCATCCGTCGCATACCACAAGCAAAGTACTTTCATCGTGGGTCTCTCCCGAGCAGATGTCCCGAGTATTCGAAAGGCGATCGCAAATTTCGTGCCATTCGCCCCTTCAATGAATGCAGTCTAGGTGCAATTAGACGAGCAATTTCGGCGCAGCGTAGGTCGGATGTTGGCGCTTCCTGCGAAAGAAGTGGTTTCGCCGCGTAAAACCTGCCGCTCTGCTTCCAATAAGCTGCCTTGGCTCGATCGCCGGCACAAGCTGGGACCTTCACGGCTTTATTCAGCTCCCGAGCTCACCCTGGTCGCTTCCGTTCTGCCGAGCGGCCAAATCAGGATCAAGGAAAACATTCAGCACTATTGCTGCCGACGTGAATGCCGCGACTGGCAACTCTGAGCGCGCGGGAGCAATGACTTGCCGAGCATCGGCTATTCGCCCGCGCCGGTTCTCACGGCGGCCCAAGGCTGGTCAGGGCGCACCGCGCACGATCTGTTCAGCGGGCCGAACGCTGGCCGCGGGTTTCATCGCTTCGTAGATCACAGAACTTGCCAGCGCCCCCGTGAGCCAGATTTGCGGATCGACATCGTTGAGCTTTGCCGTTTATGCCGATGCCGACTGAGCCGAGGGTTTTTTTGAACGACCATTGTTTGCGTCGGGCCAGCGCGCAAATTCTGCAGTTTGACGTGAAAATTTTCCGCATTCCTGCGTCTACTGCCGATTATTGCGGTCAGCCTTCAACGAAATATGGCGGTATTGTGCTCCTAGGCCGACCGAGTTGGAGGCTGACACGCCTCTTAGCGCCGGTTTGGCGGAGGGCCGGGCATTGCCAACTGAGGTCAGCGGAGGAACGTCGGTCATCAGCAACATCGCGTATCTATCGCCACTCTCTGTATGAAGTTAGTAGACAAGGCGGATCAACAGCGCACTTGAGCCAGGGAAGGGAAACATGACAATCTCGCGACGTGACCTCGTCAAGACGGGTATGACGGCCGGAATGGCTCTGTCGATACCTTCAGTACTAAGGGCGCAACCAGCGGCCGACGCCGGGCGAACCGTCCGAATGGTGATGAACGGAGATCTGCGAGTCTTCGATCCAGTTGTTAGCACCGCTAACACAACCGCCGACCATGCATTTGCAATCTATGACACGCTCTTCGGGGTCAATTCCAAAAGGATTCCGCAGCCGCAGATGGTGGCCAACTGGAGCGTTTCCGACGACAAGAAGACCTATACGTTCCAACTCCGCGATGGTCTGAGCTGGCACGACGGCACTCCCGTTACTGCGGCGGACTGCGTCGCCTCAATCCGACGTTGGGCGCAAGTGGCTCAACCTGGACGAATAATCATGGAGCGTACCAAAGAAGTCTCGAAGAAAGATGACAAAACCTTCGTCATCGTACTTAATGAGCCGCTTGGGATCCTGATCGAACTACTGGCGGCGCCTGCGGCCCCACCTTTGTTCATGATGCGCGAAAAGGACGCGAGTCGACCGGCAAGTGAGCAGGTGACCGCGAATATCGGGTCCGGTCCTTTCAAATTTAATCAGTCCCTCGCCAAGCCGGGCACTAGCTTCGCCTACGACCGCAACGAAAAGTACATACCGCGGACTGAACCCTCGGACGGATTGGCCGGCGGGAAAGTTGTCAAGATCGACCGGGTCATCTGGAATAATATCGCCGATGAGCAAACTGCCCTCGCGGCTTTGCAAGCGGGTGAGATCGATTTCATGGAAGCTCCGCCTGCTGATTTGTACTCCGCAATAGAGAGCGATCCGAAGCTGGAACTCCAGGTTCTGAACACGTCGGGCAACGACGTTTACATGCGCTTGAACTTTCTGCAGCCGCCATTTGACAATGTGAAGGCGCGCCAAGCGCTGCTTTATCTGGTTGATCAGGACGCTTTTTTAGGCCTCTTGTCCCCCAATCCAAAGTACGGCCGTCCCATTACTTCGATATTTGGTAACAACACGCTCGAACGATGTAAATACTGGGTGGTATAAGAAAGGCGGGGACCCAGAAATGGCCAAACAACTTTTCAAAGAAGCCGGATATGCCGGCGAGAAGGTTGTTATTCTCCAGCCCACGAACATTGCGATACTCAGCAACGCCTGCCAGCTTCTGGCGGCCGAGTTGCGGGGCATCGGAGTCAATGTGGAGCTTGCGCCGAGCGACTGGGGTGGAGTTGTTGCCCGCCGAACAAATAAGGGGCCAGTCGAGACTGGCGGTTGGAACATCTTTTTAAGTTGGGATACCGACTTCTCCCACGGAGACCCGATTGCGGCTGGCTCAAGCTTTTTTGCGACGTCCGGCGAAAACGCTTGGTACGGCTGGCCTAAGAACGTCGAGTTTGAAACTCTTCGACTCAAATGGGTACAACTTGCATCAATCGAAGACCGCAAGGCACTGGCCCGGGATATGCAGAAAATGTGGTGGGACTTTGTCGGGTCCGTTCTACTGGGTCAAATAGTTCTTCCGGTTGGGCACCGCAAGACGCTGACCGGCATGGAAATGACAGCATCGTTTATCACGATGTGGAATATGCAAAGAGTGAGCAGATAATCATAGCCTGCATTAGCTTGTACGATGATCTCGACCATCGTCGTCATAGCGATGGTCACAACTTTCGTGTCCTGCTTCGTAAGCTTTAGGACCAGCTTGTGTTCGATCCTGCCAATGGGTTGGCGTACTCATTTATCGCTTGCCCACGCGGGCGAGCGGGGAGTCGGCTTAGGCAGATGGGCGACTACGATGGACCAAGCGATTGCTGACTAGCTTCCGAGGACAAAGTCGCTGATTTTAAACAAGGAGACCAACTTTGGAAAATGAGCTTTCCGCAGAAGCCGCGGGGATAGGCGAGGATGCAGCCCTTTCCTTTGAATCGAAAGTGAAAGAAGTCCTGGATCGAGCCAAAGTGTCCCGTGAATGGGATTATCCAGTTGCAGGTGCAGCCACCGACGCCGCAGAAATGAATCACGTGGACTTCGCCTATTGGTACTACAAGATGGAAAGTCCGACGCTAAACGCAGAACACGGCGTTTCTGAAACGTTGTTCTCCAGCAACAAATCCATCGTGAAGTTGCCAGATGGTTTTATGCAATCGAGCTCGCTAACGTTTAGCGCCTCGGGCGACCTCATCCCTATGGACGGCATCGAGGCTTCCAAGGGCATTCTCTACGAGAACGTTAGCGACGTTCTATTCAACTCTGACATCTCTTTCGCAAATTTGGAAGCGCCCGTAACAAAACACAAATTTGAAAGTTCTGTCATCGCAGCTCGCGACCCCGAAAACTGCACGCTTTTGCGTAGTTCTCTTGCTCAATTCGAAATACTGACCCGTCATAAGGATCAGAGTTTTAATGTTCTCAACTTTGCAACCAATCACACATTTGACCTTGGGATAGAGGGCCTCGAAACCACTCAGCAACTTCTTGCTGACAACAAGATCACAGGACTTGGAACCCCTTGCAGCGTGGAGAAATTCGCTCGGGCAAATATTGTCACGAAGGCCGGGATCAAGGTCGGATTCATATCCGCAACGTTCAGCCTGAATAACCGGCGGCTGCCAGCGAATGAAAGCTATCGTATTCATACAGCTCGGCTCGTTTCGAGGTATGTTGAGCCGGAGTTGGAATTACTGACCAAACAGATTGAAGATTGCAAAAGCCAGGGCTGTGATTTCATTGTTGCTTCACTGCACTGGGGCTACGAGTTTGAGTTCTTCCCGCGATCCAAACAGCTCGAGGCTGCTCATGCGCTGATCGAGCAGGGGGTTGATTTGATTCTCGGACACCATCCTCATGTGATTCAGCCCGTTGAATATTATCGCACAAAGAGAGATCCGAATCGCGTTGCAGTTATTGCCTACTCTCTGGGAGGTTTGACATATGGGTGGAATTCCGCGCCGCATCTGGAGCTAGGCTTGATCCTAAATATAAAGTTCACTCGGGGGCACCTCGAGGGAGTCAGCCGCACATACATCGAAAACACAGAGACCATTCCCGTACTCCAGAATATTTCCTGCGAAAATGATGTGAGACTTATTCGCGTTCAAAAATTGAAAGAGCACTCTCGCGTAGAGCGATCCCGGCAGACAAACGACTGCAGAAAGCGTGTTAAGCAGATCCAAATCTATGCTGATCTTATTCTTGAAAACTCAGGCGGTTGGTAGGCGCGCGCTAACCCGCTAGCACCTCACACAATCTAGTGCCCTCTTTTCTTAGAGGGTGAGTCGTGATTCAAGATCGGGATGGTACCCGAAGCAAGAGAAGTTCACCTTTCGCGGAAAGACCGCAAGGTGCTTGAGGCGTGTTGTCGCTCACCGCTGACGTTGCAACGCGATTTGAAGCGGGCGCGGATAGTTCTGTTGGCAGCGGTCGGGCGCAGTACCCGCTCGATAGCCAAGGAAGTTGGGGGCCAGCCGCGGATTGTCAGCCTTTGGCGGCATCGCTATGCCGACCACGGCCTTGAAGGACTGCAAGACAAAGCCCCGGCTCGGCAAGCTGCGGATCTATACGAAGGCCACCGACAAGCGGATTCTGAAACTGCTGGACAAACCGCCGCCGGAAGGGTTCGCACGCTGGACCGGGCCGCTGATGGCCGGGGCACTGGGCGATGTTGACGTCCAATATGTCTGGCGGTTCCTGCGCAACACAAGATCGACCTCGTGGCTCGCAAGTCCTGGTGTGAGAGCAACGACCCGCATTTTACGGCCAAAGCTGCCGATGTCGTTGGCCTCTATGTCGCCCCGCCCGGCAAGGCCATCGTGCTGTGCGTGGACGAAAAGCCATGCCTCCTGGCGAGGCTCGCCGAACTCTCATTCAATATTCTCTGCTTATTTCATTTCAACATTCGGCAGTCGACTCGGGCGTCGTTCTGTCGATCGTCATGCTTAGAATATCTTCAACGCTCGCCCTACGCTCCTATGCGCCGCGATCACCGTGTTCGCCATTAGCATGGCGATCGTCATCGGACCGACTCCTCCAGGAACCGGTGTGATACTTTGGGAGACTTCTGATACCTCCGTGAAGGCCACGTCTCCCACTAGGCGGGTCTTGCCTTCGCCTCGTTCAGGCGCATCAATCCGATTGATACCGACATCGATGACGGTCGCGCCCCGTTTCACCCAGTCGGCCTTGACCATTTCCGGACGGCCGACAGCGGCGACGAGGATGTCGGCGCCACGGCAGACATCCGGCAATTTTTTTGTCCTGGAATGGGCCACGGTAACCGTGGCGTTGGCGTTGAGCAGGAGTTGAGCCATCGGCTTGCCGAACAGATTCGACCGGCCGATAACTACCGCGTCGAGGCCGGAAAGGTCCTCGCCATGCGTGCGGCGGATCAGAAGCATCGCACCCGCCGGCGTGCAGGACACGAGGCCGGTTTCCAGATCCCCCGTCGCAAGCTTGCCGGCATTGACAATGTTCAGCCCGTCGACGTCCTTTTCCGGCCGGATCGCCTGAATAATCGGTTCGCTGATGATATGTCTCGGCAATGGCAGCTGAACGAGAATGCCGTGGATGTTCTCATCGGCATTCAACATCTTCACTATTGCTGCAAGCTCCTCTTGGCTAGTCCCGGTCGGCAAAGTGTGTTGGACCGAATTGAAGCCGCAATCTTTAGCCATGCGGCTTTTCGCGGCGACATAGGTATGGCTTGCAGGATCATCGCCAACGATGATCACGGCGAGGCCGGTCTTGACACCATTCTGCGCCTCAAGCGCCGCGGAGGCCGCCTTCACCTTATCGATCACGGAGGCCGCGATCTGTTTGCCGTCGATTACTTGCACCATCTCTCAGCCCATTCTTTCAGACGCATAGCTGCCGGGGCTCGCTGGGAAGACGGCGGTCCGGTTGCCGTGGAAGGTGCGGTTATCAATTTGGACTAGGCTCTCCCGGGCCTCACGTTTCGCTCAGATTGTAAATCCTACGGGCATTGCGGTACGCAATGCTTTCAATGATCTCGTCGGCGTCTCTCGCGGAGATCAAGCCATCTTGCAGCCACTCGTCGAGGGCTTTGCGCAGTCCGCGTCGAAATAAGATAGATCCCAAATAGTAGAGTTCGCTCAGAACAATTGCGTCAGTGCTAAACAAAATCTTGGAAAACTTCGCGGTTTCCAACGACTCTCGAATGATCCGAGCAGATGATGGCCCCGTATAGTTCTGTACGACACCGGTGTCGATATAAACATTCTGGAAAATCTCGGAGAGCCAGCCGGCCTCACGTATGAAGGGATAATTGTGCAGGAGCGTGATCGGTACTTTCCAGTCCTGCATGTAACGAATGAAGTCAGTAAAGTGCGACGGATCGCACGCATGCAAATTCACATCATCCCCGAGCCCCGAATGTACCTGCAAAGGAAAGCGACGCTGGCGGCAGACCTCGCCTGCAGCCCACAATGTGGCACGCTCGATGATGGGATCACACAGCCGAACTTTGCCCGTACGCTCGATTTCCGCTAGCCAGCGTCCAGCTGCTTCAACTATCTCCTCCTCCTTAGGCGCAGTCTGGTCTATCTTGAAGGTTGTCCGATAGGCGACGATGGTCTTGAGAGCTATGGCGCCACGGCTGCGTTCGAAAAGGCGTTCTCGGAGCGCCTTCGCAAAACCTGCTGCATCAACCCCGGAGCTCGCCACTTCCTCGGCCACCACCTCGATTCGCACGACCTCGTTAGTAGGCACTTCTGCCACTGCCGCCATTTGTTCCACGTTGAGAATGGCGTCACTTTTGTAACCGGTGTCAATGAGCAGCCGCTCGAACCCACCTGCATGCAGAAACCGTCTGTTGACCTCCGCGGCTCCCAGCTCGAGGCGGCGCGCAACATATTCCTCCCCAGTGGCGAATGGTTGCAGGTCCAGCAGCGGCGAGCAGAATCGCCGGATTACAAGACCTAGCGGCTTGTGAAACTCGCTCGTGCCTTCCGGCGGCGGCAGGTAGCTCTCACTGAAGGCTGCCTGAAACTGCTTGTAGTCGAGATCGGCAGCCGTGACGCCATGGGTATGATGGTCAAGCAGCGGTATGGAGATTTCGGGGAGAATCGACAAGTTGCATTCCTTTCGAAATTTAGGTGTGCGGCGCTACAGCGGGTGCATGCATCAAAAAATACGTGCGTAGCGGGCGCAGAGATCCTCCGGGGTAAGACCGTCCGTAGCCGAGATTTCTTTGCGCTTAAGAGTCACAAAGGTTTCGTAGAGGGCGTCAGGCAACCAGGAACGAGCCACCTCGTCCCGATCGAGGTGTTGCAGCGCTTCGTCAAGGGATGAGGGCAGCGGTTTGATCCCGTGCCGCATGCGTTCCGCTTCATCCAGCTTTGCGGGGTCCACGGAAATGGATGGTGGAGATTGAAGCTTTTCGACTATTCCCTGCAGCCCGGCTCTGACGATCATCGCGAGAACGAGGTACGGATTGCCAGCGTTATCGGCAGCACGAAACTCAAGATTGTAGCTGCGCTGCCGCTTTGGCTCAGGGGTCATCTGCAGATCGCAAATCCGAAGGACCGCTTCACGATTGGCGAGCCCAAATGCATTATAGCCCGAACTCCACTTTCCTGGTCCGATCCGCATGTAGCCAACCGGTGTAGACGAAGCGAAACACATGATTGAGTTGATGTGGCGGATCACCCCCGCAGCAAAACTGCCGCCAAGCGCACTTAAGGCGTTGGGACGTGCAGGGTCGAACAAGACCGGATTCCCGTTTTTATCGCGCAGGCTAAAATGGATGTGGGCGCCATTTCCCGCAGCGCTAGGCGCGATCTTGGGACAGAACGATGCTCGGTAGCCAAAATGGCGTGATACGTCGCGAATGATTTCGCGTGTCAACACGGCTTTGTCCGCAGCAGCGACACCCCAATCATGACCTACGCTCAGTTCGTACTGACCGCTACCAAACTCTGGCTCGAACGCCTCGCACACGATCCCGGCTCGATCAAGCGCGGTGACGAGAACGCTCGGCAACGCGCCGAGTGCCTGCAGCGCATCTAGTGTCATGCAGAGTTCCGGCTGAAAACCCGGTTTACTCAAAGTGAACTCGTGCTCGAAGGAGGCCGCGAACTCCAGTCCCGTAGTGTCGGACAGACGTCGCAAAGCGTCCTTGAACAGGCTCCGGGTGCAACATGCGAACGCTTGTCCTTGCCCATCAATTGAATCGGCGAGCACAACATTTAGGCCGGGATAGTCGCCAATCCGGGGCACCCGCACCAATGTATCGAGGGCTGGTATCTGTCGCACGTCATCTATCGGTCCCCATCGGTTGGGCGCGATGCCGCCCGAAACTGTCAAGGCCTGGCCGCAGGCTGGAAATCCAAGTCCCGTCGCAGCCTTAGCTTCGAGGTCCTTCAACGGCAGTCCGCGCACGCGGGTAATGCCGCAAAGGTCTTGCCAGCCTAGGGCCACGATCTCTGTGCGTTCTTCCGAGTGCGTAGACAAAGTCGGCGTGCTTGCTGGCTGTGAGAGGGTATTGTTCATTTGGGCTCTCCTTCGTTGGTTTCTTTAAAAGCAGGAGAATCCCCCTGGGCGAGGAGTCCCCTCGAATATTGCTCAGATAGACGAATTCTTTCGCCGATGACTTCGGGATTCATTTCCGAAGTCAACATCTCCAGCATCGCTTCCAGCACGCCGAGACAAGGCGTCCAGTAGTCATAAGGGCCGCTGCTATTATCGGAGCTGATGGTTATTACATTGCTGGCGAAATCAGCGATCGGCGAGAGCCATGCGTCAGTGAAAAGCACGACGGTCGCCCCCTTCGAGGCGGCTATCCTGGCAAAGAAAATCGTCGACTCCTCGTAACGACGAAAATCGAACGCAACGACAACGTCGCGAGGCCCCATGAAGGCAAGTTGATCCTCTTGGCTAAAACCAAGCGGTTGCGCACCAGCCGCCCTGGCGTTCGGCCGGATTGGGTAAAGACGTGCAGCCAACATGTGAGCAAAAACATCAGTCCCGCGTCCACCTATCGTGCAAATATGGCGGCGCTCGTTGGCGAGAAGCTTGATGATTTTATCCAGCTCGACGCGATCGATGCGATCAAACGTCTCCTTCACGCTGTTAAGGATATTGCCGGAGACCGCATCGAGATCAGTTGGACGAGATTGGATACGGCCTCGCTGATAGAGCGTTGCGGGCGACTCGACGCGTTCAGCGAATTCAACTTCTGCCGCCTCCTGGAAAGAGCGGTAGCTCGCATAACCTAGTCGGCTCGTGAAGCGGATGACTGTCGGGCCGCTGACCTCGGCTTGTGCCGCAAGATTGGCGACCGAGGCCGTACCAGCTCGAAAGTTGGTGGCATGGAGGATGCGAACAACTCTCCTTTCGGCTCGGGACAAGGTGCTCGTCGCGGCACGAATTTTCGCCGCTAGACTCGTACACCCCAACTTGGCGCTCTCGTTCAATGCCGCCTCTTTTGCTTCGCGTGATGCAGAAAATGTCTAATTCAAATGAGCGTCATTAGCAAGATGAATGTAACGAAAAAATACCGCGCGGACGAGAAGTTTCGGATGTAAAACAATAGCTTATAGATTTATAGCGATGATTTTGTCGTTAGATCTTGGAGTATATTGACCATGCAATGAAACGATGATACGGAATCGTCATACATTGGCATTCTTGAGGAAAATCGGGGCATGGTGCGGCTTTTGGGAGCATTGGATCCACCTCCGGTTCTCGTCATGGAGGGCGATGGGCGCACCCCGCTTGTGGTTCTGTGTGAGCACGCCAGCAATGCCGTGCCGTCCTCGCTTGGTGCGCTCGGCGTCGATGCGAAAGACATGATCAGGCACATCGCTTGGGATATTGGCGCTCGCTCGGTGGCTCAGCGGATCGCTGTCGGTGTGGGAGCTTGTGCTGTCTTCAGCGGCTACTCGCGGCTGGTGATCGATTGCAATAGACCCTTATGGAATCGGACCCTTGTTCCTGAGGTCAGTGACGGCACCGCAATTCCTGGCAACCGGGGACTCGCGTGGCATTCGCTCGCTCAGCGCGTCGAGGAGATCTATCTCCCTTATCATCTTGCCGTCGCCGAAGCGCGCGGCAGGTTTGTTGCAAGGGGGGTGCGCCCTCTGATGTTATTCGTGCACAGTTTCACACCAGAGATGAATGGTCGTGCTCGGCCGTGGTCGATCGGAGCTTCGCACTCTTCTGACGACAGTGTCTCGCGCCCGTTTAACGAAATCTTGCGCGCGGTAGGTGGTTTCGAAGTCGGTGACGACGAGCCCTACGGCTTTGAAGATTATTCGGATGATTACTCTGTGGTCGAGCACGCCATAAGCAAAGGGTTGAAGCATTTGTTTCTCGAGATAAGACAAGACGAGATCGGAGATGAGGCAGGCGTGATCCTCTGGTCGGATCGAATACTGTCTGTGCTGAAGACGATGGCTTTGATCTAGTTCCGGATTGAGCGGTTGCTCTTTGTCGAGCTAAGAAATCACGCTCGAAACTTGGAGGTTGATCGAGCTGCATAGCAGGTGCTGGGCTCGGGCATATTCGGCGAACTATCCAGAGGTGTTGCCGATGCAGCGGCGCGGGCGCGTCAGTGAGATCGGTGAGGGCCGGTCACACCATGATCGAATTGATTGAGGGAACGGGAAGGAGGCCGAAATGGCGAATCTTGAATCCGCGGTGAAGGCCGCCTGGAGCGCAATCAACAGGGAGCGGAGTTATGCCACCGAGCTCACCCAGAAACTCGTCCGGATACCCTCGGTTAATCCCAAGTTCGTCAACGACCCTGCCCAAAACCGCGAAGGCGTGCTTCAAGACCTCGTTGGATCTGAGCTGAGTTCAATCGGGATGTCGATTGACCGGTGGGACGTGCTGCCGGACAGGCCGAACGTCATCGGTCAGATCGCCGGCTCGGAAGAGCGCAGCCTGCTGTTATGCGGCCACATCGATACGGTGCCTATCGGCGAGCGCAGCGCCTGGACGGTCGATCCCTTCGGCGGCCAGATCCGGGACGGCAAGCTCTATGGCCGCGGTGCGGTCGATATGAAGAGCGGCGTCGCGGCGGCTATTGGCGCCGTCCGAGGCATCCGCGCCGCAGGCATCGAGCTGCAGGGCCGTATCGCTATACATTCGGTCGTCGATGAAGAAACCGGCGGCTTCGGTGCGATCGATGCCGTGAAACGCGGCCACCTCGCCAAGGCGGCCATTATCACAGAACCAAGTTGGGGCGAGATTCAAGTCTGTGAAGGCGGTGTGGAATGGATACGCATCACCATCACTGGTCGACAAGGACATGCAGCGTGGCGCTACAACGAGATTTGGCCGCAGCGCGACCAACCTGACCGGCTGCGGCCAGCAGTAAACGCGATCGACATCGCAGCTCGCTTTTTGGACGCACTCAGGAACTTCGAAAGCTCCCGATGCCGCAACCGCCAGCATCCGCTGCTGCCTCCCGGTTGGAACACCATCAATGCCAGCACGATGCGGGCCGGAGCGGGACTGGGGCCTGATGGGCTGCCGCTCGTCATGACCAATCCCGCCATCATCCCCGACGTGGCAGTCATCGACCTCGACTACAATTTTCTTCCCACTCAGACGAAGGAAGAAATCCGGTCCGAGTTTGAACAGTTCGTGCATCACTTCTGCCAGCAGGACCTATGGCTGCAGGAGAACCCCATCAAGGTCGAATGGGAACTCGGCGGCCTCCATTTTCCGCCGATAAATACCCCGCCCGATCATCCGCTCGCGCAGTCCCTTTTGAAGCGACGAACACAGCTCGACGGAAAGCCCAAAATTTCAGGAGTGATTTTCGTCACAGACGCCGCACACTACGCCGGGGCGGGTGTCGATGCGGTGATCTGCGGCGCATCCGGAGATGGTCTACACGGCCTCGATGAGTACGTGGACATCGCCTCTCTTGAGGAGACGACCAAAACTCTGGCGGCTGCCATCATCGATTGGTGCGGCGTCAGGTGAGCCCTCGGGCTCAGTGGAAACAGGGACTTCATCATGATGCTTTCAGTCGAAGTGCCCGATTCAGAAGTCGCGATCAAGGCCGCATGGAAAGCGCTTGACGCTGAGCGAAAATATGCGACGGAGCTCACGCAAAAGCTGGTTCGTATCCCGTCGGTCAACCCGAAGTTCCTCGAGGATCCGGATCAGAACCGCGAGAGCGCCGTCCAAGATTTGATCGAATCAGAGCTGATTTCGCTCGGCATGTCGATCGACCGATGGGACGTCTTTCCAGGCAGGCCGAATGTCGTCGGCCAGATTGCGGGCGTTGAGGAGCGCAGCCTGTTGCTCTGCGGTCATATCGACGTGGTGCCGATCGGCGATCGTGACACTTGGACCGTCGCGCCCTTCGGTGGCGAGATCAGGAACGGTAAGCTCTATGGTCGCGGCGCGGTCGATATGAAGGGCGGAGTGGCTGCGGCAATTGCAGCTATTCGTGGCATCCGCAAGGCCGGGATCGAGCTCAATGGTCGTGTAGCCATACATTCCGTTGTTGATGAGGAAGCCGGCGGCTTCGGCGCGATCGACGCTATTCGACGTGGTCATGTGGCCAAAGGCGCCATTATTACCGAGCCAAGTTGGGGTGATGTCCTTGTCTGTGAGGGGGGGCTGGAGTGGATCCGCCTTACCATCCAGGGCAAGATGGGGCATTCAAGTTTGCGCTACAATGAGATCTGGCCGCAGCGCGATGGGCCTGATCGTTTTGGACGAGCTGTGAACGCGATCGAACTCGCCGCTCGCTTCCTCGCTGCTCTGGCGAGCTTCGAAAGCTCACGCTGTCGCAATCGTCAGCATCGTCTGCTTCCTGCCGGTATGAACACGATCAATATCGGAGCAATTCGTGGTGGCGCGGGGCTGGGGCCAGATGGCTTGCCCCTGATTATGACCAACCCCGCCATTATCCCCGACGTGGCGGTGATCGATCTCGATTACAAGTTCCTTCCTCACCAGACGCGACAAGAGATCCGGTCCGAGTTCGAAGCGTTCGTGTACCACTTCTGCCAGCAGGATCTTTGGTTGCAGAAGAATCCGATCAAGGTTGAGTGGGAGCTTGGTGGTTGCAAATTCCCGCCCATGGATACGTCACCTAATCACCCGATCGCAAAGTCGCTTTTGAAGCGTCGGGCACAAGCCGGCGGACAACCTAAGATCTTGGGAATGATCGGTAAAACCGACGCTTCGCACTATGCCGGTGCGGGGATCGATGCGGTCACTTGCGGCCCGACCGGCGATGGTTTCCACGCTAGCGACGAGTACGTGGATATCGCCTCGCTGGAGGAGACGACCAAAACCTTGGCCGCCGCCATCATCGACTGCTGCGGGGTCAAATAACTATCGAGCTGTAACAACCTGGAGGGGAATATCGTCATGAAACGTTCTATTTGCCTTTTTCTAGCTTTTACGGCTCTGGTGGCGGCATCCCCCGTCCACTCTGCGGACAAAGTCGCTAAGATCGGGGTTCTCGCGCCGCTCGCCGGAGGCTCGGCCGCGGATGGAGCCGAGATGGTCAACGGAGCCAAACTTGCCGTTGAGGAGATTAATGCGGCTGGCGGGGTTGCTGGATACAAGCTGCAAGTGGTGGTGGGAGACGTCCAGAATCAGTCCGCCGATGCGGTAACCAGCGCGATCGAGCGGCTTGTGGGGGACCGTGACTTGAATGCCATCGTCACCGGTTATGCCAGCGGCAGCAATTTTGAAATCGAGACAATGGCCGAGCAGGATATGCCGTACCTGCTCGCTGGGAGCGCTGCTCAGACGCGCGACATGATCGCGCCTCACCCAGATAAGTTCTCGACTGTCTGGTCATTCAGCCCCTCATATGATGCCTATAATACGGCGGTGGTGCCGGTCCTCAACAGCCTCGAGGCGAGCAGCAAGCTGAAGCTGCCGAATAAAAAGGTCGCCTTGATTTCCTCCGACAATCCCTATTCGAAGACAATCATGAATGGCCTCAAGAAGAGCTTTGAGGAGGCTGGTTGGACCGTGACTTCCGCCGATCTTCTGCCGTTCGGAGAAATCGGCGATTGGCGGACGTTCCTCGCCAAGGTTCGTCAGGACAATCCGGCAGTCATCATCAATACCGACTACCAGACTGGCAACGCGGCTAAGTTCTTAACTCAGTTCCTTGAGCAGCCAACTGACAGCCTGATCTTCATCCAGTACGCGCCTTCTGTGCCCGAGTTTCTCAAACTGACAGGCAAACAGGCCACAGGCGTCGTCTATAATCTGCTCGGCGGCTCGCTCGTTACGCCGAAGAATCCTCGGGCCGCGGAAATCGTCAAAAAATACACCGACAAATATGGCAACGAGCCCGGTTCCTATGGGCCGGTGCTGTATGAAGAAGTGATGGTTTACGCGGACGCGCTCAAGAAGGTTGGCGACCCGACCAAACGGCTCGCTATCGGCAAGGCCATCGGAGAGACCCATAAGCAGATCGCAACCGGTACGCTCTTGTTCGACCGAAATACGCATCTTGCCGTCCAAGGTGACAACGCACTTCCGATTCAGTTCTTCCAAATCTGGGACGGCAAGCGGGTGCTCTTTTACCCACAGGAGTACGCGGCAGGCGAGTTTCGCATGCCTCCCTGGATGAAGTAGTCAGGTCTAGCCATTGCGGCGGGCGCGATCCCTCCGGCGCCGCCGCCGGACCTGCTCATCGATGAGTCGGGGGGACTCGCTCGGAGCTGGCGGCTGCCATCTTCGATTGGTGCGGTGTCAAATGAACGATGCGGCTCACTGCTGCTAGCTCTTCAACGCGAACTGCATGAGCATACGATGCCAGAACCAAACGATAGTGAGCCGCTGCTTGAGATCCGCGAGGTCACCAAGCGCTTCGGCGCTCTGGTTGCTCTCAACAACGTATCGTTCTCGATCCGAAAGGGGCAAATCTTCGGCATCGCGGGTCCTAACGGCAGCGGCAAGAGCACACTCTTCAATGTCATCACCGGCATTCCGTTTTTCCCGACTAAGGGCGATGTCCTCCTGTCCGGAAGGCCGATGCATCGTCTGAGACCACATGAGATCAGCCGGGCGGGTATCCTTCGCACATTTCAGAAGGATGCGGAGTTTGCCACGCTCAGCGCCCGAGAAAACGTCTATGCGAGCGCCGTCTATTGCGGGCAGATGCCCTCGGCCCAAGCTAAGGATGCCGCCGAGCAGGCGCTCGATGACGTATCACTGCCGAGTGAACGGCGAACGAAAGCCGCTTCGGACCTCTCAGTGTTCGAGCGCAAACAATTGATGATCGCTTCTGCAATTGCCGGCCGGCCTAAGGTGCTTCTCCTCGACGAGCCCGCGGCCGGGCTCACGAAGCCCGAGGTATCCGGTCTTCGTGATCTCATAGCCGCCGTGCACGGACGCGGAACAACTATCGTCCTCATCGAACACGTGCTGCCACTTCTCCTGAAGGTCTCTGAATACCTGATGATTCTCAATCACGGGGCCGTCATCGCGTCGGGCAAGCCGGAAGAGGTGGTGCGCAACCCCAAGGTTGTCGAAGCTTATCTGGGTAAGCGGGAGGCAAAACTTTGAGCCACAATTCGAACGCTCTCGAGATTGTCGGTCTGCGTGCTGGTTATGACGCTCCTGATGTGCTGCTCGGCGTCAGCCTTCACGTCGGACTAAATGAGCGCGTGGGACTCTTTGGGCCCAACGGGCATGGCAAGACAACCCTACTAAACACGATTTCGCGGGTGATCCGACCTCGCACAGGCAGCGTGTCCTTCATGGGCGAAGCGATCGATGATCTAGCGCCGCAGAAGATCGTCGCGCGGGGCTTAGTTCATGTGCCGCAGGCCAATCGGCTTTTCCCCGACATGCAGATCTCGGAGATACTCGAGCTTGCGGCCTACACGCGACGCGCCCAGGAGGAGCTAAAGACGAATCTTCAATACGTGCTCGAGCTTTTTCCTAGGCTTGCCGAGCGTCGTCGGCAGCAATGCAAGACTTTATCTGGTGGTGAGCGCCAGATGCTCTCGATTGGTGTGGGGCTCATGGGCGCGCCGCGCATGCTGATGCTGGATGAACCGACACTCGGACTATCGCCCAAACTCAAGGACGAACTTGCCATAGCAATCGCCGAGATATCGTCCCGTGGCATCCCACTTCTTTTGGTGGAACAGGACATTGCATTTATCCTGTCGTTAGTAGATCGCATGTACCTCGTCGACCACGGCGAAATTAGCCGTGAAATCAACCGGGGCGCAGAAGTCGACCACGATGAGATCATGGACATGTATTTCGGGTCGGAGGGCGCATGATCACGACTGACATCCTAAGTGCCATTCTGGTCAGCGGTATCGTGCTCGGCTCCGGCTATGCCTTAATGGCGAGTGGACTGTCTTTGGTTTGGTCCACGCTTGGCATTTTCAATTTTGCGCACGGGGTCTTGATGACTCTTGGTGCGTATGTCGCCTGGACCGTGTCCGATAGGGCTGGGCTTGACCTCGGGTTGGCGACCGGAATCGCGGTCTCGGCGGCGGCCTTGGTTGGTGTCGGCATTCTGATAGAGCGAGTGGTCGTTCGGCCATTTTACGACCATCGAGATATCTTGCTTATCACTGTCATGACCACACTTGCCGCCATGATGTTCATACAGAAAGGGATCCAACTGATCTGGGGAGCAAGGCTTAAGCAACTGGCTCCGATCATTCCAGGCAAGGTCCGTCTTTTCGAAACGACCATCTCGGCCCAAGAGACCCTGCTAATCGTCGTGGCGCCGCTGTTACTCGGCGCGCTTTGGCTGTTCCTAGGTTACTCTCGGATCGGCCGCGGGATAAGGGCGGTTGGGCAAAACCCGGATAGCGCGCGGCTAATCGGGATCGACGTCTCTCGCCTTTTCATCATTACTTTCGCTCTGTCGGCGGTGCTTGCCGGCTTGACGGGAGTGCTTCTTGGATCGGTCCGTTTACTGACCCCTGAATTCGGCTCGGATCCGCTCGTCAAGTCATTGATCGTTGTCATCTTTGGCGGACTCGGTTCGCTGAGTGGAACGATCGTGGCCGCCTATCTGATAGGACTGCTTGAAGCGGCTCTGGTTTTTCTGGTTGGTATCTACTGGGCCCCCTCTATCATTTTCGTCCTGCTCATCTTGGTGTTGCTCGTCAGGCCGCAAGGCCTTCTCGGAAAGGTTGTGCACTGATGGAGGTCCTGAGCAACGGAAAGACATGGCTAATAGCTAGCCTGTTGATTGCAGGGCTCCTTGTGCCGATCTTTGTCCATGATGTGTATCTGCGACATCTATTTATCATCTCGTTCGTCTACGGCATTGTCGCCGCCAGTTGGGACCTCACTCTTGGCTATGCCGGCATCTTTAATTTTGCGCATATCGCCTTCTTCGGTGTCGGCGTCTATGCAGCGGGTCTGAGCGCGAAACTTTTGGGTGTCGATCCGTGGATAGCGATGCTGGTAGGGGCGGGCGCGGCCTCCACTGCCGCTGCCATAGTCGCTTTGCCCGTTGCGCGACTTCAGGGCGTCTATGTGGTGTTAGTTACCTTCGCATTCAGCCAGCTCATAATGCAGCTTGTCATAAACCAATCGGATATCACGGGCGGCACGCAAGGCATGGTGCGGGTGCCGACGATATGGCTTCCAGATTACAATTTCTTACGCGACAATAAGCTCGGCTTCTACTATGTCGCTTTTGCGCTGCTCGTCGCCACGACCGCGTGTCTGCACTGGCTCGTTCGATCAGAATTTGGCCTGTCGATCAGGGCGCTACGCGACAATGAGGACTACTCTGCGTCCCGCGGCATTCCCGTCGCGTGGCAGCGTCTGAAGGCGCTTGTAGCAAGTGCGTTCTTTGCAGGCTTGGCTGGTGGCTTTTATGTCATCTACGTGCGCGTGGCTTCCCCTGAGGTGTTCGACTTCTCGACCGTGTCGCTCGTTCTGAGCATGGTGCTCGTTGGCGGAACCTCTAGCATCTATGGTCCGCTATTTGCGGCGCTTGTCCTTACGTTCATCTCGGAAGGCTTCGCCAATATCAATAATTTCGCCGAGGGGCGCCACATGCTGGTGGCCGCAATCATGATCATCGTCCTGCTATTCTTTCCAAAGGGCATTGGATCAGCCTTTCGAGCGAGGCCGCAAGAGAGTCTTTCTCGGTGAGGGTGGACCTCAGCAGCAAATGCCGATGCTGCAGAACCAAAAGAGGGCGGGACGGAGCCTTCGCCTTCCGCTCGATCGTCTGACCTGAGCCCAGATAACGAGAGGGATCTCGCACTCTGACCTGATCATGTGCTCCCGAGATGCAACTCTCAAGCAGCTCTTTAGTCTGTTGCGGATTCCCAGTATCTCGACAGAACCGCCATACAAAGAGATTTGCAGGCCACGGCGGAGTGGTCTGTCAACTCGCTTCGGGAGATCGGTTGCGACTCAGGGCTCCGAGACACGACCGCCGTCCGATCGTTGTCGCTCACGGCGATCTGCCATTCCAAAGGTAAGCTTCACGTTCTCTTCTATGTCACTAGGGACGTGCAGCCGCTTAATTTGTGGCCCCCTCCACAACTGATGGCTTTCTCCGTGTCTGCCGCCGCCGATCACCTGGATAATATGCGTCCGACCAACCGGCCTGCCGTGTTGTTCAACGTGTTGTGCCAGGAGCCATCTCGCGCATGATCTCTGTGAACCGGCAGCCCATTGGGGTTCGTGAGCGGCTTCGGTGTCGCGGATTGTGATGCGCGGCAGGTGTAAAAGATGCGCCGGATTGCCGATGGAAAGGGAAACTACGTCCACTCCCGCCGCGGACAGCTACCCCTCTCGTATTCCATCATCTTCCATTAGCGACTCTCTTTCGCCACGTTTTGCATCGGAGGTCGTCACATTTGCTCGGTCCCACTCACTTGAGCGTTGGGCGCGAATTCGGACCACACCGGCCGGTAGTCCATGCTGGGCCGAGGATGTGCAGTACGAACAACATCCCTCAGTGGGCCCCCAACAGACGTGTCCGATTTGTGACCTGCCCCTGCCGATTTCCTCCAGTTGAAGTTAGAGTCCGGCCTTCTGAAGGACGGACAAATGAAGCGAGCCAGGTTTACGGAAGAGCAGATTATAGGCGTGCTGCGCGAGCATGAGGCCGGTG
>NZ_JBIXJX010000040.1:0-22032 GCF_052871955.1 Bradyrhizobium sp. CAR08
CGTGGGCTCGTTGAGCCATGTATTAAGCCGCTCGCAACCAGCGAAACCATTGATGGTCGGCCTCTCGCCGGGCCTTGAAGCGGTCGACGCATCTCTTGGAGCAAAGGGCCGTTCGCCAGCAGTAGTAACGGATCAGCCCGAACCTTCCACCGCATATCGCGCAGCACCTTACTGAATCGTGGTGCAAACTATGGGAGCTGTTGCGCATTCCTCGCCTCCTGTTGGCATTACGTGGATAGCCCCCTTTTCTTCGCTGCAGCACCATGCCCGCACGTGAAGTGCGACGCTGGCGATGCCTAGTCTCGCGGCATGTACGGACACCGGGCGCAAGAGTTTGAGCTCCGAATTGCGCCTCCTTGGCGAAGCGGCCCGCTCCATCGCAGGGGTGCTTCGCCGGCAAAGTCTCAATTGTTGACTGTAACGATATTTCGATCTTGATTAATGCAATGAGTCGCGCGTTGACGTTTAAATCCCGCGTGCGCGCGGCTTTGCTCAACGGAATTCAACTGGCGCCGACGGGCACGTACAGCAATTCATCGGTAGCTATCAGTGCCACCTCTTTGCCTTTACGCGGTTAAAGGTCGGCAATCCGACACCCGCCGGTCGAACCTGGGGTTCCCGCTCGCTAAACGCGCCAAGCCCGCCTTAAGCTAGCGCATCGGCGGCATCTCTGATGCCGACGTAGATTTCATCAAGATCTGCCCCTGTGACGCAATATGGTGGCATTACATAGATGGTATTGCCGAGCGGCCGCCGCAGCAGATTTCGGCCTTTAAAGAAAGCCTGAAGTTTCGGACCGACGCCCGCGAGATAGCCTGCATCCTTGGTTTTCAGATCGAGTGCTGTAATCGTGCCTGTCCGCCGGACGTTTGCAAAACGCGAGTCGGCGCGGAATGGCTCAATTGCCTGCTCTTGCATTGTGGCGACCGACGCCATGCGTTGGCGAGATTCCGGATCTTGCCAGAGATCCAGGTTGCCGCGGCGCAGGCCACTGGATTTGCCGTATATGAACTCGAATGAAAGAACGTACGCGTCCGATCTTTCGAATAATGCGCGTCGAAAATATCCGCGCGGCAGAGTGTCGCCGCGAGCGGAAGTGCCCCTCCCGTGAGGCCTTTCGAATAGCAGGCGATATCGGGCGTGACATTGGCCTGCTGGCAGGCGAATAATGTTCCGGTGCGACCCCAGCCCGTCATGACCTCGTCGGCAATGAACAGGGCGTCCGAGGCCTCGCAGATCCGGTTCATCTCTCTCAGGACCGAGGCTGGATACATCAGCATTCCGCCCGCCCCCAATATCAAAGGCTCCACAATAAAGGCGGCTGGCATTTCGTTTCGACATGCAGACTCGAGCGCATCGAGCGTCGCCGGTTCATGACCTCTCACCGGGAACGGGATTGAGGTAACATCGAACAGCACGGGCCCGTACGCGGCGTTGAACACGCCACGGGCACCGACCGACATCGCTCCAACCGTATCGCCGTGGTAGGAGTTTTGCATCACGACAATGCGTATGCGCTGTTTGCCGATATTATGCCAATAGCCGAGTGCCATTTTTAGGGCTACTTCCACACTGGCCGAGCCACTGTCGGAGAAGAAGACGTAATCAAGACCAGGGGGTGCGAGTTTCAAAAGCACCGTCGCAACCTCCTCAGCCGGATCGTGGGTGTAGCCGGCAAAGATGATCTGGTTGAGCTTGCCTGCCTGGTTCTGAATGGCGCTCACGATATGTGGATGGCAATGACCATGGGTCACGACCCACCAGGATGAGATTGCATCTAAGATACGGCGACCATCCGCGGTGTGGAGATAGGCACCATCACCCCGTACAGTCTTTGTCATCTCGTCGTGAAGTGCATGTTGTGTGAACGGATGCCAGATTGGCGACCTCGTCTTTGGCATCATCGCTTGAAATCATCAGCACGGAATGAGGTTTTGAACGCGGCCTGCAGCATGTCCGCCGTGAGAGGCGAGAGCCAGGGTAATCGCCCTAACCAACGCACCCGCCCGATCTCGCGAATTGCAGTCTGAGTCTCAGCATTTCTTTCGCCAATAAATGCAATCCCAAGAATGGGGATCTCGCGCTTTCGCAGAGCCTCTATCGACAGCAGCGAGTGATTGATGGTGCCCAGCGCTGTGCTCGCGCAAAGCACGACTCGAAGCCGCCATCGCTTGAAGACGTCAGCATAGAGTGTTCCGCCACTCAGCGGCACCATGAGGCCGCCAGCGCCCTCAATCACTAACGGTCGCTCCCCGGTGTCTGGCACATCGAGTGAATCTGGGTCGATGCGAATCCCGTCAATTTCGGCGGAATGATGGGGCGAAGCGGGCGTCTGAAGGCGATAACGCTCCGGCACGATGCGATCGGAAGAGAGATTGCCCAGTCGCGCGACGAGTTCAGTATCGGTCTCTCCTTCGAGGCCGGCCTGAATCGGCTTCCAATAGCTCGCGCCAAGGAGGTCGGCGAGCCCCGCAGAAAACACCGTCTTCCCGATCCCGGTATCTGTGCCCGTGACCACGATCTGCTGCCTCATCGAGCTTCACCTCTGGTCTCCTCGAACAGAGCATCGAGCATTGCACGCACGTCATCCTCCCCAGCGTTGAGCGTCAGTGAAATTCGCAAACGGACTGTGCCCGCCGGCACGGTTGGCGGCCGGATTCCGCGGATATCGAGGCCGCGAGCCTGCAGTGCGGAGGCGAGCCGCATCGCACGTGCGTTGTTGCCAACGATATGCGGCACGATCTGTGAGGCCGAAGGGCTTTGCCAACCGCGCAAACCCATCTCCCATGCGTGAACGCGACCAGCCTGGCCAGACGCTACTGCCGCTCAGGTTCTCCTTGCAGGATGAAGAGTGCCTCCCTTACGGCAACCGCCATCAGCGGTGAGGGCGCAGTGGCGAAGATAAAGGGACGGCAGCGATTGATCATGAAGTCGCGCAGCACGGCGGAGACAGTGACAAGCGCACCAGCTGCGCCCAGCGCTTTGCCGCAGGTATGAACGACCAGGAGATTTTCGCGCCCTTCATAGGGGGCGATGAGCCCCCGTCCCCGCTCGCCGTAAACGCCTGTGGCATGAGCCTCATCCACCATCAAGAACGCGTCGTACCGGTCCGCGATCGCGACCAAGTCTTCGAGCGGTGCGAAATCGCCATCCATGCTGTAGAGACTTTCGACCACGATCCAGACGCAACCCGTTCCGCCCTCGGCCCGCCAGTCACGAATTATGTCTTCGATCGATTGGGGATCATTATGGGCGCTTATCCGAAACTCGGCACGGCCAGCGCGCGCGCCTTCATGAATACTGGCGTGCACCAGAGGATCGAGAACAAGCAGATCGCCCCGCTGCGGCAGCGTTGTCAGGACGGCAAAATTTGCGACATAACCGCCACCAACGAATAGCGCCGTCTCAGCCCGAAAGAACTGAGCCGCTTCTTGTTCGAGAGTTTCGTGTTCCTCCCAATTGCCGCGCAGAAGCCGCGACCCGCCGGCTCCGATCGGCGTGTCGGCCTCGAGCGCAGCGGAAACGGCCTGTTTCATCCGCGGCGCGCTCGCGAGCGCCAGATAATCGTTCGACGTAAAATCGATGCCCGCGCGCGGCTCGAGGCCACGCAGCCTGTTGTCTTGCTTCGAGGCATGCAAGGCCGCGACATAGTCGCCAACTTTGGCCATCTGGATTGAATTCATTCTTCACTCGCAAAGTAGCGGTCGATCTCGCGAACGTTCTGATGGCCGCAAAGAACAAAGCTTCGGCTTCGGGCTCTTAACCTTCAACCTGACAAGATGCGATTTGCTCCGTCAACCACCACAACGCGCGGCCTGAAGATTTTTGCTTCCGCCTCATCAAATGACGCAAATGCAACGATAATACTTTTGTCTCCGTGCATCGCGAGTCGCGCGGCCGCACCATTCAGGCCAATGATGCCCGACCTCGCGGGCGCTTCGATCACATAGGTGGCGATGCGCGCTCCGGTCTCGATGTTGTAGATTCCCGCGCGTTCGTTGATCAAAATCCGGCCGGGTCAATCAACGTACGATCAATCGATATCGAGCCAACATAGTGCAGATCGGCTTCGGTTACCGAGGCGCGATGGATTTTGCCTTTCATCAACGTAATCTGCATTTCTCACCTAAGCTGGAGTTTGCGCACGGCGTGCCCGCTGGTCTGTTTCACTCAGGCAAGCCCGGACCTGATGCCGAGCCGGTCCAGCAAATTCGCGTCGCGGTCGCGCTGCGGGTTTTTGGTGGTCAACAGCACGTCGCCGATGAAGATCGAATTCGCGCCGGCCAAAAAGCACAGCGCCTGCAGCTCATCGGTCATATACTGCCGTCCGGCGGACAACCGCACCACGCTCTTCGGCATCATGATTCGGGCGGTCGCAACCAGGCGCACTAGCGCGATCGGATCGGGACGCTCCGCGGTGTCATTGACCGGCACGCCCTTGACCTCGTTCCACAAGTTGATCGGCACGCTTTCCGGATGCTTACCGAGATTGGCGAGCAGCACGAGCATGCCGAGCCGGTCCTCGAGGAGCTCGCCCATACCGATAATGCCTCCGCAGCAGACCTTGATGCCGGCCTCGCGCACATGCGAAAGTGTGTCGATGCGATCCTGCAAGGTGCGGGTGGTGATGATCTTGCCGTAGAACTCCGGCGACGTGTCGACGTTGTGGTTATAGAAGTCGAGCCCGGCATCGGAGAGCCGTGCGGCCTGCTTCGGCGTCAGCATGCCGAGTGTGACGCAGGTTTCCATGCCAAGATCTTTGACCGCGCTGACCATGTCACAGACCTGATCGAGATCGCGGTCCTTTGGACTGCGCCAGGCCGCGGCCATGCAGAAGCGGGTCGCGCCGGCGTCCATGGCGGCTTGCGCGGTGGCGACCACATCGGCGCGATCCATCAATCGGGTCGCTTTCACGCCGGTGTCGTAATGCGCGCTCTGCGAACAGTAACCGCAGTCTTCCGGACAGCCGCCGGTCTTGATGCTGAGCAGGCTTGCTGTTTCGACGTGACTTGGATCGAAGTTCTTGCGATGAGCGCTCTGCGCCTGAAACATCAGGTCGGCAAACCGCAGGCCATAGAGCGCTTCGGCCTCGGCGCGCTGCCAGTCATGGCGGACCGGCGCGCAATTGCGCCCGTCATTCCGTTCCACTCCGACGGCAGGAACCATAAGTCTCGCCTTTCCTAATGATAGATTATCCCGGCGATTATCTATCCTGTGGCCGCCCGTTCCTGCCTGCTTTGCCTCTTCGACATTAAAACATAACCGTATGCCAACGCCAAAAGACCGCGAAAGTCTGCAGGGATTGCAGAAATTCTGCAAAACGAGCGGGCTTATGCCGATCATCGACGGAGGGGTAATGATAGATAATCTATGATGACTGACGAGAACACGACGGTTGCGGTGCGCATAGCGGAGTCAATCGGTGAGCGCATCATCAACGGCGCGCTGC
Organism: Bradyrhizobium sp. CAR08; assembly: GCF_052871955.1. Classification (NCBI taxonomy): domain Bacteria; kingdom Pseudomonadati; phylum Pseudomonadota; class Alphaproteobacteria; order Hyphomicrobiales; family Nitrobacteraceae; genus Bradyrhizobium; species Bradyrhizobium sp. CAR08. The sequence continues at coordinate 5,450 of NZ_JBIXJX010000040.1, forward strand.
AGCCAGACGCCCCACTCCGGCAGGATCATGTCGCGCGGGAATTCAATTCCAGCCACGTCCCGGTGCGCGAGGCTTTTTGGCAACTGGAGGCCCGACATCTTGTCGTCACTGTGCCCCGTCGCGGTGTGAGGGTTGCCCCGCTCGACACCAATTCAGTGAAGGAGATCGCCGAGATGCGTGCTGCGCTCGAAGTGGTCGCGTTGCGCAATGCAGCTCCAAAACTCACATCGGCCCATTTGGCACGGATCGAGCTCGCCCTGATTGAGGGAGACAATGCCCTGACGATTCAGGAGTTTGAGACGGCCAACCGCGGCTTTCACCACGCGCTGGTGGCGCCTTGCGCGATGCCGCGCCTACTCGCGAGCCTTGACGGACTACAACTCGCAAATTCACGATTAGCGTTCGCGATCGCGCGAAATGCCGGCTGGCGACCTCGGTCCAACCAAGACCACCGCCTGATTCTGCGGGCACTTCGAGCGCGCAACGTTGATCAAGCCTGCAACCTGCCGGCACGGCACATTCAAACGATCGAGCGCCTTGCCATTCCCGCTTCCTGAGCAGAAATAAGATCGGATGAGCTTCTTTGAAAACAGCAGACAATCGCAAGGGCGTCAAACCAGCGACCGCTTTGGCGAGCGTTGCGGCGGCCTCGATCCTAAGGTAGTTATGCGATCTACTTCCGATATCACCAACGGCCATCCATGATTCGTCACATCGTCTTGTTCACCGCCAAGGATAGGGTCCATATCGACCAAATCGTCGAAGGCCTATCGGTGCTCACCACAATCCCACATGCACGCCGGCTCGAGGTTGCTCGCAATCGCAAGTCCGACCAGCTCGGCAATGATGTCGACGTTGTGGTCTATGGTGAGTTCGACAACGAGACGGAACTCGCAGCTTACAAGGCGCATGATCTGTACCAGGAATCGATCAGACGGGTACGACCGCTCCGGGAGCTGCGGTTCGCGGCTGACTACAATGTATCAACGGATGCGCGTTTGGCCTCAATGGCAGCGAAGAGCCAAGTTACTCGGCGCACTGTGTCCACTGGCGGGGGTTGACCTGACGATCGATCTCAAGAGCTTGCGGGTCCCAGACGGGCGTCGCTCTCGTTGGGGTCGGGATCACAATCGGAGCACGCCTCATAACATGCCCGTCGGTGACTGACAGGCCCATGCACGTCCGCGAGCTGCAGTGGATTGAGCCGGTCACAGCGATGCGATGTCTCGCGCATCGAGCACACCTCACGTTTTTCGACGGCGCAGCAAGGCATGAGTTGCTCGGGTGCTACTCATATCTGACCTGCGACCCGTTCAGCACCTATATCGTCGCGGACGGACAAGCGAGTTGCAACGGAGAGGCTCTCGAGGGCGATCCATGGGAAGTCCTTCGCACCCTGCTCGCCAAGTATCCGCAAGAGCATCGTCCTGATCTCCCGCCGTTCCAGGGAGGCGCGGCCGGCTTCCTTGCTTACGATCTGAACAGGACTCTGGAGCGATTGTCGGTGCCGACGATTCCCGGTCAGCGTTTACCCCAATCCATCCTCCATTTCTATGACGTGGTCATCAGCTACGACCACCGTGATGATAGATGCTGGGTCGTTTCCACCGGATGGCCGGAACAGGATCCCGCACGTCGCGCCGAACGCGCAGGCCGTCGCGCCGACGAGTTTGCAGCAGCATTGCTTGCGGGCCCAAAGACGTCGGGGAGCAACTCCCCCGGCCGAGATGCCGCATGGCATTCGAACTTCAGCCGTGAGGCCTACATTGCGGCGGTCCGGCGCGTCATCGACTTGATTCTGGCCGGAGAGGTCTTCCAGGCTAACATTGCGCAGCGCTTCAGCGCCCGCCTGTCGACCTCATTTGATCCTCTTGCCTTCTACTGCCAGCTACGGTCATTGAACCCGGCACCCTTTGCAGCCCTCCTGCGCTACGGCAAACTCACCATTGCATCGAGCTCGCCGGAACGATTCCTGAGGCTTGACGGACGACAGGTCGAAACGCGCCCCATCAAAGGCACGATCGCGCGTTCTGCTGATTCCAAGGAAGACCAGCGTCGCGCTGAACTCCTAGTCGCGTCCGAAAAGGACCGTGCCGAGAATACTATGATCGTCGACCTCATGCGCAACGATCTGTCGCGCGTTTGCACTCCACATTCGATTGACGTTCCAGTGCTGTGCGGCCTCGAATCCTATGCCTCAGTGCACCACCTCGTATCGATCGTTACGGGTGAACTTGCAGGAGACCAAGACGCCGTTACGCTACTTCGAGCTTGCTTTCCCGGCGGCTCCGTTACCGGGGCGCCAAAGGTGCGATCGATGGAAATTATTTCGGAAATCGAGCGGGTGGCGCGAGAGGTCTACTGCGGGGCAATCGGCTTCATCGGCTTCAACGGCCAGATGGATACGAATATTGCGATACGCACCGTAACGATCGACAATGATATGGCCGTGTTTCATGCGGGTGGCGGCGTGACAGCGATGTCGGATCCAGACGCCGAATACGAAGAGACGCTCGCCAAGGCGCAGCGAATCTTTGACGCGTTTCGTGCTGAAACATCTGGTGAATTTTGATTGTCATCATCGACAACTACGACTCCTTCGTCTTCAACATTGCGCGGTACTTCCGCAAGCTTGGCGAAGCAACGAAAGTCATCCGGAACGACGAGGTCAGCGTAAGCGATGTTGCCGGCCTCAAGCCGCGCGCAGTAGTCATTTCCCCTGGCCCCTGCACTCCAATGGAGGCCGGAATATCCACCGCCGTCGTTCGGCACCTTTCGGGACGCGTTCCAATTCTCGGCATCTGTCTCGGACATCAGTGCATCGGAAGCGTTTTCGGCGGACGCATTGCGCGTGCACGAAGCCCCATGCACGGCCGGTCCTCGTACGTTACGCATGAGGGCCGTGGGCTCTTCAAAGAACTCCCGTCCCCACTTTGCGCTGGACGCTACCATTCCCTTGTTGTTGAGCTCGATTCATGCTCGCCGCATCTCGGGGTCACAGCGCGTTCTGACGAAGGCGAGATTATGGCTCTCGCACATCGTTCTCACCCAACCTATGGCGTGCAATTTCATCCGGAATCGATACTAACGCAACAAGGTCACGTGCTGCTTATGAACTTCTTGCAGCTCGCGGAGACGTCCTGATCGTGAGGACTGAGGGCTGTGTTGCGCTCGCAGTCGCCTCGCTTGGTCAAAACGAAATGAGGCCTTTCAGCCAGTTTTGATGAAGCGAGGCAGAGGGCTTACGATCTGCGCGAGCCGCCAATCTTTTTCCTTCAGCGAGGTCCCCATCCGTATTGCCGGAACGCGTAGGTTGGGTTCCTCCCACAATAGGCGTCTGTGCCTGATGCGGTCATCGAGCATTGGCTATAAGTCAAGAATTGGCAATTGCCCGGATATCCCCAGGTGCGCCCCCGTAAGCAATAAAGGTCTGGTGGAGCCGCTGGCATGTATATGGCACGATCCCGCGGAGACGCGACCGAATCCTGTGCCGCACCAACGAGAATGGGAATTCCGAGCCCAAGAATTAAGAGGGGATGGCGCATGAGGCATCTTGCTCCTTCGAATCTTGCGAGAGGATAATGGATTGGAATTGGTTGTTTTGATCTTCGTCAAGCCGCAACTGCTCCGGGGTGATCCGTCGGGTGATCACATTGCACACGCCAGCGGATTACATCATGGCCGCATGGCGCTCTGATACGAGGCCGGGCGCTGCAATTCTGCAGAAGTACCCTAAAAGCGCATGATACCGACGCGAATCTCTTCTAATATGGTTGAATCCAAACAGAGGTCAGATGGTTAGTCGCATCCTCGAGATTTGCGGCGAGCAGCAGCATGACATCCCTCGCGCGGACAGAATGTGGGCACGCGCCAAACATACGCGATTCCTTCCAGGACGCGCACCAGGCGCTGTCGCGCTGCCGCTCCATCTTTAGGACCGTTGGAACGTGAGCTTCTTCAGCAGAGTCAGCGCTGCGGTTGCGCGCGACGGTCTGTGGAATAAATGGCGAATCAAGCAAACCGCTAAGTTGTCTGACGGCCGACGAAGACGGTCATCCGACGGTTCGCTTTTTCATCCCAGGGAGCATGATGCATAATGGGAGTTCAGTGCCCGCCTGATCGCCTGGATATCAAGAGCAACGTCAAGCTCTGAGCGGCTCATGAGACCACCGGTTCGTCTGGAACGTGGCCGGGGTCGAAAGTGACAGAGCAGAGAGCGTCGATCCCTCGTCGATGTCACAGCTCGCGTTCTCCAGACCACGTCTTGTGGAGACAATCGCAGCGGTTCATCCAGAATGCGGTATCTCACCAAGGCGCGCCTCGGCGTGCGCTTTTTCAGCGCGCGACTGCGGCACAACGCAAAAAATCTGCGCTGTGATGCTGTAGTGTGATTGTTGTTCAGCGTTCAGCGCACCTCAGCGACGGATGCGAATGAGATCGATTGTGTTGGTCGAGCTCCCGAGGTTCTCCAATTGCGAGAAGGCGGAAATAGTCAGAATTCTGCACGCGAAATTGCAGGGTCCGCCAAAAAGGCTTTTGTTGCTTATAATGCTTCACGGTCGGGCGAGTGCCTCTATCTTTAAATCGATCCGCATGACCGAGATTGACTTGCCGGATGCCTGCCTAGAAGCGAAGCCTTGGCGTCTTCGTTTCGGCGAATGGGCTCTGTCGAGGCAGGCGCGGCAGCAGCTGACATGACCGAGGTACAAAAGCTTGAGACGCTTGGCGGCGATGGCATCACAGCGCCGCTTCGCATTGCTACTTTTCGCCGCGTCTGGCTCGCGGGTCTTCTCTCAAATATGGGCGCTCTGATTCGGAGCGTCGGCGCCGCTTGGGCGATGACGCAGATGACGTCGTCGGCCGATATGGTCGCGCTGGTTCAGACTGCGCTTACGCTTCCGGTTATGTTTATGGCAATGCCTGCGGGCGCGATCGCCGACATGCATGATCGCCGAATCGTGTCCCTTGTTTCTCTGGGAATTGCATTCGCCGGTGCCACTGCGCTGACCACACTTGCTTGGCTCGACATGGTTACGCCGATGCTATTGCTGGCCTTGTGCTTCGTGGTCGGGAGCGGCGTGGCGCTAATGGATCCAACGTGGCAATCGTCGATAAGTGAGCAGGTGCCACCCGATGCACTGCCTGCTGCCGTCGCGCTGAACGGCATGAGTTACAATATCGCGCGCAGCGTAGGACCCGCGCTCGGCGGCATCGTTGTTGCTACCGCTGGTGCTGTGGCGTCCTTTGCACTAAACGCGCTGTTATATCTTCCGCTCATGGGGGCGCTGTTTTCATGGAACCGCGTGGCGCAGCCTTCGCGGCTGCCCCGCGAAAAATTCAATCGCGCCATTATCTCAGGGGTGCGATACATCACGAATTCTCCGGCCATAAAAATCGTCTTAGTCCGCTCCATGGTGACCGGACTAATAGGCGGCTCGATCATCGCGTTGATGCCTATTGTGGCGCGAGATCTTCTGCATGGCGGCGCGCAGACCTATGGCCTTCTGCTGAGCGCTTTCGGCTTCGGCGCGGTAATTGGTGCATTCTACATTCCCGAAATGCGCAAGCGGCTAACTGGTGAGGCGGCCATCCGGGCCTGCTCGCTGTCGATGGGTGGCGCCCTCCTCGCTGCGGCCCTGAGCCAGGACTCTATCTTGACCGCGGTTGCACTGGTTCTGGCGGGGGCCGTGTGGACGATGGCTTGGGTGCTGTTCAACGTCGGTGTGCAGCTATCGGCGCCGCGCTGGGTTGCGGGTCGCTCCCTGGCAGCCTATCAGGCGGCCGGATCAGGAGGGGTCGCCATCGGTAGCTGGGGCTGGGGCAGCCTGGCTGATGCCGCCGGTGTGGAAGCGGCGCTCCTGATCTCCGCCGTCTTGATGCTGCTCTCGCCTTTGCTAGGGCTTTGGCTACCCATGCCGCGCGTTGGTGCGCGCGGTGAAGAGCCCGAGCTGCTTGAGGATCCCGACGTGAAGTTGGCGCTGACCGGAAGGAGCGGCCCTTTGGTAGTCGAGATCGAATATCGAGTTGCGCAGGAGAATGCGAGGGCGTTCCACAATGCCATGCAGGCTGTCCAGCTGTTCCGGCAGCGCAATGGTGCGTATGGCTGGTCGATCGCGCGCGACATTGCCGATCCGACGTCCTGGACGGAGCGCTATCACTGCCCCACTTGGTTCGACTACCTGCGCCAGCGTAACCGCGCGACGCGATCGGAGCGCGCGCTGGAGCGAGAGGCGGCAGCTTTTCACGTCGGTCCCGATCCTGTTCGGGTTCGCCGCATGCTGGAGCGGCCCTTCGGCTCAGTGCGCTGGAAGGAAGAGATCCCGGATGCGTCCGAGAACGATGTGTTGCTGCATGAGAGTAATCCCGGTAGGAGCCGCTAGCTGCGGGTTCCGGGAAACCGCCGGGTGCGGCACTGTCATGCAGCGCTCGTCATTCGTCAGAGCACGACAAGGTGCGGCTATCACCCAAACGTTCTCTTCTGAGGAAGGCGCCCTTGTTCGCATTCCACGCGCGCTCTGTGGCAGTTTCTGAGATTCCTCAGATGGACAGCGACAATCACGAGCGTGGGAGTGACAGATGCTGTGACCCGCCTACCGTGGGAAGTTCACTGTCAGCCTCGACGGCGAGATTCTCCAGCGGGTCTCTGCTTGGCGGGAGACTTCGACTGAAATCGAGTGCGGCATTCCTCCGTGTTCTCTTTGTCGAGTTGGCGGCCGCTCAGACACTACCGACCGGCCGCCTCGCAGTGTAAGCTGCCGATCGGGCCTGTAGCTCAATGGTTAGAGCCGGCCGCTCATAACGGTCTGGTTGCAGGTTCGAGTCCTGCCGGGCCCACCAGAGCTTTCAACCACTTAGCTCGAGATCCGCAGTCATTGGCAATCGACCGCCTCAGCTACCGCCACAGATATGTGCCCCATCTGTTCAACCGCGCCGCCGCGAGGTGAGAACGATGAGGCGGACTCTGAAGATCGCTGCGGCCCTCGCCGTCGGCGCCGGCGCCATTTGGCTCGGCCTTGCCATCTACAACGCCAAGCCCCTGAAATGCATCTCCTACCTGGACGGCTGGTGCATCAAGAAGACCGTGGATCGATAGGAGAACCAAATGAGCGGAAGAGAAATCAATCGGTGCTACATCCAGGACGTACAATTTGAGATGCTGGTGCACGACCCTGGGCAGCCGGCGGAACCCTGCATTGTTGTTCAGGGCACGACGGAGCACGTCTATTTGCCGGTAAGTAAGCTCCAATGGTTTGACTGGAAAATCATCTGCCAGTTGCACAACAACGAAGGCCAGATCGGCGCTCCGACTGAGCGGATCAAGCGGCTGGACTCGATCGTTCCGCAGAGTATCGACATCACGCGCACGGGCGACGGCAAGGTCGCCGTGATCGTCGACTACGGCCACCCGACACAGCAGGTCTTAACGCTGGAGCCGGAGGTCGCTTCCGGGCTTGGGACCAGCCTGGTTGCTGCCGGGGCAGATCCGTCGACGCCTTCGACGAAGCACTAGACCGGATGACGGGCAGATTGACCGGTCCTGAGCGCGTCGCGGGACGCGCAGTGCTCTTTGTAGCCCACGCGCAGCCCACGGAGACGGCGGCACTCACGGATAGCGAAGCTAACCGACCTTCATAAAGCGGGGGTCTCGGAAGGCACCAGCATCGGTCAACACGCCATGGCCGGCAAGGGGCAAGAGAAATTCCAGTTGGTCGCGATTGCGCGCGGCGCGGCTTCGAGGCACCATTTCCACAGGCTGCGGAAGCGGCGGAAGCTTCGGAAATCGACGATCAAGCAGTTGCTCTACCGTCGCGATCTGAATCCTCGGCAACTTTCCGTGGGCTGACTTAGGCACAAAGCCTGCGCCCGACGCATCGGCCTGCATAGATCTCGTCGGCTCCGCAAGCGTCACTAGAATGCCCATGTTGGCCCCTTCACGCTGAACGACGCCCGACAATTCTCTGACCATCACAGGCGAGACATGGTCCCCGCCTTTTACCGAAAGAATGATGCGGCCCAGCCCATACGGGCCATTTGCAAAATAGATATTTGCATCAATGCCTCGATCGGCCCCCTTCTTCGATTCATAGGTTTGCGCACCAAGAAGCCATGCCGCCCACCACTGGAATTGGTACTTGTCACGACGGGCGAGATCGTGCGCGCCTGCTACATCGGTAGGGCGGCCATAGACGCCATAGTTGCACCCCACGTAGCGGGCGAGCCGCTTTTCAATAAGCGTAATTGCATAATGCGTCACGTCGATGCCAAGCCACCGGCGGCCAAGCTTCTCTGCCGCTTCGACACTCGTTCCGCAACCGCAGAACGGATCCAGAATGGTAGCGCCGGGCTCTGTTGTTGAATTGATTATGCGCTCCAGGAGGCTCAATGGCTTTTGGGTCGGGTATCCCAACCGCTCTTGGGCCTGCGAATTAATTGGAGATATATCATCCCAAAGAGTATCTACCGTCTCGCCCGGGAGCTCGTCTAAAAATCTCTTGCGCTGCAGTCGTTTTGTTTTGGAGTCCGGGAAGTGAACTCGTCCCTCGGCGTCCATCTTCTTCATCGTCTCCAGCGAGACCGCCCAACCTTTTTCCGGTGGCTCAAACCCTTTGTACGCGTACTTCAAGTTTGGGCGCATGGAAGGGCTAGTCAGATTGTCCAACCTAAAGCGACGGCCGGACGCATCAACATGCGTGAACTTTGAGGTTATATAGTCGGGGTTATTGGGCCGGTATTGACGTTCAAAAACGCTCTCCGACGATCGGGCGTAAAACAGAATGACGTCATGGCTCACGCCAAACCGTATTGCGGCGTTGTTTGTTTCGCCACGCCCTGCCTTGCGCTTCCAGATGACCTCATTCCGGAAGCAGTCGTGGCCAAAAATGGAATCGAGGATTAATTTCAGATAATGGCTGGCCGTGGGGTCGCAGTGGAGGAACAAGGAGCCCTTATGCGAAAGCGTTCGGTGCATCTCCTGGAGCCTGATGGTCATCATGGCGAGATAGGCCATCATCCCACTTTCGCCTAGCCATGTGCGCAAGGCGCTTAATAGAACAGCGGTCTCTCCGCCGCCCTTCTCGACCTCATGATAGGCAAGGGACGCGGCTTCTCCCCATCCCCACGTATCGCGGAAGGCTTCTGCCTGCGCCTCCGACGAGCGGCCCCCCTGATCCCCGAACAGTACGTTATAGTTGGCGTTCGAATTGAACGGCGGGTCTAGGTAAATCAGATCAACCGATTCGTCTTTCACGTGCTCTCGAAGCATCGTGAGATTGTCGCCAAAATAGAGCTTATTCGCCGGTACTCTTGCCACGTTGAACCCCCGCCCTCACACGGGAGCGAAGCTTCCAGCACAACCCCACAAGGTTCCCCTAACCATCCGGAATGATTCTTGGGATGGTAACTAGCGAGTAAATTACAGGGGGCCCCCATCGTCGACGGCTCCGAGTCACGCAATCGCTATCCCGGCCTCAGCGCTGGACCGGGGGCCCTTCTCCGGCCGTCCGAACGCCGCTGATAGCCGTTCGAACAGCAGCGTGCAGATCGCCGCCCGCAACTGGACGGCCTGCCGGTTGGGCTGCGCTTGGCGCATGAGGGCCAGCAAGTCGACATCGTCGAAAGCCTCGATCCAACGAAGCCCCAGGTCTGCCCATGCAGGCTGCGCCGCGATGAGGTCCGACACGGCCCAGATGATCGGTGCTTTGAGAGCCCGTTCATTGCCCGACGATTCGGTGATCGTCCGCAGGACCAAAGTCAGGTGGCCGGGCCCGTGCGCATCGAAAATAGCTGAGATCGTGGCGCCGGCGCACGTTCGATTATTGCCTGGACCGACGGTCGTCGGCACAATCTCGATGCCCATGTCCTGGCAGATGGAGTCCGCGCAAATCGGCATGATGCGGGCATAACTAGCCCTGATGGTTGGAAAGCGCCAGACGGTCGGTTGCGCCGCTGCTGTTGAGATTGGCCTGAGGATGAGCGACCGGTACCCCTTTGGGGTAGTTATGTTTTACGATAGCCTCCGCGCGAAGGAATCGCGATGGCTTCATTCGAGTCCGACATATTAATCCTCTGCAAGACCTACCCCTCCCCGAGTGGGAAGCACGTCGAGACGTCTTGCGTGGCCGGCATGCTACCCGATGGGTCTCTGATACGGCTGTTCCCCGTGCCGTTTCGACTGATCGACGGATCTCAGCAATTCAAAAAATGGCAATGGGTTCGCGCGCGCATCGATCGAGCTCGCGCCGATCGCAGACCGGAAAGTCACAAACTGTTTGTCGACACTGTCCGCTTTCTGGGTGAACCGTTGCCAACCGCGGCAAAGTGGAAAGCCAGGCGGGAATGGACTGACAAATTCAAGGTCTTCGATGATTTCGCAAATCTACATGCTCATCGCGCATCCGCCGGAACGACCTTGGGGATCGTGCGACCCCGGACAGTCGGGTCCATTGAAATCACACCGGTCGCACATCCGGATTGGACCAATGAGGAAAGAGCTAAATTGCTACAGAGCCAGCACCAGGGTGGGCTATTTGACGAAACAGATGCAAAAACTCTGACTACCCTCAGGAAGTTGCCTTTCGACTTCCACTATCATTACGTCTGCACAGTGGGTGGCGTCGATCGCGAATATAGGCACAAGATCGTCGATTGGGAGGCAGGCGCCTTGTATTGGAATTGTTTTTTCCGGCATGGCAGTGCTTGGGAAAAGCCCTTCAGAGACCAACTTGCGGTCAAGCTGCCTGCTGCCGATTTGATGTTCCTAATGGGGACGATCCACCGGTTCCCAGAACAGTGGCTCATCGTCAGTCTGATCTATCCGCCTAGGCGGCCGATCGAACAGACGGACCAGCCATCGCTTTTTGACCTGTGAGGTGCACTACGGTGAATCCGCCGACGGCGGCGGCGGCCTCGGCAACGAATTTGCGATGGCAACGTTCGAAGTCAGCCTCGAAGCACACCAAGCAGGCGCGGCCCTGCTTCGCAATGCTCACAATGTCGGCGACGTCCTCGCGACGCCCCTTCAGATGCGCCAAGAAGCCCACGCTATAAGCAGACCAATCGCCATCAACCTTATAGCGATCCCGAACAGGTTTTGGACATCCGACCCCGGCTGCATGAACGTAAAGTATGCCGGCCTTCTCGAGGTAGGCGGAAAACGACTTTTTCGAGAAGCCGTGCTTTCGCGACAATGGGTTCGCGCGCACATCAACCACCGTTCGAGTGCCCGAAGCTTTAAGCCGTTCAATGAACGCCTGAATAGTAAGGCCTTCATAGCCGAACGTTTGAAGATACATTGCCATTACGGTTGTTTGCTCTACTCGATCAAGAATCTCAAGAAAATGATTACATTTCGTTACGGCCTCGTCAGACGAGATCGCACCACTTCGGCAGATTTGCCGCCAAGGACGGCTGAGGTCCACCTTCGGTATGTACGGCCCCCGGCGCCCCTCCCGACGCAGTGACAACCCCCAGCGCTTTGCCGTCGGCGCCGATAATCGGAGAGCCAGACATCCCTCCTCTGATGCCGAACCATGCTCCGCGCAACCATAGGGGACCACCCGAGCTGAGGACCTCGCACGCCTGCCCAGCCGCAGTCGAGGGAAAGCAGGTAGGCCGCTTTTTCATCCTCTCGCGCCTTGCTGGCACGGATAGGCTCGACACCTTCGACAAGCTCATCGTACGCAAATGCTTCTTCCGCAAGAGCCTGATTGTCGACCGAGCCTAGAACGGCAATGTCGCCAATTGGATCGACGAACAGGCATTCAGCCCAGATCGTGCGGCCCTCCCCGAGAGCTCCCATCAATTCTGGATAGGTCCGCTCCCCGGTAAAGCTGATCGCTGCACTAGGTGGAAACTTGGGCAAGCAATGCGCGGCGGTGACAACGAGTCGGCGCGCCAACCGCTCCTGTGTCTCAACAACAAAGCCTCGACCGTCACCCACTGCCACTACTGCAGCGGTCAACAACTCAAGATTCAGCATCGCTCTTCCCAGTCGCTCGTGATCCATGTGAGGCATCGGCTGATGCCCCTCAGCCATTCCTCGCGCGCGATCTCCGGAGCCTTTCCCGACCAGGCCCAGGCTTCAACGGGTAACGCAGAAACGTAGTCCAATTGCCGGCGGAGATCTTCGGCGGTTGGCGTCGCGGCGAACAGGACACTCTGCAGCGCAAAATGCATTGCGGCTCGGCTCTGTTCGTCATCCGGTGCCGCACATTGTCGGCCGGTGGCGCGGTGCACGTCAATCGCTACCTCAACCGGCAGGTTGGCGCGGAAGACATGCGCGAATGCGTTGGCAGCTTCCGCTGTTGCTTGCTCAGCCACGGCGGAGTCCCTCGATCAATGGCAGTTCGACCGACGCCTGATATATCCCAACGACGCGTCCGACGAGAGCCTGCCGGAACTGCTCCTCGCGCCGCGGGCCGTCGACCATGCAGCCGCGGGGGATGGACAAGATAGCCCCCGGTGCGGCCGCGCGGGCGGCCTTTGCGACTTCCTGATCGTAGTCGCGCCGTCGCAAGCTGCGGGTCCACCAGCCGATGTAGTGGCCAATTTCGGAATTGAACCCCGGCCGGCAGAAGGCTTGCACGATGTCGGTGCCGCCGCTCATCCACCGGATCAGGTAAAGCTCGCCGTGTTGCGGGTCGGTATCGCTAGTATCGACGACGGCAAACTCACCTGGGCGCAGGTGCGGCGCGCTTTCGCTGTTGCCGACCAACTGCAAAATGCAGCTGGCAGGGACCTGATCGAACACCATCAGCGCTCGATATTCTGGAATGTGAAGGGGCTGGGTGCTCATGCCTCGCCCCCTTCTGAAAGGACGCGGCAGATGTCGCCGATGATGCCAGGCCCCATGATGATCGAGGCAAAATCTTGTGCTCTCTCGTCTCCCGATCGCATCCAAGCGTCATAAGCCTGGGCTTTGATCGTGATCCCTTCCGGGGTCAGGGCTGGTACGGTGGCAATGCGCCTTGCCAGCTTCTCCATCGCGTAGCAGGCTAAATCGTGCGCGCCGGAAGCCATGGTGTAGCCGCTTTGCTCGTCGGCGGCGTGAAGCTCGGCGTCGTATCGCTCTGCGAGGGGGAGCCGTTGCCTGAGGTAATCCCGGCCGCCCCGCTCCTCTTCGTCGAGCTCATCTTCATCGAGATCAGCCCACTCCTGCAGCCCGAGGCGCAGGTAGTTGGCGGTGTGATGCGATCGCTGGCCACGGTTAGGATCGGACGGCCACACAAGCTTGCCGTCCTGATCAGTTTCCTGCTCGCTGTCGGCCAGGTTGCGGCTGTAGCGGGTGACTAGCAACGCCTCCGGCAAATCAGGCCGCAGTCGATCGTAAGCGGCGCGCGCGGCCGTTTTGGCCGCTTTGCGGTGCTGGCAGATTCTATCCAGGTTCTCCATTCTGCGACCAAGGAGGATCAGCGTCGGATCTTCAGCGGCTTTCAGCTTACCCGCGGCCAGGACAGCCGGAGCGGCAGCAGCGACAGCCGAGCTGGCTGCGATTCGGAAGATGGCGAGGCGGCGTGTGATCATGGCAAATCCCCCACGTTGATGGTGTCGATCCGCATGTGGCCAGAAAGGTCTTCGTTGGATGAAAGTTGCGCGGTGGCGGTGACGGCCTGCTCGTTTTTTGCAGACGCACGTTCCCGTTGGCGCGCGGTGTTTACCGCGTTGCGCATGTCGCTCTCTCAATGTGAGGGGGTGATGAAGAACTCTCGCTTGCAGCCGAGCGGTATGGTTCCGCCCTCGCCCAACTGGTCGCGATCGAAGGAAAGCCTACGGTTGCTCCACCTCCTTTCGGGCCGACCAGCCGAACAGCTGGGGCCAGAGCGGGTCGAAGTGCTCGCACAGCGCTTCAAAAGCGGCGCGTGCTGCGCTCTCGACCAGCTCGACATGCAGGCGCGGCCACACCGCTGTGGCCTGCACCTGCGGCGTCCAGTGGCTCGATGAAAAGCCGTTGCGCGCGCCATCGAGCGTCTCGTGGAAATAGCCCTCGCACTGGCCGACGGTACCAAACCGAAGGGAGAGGATCCCGATCTGCCGCTGCTGCTCGAGCGACAGGCGGTCCCAAGCGGCGCCGGCATCGAAGTTGGCGAGCTCGTGGAAACTCGGGAGGCGGTCGGAAAGCGGGATCTCGTCCCAGCTAATTCCGCCAGCTGGCGGATTATCTCCGGCACCCTCTCGGCGCACGCCGATGTTCGTGTGGGCGTTCCAGACCGCCGTGCGCCGCCGCGCGCCCTTGGTGAGCGATACCTCGACCTTGCCCCGCGGCGTGCGCGCGCCGGCGCTCACGCTGAGCACGGTTTCGTTGGAGCCGGTGACATCGCCCTTGAGAAGTAGGCGAGCCGGGACCTTGATCAGCGATGAGGTCTTCATGGATTGCAGCGGTGCGTGCATCGATCAACCCTCCACCACGCGGCAGCCGACCTTGCGGACGAGTTCGGTGCGGGCCTTGGCCTTGTCGGCCCAGCCGCCCTTGACGCGCTTCACCTGCACGCCATTCCAAACATGAGCGAGGTTTGCGTCGCCGGTCTCGGTGACCCGGTAGAACTGGTTGGCGCTGGTTTCGATGATCGTCATTGAGGCCTCCCCTTATGCCCAACGCTGCGCGGGGAGCTCGAAAGCCGGCGCCATGCCAGTGCGCCCGACACGGGCCTCAGCGAAGCCGCTGCGCATCTCGAGCGCGAGGTAATAGCTGTAGGGGCGGTTGACGTGGTGAGCGCGTCCCCGGCACGACAGTTCGTCGGCATAGTCCGCCTTCGCGCGGGCGTGCGCCTCGGTCATGATCTTGGCTCGAAGTGCGTTCGCCTGCTGGGCGCGCGCGGTGACGATGCGAACCGGCACCTTGAGTACTGGCAGGCTCGCGCGGCCGGTCGTCTCATCGGAAAGGGTGGGGAGGATGGCGGCGGCAGTCATTTGGGCTGGCTCCCGATAGACCGTGTTTAATTCACTGTCTAACGGTAACCACAACAACCTATTGCCGTCAACGGTCGACTGTGAAATATTCACAGTCTAACCACAAAATTATCCAGTGTAGAGGTTAGGCGCACATGCGAAGGGCAATTGAATGTTGACGACGGGAAACCAGCTGAGGGCCGCAAGGGCCCTTGCGGGGATGGATCAAGCGTCGCTTGCCGCTGCAGCGAACATCAGCCCCAACACGGTAAGTGCGATGGAAAAGCGCGGCGCCGAAATGCTGACCAGCGGCCTCGATACGATCAGGGCAATCATGACGGCGTTGGAAGCGGCTGGAATCGAGTTCTTGAACCACGGCCAGCCAGGCGTGAGGCTGAGGGCGAAATCGACCGGTTAGCCGATTGCCATGCTGATCTCATCCGCAGTTCCTTGAGGACGGTCGAAGCCGTCATCGAATGAAATTCGATCCGGTTAGGTTCGATCCACATTGTCTCTGCGATTGCCGTTCTCCATTCAGGCAAGTTGGCCTCGTGCACTTTGAAGGCCGTCGCTATCGTGCGGGCGCTGCCCCATGTCTGTTGCTGTGGCATTGCGAGGAGCTTCAGATTTTGCGGGTGGAAGCCAAAACCCAGAAAAATGATCATTGCCGCTGCTTCCAGTGAAGCCGCGAGCTGGTCGGTATCGTGAAGCGACTGGCTTTCGGTGAAGGTCCTTATTCGGCTCGTGAGATCGAGGGAAACGGAAGAGTTTGCATCGGCGCCGAATTGCAGGAACGACTTCGAGTTCGGCAGGACCGAACCGAGCGTGCCATAAGGCCGCAAGATATTGAGGCCGGCGACTGTGCTTGCCGCCTCATCAGTTGGAACTCCGATCCTCCTAAGGGACCAAAAAAGATAGTGCTCGATGCATCGATCGTAATTGAAGTTGATGATCGTGAGCCGCTTGAACGCGTTCGGGATGTCAGCAAGCCGATGGTTCGCGATCGCCAGGGAAAATAGCTGCTCAATCCAACCGTCTCTCCCGGCCGTTGGTGACGGTTCACCACGATCCGGTTTTATCTTCAGATCGCTGGCCGCCTCTGCCGCCAGGATACGGCGCATGATGCAAGCTTTGCCAAGCTCAACGGCCTCAGGAAAATCACTCAGCTGATAGAGTGCATCATCCACGGAGACAGCAGAGCCAATTGCTGCTGCAAGTTTATGTCCGGCCGACGTATAGAGATCAAGCTTTGAACGATCGCCGTGGAACTTTCGATAGATCACATGCTCGAAAAGATCGGCATCGCCGCGCGTTGGTCGGTTCACGTAGTGAGCAAACATGAAGTCGGTATCGCCGGCGATCTTTTCTGCCAACGTGCCACCTAGTGGCAGGCCGTAAACATCGTGACTGGCGCCGGCCCCTACAACGATCACCAAAGGTTTGTTGAACATTGCGGCGCTCCGTTGCGGATTTCAATGGCGGTTCTTCAGCCAATAGATCAGGGACGCTTTCGGCTGAGCCGTGGCGGGCAACGTTTCATTGAACGTCGTTATATGTCATTCGGCTTGCAATATTGGCTCTGACGCAATTTTGGTGCAGCACTGGTCATGTGGCGCCGATTAGCCGAGCCTGCAGCAAGTCGAGCTTAGCGCGTCCGTACATTTGGCGCTTGACCAGTTTGAGCTTGGTGATCTGGCCTT
>NZ_JBIXJX010000041.1:0-21921 GCF_052871955.1 Bradyrhizobium sp. CAR08
CACCGGCCTCATGCTCGCGCAGCACGCCTATAATCTGCTCTTCCGTAAACCTGGCTCGCTTCATTTGTCCGTCCTTCAGAAGGCCGGACTCTAACTTCAACTGGAGGAAATCGGCAGGGGCAGGTCACTCATGCTCGCGCAGCACGCCTATAATCTGCTCTTCCGTAAACCTGGCTCGCTTCATTTGTCCGTCCTTCAGAAGGCCGGACTCTAACTTCAACTGGAGGAAATCGGCAGGGGCAGGTCAAAGTCACGCAAGAAGTTTGATGCCGTATTCAAGGCCAGAATTGCCCTGGAGGCGCTTCGCGAGGTCGCGACGGTGCCGAGTTGGCGAAGCGGCACGGCGTTCACCCGAACCAGATTTACGGCTGGAAGAAGCAGGTTCTCGACAATGTGGCGAGCCTTTTAGCGCGCGGTGCGAGCGCCTTTGGGGATGGCGAGGAGGAGCACGAGCGCGAGACGGCGAAGCTCTACACCAAGATCGGCCAGTTGACGGTTGAAAGGGATTTCTTCTCCAAGAGGCCCGGGCGATGAGTATTCCCGAGCGTAGGGCGATGGTCGAACGGCCGAGCGAGAATTTGTCGGTTCGCCGGCAATGTGCGCTGCTCAATCTGGCACGTTCGGGCGTCTATCGTCCCATTCCGGCGACCAGCGCCGACGATCTGGCCATGATGCGGCGGATCGACGAGTTGCATCTGAAGTGGCCGTTTTACGGCTCGCGGCGAATGGTGTTCGAACTCAACCAGGCGGGCCACGGCATCAACCGCAAGCGCATGCAAAGGCTGATGCGCGTGATGGGGATCGAGGCGCTGGTCCCGCGCCCAGGCACCAGCAAGGCCACGCCGGGCCACAAGATTTATCCCTACCTGCTGCGCGGTGTCAGCATCACCGAGCCCAATCATGTCTGGGCCAGCGACATTACCTATATTCCGATGGCGCTGGGCTTTGTTTATCTGGTGGCGATCATCGACTGGGCCACCCGGGCGGTTCTGGCGTGGCGGCTGTCAAACACGATGGATACGGGCTTTTGCATCGCCGCGCTCGACGAAGCACTGGCGCGGCACGGCACGCCGAAAATATTCAATACCGATCAAGGCGCGCAGTTCACCAGCGCCGCCTTCACCGGCAGGCTCGAGACCGCGAGCATCGCGATTTCGATGGACGGACGCGGTCGCTTCATGGACAATATTTTCATCGAACGCTTGTGGCGCTCGATCAAATATGAAGAGATACATCTGAAAGCCTATGCTGACCGGCACGAAGCGCGCGACGGCATCGGAACGTGGATGAACTTTTACAATCATCGTCGCCCGCATCAGGCGATGAACAACCAGTTTCCCATGGCGGCATGGCGAGCCGGCACGGACAGGATCGAGGCGGCGAAGACTGTGGATATGCCGCTTCGCTTGGACAACGCAAACGCGTTGCCCACATACCGACAGCAGACGCAAACGCAGCAGCAGGAAGCTGCTTGATTTGAACGACAAAGGCAGGCGCGACTACACCTTAACTTCGGCGACACCTGGTCCCAGGTATGGGGTCCACTTCAAAGCGGCCGCCGTTAATGCCCATCGCACTACACCACGTCAGTTTTCAGACAGACTCGGCTCCTGGATGTCGATGGCACAGACTAGATCGGTCCCACCAAAAGTCGTCTAGCAGATAGCCGTGCCCTTTCCTTGGCTGTCCAAGTGAGTGCTCGCCGCAATCGGTGAATCTGTACTGATTGATCCTGCACCGACAACCGTCAGATTGATTGCAGCTGTAGCATCTATTGGGAATTCTGCATTGCGCGCTAAAAATCGCTGAAATGCTGCGCCAATCGACGGATTGCGTAGCAGGTTTTAAGTCGTTCTTCGGAATATAAAGGTTCTCCATTTAGGAGACTGCAGATGAAGCTCGGCGTTGCCAAGGAAATCAAGACGCACGAATTCCGTGTAGGCCTGACGCCTGGAGCCGTCCGGGAGTATGGGGCCGCCGGCCATGGCGTGCTCGTTGAGACCAATGCCGTCGCTGGTACTGTCGCGACCGACGACCGCTATCGCAAAGCCCGCGCAATGAATGCGGCCTCCGCCCGCGAGGTGTTCGCGTCGAGCGAGATGATCGCAAAGGTGAAGGAGCCATAGCCTTCGGAATGGGTTCAATTGTGAGAGAACCAGATGCTGTTCACTTATAGGCGTTTTGGCGCCGGACTTGGAGCGGACCAAGGGTCTCCTGAAGTCCGGATGAATAGCGGTTAGTCTTTTGAATGACGATCCGCGAAGGATAGATGGTCTATTCCTGTGCCAGCATTCGGCGAACTATCCATCAGAGTTAGTTAGAATCGTGCCACACGCACCGCGACTAATCGGCCAGATGCTTTCCCCTGGTACTTCAAACTGTTCGCTGCCTCCTGATGTCTCAGATCGGCCGATATGTCGATCCTAGGCCAAGATGCGCTTGTTCAAATGCGCTTACTCTGGCTCCAACAGAAACAGCGTCGCATTGAGCCAGACGGAGCTGCGTACGGAGAGACGTGTATGTTCGAAAAATCTTCAAGGCATCGATCGGATAGGGACTATCAGAAATGACGGTAATCGCGGATATTTCATCCATCAGAACGGCGCCTGCTCGTTCGGCATCTTCGTCTGGACAATTATCCTTCATTGACTACTCAAACGCGGATGCGTGGCTTAGCTACCTCTCGCAAGTTAACCGAACGGCCGCATTTCTCGGTCCGCTCGGTCGGTGGATCGAAACCCTCACGCGACCAAAACGTGCCGTGGTCGTCGACGTTCCGATACAGCGTGACGACGGAACGATCGCTCACTTCGAGGGCTATAGGGTTCATCACAATACAAGTCGGGGGCCGGCCAAAGGTGGGATACGTTTTCATCAAGATGCGACTCTTTCCGAAGTGATGGCACTCGCCGCTTGGATGACGATCAAAAACGCTGTCGTCGGATTGCCATTTGGCGGAGGCAAGGGCGCTGTCCGAGTTGATCCGGCTACACTCTCCCGAGTAGAGTTGGAGCGCCTCACGCGCCGGTACACGATCGAGATTGCACATATTATCGGGGTAGATAAGGATATCCCTGCTCCTGACGTGAATACGAATGCTCAAGTCATGGCGTGGATGATGGATGCCTACGCCTTAACCAAAGGACAGGTGGTAACGGGCGTGGTGACTGGAAAGCCTGTTGAACTAGGCGGATCCCTCGGCCGCAAGGATGCAACGGGGGAGGGGGTCTTTATCGCCGCGCGGGAACTCGCGGGCCGACTGGGCCATGAGATCTGTAATCAACGCGTTGCTATCCAGGGTTTTGGAAACGTGGGTAGCGCCGCTGCGCGAAGCTTTGCTCAAGCCGGTGCCCGGGTTGTTGCGGTCCAGGACATCGACGGTGCTCTGTTTTGCGGAGATGGTATCGACGTCGATGGATTGTGTAAGCATAAAGAAAGGTCGGGGTCTATCCTTGGGGCAGGGTTCGGAGCCGAAATCGCGCGCGAACAATTTTGGCTCGTCGATACGGATGTTCTCGTTCCGGCTGCGCTCGAAGGGCAGATCACAGCTGGTGTCGCGCGCGCCACGAAGGCGAAAATGATTGTGGAGGGAGCCAATGGCCCAACCACGCCTGACGCGGACGCGATTTTGGCCGAAAGACGGATCCCTGTAGTACCCGATGTTCTCGCTAATGCGGGCGGAGTAATTGTCTCGTACTTTGAATGGGTGCAAGATCATTCTTCGTATTTCTGGCGCGAAGCGGAAGTTCGTGACAAACTGGGCCAAATGCTGACCGACGCCTGTGACAGCGTATGGCGGGCTCATCTTGAACACCAGGTGAGCCTTCGTGATGCGGCGTACATCTTGGGGTGCCGTCGCGTCTTAGCGGCGCGTGAGCAACGAGGATTGTATCTTTAGCAAGACTTCGGAGTCGGTCTGGAATAGGCAAACGAAAGTTAGGTGCCGCCGGTACAGCAGTATCTCGAACCGATTGGGACGGCACTGGCCCAGCAATCCGATGCTGGGCCTTTGTTTAATTCAGTGGACTGCTGAAGCATCTGTCGTGTGACGAACCCTTCCACGGATAGGATGGATCCGCTCCACTCTCGCCAAAGGCCGCACACAAAGCTCGTCGGATCAAGCTGTGGGCCCTCACCCCTAGAATGTGGGAAGACTGATGGCGGAGCGTCCAGCCCGAGCTCATTGCACTCCGCTTGGGGTCCGCGTCGTCAGCGACTTGAGGGGCTTGACGTTGTTGTCATAGGTCGCCGCGAATATCTGCGGCGCGGCATCGGAGCATCTCCTCGAAGATGGCCACGGGCCGCACGCCGGGAGCCGCCTTCAGCGTCGGCACCTCCAGGGCTACGGACCCGGCGAGACGCTTGCGAGGTGGGAACAGGAGCTCCGTAACCGTGCTCCCGAGCCCATCAATGATTCCGGCCCGCTCCGATTGCCGATCGTGGAGGTGCCGTCTCGCCGGCTCGATTATAACGGCCATGTCACGGAGGAGAGCTACCTCCAGCTGTCTGGCTTGGCGCTCGGCAAGCTGTTCAGCTACATCGGGCATGACGCGGACTATCGAGCAAAAAGTGGCAGTTACTACACGGTCGAGACGCATATGTGCCATCTCGGGGAACTGCACGCCGGGGATCGCGCCGAGGTGTTCACTCAGGTTCTCGGCGTGGACGACAAGCGTCTTCATCTCTTCTACGTGATCCGGCGCGAGGGTGACGAGAACCCGGCTGCTACGATCGAGCAGATGCTGATACATGTGGACGCGACGAGCAAACACGGCGGGCCAGTGAAAGGAAACGTGCGCCACCGCTTGTTCGAGTTGGCGCGACTGCACGCGCAGCTGCCACGTCCCGAGCGGGCCGGTTCAAGCATCCATATGCCGCTGAGCAGCTCGAGCTCGCCTAAGTAGCGCTCGTACACAATGCGCCCGCGATGCAGCACCACAATGCCGTCGACGTAGGTGTCGAACAGCGCTTCGTCGAAGTGATGGATACGGCCATCCGTGTTATCAAAGGTGAGCGCGTCGATCTCGCCCCCCTCTCGTCGCTCTCGAAGTGCGAGGGCACGCCTGGCCCGCGCCAGCGAGCAGGATCGGCCGGACGTAGCCGCTGAACGCGCGGAGTGGAGGCAGCTCATCCTTAGTCGGCATCCGTCGATTGGTGTTCATCGACGCGACGGGAGCCTCGACCAAGATTGCCCGGCGCTATGGCCGTTGGCATTACGGCCAGCGCTGTGTCGCTGCGCTCCCGCATGGTCATTGGAAGACGGCGACCTTCGCGGCGCGCTCAGAGCGACCGGCATGACGGCGCCAATGGTCCTCGATGGTTGCATGGATGGCCCTGCGTTCGAGGCTTACGTGACGCAAGTCCTCGTGCCGACACTCAGGCCCGGCGACATCGCGCACGGCTCGAGCCGGCTTCGAGAAGCTCTTGGCAGCGATTTGCGAGGGTCGGGTGGGCGCCGTTGTTTCGCTGGAGGCGTCGCGGCGCGCGCAATGGCCGCTACTGGCATACTTTGCTTGAGTTCTGCGGGTTAGTCGGAACACTGATTGTCGATGAAGACGGCATTTATGATCCTCGCTCGATCAACGATCGCCTCCTGCTTGGATTGAAGGGCACGATGAGCGAGATGGAGCTTTCAGTATTCCGGCAGCGTTTCCCTCTAGTCGCTTAACAGAAGGCACGCCGTGGAGAGCTCCTACTGACCGTGGCAGTCGGCTACGTCAAGGCCGAGATCGAGAAGGACCCAGATCGGCGCGTCCAGGATAGCATCGCCCTGGTGTTTCGCAAATTCGCCGAACTGCAGTCGGTTCGGCAGGTGTTGCTTTGGTTCCGGGAGGAGCAAGTCGTCGTGCCGGCGGTCGTACACACTGCACCACGTGCTGACCGATCCGGTTTATGCCGGCGCATACGTCTTCGGCCGGCGCGGCACGCGGGTTGTGATAGAAGGTGGCAGAAAGCGAGTCGTGCGCGACAGCATCCGTCGGAACTGCAAAGACTGGGAAGTTTTGATCCGCGACCATCACGAGGCATATATTTCCTGGGAGGAGTTCGAAACGAATCAGCGTCTGATCGCCAACAATGCCAACGGAAAGAGCTATTTGGGCCGCGGGGCTATCCGGCGCGGCGAAGCTCTGCTGCCTGGTCTGTTGCGCTCGCTGCGGCCGCCGATTGCATGTCGC
Source organism: Bradyrhizobium sp. CAR08 (assembly GCF_052871955.1). NCBI lineage: Bacteria > Pseudomonadati > Pseudomonadota > Alphaproteobacteria > Hyphomicrobiales > Nitrobacteraceae > Bradyrhizobium > Bradyrhizobium sp. CAR08. Next base: position 6,177 of record NZ_JBIXJX010000041.1, read on the forward strand.
TTATACCGGCAAAGGCGGTAACACCCAACGTTATGTTTGTCGCGGGCCATTCGGTGCCAAAGCCGTCAACAACTGCGTAGGCTTCGGTGGTATGCGTTTGACCGAGCCGTTGCCCAAAAGGTTCTTGACCGCCTGCAGCCGCTTGGAATGGAAGCGGCGCTGGCCGTCCTTGAGGCACAAGGCCAGGAGCACGGCGATAAACAACGGCAGGTCGAAAACGCTTGTCGGCGGGCTCGATACGAGGTGGATCGGGCGCGCCGGCAGTATGATGCGGTCGATCCGGATAACCGGCTCGTCGCCGGAGAGCTCGAGCGACTGCGGCGCGGCAATCAGGATGGAAGTGCGTAGGCCTCTGTCGAAGCGCCGAAATTTTCGTCGCTGCCGCGGGGTGTGCCGGGCTAGTCCGGGGATGATTGGCTTAAACTGGGCGCAGTTGTCATTGATGTTGGCATCGATCGATTCCACCGGCACCATCAACTTGTCGGAGATGTCGCTTTCGCCGAAGCTAGCAAGCGCGCGAGCTATATAACCCCCTCACCGCGGCGGCCTACGACCGTCGCCTATTTGCTTGCGAACACCGTCAGTGCGACAGTCTTACGTCGTTGATAGGGGATACAGCGCTGCAAATGTCTGGCGCTCCTCACGGAGCAGGTCCGTGCGGTTGACCTTCCAAAAGGAGGCTTCGCGCACTCGCGCTTAGGGGCGCTCTGTGCAATGGGCTGTCCTGGAGCCGCTAGGAATAGGGCCGCTCATTGATAGGCACGAAGACCATCGCTATCTGAACATGGATCTATTGAAGGAGCACAAGAAGGAGGCGTTACGCCAGGCGCCCTGAGGATGCTCGGGCCCACCAAGGGGATGGAGCCACCCCTCTCCGACGCCGTCGCTCGCCAGCGCTACGCTTTGGGGGCAAGCGAGCGACGGCGGTTCCGAGGGGAGGCATGGCTTCACCGCACCCCATGATCAATTTTGCAGAACTTGACGCACATAACTCGTGCCCAACGACACTTTAGCTCGCGACTGGGCACGAATCCATCGTTCGGCCTGCGACGGCTATCGGGTGTGCTAACATGAGGCGCCTCAGTCTTGTTCTTCGCCCACGGGTTCCTCCGTTCTGACTCGGCGCGACGCAAAGCGGCAAGTTGCCCAAGTCAGGCGCAGTTTTTCGGCTTGCTGGCCCCGCATATTCGTCAAATTCAAACGTTGGGCAAGGTACCTTACGTGCGCGCGTCGAATTTCCAGTTGAGCAAATCGTGGAAACGAGTGCGAGGGGGGATCGAACTTTGTTTTATTCCGTAGACCTCATGCCCTCCATCGCGCGCGGTCCGTTCACGAGCGACACCAAGTGTCGGGCTGAACAAATATTTCGAAATGCACTGAGTGAGCAGGGCGAGACTCATTCGCCTATGCCCGGCTGTGTCAACAATCGACACTCCCTCATTTCCCTGAGTTGTTGAATGCAAATCAAACTGCCCTCCCATGCGGAATATGTCATCGTCGGCGGTGGCATCATTGGTTTGTCGGTCGCCTATCATCTCACCCGGCTCGGGCATCGCGATGTCCTTCTGCTCGAACGCGACCAACTCACCTGCGGTACCACTTGGCACGCTGCCGGATTGGTCACTCAACTTCGAGCCAGCGAGAACATGGCTAAGCTGGCCCAATACACCGCGGGTTTGTTCCGCGAGCTTGAAAATGTAACTGGCCAGCAAACCGGCTTCCGGCAATGCGGCTCGATTACTGTTGCTGCGACACCCGCGCGTCTGGAGGAGCTGAAACGAGGGGCCTCCATGGGCCGCTCCTTTGGTCTGGATGTCGAGATCATCGATGCGGCCGAAGCAAGACGACGCGTCCCTTTGCTCGATGTGACCGACGTGCTTGGCGCAGCGTGGATTTCCTCCGACGGCAAGACGAATCCGGTCGACACTGCACGGGCCTTTGCAACCGGAGCTCGACAGGGCGGAGCGAAAGTCCTCGAGCGCGTGCCGGTGACCCGCATTCTGGTCGAAAAGGGGCAAGTCGCCGGTGTCGAGACCAGAGACGGTATTGTGCGCGCCGAAAGGGTTGTCATTTGCGCGGGAATGTGGACCCGCACGCTGGCCGCCGATCTCGATTGGACCGTGCCCCTGCACGCAGCTGAGCACTTCTATGTCGTGACGGAGGCAATTGCAGGTTTGTCGCCTGACACGCCGACGGTGCGCGATCTTGATGCGTGTTTCTATGCGAAGGAGGATGCAGGCAAATTGTTGGTGGGTTTTTTTGAGCCCTCCGGCAAGCCATGGGGAATGGAGGGGATCCCGCGTGATTTCAGCTTCGATTCGCTGCCTGATGATTTCGACCATATCGAGCCGCATCTTGCGAATGCGATGCGGCGCTTGCCATCTCTCACAAACGTTGGACTGCAACTCAACTTCAATGGTCCGGAGAGCTTCACACCCGACAATCGCTTCTTGTTAGGTCCGGCCCCCGACATTGCAGGGCTCTATGTGGCTTCTGGGTTTAATTCGTGTGGTATCGAGTCATCTGGCGGCGCTGGGAAAGTAATGGCCGAGTGGATGTCGACCGGAGTTCCTGCCAACGACTATTGGGAAATGGACGTGCGGCGCGCCATGCCGTTCCAACGCAACCGCCGGTATTTGCACGATCGAACCGGTGAAGCGGTCGGGCTCCTCTATGCTTTGCATTGGCCGCACAAATCGCCAGAGACAGCTCGTAACGTGCGCGTCTCGCCCCTACACGACCGATTGGCTGCTGCGGGCGCTGAATTCGGTGAGGCCGCCGGGTGGGAGCGGGCGCAGTGGTTTGGCGCTAACACGCACGCAACTTTCGATCGCGACGGCTGGTTCAAGGCGAGCGGAGCAGAGCACGATGCGACTCGTTCCGGGGTCACGCTGTTCGACCAGACCTCATTCGCGCATCTGCTGGTGCAGGGCAATGATGCGCTTTCGTTCCTACAGCGCCTTTCCACTAACGATGTTAACGTGCCAGTGGGGCGTGTTGTGTACACTCCCTGGCTCAATGAGCGAGGAGGCATGGAATCCGATGTCACGATCGCACGAACCGGCGATCAGGAATTCCTGGTTGTTACGGCAGCCGTGCAGCGCATTCGGGATTTAGCGTGGCTGCGAACGCACGCCAAACGCGCAGGTCACGCGTTCGTGACAGACGTATCATCTGGATACGCGTGCCTGTCCGTGATGGGCCCATATTCGCGAGAGCTGCTCTCGCGCGTGAGTCCGGCAGATTTTTCTGATACTGCTTTTCCGTTTGCCACCGCCCGAGAAGTCGAAATCGGCTACGGTATGGCTCTCGCGTTCCGCATGACGTTCGTCGGAGAGCTTGGATGGGAGTTGCACGTCGCGACCGATCAGGCGCTGGGTATCTATGACGCGCTGGTCGCGGCAGGTCGAGATCTTGAGCTCCGCCTGGCAGGCTACGTAGCACTCAACACTCTACGCCTTGAGGCGGGGTACCGTGACTGGGGCGCGGACGTAAGTGATGAAGATACACCGCTTGAAGCAGGCTTGGGATTCACGATTGCATGGGACAAAAGTGAGGATTTCATTGGACGTGCGTCTCTCGAGCCGCAGCGCACCCAAACTCCACGCCGGCGTCTTGTCCAATTGGCCACGCCACGGGCGAGGCCACTCATGTTCGGAACTGAGCCGGTCTGGCGCAACGGTGTGCTCGTGGGCTATCTGCGCTCCGCAGGGTTCGGCCACACCCTGGGCTGCGGTATCGGCATGGGTTATCTGCACTGCGAGGGTGGTGTGAGCGCTGAATGGCTCTCAAAAGGAGCTTTTGAGGTGGAGATCGCTGGCGGAAGGCACGCTGCTATCGCCTCACTTCGTGCCTTCTACGATTCCAGCCGAACGCGAGTAAAGGGGGAACATCGCAAAACCGAAGAACTCATCGCCCCGCAATTGCTCAGCGCGCGCTCCCATGGATGACTTCGGTCATTGCTCGAGGCAGCTTACGAGGGGCCGCCCACGGCGGTGACAACTATGTCCAACCGTTCGATGATCCTCGCTCTTTCTTGCCCGGATCGTCCAGGCATTGTGTCGGCAGTCTCGAATCTTCTGTTCGAGGCTGGCTGCAACATTCTTGATGCGCAGCAGTTTGACGATACCGACACCGGTCAGTTTTTCATGCGTGTTGTCTTCGATCGCCTCGAGCAGGCGAAGTCGGAGGCCGGAATCGCTGCATCCGTCGAGCAGCTCGCCCGACATCTCGACATGACATTTACTCTGCGGCAGAGCGCGGCTAGGAAACGCGTCATGCTGCTGGTTTCCAGATTCGATCATTGCTTGGCCGACCTGCTTTATCGCTGGCGCATCGGCGAGCTACCGATGGACGTGACCGCGATTGTCTCCAATCATGGTCGCGAGCACCTGGCGACCACCGATCTCGGAGACCTGCCATTCTACCATCTCCCCGTCACGAAGCAGACGAAAATGGAGCAAGAGGCGCAAATCTGGGAGCTGATCCAGGAGACCAATACCAATCTCGTTGTCCTCGCACGCTACATGCAGATCTTGTCGCATGGCTTCTCAGCCAAGTTGTGGGGACGTTGCATCAACATCCATCATTCCTTTCTACCAGGCTTCAAGGGAGCAAAGCCCTATCATCAAGCCCACGACAGAGGTGTCAAATTGATAGGCGCAACGGCACATTACGTGACGCCCGATTTGGACGAAGGGCCGATCATCGAGCAAGATGTCGAACGAATCACGCATCGCGACACACCAGATGATCTCGTTCGTAAGGGGCGCGACATAGAACGTCGCGTACTCGCACGCGCCGTACTCCACCACCTCGAGAACCGCGTTGTGCTGAATGGAAAAAGGACTGTTGTCTTCACCGGCTAATTGCAGCTCGGCGCGATGCGGAGCCACAGAGGTTATTCGTGTGTGCGGAATAGACATCAGAGCTGGTCTGAGCAAAACTGTCACCCCTCAAACCGCATCAAGGCGCGTCGCACGTTAGCAAAACAATGTCGTCAACTGGAGTTATTGGAGTTAAAGCTGCTTGGATCCTTCGACAGCGATCCTGCATGGTAAGCGGTGCCAGGCCCTGGAACGGATCGTACTCGATGGGAGCTCTGACGCGCTGTACCTGGTTTAGCGACGCAAAGGCGGACAGCACATAGCTACACGTCGTGTCAGCATCAATCGTGTGGCGGAATCTCGATTGGAACGGCAAAGCCAGCCTTCACCCGATCCATAATGACCATCGTCTTGACTGCCTTGATGTCTGGATTCTCATAGAAAAATCTCCTGGTGAACTGTTCATAGTCCTCCATGCTACGCGCGGTAACGTAGAGGACGAAGTCAGCATCGCCCGTAACGTAGAATCCATGGACGACTTCGGCCGACGATCTGATAGCCTTCTTGAACCTATCGATGATATCTGAACGCTCGCGCTCCAGGCTCACCAGCACGAGCATCTGAATAGGGTTTCCGACCGCCTTGGGCGCAACGATCGAGACATCGGCCTCGATGATGCCCTCCGAACGAAGTCTTTTCAATCTTCGTTGACAGGCCGTCGCGGATAATCCTGCCATTTCTCCGATTACCTCAGAGGTCAGACGATTATTCTTTTGCACGATCTCTAGAATGCGGGCGTCTATTCGATCGTATTGCATAACCGGCTCCAGGTGGAATTCGCCGCGAAAAGGCTGCCCAAAGCAGGAAATCATCCAAGTGGCAGAAAACTGCGGCGCAAATACTCTCAGAAAGCCACTATCCTGAATACATCGACATTTTTCAACAGGGCCGGGATGAATAATTTCTGGGTAAAACAGGCATTCGACCGATTTGGAAAGCCCGAGGTACGATCCTTGTCGGGGCACGTCACAGCCGACCTTACGATCGTCGGCGGTGGTTACTTGGGATTATGGACAGCGATCCGGATCAAAGAGAATTCGCCCTCGCTTAGAGTAGCCGTAGTAGAGAGAGATCTGTGCGGGGCGGGCGCAAGCGGGCGCAACGGCGGATTTGTAACTAGCTACTGGGCTAAATATCTCTCGCTACACAAGGCTTGCGGTGCCGAGCAAGCTAAGTTCATCGCAAAAGGCTCGGCAGATGCTGTTCTGGAGATTGGTGCATTCTGCAAGGACAATCGAATAGATGCGGAGTTTCGCGCTGACGGATGGTTGTGGACTGCGAGTTCCGCGGCACAGATTGGCTGCTGGAATAGCCTAATGGATGAATTAGCCAAGCATAATGTTCGGCCGTTCGAGGTCCTTGATAATGCAGCGGTGGCGCGCTTGGGGGGGACTGATCGCAACCTTGCGGGTGTCTTCGAAGCAGAAGCTGCGACGGTTCAACCGGCCATCCTGGCGTTCGGCCTGAGAAGTCACGCCGTGAAGTTGGGCGTGGCAATTTACGAGCATTCGCCCATGGTCCGCCTGCAACCGACCATTGCGCCAAAAGTAGTAACGCGGAAGGGATCGATCACGAGCAGTAAGGTCATTCTGGCCATGAACGCTTGGGGCGCCCAGTTCCCTTATCTGCGGCGGAAAGTGGCGATCGTATCCAGTGACATGATTGCGACCACGGCCGACGCCAAGAAGCTTAACGACATCGGCTTCACAAAAGGTGCGGCAATCTGCGATTCTCGGATGTTCCTAAATTACTATCGGAATACGCCAGATGGCCGCATCATTTTCGGCAAGTCGCTAGGTCACTTCGCGTTCGCCGGGCAGGTAGCTGATCGGTACGAAGGTGCATCGCCCAGAGCCGACGAAGTGGAGGCAAGCTTCCGGATGCTTTATCCGATGCTTGGCAGCATGGGCGTCGAAACATCGTGGACCGGGCCCATCGACAGGTCCGTAGATGGTCTGCCATTCTTCGGTCGCTTAGAAGATCATCCGAACATATTCTATGGAATCGGCTTTTCAGGTCAGGGCGTGGGGCCGACTGTTCTGGGAGGGAAGATACTGGCGTCGCTTGCTCTTGATCAAGCAAACGAATGGTCCAAGTGCGGATTGGTCCGTGAGGATGTGGACAAGTTTCCAATTGAGCCATTCCGCTTTGTCGGCTCCATTGTAGTGCGTGAAGCGTTGCGTCGGAAGGAGGGCCTGGAAGATCGCGCCCGGCGTGCCGACCCCTTTACCCGAGCCGTCGCAAACCTTGCCCCGGTGGGCTACGTTCCTTCGAGGCGCAACTGAGCTTGCCTATTAAACAGGAAAGAACATGATCCCGATTGTCCTCAAAGCTTCTGTCAACCTACCCGCGGGAGAGCTCGATATCGTCACTCCCGTGTCTCGCCCAATCGGTGAGCCGGTCTCGATCATGCGCAGCAAGGTTGCGTTCAAGTCGTCCACGGATGCGACTAGCGCAGGTGTTTGGGAATGCTCCCCTGGTAGATGGCGCCGTCAAGTTGCGGAAGCCGAATTCTCAACCTTTTTGTCAGGGCATTGCACATTCACCCCTGATGGTGGTCCGACTATCGTCCTAAAAACTGGTGACTCCATATATTTTCATCCTAACACAAGCGGGGAATGGGACATCATCGAGACGGTTCGGAAGGCCTACGTCATTCTTCCCAAGAGTACGCCCGAGGGTGTCATCGCGGGCTGAGCAGCCCTTGGGAGGACGCCCGGGCTGTACTTCGGTCCCGCGTCCTCTCCTGATCGCTGCTCGATATCTGAGGGGGTTCGATGTCCGTCCAGGAAAAGTTCGGCAGGTTAGGCACCGACAATGCTCCCGGCCAGGAGGGGCGTCAGAAAGTTGGCGATCTGCATAAGCTGATGCGCGGCGGGACGCTTGAGGGTGTGACCGTCGATTTCTCGCATGGCGATGTCGATGCTTTCACCCCGACACCCGGCTCCTTCGAGGTCTTCGCCGAAGGCGTGCAGCGCGGTGGCAGCCAGGCCTATACTGAATATCGCGGCGCGGGCGCTATCCGGGAGGAGCTCGCAGGCAAGCTGGCGGCATTCACCGGCGCGCCGATCGATATGGATGGAATGATCCTTACGCCCGGCACGCAGGGCGCGCTGTTCCTGGCCATCGCCAGCACCGTAGCCCGCGGCGACAAGGTGGCGATCGTGCAGCCCGACTACTTCGCCAACCGCAAGCTGGTCGAGTTTTTTGAAGGCGAGATGCTACCGGTGCAGCTCGACTATATGGGGACGTACGGAGAGGCCGGGCTCGACCTCGGCCAACTGGAAGACGCCTTCCGGCAGGAGGCAAAGGTCTTCGTCTTCTCCAATCCGAACAATCCGACGGGCACGGTCTACTCCGAAGCCGAAATTCGGCGGATCGCCGAATTGGCTGGCAAGTATGGCGTCACGGTCATCGCCGACCAGCTCTATTCGCGCCTACGCTATTCGGATGTCACCTACACCCATCTGCGCGCGAACGGCATCGACCCGGAAAATGTGATCACCATCATGGGCCCGTCCAAGACGGAATCGTTGAGCGGCTACCGGCTCGGTGTGGCCTTTGGCGCGCCAAAGCTCATCGAGCGAATGGAGAAGCTGCAGGCAATCGTCTCGTTGCGCGCTGCCGGCTACAGCCAGTCCGTGCTGCAGACCTGGTTCTCGGAACCCGACGGCTGGCTGGACGGACGTATTCGCTTGCATCAGGCCATCCGCGACGATCTTCTAAAGGTGCTGCGTGACACGCACGGCATGGAGGTCCGCACCCCTCAGGCCGGCAGCTACCTGTTCCCCCGCCTGCCCGACATTGTTGTCGCCCCGGCGGACTTCGTGCGCATTCTGCGTCTCCAAGCTGGCGTCGTGGTCACTCCCGGTACCGAGTTCAGCCCGCATTCTGCAAAGAACGTGCGGCTGAATTTCTCGCAGGATTATACGGCAGCGGTGAGTGCGGTCGAGCGGATGGTCGAGCTGATCGAGCGGTACCGCGCATGAGCAGCGCGTCCCTCGAATTCGCCCGTGCCGTAAGGATTGTATTTGCCCCCCGAGGCTCGGCGATTGATCTTCACAGCTGGCATGATGCTCCGGCGGGATAGAGAGCTTCGCGGGATCTGTCCGCGCGGGTGAGCCGGCTGCAATAGTTCTCGCGGCCCGTGAACGGCTTGCTGCGGCTTGGGTCCACTCTCGACGGCGAGCGAATCGCTGCAGTGCCGAGCCTTACGGTCTCCATCGGCACGGAAGCGGGTTTCACTATGCATTCCCAGCTGACCGACTGCAGCACAGAAAGGTAGGCGAGGGCAGTTGGCGAATCGGAAACAAGTCGTCTGAGACCGACTCCGGCCAGAGGTCAGTTTCTGGCTGAAGTCGGGTCCACTAACTTCGCTTCACAACAAGGCAGCCGCCTTCACGCCGGTTTCGCGAAGGTGTCGGGATTCGTTTTACGAGTTTCACAGGCTGCGGAGCCACCAAGAGTCCGTGGACCGCATGTGCGCAAACGCGTTGATCGTGCGGGATTCCTGCGATGCCATCGCCCTGAGTAGCGCGATACTGCTTACTGACGTCATTATTCGCGAAATCTCAGCAGGTCAGCCATCTTAAACTGGATATCCAAATCCGACCTTAGACCTCTCCGATCCCTGAAGCATACGGGAATAATCCATGAGCCAGCAGCTGCGCTTTCCTCCGCCATTTCCTGCCGAGGAATATCGATGTCGCCTAACTGCCCTCAGGTCAATCATGGCGGACCGCAAGGTCGATCTTCTCGTCGTCAATCAGTTCGAGCATGTCAACTACTTCGGTGGGTACTGGTCTACAGGATCAACGTATCACGGTTTGCTGATACCGATCGATGGCGAGCCGGTTGCAATTCTCCGCGCTGTGGATGCCCCGATCTTTCATGAATTGAGTTGGCTTTCACACTGTGTACCATTCGGAGACGACGAAAATCCCGTGAAGGTCGTCGCCGATACAATCATTTCTCGCGGGTATGGATCTTCGTCTATTGGCCTTGAGCTAGACAGCAACTTTCTTCCCGTGACCCGGATGCGCGAGCTCGAGAGCCTGTTGCCAGATGCGACTTTCCTCGACTTCTCCCGTCTCATGTGGGAATTGCGGCAGGTTAAATCAGAGCGCGAGATCGCCTACCTGGAGACGGCTGCGGAAATCTGCGACTGTGCGGTGAAGGCCGCGTTCGATTCGGCCAAGCTAGGTGTAAACGAGCGCGAGGTGTTCGCGGCCATGACAGGTGAGGCCTGGAGAAGCGGTGCGGACAACGGGCTCGTCGCAGTTATGTCCGCGGGACCTCGCTCTTCGATGTTGCACGCTTCGCTCGGCGACCGTACTTTGGCCGAGGGAGACATCGTCCATGTCGAGCCTGTGCCTCAATTTCGCGGCTATTCAGCTCGCATGCAGCGCCCGAAATCGATTGGCGCTCCGACCGATGACCAACTGCGAACGGCCGAAACTCTGATCCGTGTACAAGATAGTCAATTTCGAGCTATGAAGCCCGGCGCTGAAGCAAGAGAGATAGACCGGATCGTCCGTGAGAGCGTGCTTTCGGCTGGATTGCGCGACAGTTATACGAACATCACCGGATACACCCTCGGCTGCGTGGCTCCTCCCCGGTTGAGCGATTTCACCCGCGTGTTCCGTGCGAAAAGCGATTGGCGCTTACAGGAAAACCAGACGTTCCACATGTACACGTCTGCGCGTGGCATGGGTTTTAGCGAAACCATCGTCATTACGCGCGAGGGTGGAAGGCGCCTTACCAAAATGGAGCGCAAGCTTTTTTGTTGAAGTTACATCCGCCGAGAGAGCAATTAACGATTGTCGTATCTGCTACACCTGCTCTCATTGTTGGTTAGGCGCACGCCGAGTGGATCTCCGCTCCAGCTACCAGCAAGTGTACTTTTTTGGAGAAAAAAACATGCCAACACTAGGGGTTTTGTGCTTGTCGAACCAAGGCGTCTACAATGGCGTAGACCCGGACTTTGGCAGAGGCGTCGCCGATCCGAGCCGGTACGATGTCCCTCCCATAGTGCGACGTATCCCCGGAGCTTGGACCAGCAATGTTGTCCCCGGTGATCCTACGTACCAAGATGAGTACGTAAAGGCCGCCCAGCAGCTGGTACGGGAAGGAGCCGACGCAATCACGTGCGACTGCGGTTTTACGGTACGGTACCAGAAGGCAATTGCGTCGGCAGTATCGGTACCCGTATCGACCTCGAGTCTGCTTTTCCTTCCAATGCTGCTATCCAATCTGCCCGCAAATAAAAAAGTCGCCGTACTCACCTACGACTCGCGAAGCCTAGATACAGGCATAATGACTACGCTGGGCATTCAAGAAACATCGCGATTGGTCATTGAGGGGCTGGAGGGAACGGAAACATACGCATACATGTGGGCGGAGCGAGGACAAATCCGTGTCGCGGATGCTCTTGCCGACACGGACAGAATTGTTGAGCGTGTCCGTAAGCGCGATGACGTTGCAGCTGTTCTATGCGAGTGTACGTTTTTTGCGCGAGTTTCGCGTCGAATACGGTTGGCAACAGGACTGCCGGTCTATGATGCGGCGCTCAATGCAGCTCTGCTCGTTGCAGCGGCCAGCTAGCATTTCCAGGCAACTGCCAGCGCGCAGATGACAAATCAGGTGCCGACCAGCGCAGCACGATCCGCTCCCAGGGGCGGGACAGGATCGTGCGATCTTGTTCCAGGCGGGACGGCGCCAGTTGCCGAAATGGGACCAAAAAGATTAGTCCAGCGATAGCTGAAAGGTCCGGTTGTCGCGATGCACGCCGACCGGGGCCAAAGACGGCGAGAAGAATAGATGGGGAGAGACGAGAGAACTTCATTCACATGTTCACATGAGGGCGATCAGCAATAGGTCGGCAGCTAAGATGTAGTCCTTCGACTGCAACCGACCGTCCATCGTGACTAGAAGGCGGCCAACGCGGTGAAGAGCATACTTGGCTGTGCCAAGTCGAAAAATCGAAGCCTATCTCTCTCGCTGGGTGTCGCATGCCAATCCGGCCTCTACTGTATCTTTGTAAAAGCTATCCGCATTGGAGGATTAGGTTTTTAGGATGAAACGCGGCTTCACGAGCCGCGCACAATTCGAACTGGTTGCCCGAGGTGGCAGTCGATGACACTAAGCGCAGAAATCCTGCGGAGTTCACGGATAAAATCGTCTTTTCTGCATCTCAAAACACTTGTTTGGAGGATGCAAAAAAGAAGATGCACTAAGGTGAAGTGGAGGACCCGCACAACTTGCGAACAGGAACCGATCTGGGGCGGATTTACCGGTGGATAGTAAGAACGGATCAATCCACGCACCGGCAAGACTGGCTCGGATCATCCAGTACGACAGGAGACCGGAGTGAAAATGACGATCTCTCGACGCGATCTCATTAAAGCGGGCCTGGCCGCCGGAACAGCTATATCGATTCCGTCCACCCCGCTAGCACAGGTAACGCCAACCGCCACGCCGACGGTCCGCATGGTGAAATCCAGTGACCTGCGCATCTTCGATCCGATCTTCACCACAACTATTATCACCAGCGACCATAGCTTGGCGATTTACGACACGCTGTTCGCGCTCGACTCCAAGTTCATGCCGCAACCGCAAATGGTGGGGAAACGGGGCGTTTCGGACGACAGGAAGACCTATACGTTCCAACTCCGGGATGGTCTGGGCTGGCACGACGGCACTCCCGTTACTGCGGCGGACTGTGTGGCTTCGATCCGTCGCTGGGCTCAGGTTTCAGCGGGCGGACAACTGATCATGGCGCGGGCCAAGGATATCTCAAAGAAAGATGACAAGACCTTCACGGTCGTGCTCAAAGAGCCGCTGGGGCTTCTGACCGAGATCCTCGGAAGGTACTCGTCGCCAAACCCGTTCATCATGCGCGAGAAGGACCCAGATCGGCCCGCAACTGAGCAGGTAACCGCGAATATCGGATCGGGACCGTTCAAGTTCAACGAAGCTCCCGCCAAGCCGGGGACGAGTATCACCTACGACCGCAATGAGAAATATCTACCGCGCAGTGAACCGGTCGACGGATTCGCCGAGGGGAAGATCGTCAACGTCGATCGGGTCGTCTGGGACAATATAGCCGATGAGCATACTGCTCTCGCGGCCTTGCAGTCGGGCGAAATTGATTTCATGGAGTCGCCGCCCGCTGATCTTTACTCGGTGATCGAGAGCGATCCCAACCTTGCACTCCAAGTCCTGAACAAAACAGGTTCAGTACTCCACCTGCGCTTGAACTGTCTGCAGAAGCCATTCGACAATGTGAAGGCGCGCCAGGCCATGCTTCACCTCATTAATCAGGAGGAGTTCATGCGTGCCGCGATTGGGGACCCAAAGTACTTCCACACGGTCACTTCAATATTCGGAAACGGTACACACTATTCCAATGACGAAAATACCGGATGGTACGACAAGGATGGTGATCCGGAAAAAGCCAAGCAACTCTTCGAGGAGGCTGGATATGCAGGCGAAAGGGTGGTCATTCTCCAACCTACAAATATAGGGTTTATCAGCAACGCGTCGCAGCTTCTGGCGGCCACGCTACGTAAGAGCGGCGTCAATGCCGAACTCGCCCCGAGCAACTGGGGCGAAGTCGTCTCGCGCCGCGCTAACAAGAGCTCGGTTGAGAACGGCGGCTGGAGCATCTTCATCACGAGCGAATCCGGTTTCTCCCGCACCGATCCGCCTGCCAACCCTGCGTTACTCGCGAATGGCGACAGAGGCTGGTACGGCTGGCCTAAGAGCGACGAGTATGAGGCTCTTCGAGCCAAATGGACCGATGTCGAAACGGTAGATGAGCGAGAGGCGCTGGCCCGCAAGATGCAACAGGTATGGTGGGACTTCGCCGGCGACGTTCTGTTGGGGCAATATCTCGCGCCAATCGCGCGCCGCAAGACGCTGGACGGTCTGATCGAGATGCCGGGGCTTACCCCGATGTGGAACATGCAAAAAACCTGACGGCACAATAGCCGCTTACGTGCAGGATCGACGAGCGTCTCTGACTAGACGAGCGATTTAGAAGAAGACCGAAAAATCTGGAGCTAGCTATGACGAACCTTGAATTTCGCGCACCTCCCGGCGAACTCGAGAAGGGCATGCTCGAGTTCGGGGGCAAGCGCTACCTCGACGGCCGCGCGTCCGATCCGCGCGAGCTGGGCTGGATGCGCGGCGCGCCGCCGCCTTCAGACAAGCGCATCACATTCGAGAGCGACACATATTTCGATTTTCCGCAGAACCGTTGGTCCCTGTCACACATGCGCGAACTCGTAGCCACGGTGAACGTGTGGCGCGGGCGGGGCATGCCTTCCCAGTTCGAGCGCAGTGACAAGTCGGCGCAGATCGACGCACTCAAATTTGCAGACATGGATGGGCGCACCCGCCGCTTTGACGAAGCGCTGTTCGACACCTATACCGACGGTATCTTGGTACTTCATCGCGGGCGCATCGTGTACGAGCGCTACTTCGGCGCGCTTGAGCCGCACCTACCGCATGCGTGCTACTCGGTCACGAAGTCGTACGCGGGCACGCTCGCCGCAACGTTCGTCCACGAAGGCGTGCTCGACGATTCGAAGATGATTTCGCACTATCTGCCCGAAATGCAGGGCACGGCGTGGCAAGATGCCACGCTGCGCCACGTCATGGACATGCAGACCGGTTTGGCTCACACAGAGGACTATGCCCCCGGCGAGCGCGCGAGCGACGTCTGGGCGTATAGGATCGCCTTCGGTCGGCGTCCGCGGCCGGTCGGCTACGATGGGCCGGGGACCTCGTGCGATTACCTGCGCACGGTGCGCAAGGAGGGCGCGCACGGCAAAGCCTTCGCCTACAAGAGCGTCAACACCGATGTGTTGGCCTGGGTAATGGCGCGCGTGACCGGCCGCTCGTTCGCGCAACTGCTGCACGAGCGACTTTGGGCGCTGCTCGGCTGCGAGGAGGACGGCTATCTCATCGTAGATCCGGCCGGCACGCCGTCGGCTGGCGGCGGCCTGAGCGCAACCCTCCGCGACCTTGCGCGCTTTGGCGAGCTGATCCGGCGCGAAGGCGATTGGCATGGCAAGCAACTGATTCCGGCGTCCGTCGTGCACGATGTGCAAGAAGGAGACCATCCGGCGAAACTCACCGGCGGCTACTCCTATCGTAGCCAGTGGTGGGTGTCGCATAACGAATTGGACGCGATCGAAGCACGTGGCTTATACGGTCAGCGTATATATGTCGCGCCGAAGGCGGAGATGGTGATCGCACGTTTCGCGTCGCACCCGCTAGGGCCGGCCGTTCACAACGACACAATTAGCGTACCGCAAATGCTGGCACTCGGGCGAATGCTGCGCGCGAATGATCGATAGGACGAACAGGCCTGAGTTCAAGCGCCGCCTCGGGCGCGTGGTGCGCGTCACACAGCCTCAACGAAGATGGAACGGGATTCCAGCATCGGTATGGGCTCCGTGGAAAGCCCGCGGCTGGGGCGATTTAGCATATTTTGGCCGATTCCAAGCTGAAGGCTCAGGTGAACGAATCGGCTCCGAGCGTTGCCTCCGATCTTCTCTCGGGAATGTTCGCATGAAGGATACCTGTTAGATGATCTCTGGTACGAGACAGTCCAGCCATATCATTTGCGCGCCCGCGAACGGGCCCTGTTCCCAAGCCAATAGAAACGGCGGCAGCCGACTCGGCGGCCGTTTGGAGTTTGAAGATGCCGTCGGCGATGTCTATGGGGCTCCGCGGATTCAGCCTCCGGATCAAGCCAGGAGAGCGCATTCAAAGCGTGGCGACCGGTAATTTCAGCTCGCCGGCACGCGATCTCCAGCGGTCATTACCTTGCCTCGCACGCTGGATTTGAG
>NZ_JBIXJX010000042.1:0-19822 GCF_052871955.1 Bradyrhizobium sp. CAR08
GCTCGTGGCTCTGCTGCGAGCATTAGGTTCACAGGGCTACGGACCCGGCGAGACGCTTGCGAGGTGGGAACAGGAGCTCCGTAACCGTGCTCCCGCGCCCATCAACGGTTCCGGCCCACTCCGGTTGCCGACGCGAGACGTAGTGGCTGATTGGATCGGTTACGACGGTCACGTCAGTGAAAGCCGGTACTTCGAGCTCGTCGGTGACGCGAGCGAGACTTTGCTCCGTTCTATCGGCATCGACGACGAGTACCGCTCAACACACGGCGACTACCAAATCATCGAGACACATATGTCGCATCATAGAGAACTGCGTCCCGGCGATAGCGCGGAGGTGCTTACGCAGGTGCTCGGCGCCGACGAGAGAAATCTTCACCTTTTCCACGCGATTACGAGCGAAGGCGATGAGGAGCCGGCCGCAACTAGCGAGCAGATGCTGCTTCACGTTGCTGCCGCCAACGGACGTAGCGGACCTGTGCAGGGAAAGGTGCGCGACTGCGTTCTCGAACTGGCGCGGCTGCACGCTGATCTTCCCCAACCGGAGCGCACCAGCGCAAACATCGGGCTCCGCTGACTTGGACTCACCAGCGGCTATCATCATGCCGAACTGACCTCGCGCGCATCAGTTGCCGCTGCATGTGGTTTTGCGGATTTGAATTGAGCTTGCCTAAGCAGCCCGAAAGGTTCGCCGAAATCTATCGTCAGCTGAATAGGAGCAGCCCGGCTTGTTCTCGCTTCTTGCTCCAGCCAACTGCTCTTCCGGCCAGCGGAAGTCACTTCAACAGAACCAGAATAGCGCCGTTTCCGACCAGCCGTTGCCAGCCACCGCGGTAATGACGTGCGCAAACAGCTCCAACATCCACTAGGTACTCGCCGCGAAGCGCTTGAACGGGCAGTCGCCGCCAAGAGGGCTTCTCTCCTACCCACAAAAGCTGGGCCCTGCCTCAGGCCCTCGCTCGTCCGCGGAAGTCGCCAGCGGTTTGCCAAGGGGAGCGTCTTTTCTGCGATCAACAGTAGAATCACCGATGCTGCTGGGATTTTCTCGTTCGCGCCGCAAGTTAACGACAAATGTGAGCGCTGTTGAGCTTGCGGATTGCGTCTTGTCGCCACCTGTCATTCTACCTGCAATATTTGAAGACGATGACGTAATTGCGGTCGGCGCTCGTGGCAGACGACCTCCGTTATCGTTGAGCCCTCGCAATCAAATGATTCGAAGGAGCTCCCATGAAGCAGTACGTCGGGCTGGACGTCTCACAGAGAGAAACCGCTGTGTGCGTTGTCAACGAGACTGGTCAAGTAATCTTCGAAGGGAAAGCCAAGTCTAATCCTGGTGCCTTGACTGACCTGCTTAACAAACATGCGCCTCATGCCGAGCGTATCGGCTTCGAGACCGGTGCGATGGCAAGTTGGCTGTGGCATGAACTCCGCAGGGTTGAGCTTCCGGTGGACTGCATCGACGCGCGGCATGCGCACGCAGCTTTGTCGGTCCGAATGAACAAGGGCGATCAGAATGATGCGCGAGGGCTTGCCGAACTGGTGCGGGTTGGATGGTATCGAGAGGTAAAAGTCAAAAGTGAGGAAAGCCAGAAGATCCGAGCGATCCTTGTCGCCAGATCTCGGCTAGTGTCCATGCCGAGACATCGAGAACCAGGTTCGCAGTTTGATTAAGGAATGTGGATTGCTGTTCCCTCGCGCGATCGGCCAACAATTCCGCAACCAGGTCAGCGAACTCTTGGGCGTCGATCATTTGCTTCTCAGCGTGATATCGCCGCTGCTCTCGATCCATGAGAACGTCTGTCAACAACAAGGTAAATTCGACAACGAGGTCCGCCGGTTGGCAAAGCTGGACGAGACGACGCGTCGCCTGACGACGGTCCCGGGGGTCGGTGTCGTGACGGCCCTAACGTTCCGCCACACGATCGATGACCCCTCGCGCTTCCGATCGGCTTCGACTGTCGGCGCCTACCTCGGCCTTACGCCGAGGCGCAGCCAATCCGGCGAAACCGACACCAACGGAAAGATATCTCGATGGGGCGACCGGCTTCTCCGAACTTACTTGTTCGAGGCCGCCACTGTCCTTCTTTATCGAACCAAAAAGTGGTGTTCCCTAAAGGCCTGGGGCATGAAGCTCGCTAAGCGGATCGGCATGAAGAAGGCAAAGGTCGCCATCGCCCGAAAGATCGCCGTGATTCTCCACTGCATCTGGGTCGATGGCACGTCGTTCGACTGGGGCCAGCCGAAGCCAATCTGATATTTGCTCGCAAGTTCCTGGTCCGGTCCGCCGGACTGGCGATGTCCCGCTGGGACGGTGGTCGTGGTGACCTCGGTCAATCGGCTGGTGGCGGTTCGCCCGCACTCCGCTGCAAACGTTGAGGCGCCCGATCCGGACATCATCATGAGGCGCTCGCGACCTCGGAAAGGACCATGACCCCAGCTAGGACATCAACCCAACGCGACGAAGCCGCCAACGACGTCGATTGCCAAGCCCACTAGGCAATCGTCTCGCCGTCCGCGATCGCTCCGTCTCCGCAACCTGACCAGCTCCGACGGAGCAATCGCTACCGGCGTGTCACTGGAGAGAGGAAGAATGGTAGCTTGACAACAAACCGCAATTAAAGGGCCGATTGACACTGCATTGTTGAAGATGTTCTGCTTACCGTGACGAGCCAAGGCATCTTGCAGCGTCTCGACGCAGAAGGCTGCTTGCACGTGCCGGGGCGCAAGACCGACGTCAGCGATGCGCAATGGGTGCAGCCGGTCGAGACGCCGCATGATCGCGAGACCGCGCTAAGCCGAGGCCCCGGGATCGACGTAGTCCATGCCGTGACGCACAGCGTTGTAGAACAGGACTGCTATCTTGCGGGCCGTCGCGGTGACTGCTTTTGAGCAACATGGCCGATTGCAGCCTGGGGAGGCGGATCGAGATGTGTTCTGGCCATCAGCGCCGCGACCATCGACCGTCTGTTGATTGAAGTAAAAGTCGCGGCGAGCCGCGGCAGGCGGCGCCGTGCCGTTTCTATTCGGCAATCGGGCGCGAGGTCCCGATCCGCACGTTCAATGACTAAAACAGCCCGCCGCCAGGTATAGGCAAGACTCAACGCCAGCGTAGACATGATCAGATGCACGAACCAAGATCCGATGGCGTAATTGATAGACACGCATCCCTGGACCGGCAGCCAATGCATCTTGATGGCGGAGCCAGTATATAAGAAAATATCCGACTACAAACACGGGTACGGAAAACGCAAGCGCAGAGAACGCCGTGAGGACTCGGTCGACGAGGCCGCCAACTCGCCACGCGGCAAGAATGCCGAAGGAAAACCAAATCGTCACCGAAGCAACCGTCGTGAGGATCGCCAGCGAAATGGTCGGCTCCAATCGTTGCGAAACGAGTTCGATAACTGGTCTCCAGCAAACACTGAGGCGCCAAAATCGCCGACGAACATGCCCATCATCCAGTGTACGAACTGAATTGGCAGCGGCTTATTGAGCCCCAGATTTTCGCGGATGCCAGCGATCATTTGTGGTGCCGCGTTGTCGCCGGCAATTGCCGCCGGGTCGCCGGGCGATCGCCTGAGCAGCAGAAAGACAAAAATTCCAACCAGCGCGATCACGGCGATGGTCGAAACCATCACGATCATCCTATGCCTCAAGCCTTCTGCATGTTCCACATCGGGACAAACGCTGGCATTTCGATCAAGCCGCTGAGTGTTTTGCGGCGCGCAATTGGAAGGACTACCTGACCGAGACACACGCAGCCAACGAAGTCCCACCATATTCCTTGCATCTTGCGGGCCAACGCCTTGCGGTCTTCTAGAGAGTCAGTGTCCGCCCACTTTATCCGGAGAGCCTCAAATTCGTCGTTCTTGGGCCAGCCGAACCAAGCTGTCTCACCGGTAGTTGCAAAAGAAGTCGCAGCGGCTGCAATCGGGTCGCTGTGGGAGTGGTCGGAATCCCAAGTCAAGAAGATGCTCCAACCGCCGCTCTCAACGGGGCCCTTGTTCGCCCGGCGCGCAACAACTCCGCCCCAGTCGCTCGCCGCAAGCTCCGCATTCACTCCGATATTCCGCAGCTGGGCCGCCAAAAGCTGGGCGGCATTGCTCAGTAGCGCTATGTTGGTGGCCTGGAGAATAACGACCTTCTCGCCGGCATATCCGGCTTCCTTGAAAAGTTGCTTAGCCTTTTCTGGATCGCCCCCCTTCTTGTACCAGCCCGTATTTTCGTTGTTCGAGTATGGCGTGTCGTTACCAAAAATCGAAGTGAGGGGACGTCCGTACTTTGGATCGGGGGACATGATGCCTATAAAGGCGTCCTGATTAACCAAGTGAAGTATCGCTTGGCGCGCCTTCACGTTGTTGAATGGAGCCTGAAGAAAGTTCAAGCGCATGTAAACGTCGTTGCCCGACTTGTTCAGAACCTGGAGTTCGAGATTGGGATCGCTCGCTATCACCGAATAGAAATCGGCGGGCGGACTTTCCATGAAATCGACCTCACCGGCCTGCAAAGCCGCAAGGGCGGTTTGCTCATCGGCGATATTATTCCAGACGACACGATCGACCTTGACCACCTTGCCGCCAGCCAGCCCGTTGGGCGGCTCCTTGCGGGGAACATATTTCTCATTGCGGTCGTAAGCAAAGCTCGCGCCCGGCTTGGCAAGCGCCTCATTGAACTTGAAGGGACCCGATCCGATATTCGCGGTCACCTGCTCGGCTGCCGGGCGGCTCGCATCCTTCTCCCGCATGATGAACAGGGCCGACACGGTAGGCGCCGCCAGTAAGTCGATCAGAAGTCCTAGCGGCTCCTTGAGCTCTATGGTGAAAGTCTTGTCATCCTTCTTCGTGATGTCTTTGGTGCGCTCCAAGATCAGCCGCCCAGCCGGTGACACCTGCGTCCAGCGCCTGATCGAGGCCACGCAATCGCCGGCTGTAACAGGAGTGCCGTCATGCCAGGCCAGTCCATCACGGAGTTCGAACGTGTAGCTCTTTTTGTCGTCGGAAACACCCCACTTGCCCACCATTTGCGGCTGCGGCATGAACTTCGAATCGACTGAGAAAAGCGTGTCGTAGATAGCCAGAGCATGGTCGGCTGTGATGGTGGCGGTAGAATAGAACGGATCAAAGACGCGAAGGTCTCCGTTCATCACCATGCGGACGGTCCGCTCGGCAGGCAGCGGTGTCTGCGCGCGCAGGATCGTTGGAATCGATACAGCCGTTCCGGCGGCTAGGCTCACCTTAATGAGAGCGCGTCGAGAGATTGTCATATTCCGCTTCCCCCTATTGGAGTTAATCATCGTGCGCGGACCGGTTCTTCTGGTTTCGTGCCGAGATTAAAAATCGGATTATAAGGAGCCGACTTGCAGTTTTGTGGCCATTTTCAGCACAGCTTTGCAGATATACGTCTCATCTTGCGCGAACTGCACTGGATTTCCGCATGCAGCTTGCTGACTGGTCTACCCATATAGCTCTTGCCCGGGGTACGAGTGCACGCCCGTCGAGGCGGCACACGTTATCGCATGGAGAGTAGAAATGTGGGCAGAGCATAAACTCGCAGCGGGCAATCAACCTCCCGCTCGGCGCCGATCCAGAACGGCTAATACCGGCCTTGCAACGGGTTTTGCTGTTTCGTCAAAAAAGTTCAGATCGATAGCGGTCAGCAAACGACATCCCGAAGATATGTGATAAAGCCCCGAGCTCAAAGGCTGTAGGCGAACAGAGTGGTAACACGAGCCCGCCGCGTACTTCTCGCCTCTTGTAGGGGAGCTCGGTTCCTTTAGGCGGCCAGTGCCCCAAGGTCGACCGGGATGCACACGCCATTAACGCCCGAAGCAGACGGGCTAGTAAGGAAGCCAACTGTTGCTGCCACCTCTCCGACATCGATGAAGCGATCACCCGGCTGGCTCGCGCGGAGCACTGCGATAACCTCCTCGGTGCTTATGCCTCGCCTCGCCGCCTGGGCTTCTAGCTGACCGCGCATCAAATCAGTGTCCATCCATCCGGGGGCGATGGCGTTGACTGTGAGGCCAAGCGCGGCGCCCTCCAAGGCGGCAACACGGACCAGACCAAGAACTCCGTGCTTTGCGGCGGTGTAGGCAGCCTTGTGGGTTCCTCCACCAAAGCTCAGGGATGATCCCGTAACCACGACGCGGCCCCCGGGGGATTTCGTCAGTGCCTGCCAAGCCGCCTTCAGCGCGAAGAAGGGTCCATCCAGCATCACGGCTCGAAGGCGCTCCCATTCGGCGTCTGGAAAGTGATCGAGCGGTGCCGTGAACTGACATCCAGCATTCAGCACAAGGATGTCGAGACGTCCCGCGACCGAAAGAACATGGTCGACCATATCGCGATTCCCGCTCGCAGTAGAAAGATCCGCGCGGAACACACCCTCACCAGCGATGTCGACACCATGCACTTCCGCACCGCGTTGACGCAACTCGGTAACGACCGCCTTTCCAAGACCTCCCGCCGCGCCAGTCACCAGTGCCACTTTGCCTTCAAGTGACCATCCCGACGCAAGTCGCTCCTGGTTTCCGCTATTCGCTGCGAACTTGGACATTTTCTTTCTCCACGTCAGACACCATTTTTGACCTTCGGGCACGAACTTCTAAGCTTCTAGCGCATGTCATCCTAAGAACGGACCAATTGCCCAAGCTTCTCTCGAACAACATAGTTCTGGGTGTGGCATCCAAGTCAACGCAGGAGGACGCTTCCATCGAACAGCTACGCACGGAGCAAGTCGCCGCAGCTCCGGTAAGCGCTCCCTCACCGCCGCGCTGCGTCTCGCGGCAGTGCCTACGTGTATTACTATTATTCACCCTTCGCCGCCGGCTGCTCGTTGCACGAAAGAAATGCAGACGATTGTCGTCGGCGCCGACAAGTTGCCGGAGCACCTCCACTCGATGGCCGCCGATCATCACGCCTCCCAGCGACACCGCCCGCGGCAACAGCGTCTCAGGCAGAACTCTTGATCTCTCAGGCACGAATTTTTCCGGCTGGGCATAACTTTGAGCTTCGAGCTTCTCGCGTATCTCATTCTGGCTCATCACGCGCACGCCGATTGGCTCGAAAATGTCTCTTGCCCACGGTACGAGCTCAGCATTGTTCGCACCCGCCCGTGACAGCTTGGCTGGCGGCTGCTCATCGGCCCGCAATCCCGCGTGCACGGAGCATGGACTTACGTCCGACTTTCGAACGTCGCCACACCACCGCCTGATGCGGCAGGTTCGGCCGGGCGTTGCGATCCCGCCCGAGGTGCACCAGCGCCATTCGCGCCTGTGCCGTCTCTATGGTCGAGTCAGCAATCTACCCGTGAGTTACCGGCACATCCTCAGCTTCCGGCAGCCTCCCGCCGCGCGTGACCGTACAGGCGATGAAGACCTCGGAAGTCATTTTACCTATTACTCTCTGAAGATGATCCATCCTAGGTTCGTGCAACCGCCGATACAGGTTGTCGCGAATAATGTTATGCTAACTGGTCACAGCATCTGGATTTGGCCAATTTCGGCCGACGCGGAGCAGTAATTCTGCGTCGGACCGCGAAGCGAAGATCAATTGATCCACCTCTGCATCGTGCGAGCAAGCCAAAAGATTTCATTTTAGCATCCCTAAGGCGACGGCATCGAGGAGATCGCCGGGTAAACGAGGGGCTTCTCCAGGATTCTCCTTGTGGATCGGGTGCACAACCTCTCGCCCGGGGTCGGCGCGATCCAGATTCGCCGTTTGTCGAGCCCGCACCCGACGCAAACTCATCGAGTTTTTCAAACAAGCGGGGCGCCATTCCCTTGCGAGATTGTTCGAACGCCTGAGGCAGTCCATGCCCCGAGGCAGAAGTCCGCGGCAGCAGTGCCGCTGAAACAATAAGCCTCTCCCAATTATCGGGCACATAGAGCCTTCGGCCGCATTGCTATTAACGCCGAGGCGCGCCGCCGCGAGAGAAACAGCGCCGTCGCAATCATTGTGGGAATCCCGATTTGCTCTATTCTAACGAGAATAGGGCTCGCGGTGCGTCGCCGAGGCGGCCGCAAGCGGGCGATCGGGACCCGGGCACCGATGACGGTGCCGATGGCGCCGAACGACCGCTGGTCCCTCGACTTCGTGTCGGATCAGCTCACGGACGGCCGCTGCTTCCGAATCCTTGCCTTGGTGGATGAACTGCACCCGCGAGTGCCTGGCGCCGGTGGCCGATAGTCCGCTCTCCGGTAGCGCGCGAACTGGACCGGCTCGCAAGTGAGCGCGGCAAGCCGAAGATGGTGGTCAGCGACAACGGCAGACCG
Organism: Bradyrhizobium sp. CAR08; assembly: GCF_052871955.1. NCBI lineage: Bacteria > Pseudomonadati > Pseudomonadota > Alphaproteobacteria > Hyphomicrobiales > Nitrobacteraceae > Bradyrhizobium > Bradyrhizobium sp. CAR08. Next base: position 8,267 of record NZ_JBIXJX010000042.1, read on the forward strand.
GCGTAATCATCGAGATGTACGCATCGCCAGGATCATACCAGCCAGATACTCAACCTCGACTCCCGTTCGGATCACGACGTCGCTCACTATGATCGCCAGTTTCACCCCACGCGATCCACGGCTGCCCTCGTCTTTTGGCATTTCGTCCAACATCAACGGCGCAAACATCGCCGCCTCGCCGTCAGGCAGTGACAGCCGCCCTCTGGCGTTGACGACCTTCGCTTAATGGGGGCGCTTTTACGAACATTCGTGGTGCCAATGCGGTTGCCGTTGCGGAGCATGCGATGATGTCGTACTTGCACTCGGGAAATAAACGTTGCGAGGCCCGCCAGCCCACGATCCTGCGGGCATAGGCGTCGATCAAGAAGGCGACGTAGACGAAGCCGGTCCATGTCGCGACATAGGTGAAGTCGGAGAGCCAGAGAACGCTAGGCCTTGGCGCCTTGAACTGGCGGTTGACGTGATCCAGCGGGCATGGCGCGGCCTTGTCGCTGATCGTGGTCTTGACGGGTTTGCCGCGGATGCCCCCTTGTAAACCATGTTCCGCATCAGTCGCGCCACGGTACAAGGGGCAACATCGAAGACTTCACGCTTGCTGCCGGGCGCGCGCCGACAGCCTGGCGGAATCCCGCCGCTTGGCCACATGGGCGTGGTAGGTCGAGGGGGCGATCGGCAGCACCTTGCAGATCGGCTCGACCCCATGCGCCCTACGATGATCGTCGCTAAAGGCGATCATGGCTTGGACCGGCGGTCGAGCTCCGCCATCGCAAAATAGGCGCTTGCCTTGCGCAGGATCTCATTGGCCTGCCGAAGCTCGCGGTTCTCTCGTTCGAGCGCCTTCAGCCTCTCGGCCGTGTCGGTCGGAACGCCGGCCCGCTGCCCGCTATCGACTTCGGCCTTCTTGACCCAGTCATGCCGCGTCTGCGGCGTGCAGCCGATCTTGGCTGCGATTGACATCACTGCCGCCCAGCGTGACGGGTGCTCGCTGGCAGTGATCCAGAACCATCCGAACGGCTCGGGTCCGGACTCGGGTGAAAACTTGTTCGTCGTCTTGCTTGTCATGGCTCCATCGTCTCAGGAGCTGGCCCCTCCGGCAAACCTGGGCGGTTCACCTGTCTGCGCGACGGTGTTGTGGTTGGATTTGTCGACGCCCGGCCTGGTGAAGTAACTCGGTTATTCACCTTGCCCGACGTCGCTGGTCTCGGACTAGGGCACCGCCTGTTGGAGATTGGAATCGCGTAGGCCAGGTTGGGCCGTAGCGGGCCAATAAGTCTCGAGGCGACGATTAATGCAATGCTGAAAGATTTTGTCGAAAGCTCGGGTTCAGAAGCCTGGGCAGAGGCGACTTCTCCCACGGTCTCGGCGGCGAGCCGATTGAGATCGTACAGATGGAATTGTGACTTTCGGTGCTGGGGTCGGCGAGTTCGCCTCCCAAGGTACGTCGCGTATGCCAACACTAAATCTGGCGACCTGGCGATCGCGACCAAGGCGATTGTCGGCCAGCACAAGCGCGCCATCGATACAAGCTCCTCGAACGCAGAATTTAGGCGTCAGGAGAAGCTAGAGAACGCTCTGTCGCGAGGCGCTGGAGTCGCAGAGTTCTCATCCGATCAAACACACTTGAAAGGCGAAATATGCATTATCTTGCTCAATAGGGATGGGGGAGATCTCCAAATGTTGGATGCCGCTACCACCGCGCTTCTGCGCGCGATCCTCGACGGAGGTCTGCGAGAGCCTTTCGCCGTACGATACCGGTGCCCGCACCTACTTCGCCTCGAAGATTCTGGAGGCCGCTATCAGAGGTGAGACGACGCCCGACCGCCCCAAACAAATCGGCCGCGAGGCACCGAGCATGTGGAGGTAGTCCGTCAAATGAAATTTCCAGGTCTCGGTCCTGAAGATCCCAGTGAGCTATCCGGACTAATTCGCACCTACGACTGAGTTTACCCGATTTCGACGCGACGTCTAAGACGCTCGATCTGCTTCAGGACGTCGTGTTTGGAGCGAACCTGTGGGCCAGCGACTGGGAGGAAATGACACCAGACCAGGAGCTGAAGCTCATCACCAGGCGACTGAATGCTGAGGGAAGGGCATCATTCTATTTCACGACGCCAAGGCACATACCGCCGGGACAATGCACGCCTTCCTACTGTACCTGCACGACAACGGCGATCACGTCGTTCACATGGTTCCGACGGCGCAGAGGAATGCCGATACGCATTGATGGCGAAGTGTCACGGCGGTCGTAGAATGGAGTAATCCCGAAGCAACTAAGCCTTCGTTCATGCTAACCGGCGCAATGATGGAGGGCGAATCACGTCTTAGCCGTTTCGGGCGCCGCTCGGCAGAAAAGCCAGAACGCCTCGCGCCCGGGCGACATCAAATCGGAATGGTGGGCGAGATCATTTCGGAATCCTGGGCGAGATCAAATCGGTACACCCGGGCGAGATCATCGGAATCCGACATTTCGGCCATTGTCAAAGCTGCGCCGTATCTGTGTACCCTAGTGGTCGCTCGTGCAGATACATGGAATTGCAGCGTCATTGCTGCACTTCGGCTGATGACTCTTCGAGTGTCCGTCTCATCTACTATTTCACCAGCTTAGCATTTTTCTCACCGCAAACCTTCGCGATCCTATTGGTGAGCGCACTATTTCTGCGTCCTAGGACGGAATTCGCTGAACTTCCGCGTTGATGTCCGGATAAACGTAAACTTATCACCCGCGGGCAAATCGCAGTCTAGTGTCCTATCACGGCGCAAGTTGTTGCGGGATTACGAACTTCGAGCGCGCGAGGCTAGGCTCTCTCTACGAAAAGCAGCATGGCATTTATTTATCGCTGTCCAGTCCGGTCCTCGTGGCTCGACTACAATGGGCATATGAACGTGGTGCCTTATTTCGAGGTGTTCTGCACCGCGACTAGCCTTGTCGAACGTGACCTCGGATTGGCGGCGTCCTATCTCGACGAGGGCTATACACTTTTCTCCGGCGACGTTCATATCACCTACGTCCGCGAAATACGAGGTGGCGCCACTATCACCGTCGGGACGCGCATTCTCGATGTCGATGCAAAGCGGTTCGTCATACATCACGAGATGATCGACGACGGTGATGGTGCGCTCGCTGCGACGGCGGAAGTGGTCGAGCTCAACGTCGGCGTCAAAAGTCGAAAAGTGGAGCCGTTCCGGCCCGACATCTTAGAGCGTCTGCGCAGGGCGCAGCGCAAATCGGTTGGCGACGCGCCGCGCAATGTTGGCCGAGCGGCAACTCTCAAGGCGGTAGCGCCAGTCCGGTAAACGGGCTACTACAACTCTCCAATTCAACAAAAGAGAATTAAGTCATGTCCCGAAAAGTCGTCGTCTCGTGTGCGGTCACCGGCGGGAGTTCCGCGGTTCTCGCGAAACATCCAGGCATTCCCAAAACACCTTCTCAAATCGTCGCCGCGTCTATCGATGCTGCCAAAGCAGGGGCTGCGATCGTCCACATTCACGTCCGCGAAGATGATGGGACGCCGTCGGATCGCCTGGATCTATTCGAGAAAGTCGTGAACGGGCTCCGCGACTCGTCCACGGACGTCATCGTCAACCTGACGTGCTCGCTAAACGGTACGATTGCACTCGATTCCTATGATCCCCCAACTCTCGGCAAGGCCACCAACCTCAAGAATCCCAAGGAGCGCGTCCTTCACGCGATCAAGCTAAAGCCAGAAATTGCTACGTTGGATTGCGGTGTCATGACTTGGGGCGGCGAGTCGATCTATGTGGGCCGCATGTCGGATCTGCGCCAAATGGCGGTCCTGATGCAGGAGGCTGGTGTGAAGCCCGAGATCGAATGCTTCGAATTCGGGCACATTGAAAACGCGAAGAGCCTCGCCAAGGAAGGCACGCTCAAGGGGCCGCTGCTGTTCCAGTTCTGCCTGAGCACCGGTTACGGCGCCCCAGCGGAGCCTCTCGTGCTGCAAGCGATGCGGGACACCTTGCCAGAGGGAGCGAACTGGGGCGGGTTCGCTTGTGGCGCTGAAGAGATGCCGACAGTGGCGCAGGTAGTGAGGTTAGGCGGCCACGTCCGTATTGGTCTCGAAGATAACATCTACCTGCGGCGAGGTGTGCTGGCATCCAATACCGATCTCGTCGAAAATGCGGTGGGCATTATCGAGCGCATGGGCGCCAGTATCGCGACGCCTGCCGAGGCGCGCCAAATGCTCGGCCTCGTGAAACGCTGGTAGCGGCTTCCGGGTTCGAGCGGAAGTTCGTCCAGTCGGACAAATAGTCCGTGGTAGCCGGCGCGGATGTCGCGTGCTCATCGGTTGGAAGCGACAGGTGCATTCTCCATTGGCCGCCCCGGATTAAGGAAGCGGCCGGCTGCTCCAAGCGCCGCGAGAGCGCTCGGCCATCGGTCCGGCGCGAACGGATGCAGGCACGAACGCTCTGGACCTGAGGACTGCGCTGACGCGTTGACCAGATTCTCACGGCAATAGCAGCAGACAGAATCTCTGGTCGCGCGTTGATTCATAACGCTGAAGCGGACTAGACTCAAACCTGGGCCCGAGCTTTGGCGACGCGCTGCTGTAGCGAAGCTTCACATTTTCGAAGCCAGCGCAAAATTTCGGCTGTGGCCAATGAATATTTAGGGAAACACAGCTCTGGCAAGGTGCAAAAATTCATCTGCTGGCCGATAGTCACGGAATGAAGGGCGGAAAAATGACACCGGGTGCAGACGCAGGGCAGGCATTTGACGTCCTGCACAAGACCCGCGATTTGTAGGCAAGCCGACCGTTTGTTGCCGTCTCAGTGAATGTTTGCAAGCAATATGGCTATCCTTGGCACGCGACGCCCCTGAAGTATCTCGATGCAGAAGTCGCCGGGGCTGGCGTGTTTCCCCTAGTGCTTCCTTCGTTCGGTGACCGGCTTGACATCGAGCAATTGCTTGCCACTCTCTATGGTGTGATGATCAAGGGTTAAAGCTCTAACGTCCAGCCATCGCTCTATGGCGGGAACGCGAGTGAAGGCAACGGGCCCTACGACCCCGCGCGAAATTCAAACCAAGCTGCCTTTGATCCGCAGGGCGATCGATCTAGGGGTTCCGCTGCTTGCGATCTGCCGTGGTCTTCAGGGAATATATGTTGCGCTTGGTGGCACGCTGGCAGCCGAATTCAGGAGCGGCCCGCGATGCTTGATCATCGGGCGCCGCCCAGCGACGGGCCGCAATGAGGGTTCGCTATCCGCCGGACGTAGACAGTCAAGCCAAATGGCTGCCTTTCAAAATTATTTGGTGTGAGCAACACAAACGTAGATTCCGTTCACCGCCAGGCAGTCGAGCGGTTGCCGGCGCAGCTTCAGGTCTAAGCCGTGGCCGAGGATGGAATTGTGGAGGCGCTGTCTGTGCAAGGCGGCCGCCGGAGTTTCGCAATCGGGGTTCAATGGCATCCCGAATATTGGGTCAGGTCCGACGAGTTGTCCGCGCGCATTTTCCGCGCCTTCGGAGATGCCGTGGGTGCCCACACGGCGGCGAAGATGCCGTCTCACGGAGGCCGCGGGATCATTTCCCTGCACGGCCTGCGGCATGTTCGTGATGCCGCAACAGCTATCATCTGTTGGGGACTTCTCGCGCTTGGTGGGTATCATCAGGACCGCAATCCTGCAAACGACACTGGAGTTTTTCACGCGAGCGATGATCTCCATTCCGCGCCACCAGCGACCAAATAATCAAGAGGAATGACTTGATGACGCAGCTTGTACGCTTCTCGCCGCCGTTCCCGATCGGCGATTCCACTCGCGCCTCGCATCATTGCGTGCGGTCATGGCCGAACGGCGGGTTGACGTGCTCGTGGTGGACCAGTTCGAGAACATGGTCTATTTCAGCGGATACCGGTCCACAGCGGCCATGTACCAAAACTGTACTTATCCCGCTCTATCAAGAACCCGTGGCTATCATTCGTGCGCTCGATAGTGCGATTTTCGCCGAAAAGAGTTGGTTCAGCGATCACGTGCCATTTGCGGAGAATGAAAGTCCGATAAAGGTCCTAGCCGAAACGGTCCAAGCGCGCGGCTTTGGAGCCTCAGCCATGGGCGTTGAGCGCGACAGCCATTTTTTAACCGTTGATCGGGCTTTGGAGCTCCAAAGCCTGCTCCCGAATGCCAGTATTGTCGATTTCTCTCAGGTCATGTGGGAAATGCGGTACGTCAAATCTCCGCTCGAACTTGCCTGCCTACAGGTGGCCGCACAGATCTGCGGCCGCGCGGCAACAGCAGCGTTCGCCGTAGCCATGCCAGGTATCAACGAGCGTGAAGTCTTCGCAGGTATGACTAGCGAGGCGTGGCGCAGTCGTGCTGACAATGCCCAAATTGCCGTCATGGCTTCCGAACCTCGCTCGGGAAGCTTACATGCCGAGATACGCGGCCGCACGCTGGCTGGGGGGACATCCTGCATGTTGAACCTGTTCCACATTTTCGCGGCTAAACTTCCCGAGTATGCGCCCGAAATCGATCGGCGCGCCGACCGACGAACAACTACGGTCGGCCGAAACAATGATTCGAATTCAAGAGGAACAATTCCGCATAACGAGACCCGGGGCTTATGCAGAGGACGTCGATCGCGTTGTACGTGAGGGAATATTGGCGGCCGGTTTGCGCGACAGCTACACGAATATCACTGCCTATACGCTCGGCTGGCATGCCCTCCTCGCATTTGTGATTTCACGCGCGTCTTCCTGGCCGATCGCGATTGGTGGCTGGAGCAGAACCAGGTCTTCCACATGTACACGTCAGCGCATGGCATGGCCTTCAGCGAAACGATCGTCGTCACGCCTGAGGGAGCAAATCGATTGACCAAAATGGACCGGAGCTCTTCTTCTGAGTCCGAGCTAAATTCACCGTCCGTTGAAGCGCTTTCTTTGCCGGAAACGAGCCAATTGCGCTTGCTTGAGGAGTTCGCAAGCCCCTACTGTTTTCGAGGAGAAAAAATGGCGCCACTATGTATTCGGGCGGACGACGGACTACCATACCGTCAAACGACATGTGTTTGCTGCGGAAGCGAAACATGAAGGCGCGTGCCGTCCTTCAGCCTTTCATCCGCTAAGCGAGCCTGTTATGCTTGTCGTGGTCGCTGTTTTTGCTCCATCAGAAGTGATCGGGGGCTGACCACGAGCAATAGGCGAGCCGGCTTATCATGAGATGGACGGCAGGGCTCCGGCAACGAAGACAAAGACGCCCAACGACACTGCGTGGGGTCAGATGTATTTGGGCCACTCAAGAATCAAAACTTTCGTTTAATCTGGCTGTCCAACCATATTTCGAATCTCGGCTGGCTCATTCAGACCGTCACCACCAGCTGGTTGATGGCGACCAGGTCGAGCTCAGATTTGATGGTCGCGCTCGTTCTAGCGTCAGCGACGCTACTACTGGCGTTCATTTTGTCTCTGTTCGTCGGCGCGATCGCGGACAACTTCAATCGCCCCGGTGTCATGCTGGTTGACCGCGGTCTCATCCTCTCGGGATCTGCCACCTTGAGCACACTTCCAGCACTAGGCCATCTCGATTCCTGGGTTCTCCTCGGCTTCACATTCTTGATCGGGTACGGCTCAGCTCTCAACGATCCCGCTTGGCAAGCGTCAGCCGACGACATCTAGCCTCAACGGGATCTTCCAGCGGCAGTTACCCTGATCTCAGTTGGGGCTTAGTATCCGTAGCGTGGGACCGGAGCTCGGCCGCATTGTAATTGCCTTGTTCGGGGCGCTCACGGCCTTCGTCTTGGCCACTTTCGCCTATGTCGTCCCACTCTTCGCGATCTTGGTATGCAGGTGGATGTCCGTTCTTCGACGCTTCCGCGCGAAGCGATGACCACGGCGATCTACGACGGCGTGCGCTTCACGGCGATGTCCTCCGAGATCAAGGCGGTGATCGGTCGCGGCACGCTCTTTGGCCTCGCGGGCAGCTCCACACTCGCGCTGCTTCCTCTTATCGTTCGTGACAAATTGGGCGGAGGACCGCTCGCCTATGGCATCATGAAGGCGGGCTTCGGAAGCCGCGCCTTCTAGTGCGGGGTCTGTAGCGGCACCTTTATACGGATGATGTCGCAGGAGCGGCTCATGAGCTCGCTTGCAACGCCTGTGCGGCGAGCGTGATTTTGCTATCCTGGACCAATTCACTAGCAATAGCGGATGATCGGCCTCGGCGGCTTTACTGATCTTACCGCGTGGAAATAGAAGGGCCTTCGCCTATCACCCGCGGGCCAGTCCGAAGGCGATCCGGGCCCGCTCCCCTGATCTCGGGCGAAATGCCTGTCAAAGACGACAGCAATATTCGATCGACCTTCTTTAGATCGTCGATCAAATCGACCAGCGCGCCGATTTCGTCGCTTACGGGCATCATAAGAACGAGGCACTTAACCCAAACCGGCAAGCCCATGTGGAGCCCGGGTGAACCGCCCAGGTTTGCCGGAGGGGCCAGCTCCTGAGACGATGGAGCCATGACAAGCAAGACGACGAACAAGTTTTCACCCGAGTCCGGACCCGAGCCGTTCGGATGGTTCTGGATCACTGCCAGCGAGCACCCGTCACGCTGGGCGGCAGTGATGTCAATCGCAGCCAAGATCGGCTGCACGCCGCAGACGCGGCATGACTGGGTCAAGAAGGCCGAAGTCGATAGCGGGCAGCGGGCCGGCGTTCCGACCGACACGGCCGAGAGGCTGAAGGCGCTCGAACGAGAGAACCGCGAGCTTCGGCAGGCCAATGAGATCCTGCGCAAGGCAAGCGCCTATTTTGCGATGGCGGAGCTCGACCGCCGGTCCAAGCCATGATCGCCTTTAGCGACGATCATCGTGGGGCGCATGGGGTCGGGGATGTCCCGATCGCTGTTGAACTACGTCGGGCCGACGTTGCCGGAATGAATGTTACGCGGCCCTCGTGACGTGGGCAACCGGATTGATCGTTATGCGATTGTGGCGAGCTTGAAGAGCCGCACGCAGAACCGACAATTGCTTATGCGCCTTCAATCGTCGGAAGCCCTTGTTGGCCTCGATCATGCCGGCCGCGACCCATCGCAAGGCCATACCGGCATCCCGCCAGCGTTTGACATTGCGCGTGACGCGGCAAATGGTGCCCATCATGTTCTCGGCGATGTTGGTACAGGCGAGCGATCGACGAAGCTCCTTCGGCAGCTTCAACCGGACGACAGTCAAGATTTCGTCGAGGCCTTCGAGGATGCTCGCCGCTACGCCGGGCCATTGCTGGTCGAGTCGACGCGCGAGATTGCGGATCAATTTTTCAGCCTTGTCGGCGTCATCGAGCTCCCAGGCCTGGCGCAGTACCCGACGGGTGGCCGCATGATGCTCTTTCGGCAGCGTTCCATGATGTTGCGCGCCTTGAGGATCTGGCAGCGCCGGATCGCAGCGGCCGAACCGAAGGTGCGGCGGATCGCCTTCGACAATGCCTTCGCGGCGTCGGCGATGAACAGTCTTGGCACCGTCGGGTCGAGCCCGCGCGAGACCAGGTTGTCCAGCAGGGCCTGAACCGTTGCGGCATTCTCGGTCGCCCCTTCCACCAGCGCCAGCGGATGCTTCTTGCCTTCGCCGTAACCCCGATCGCGGCCACCAGCACGAGATCGTCGCCGAGATGCAGCCCGTCGATTTGGACCACCAGAAGGTCGAGCGCGGACAGATCGGTAGCCATGAAGTCGGCCAGCCGCGCCGCCGACAGCGCTACGAACCTCCGCGAGGCCGCCGACTTCGAAATCCCCGATCCGGGCGGTCCCGGCACGTCACCCTCGGGCAGCCGGACAGCGCGGCCGAACCGGCGCGTCGACACATTGATCAGCATCAGGTTCATCGCCCAGCGACCGAGCCAGTCCTCCTGCGCCGCCGTTTCCCAGCTCGGGATCGTGACCTCGCGGCCGTCCACGCCCCGGACCCGCGGGCGATCGACCTCGATCTTGCCGCCGTGAAAACCGATCCTTCCCCGCGTTCGGCCCGAACGGTGCGCCCGCCGCGCCACATCGCGACCGTGGCGCGGCCCGCAGGCCGCCGTCACATCCGCCTCCATCATCGTGCCGAGCGCCTCGATCCCTGCCGCAAGGTAGAACCGATCGAAGCTCGCTCGCACTTCCGCAAACGCTTCGTCCACAGCCCCGGTCGCCGGCCAACCAGCCGGTGTGATATCTCTCGTCATGGCGTTGCTCTCCTTTGTGGAATCAGCACCCCGAGCCTACCGGCTCAAGGTGGGCAACGCCGACCTCTTCAGACATTCAACAGAACCCGGGACATCCCCATGGGGTCGAGCCGATCTGCAAGGTGCTGCCGATCGCCCCCTCGACCTACCACGCCCATGTGGCCAAGCGGCGGGATCCCGCCAGGCTGTCGGCGCGCGCTAGGCAGGACGCCGCGCTGAAGATCGAGGTTCGGCGCGTCTTCGATCAAAACTTCTCCGTCTACGGCGCGCGCAAGGTCTGGCGGTAGCTCAAGCGCGAAGGCTTCGATGTTGCCCGTTGCACGGTGTCGCGACTGATGCAGGACATGGGTTTGCAAGGGGGTCATCCGCGGCAAATCCGTCAAGACCACGATCAGCGACAAGGCCGCGCCATGCCCGCTAGATCACGTCAACCGCCAGTTCAAAGGCACCGAGGCCGAACGTTCTTTGGCTCTCCGACTTCACTTATGTCGCGACCTGGACCGGCTTCGTCTATGTCGCCTTCGAGCGAGGATCGTGGGCTGGCGGGCCTCGCGCACGGCGCACGCCGGCTTCGTGCTCGATGCGCTGGAGCAGGCCCTGCACGATCGACGGCCGGTCCATCTTAAGCGGCATGAGGCCCCCACCTCGCCATCGCGAGGCTCGCCTGCGATACAGCCTGGCATGAGCTGATCGGTGGAGGCGCAGATGGCAAATGCCATGCTTGATGCCAGGCTGGAAGGTGACTCTTATCGTCGTGTCGAGGTGATTGCGCGTTTCGCGGCATCGTGAGCACGGATTTCAGCGCATCGTGAGCAACGATTTCAGAGGATCGTGAGCAGCGATTTCGGGCGATCGTGAGCAACGTTTGGCGGTGCCGGACGCTTCGACCGACAACTCAACCGGGCTACGGAGTCTTCATTCAACCAATGAGGAAGCCTGATGCCTACCGAGAGATTGTCGATGCGCCGGATCCGAGAAGTTCTACGTTTGAGGCACCAGGGCCTGACCGAGCGCGTCATCGCGCGGACGTTGGGAGTGAGCAATGGTGTCGTGCATGGCTACGTGCGTCGCGCCCGCCTTGCCGGGCTGAGCTGGCCGCTGCCGGAGGGCATGGATGACGAGGGCCTGGAGCTGCTGCTGTTCCCGGCGCCAAAGGCTGCCTCGGAAAGCGACCGACGACCGTCCCCCGACTGGGTTTATGTGGAGAAGGAGCTACGCCGGCGCAGCGTGACACGCCTGCTGTTGTGGGAAGAGTATCGCGCCGCCAATGTAAACGTCGTTCTCAGGCCACGGCTTTGAGGGATTGCGCGCGATAGGCCCAGGGAAGCAGCTGATCGATTTCGCTGTTTGGGTGACCGTTGACGATCCTGGTGAGCGCGTCAGTCAGGAAGGCAAG
>NZ_JBIXJX010000043.1:0-19103 GCF_052871955.1 Bradyrhizobium sp. CAR08
CGCAACGTGCGACCGGCTGCGCAACCCCGACCAGCTCCGCCAATCGCACGTTGTTCACCCCGCGCCAAACGGCGTAACATCCGCCGAGACTCTAATCGCCAATGGATGAAAGTTCAGCGGCAGGTCAAAGCCACTGCACTCTGGAGGCGCTGTTGCCGTCCCAAAAAACACGATGGACGCGGGCTCGGAAGCAATCCGCCAGAAAGGGCTGCGGCGTGAGCGAACACTTGATGCATCTCCGCCGAGAGCGGCGGCGATGACGCCGCCTCCGTGCTCTTCTGGAAACGCCGTTGAACGCAGAGCGCCGAGCATCTGCAGAGATCTGCCGCGGCCGTTCAATGTACCATTCGACATAGTGCCGCTCGTCAAAACCTCGCTACTCACTACGCGTGGATCATTGCCTCGATGGCTGAAAGTACGACGAGAAATCCGCCCCGCTGAACGAGGTTGCGAGCCCATCTCGTCGCCTATCACGATCGCCTCGCGCCTAAAAGTGTGGTGCCGTTGGTCGCGCCGCATGCTCGCGTGATCCTGCATTGAGTTATCGTCCTTTGGAGCAGCGCAGCCCTTCGTGCCTTACGAGCGGTGTGCAGCCGTGTTCCGTTTGCTTCAAAACGCCGCATGACATGGTGTTCGTCGTCGGTCACCTACCGCTGTCCAATTGCCTATAGCCGCAGCGGCTCGATGACAGATCGCCACTTCGGGCCACTTGGCTAACCCATTCGCCAAGTATGCGAACTCTTGCTCGGTGAAACGCGCAGTCACGGTGAGGCGGCGCAGGACTTCCTGGGAGATCACGACTGCGACTTCGCGAGAGGTGACCTCTTTCGGCCAGTGACTGAACGCACGCATGAGCTGAGCAAGCTCCTGCTCGCTAAAATCACAAACCTGGAAAGTGCGGCGAAGAATCTCCTGCGCGATGGCTACCGTCGCATGGCGAGAGATCTCCTCTTGTCGCCATTTGCTGAAGCCGTTGGCGAGGATCGCCAGTGCTCGACGCGTAAAATGAGAAAGCCGGTCGGAACGGCAGGCCCGAGAAAGGACCTCGTGCGCGATCGCAGTCTTAGCTTCGCTCAGCGGAACTTCCGTTGGCCATTTGCTGAAGCCGTTCAACAGAATAGCCAGTCCTTGCTGCGTAAAATCACAGAGCTGACCGGCCCGTCGGGCACGGTAAACGACCTCCCGGGCGAGCGCAGCCGTCGCGTCGCGAAGAGACAGCTGTTGTGGCCACTTGCTGAACCCATTTACGAGGTTCGCCAGGGCCTGTTCAGTAATGCAGGAGACGCCGTCGGCGCGGTCACAGCGGGCGAGCACTTCACCGGCAATTTCAATTGTGGCTTGGCGGCAGCTCGGGTCCTGCCGCCATTTGCTAAAACCGTTCACCAGCACCCCGAGTTCCTGGTAACGAAAATAAGAGAGGCGCTCGGCACCGCGAGCGTGACGGATGACTTGATCCGCGATCGCTACGCTCGCCGCGAGACAGGCAACCTCCGCCGTCCATTTGCTGAAGCCGTTTACCAGACTCGCCAACTCATGGTGATCGACGGAAAGCCCGCGACGAAGGAGTTCTCCTGCAATCTTGGCGGTGGCTTGCCGAGGCGCGAGCTCGCCCGGCCACTTGCTGAACCCGTTTACGAGCTTAGCCAGACGCTGCTGACTGAAATCGGAGAGCTGATCGGAGCGACGGAGAAGTTCGTTGCTGATCGCGATCGCTGCCTTGCGACAACTCGAATCTTCCGGCCGCTTGCTAAAGACGCTGATCAGATTCGCCAGCTGTTCCTGGGTAAAATCGGAGAGTCGATCGCTTCGGCGCACAAGCTCATCTGCGATGATCACAACTGCCGTGTGAAAGCGTTCCTCTCCTGGCCATTTTCCGACGCCGTTCACGAGCATTGATAGATGCCGCGGGGTGAGCGCTGAGAGGCGATCATCCGAACGCGTACGGCAAGAAATCTCAGTCGCGATCCTGAGGGCGGCTTCACGAACCACCGGTTGATCCGGCCACTTGCTGAAGCCGCTTATCAGCAATGATAGGTGCTGGCCGGTTAGGTCCTGGAGCGGCTCGCTCTTGTCGCGGCAAACTTCAGCAATTCTGATCATGCCATCGCGGCAGTCGGAAGACGCAGGATGGCGGCCAAATGAACACGCAAAGAGCGAAAGTGATGTGAAGTCGACTTGCTCCATCTGTGCGTCATTAAGGCGGGAGAGCTGAGCCGCCAGAGCTTTGGAAAGATCGGTACCTGCCTGACCGCCAGACTGCCGGCTGAGCGCATCACATATTGTGGCGTATTTCGATGCTAGCTTGAGGCGGATGTCTTCCTCAAATCGTGGAACAAATGCGATCTTGAACGCAGTCGCGGCCTTTCGCAGGAAGCGTGCGCGATTTGATCTCGTGAGTTGCTTGGAATCGTCGAATAGTGAACCTGAGAATGCGCGCACGTCCTGACAACGGCAAGCGTGGCTGATCGTTGCGAGAAGCTCATCGAGTGTGGCCATCGTTCGATTTGGTGGCTCTGAGTGCTCCGCGCGAACGTGCTGCTCCAAGCGGAGCCGGTCGAGTGAGACTGCTTGTCCAGGGCGCGTCATCTGTCGACCCTTCCCTGGCCAGGATCTCGAACTGAAATCGGATCGCGACATTGCTCACGCAAGCTGACTGGAGTTCGGACAGGTAGCGCTGGCGCCCTCACGCCGTAATGTCTGCTGCACAAGGCAAGTGCGTCCCGTCTGCAAGCCGTCGCTCCCAAGCCATCGGCAGGCGATCGTGGACGCTCGCCCGCAAGAAGACCCTACAATCTGACGCTGCGTCCGATTCAAGCCATTTATGTCGAGAGCCGCGCATTTCGCGCAGAATTCTGCGTGAACGGCCGGTGAAGCCAAATCTCGTCCATCATGCTCCGTTCGCGTGGCCTTTCCAATCGGCCTTCAGTCGAGGGATTGCAGTGAAGCTTACTCGCCGCGCTTACGTCTCTTGCCAGCGGCTTGTCGCATGTCGGACATTAACAAAGCGAGTGGCAGCGCTAACGGCAAATGAGGTGCTTTTGCGAAAGCCAGCCTACGGGATCTTACGTAGGGCCGGTGTCGCATTTTCTTGATCTAAACATTGCATCCTCGTTTGCATGAAGCAGAAAAATCTATTCTCAGACGCCAAACATTGGCGAGGCCGTGCGGAAGCGACCCGACTAAAAGCGGAGTCGATCGAGGACGACACATCTAGATGCAGGCTCCTCAAGGTCGCTGAGGAATATGACAAGCTGGCTCGCCTCGCGGAGGGGCGGAAAAGAAGCGAGCTTGACGGGCAGTTCTGATCGCTACCGGAGCGAACTGTGACTGCGGCCACCGAAGTCTCGCCGTGTTGGAGCTCGAGGCCCTCTAGGGCTGAACTGCGAAACTTCGTCACGCGTTCCCTGGCCGTGGATCCATTGTGACCGGCCACATAGATGACGCATTGACGGTGTCTCAGGCGGTAAGCCGGCTACCGCTCGACATGAAAAGGACTGAGAGGAAAGCCCACCGTCAGATCGTCGCAAGAGCAAAGCCTCTCGTTGGCGAGCTGTCGATACATTGGCATCGCTTTGCATTCTGAAGCCGATGACGTATGTTTGGTGCCAAGCTAGCCGGTTCGCCGGATCATGCCGCGCCAAATGGCCTCCGCCGCCATTGTTGCTCTGAGGCATTTCAGTCGGTTCTGGCATCAAGCACGGTTAGCCCAACGCCATACCTTGCGGACTTGTTTAGGCGAAGGGGCGGCAGCAGCTCCTGCAGGCCCGGCTTGCCGCGACAACCATCGTAGATGTCTGTGCCGATTGTCTGCATAAGGCAAGTTCGCAACAAAGGCACGAATGACGAGAAAATCCAAGGAAAGATCAGATGTCGAAAGATAAACTGCAGGAGAAACTCTCCGCTGGACGATCCGGACAAAGCCGATGTTCGTCTTCCAACTAAGTTCGGTGCAGATGGTCCGCAGTAGTTGGGATTGCCCATGCCGGCGCGGCGGCCGGTCGATGTATGAGTCGGACAACACGAGTGGTGCCGGATTTGACCCTATCGGTCAAAAGAGGGAGGAGGTGTGAGGAAGCAAATTGTAGAAAGGCTCGAAGCGGGACGCGTGCGCGATGGCCAGTTCGCCACCGCACCCGGATCTGGTCCTTCCGGTCTCTTCTTCGTGCAGGGGCCTTGTGGCTGCCAGCTCAAGATCATCGGCTTCGTTCGTCCGGGATGGGAGCATGTCTCTGTGTCGACGCCACGGCGATCTCCAAATTGGGAGGAGATGTGTCTCGCCAAAGATCTGTTTTGGCATCAGGAGGAATGCGTGATGCAGCTGCATCCTCCTCAGTCACAGTATGTGAACAACAGTCGCTATTGCCTGCATCTCTGGAGGCCGACCCGTCAGGTCATTCCGATGCCTCCGTCAGCCTTCGTGGGCATCGTCGGGCTGGGGCCGTCTGATGCGGCAATTCTGTTTGCGCAGATGAGTGCCATGTCTTAACGGATCCGGCCGCATCGATGCCAAGTCGAGCGGCGGCACGTAATCGAGAGCGCAGTGGCGCTGGAGCCTAGGCGGCCACAGGCCCGCCATGGGCCCGCGGGTACCACTCTGCGCACCAAAGGCCGCTGCGCTTCTCAAAACGGCAAGGCACGCCACAGAATCGGCTCGTCTATTGTACGCAATGTGACGCGCATAACAACGCCAGCGAGGAATCGGCCAGGTGACGAATTAGAGCGGATCGGTCGATCCGGTACACATTGCGGGCGGCCAAATCCTCGCATCAGTAAAGGACCTACGGGGCGCAACTACGTACGCATCGGCTAGTGACCTGGGTGAGGCGTCGGGCAGCGTTGTTGCGCGTGCCTCGATGCTGCGATGAAATCCTGGAAGGCGGGCTGGCTATTAGCCTGATATGCGCGCGAGGCCCGCGCAACTCGGCGATATTTCTCCTCCAATAGCGGGCAAGAGTGTAGTTTCCGGAGCTGCGCATGTGAGTGTTTGTATCCACTGGACTGAAGGCGGCTCGCTTGATGGATCGGTCTGACGTGGTCGCCGCCGCGCAACCGGGCCAAGGCCGCCGGGGCGACCCGCTTCTGCGTGGCCGCGCCTGGCGCAATCCAAAGGACCCGACCTCGATCAGGTCTGCGATATGATTGCCGCCGTTAAAGATTGTGGCATGGAGACGTGCGTAATGCTCGGCATGCTCACGCCAAAGCACGCCGCACGGCTCGCCGACGCCGGCCCCGATTTCTACAATCACACGTGGACACCTCGCCTGAGTTCTACCGCAGCATCATCACGACCCGGACCTTGCAAGAGCGAGTCGACACTCTTACGCCCGTGCGCCAGGCGGGCATCAAAATCAGCTGCGGCGGAATTATTGCCATCGGTGACGACGCCGAGGACCGTTTCGGCATGCTGCTACTGCTCGCCAATCTTCCGAACCATCCGGAAAGCATCCGGATCAAGCTCTGGAACGAGGTGAATGGCGTGCCGGTGAGGTTCACGGCGGAGCGTCCGGATCCGATTGCACTGGTGCGCCTGGTGGCGACCGCGCGGAGCATGATGCCCAACGGCGTCATACGGTTGGCCGCCGGGCGTCAGTACATGACTGATGAACTCCAGGCCCTATGCGTCTTGGCCGGTGCGAATTCCACCTTTGTCGGCGATGTGTTGCTGACGACCAAAAATCCGCAAGTTGACCGGGATGCAAGTGTGCTAGCCCGGCTCGGTACTATGTCTGACCCGCTTAAGTCATCCAGAACAATGGGCGTGCCGCGCGCAAGCCATCAGCGTAGGTAAAGAAATGCAGATTGTCCTGATGAAGGGAACGATATCATTGCGCCTCGGTCACTGAATCCGACCTGCACTATGAAGGCTCGATCTCGATTGATCGCGCGCTGCTGGACGCGACCGGTATCCGATTAAACGTTCGCGTCGAACTGTACAACCTCGAGACGGGAACACGCTTTGCAACGTTTGTGACAGAAGCGCCACAAGGGTCCGGCACCGTAGACGTAAACGGTGCGGCGGCGCGACTGGCGATGCCGGCAGATAAGATAAGTATCGTTGCATACGCGTCACTTGACGAGGAGGATGCGAGCATCGTCAGGCCGCGCATTGTGCCGGTTGATCGAGAAAATCCCATCCTGCAAGTTTGAACCCAACAAGCCAACGCGGGAAGACCCTGTCCTGCCAGTTGGAGTTTTGCGGCGTCGATCGTTGCTCAGCGAGTGATGAATGAATTCCGTCATTGCGGGTATGTTGCTGTGCTGACAAGGCTGTCGCAACAAGACGACCTGCTCGTCCTTGATTCGCTGGTTCACGCCAGTATTCATGAAGGAGCGCGAACGGGCCGAGCAGCGTTTCGAATCAGTGCCCATAACAATCCGCAGGCTATCGAAAGCGCAATTTGCGACTGGCGCCCCGCCGCAGGAGCCGGGCGGGTCTGGATCGTAGTCGAGAGCCTCTACAGCATGCATGGCGAAGTCGCCCCGCTTGGAGACCTGCTCGGGATCGCGCACCTGCACGATTCGTTCATGGTTGTCGACGAAGCTCATGCAACGGGCGTTTACGGCGAGCAAGGGCGAGGGCTCACGGCGGCCTATGAAGGACGCGAGAATCTCCTCGTTGTTCATACCTGCGGTAAGGCGCTGGGAGCTTCCGGCGCGCTTGTCACCGCCTCTGGCGTGCTGCGCACGATCAATCGCTGTCGCCCGTTCATCTTCGCGACCGCTCGGTCGCTGTTGATCGCGGTGGCCGTGCGGGAGTCTCTGTTGATCCTGTAGGAGGAGTTGGAGCGAAGAACGGCTGACGAAGCTGGTCGCGTTCACGCATCGGGAGATGGCTGTGCGAGGCGAGAGAGGTCCTGCGAATTCGCAGATCCTGCCCCATATCGTTGGCGAGAATCGTTTTGAAGGGGAGACCGATAGCCAGCTGGTCGCACGGCTGAGCGGTCTTCCGGCCGATCGGATCGTTCCGGAGCGTTACCGCCTTAAAATACCCGCTTCCCCGCATCATTCGGCCGAGATAGACGGAATTCGCATCGACCCCGGATTCGCTCACCGGGCCGCAGGCCGGGGAGCGACCGCTCGTCATCGAAGGCGCCGGCGGGCTGATGGTGCCGCTGAACCGTAGCCCACTCTACATCGACATCTTCGAGGGGTGGCGGCTTCCCGTCGTGCTCCGCGCCCGCACGCTACCCATCAATCACTCCCTGCTGCCGATTGAGGCATTGCGAAAGCGCCAGATCGACATTCTTGGGATCGCATTATCGGGGGAAAGAAATGCTGAAACTGAAAGCGCAATTTGTAACATCGCGCGGGTGCGTTGGTTAGGCCGGCTGCCCTGGATTTCTCCTCTAACGGCAGACAGCCTACGGGTCGTCTTCAAAGACTCGCTCATTTCCAGCGACTTCCAGCCATGAAGCCAAACAACCGGTGGCCAATCTGGCATCCATTCGCGCAGCATGCGCTTCGCAAGAGATGACCAAGGTTGTGCGTAGCGACGGTGCTTATCTCCACACTGCGGATGATCATCGAATCATAGATGCAGTCGCATCCTGGTGGGGTCGTCACTCACGGCCATTGCCATCCGCAGATCGTGAGCGCGATTCACGAGCAGGCCGGCAAATTGAAGCGAGTCATTTTCGCCGGCTACACGCATGATCCGGCCGAGGAGGTCGCTCGGCTCCTTTTGAAACTCGTACCCCAAGGCTTGGACCATGTGTCCTACTCGGACAGTGGCTCAGCCGCTTGAAGTCGCCCTTGAACATAGGGATTTTCGATGCTCATTACTCGAAAGACCGTACACGCACATTCCTTCGCTCGAGTTCGTCCACAGCAAATCCGCTGGCCTGTGCCGCCGCCAAGGCTAACCTGGAACTGTGGAAAGACAAGTCAGACGCATTGCTGCGCTCGCAACCATGCAAGAGCAGGCAATTGAACCATTCCGCGGCGATCCGCGCTTTGCAAACGTTCGCCGTAGCGGCACCGTCACAGTGCACTCGATCTGAAGACGAAGGATACTGGCCATTCGCAGGCGTCGGCCCGAAGCTTCACGCCTTCTTTAAAGTGCGCAATCTCTTGCTGCGCCCACTCGGTAATACGATCTATGTGATGCCGCCATATTGTGCAACACCAGGAGACCTGCACGAAATATATGCGGGCGTCTATGACGCTGCCGATGCGCTGGCCTGAAGACGCGTGCGGCTCCGCAAGACTAGGGAGTCTGAGTTGTCGTCGGCTTCCGGAACGAGTTGAGAGTGAGTGCCTTGCCATAAGGTGCCGAAATGGACGATGGTCACTCGCATGTTAGGTTACTCTATGCCGACCGGCTCGGCCGGTGGACGCCGACGCCGCCCGATCGGGCTTCGAACCCTATTCCGGCGGCAGCACAAGGCGATGCGATCGCAACAGCCTGCCGTACTCGGACGATCAAATGCATACAGCTAGTTCATTGCGGGTTTGGCTCGCGGGAGACCTGACCGCGGTGGCATTCCAAGGACGAGCTGAGACAGATATGGAACGCCGCGAACAGTCGAGCGGACCACTAGCGCGATCGCAACAATTGCGGCCCCGAGCAGACCCGCGATGATCAACCGGGTCGTAAGATCCCAAAGTTCTCCGAGCTGTATGAAATCCATTAGACGGAACACGGTACCCTGGACAAGGTAGAGCAGCAGCGTGGTCTGGCCCAACTCCATAGCTATAAAGCGGGCGATTCGGGTTGAGTGACTAAAGCGCCAGCATTGCAGCAAGAGTTCGATGGCGATTGCTGAGGCAGCTGCAGCGCCAACAAACATCAGAAGCACGTCTTTGGCCGACCGAAAATCGTGAATCAGTCCAAGATTATTGTAGACATAAGTGTCCTTGCCCCAGGCTAGAAAACATACGCAAGTCAAGACCGAGAGAAATAAAATCAAGAGCGGCTTGTGACATCGCGATGTAGTCGTCCATCGTTCGTTCGATTGAGCAAACAAGAATCCCAAGCAGAAGAACGGGTAAGTGAACCTGATCAAGGGTGATATGGAGAACGTCAGAGGAGCGAGTGCAATCAGTATCGCTGAGCCAGATATGACCAACGATCGGTGGCTCAGCCTGGTGAGTATCTTGATGAGAAGGTAAGAAACAAACGTGGCCCAGATGAACCAGTATGTGCCAGCAAGATCGTTTACAAATTCCAAAAGTCCAGTAGTTAGGCTGGTCGCGCGCCACAATGCCGCTGACTTAGCGGTCTCCATGAGCGCCCACCAAAACAGCATGGGCAGTAAGAGCTGCGTCGCACGGGCGATGGCGGCCTGAGTGAACGACTTCTGCAGCAACGATCGAGAAGAAAGATAGCCGCTTATGGCCATAAAGAGTGGCATGTGAAACATATAGATTGCTTTGTAGTACGGCGAATACCAAAAGCCGCCGTCTCGATAGATGACATACTGGATCAGGTGCCCAACGATTACCAAGACAATGAGCGCACCTTTCGCGAAATCTAAGCTCAGATCTCGATCGCTTGCCCCGGTCGTGCGCGAGCTCGGGGCCATTATTCCAGTCACCCGTTGCAACCTATCAAACATCTGGATATCTGTTGTTGATGAGCCGAAGGCCCGTTGTCCGCTTCTTCTGCCTCATTTTTGGTTCAGACGAAAGGTGATGGTGGGAGTTTTCGGAAGGGCAATAAACTCAACTGGTTAGGCCTTGAGGAACTAGCCGTGGGCCGAGCGTCTCTGTACGCCTCAGCAAACTGTGCGGCAGAGAGCCGATATTTGGTTTGAGATGCTGGGCTAGCAGTGCGGGCACGGCATACTAGTTGCAGACGCGGCTCTGGGAGGAAGACTGTCGCACTCAGTCTCCCACTCAGCCCGACGCATCTCGGACCCGGCAGATGCGTCGGGCTTCTTCGGTTCGCCCAGCATAGTCGACATTTGGTCCCGTCGACGCCGGGGTGATCAAGCTAACGGGGCGTCCGATAGCTGAACTCGATCACGCCAACTTGGGGCTATGGCATCGGGCTGCGGAGCACACGGATATCGGTGCTCCGAGTTGTGGAGCAAAAGCCGAGGACCAACGCTTTTTGAATTGAGCTGCTCGTTCGGCTTCGTGCAACTCACGCCTGAACCGCGCTTGCCGTGACGACTTTTGTCGAAAGCCGCCGCCGCAGTGATTGCTGCCGCATTTATAGTGTAAACGGCTCGGCTGGATTGCAGCTGCGGAATGTCTACGGTC
The DNA here is from genome assembly GCF_052871955.1 of Bradyrhizobium sp. CAR08. Lineage (NCBI taxonomy): Bacteria > Pseudomonadati > Pseudomonadota > Alphaproteobacteria > Hyphomicrobiales > Nitrobacteraceae > Bradyrhizobium > Bradyrhizobium sp. CAR08. The sequence continues at coordinate 10,207 of NZ_JBIXJX010000043.1, forward strand.
CTGACAAAGTCCGCACCCGTGTGATGGACACGTGCTCATCAAGGCCAGGCGTGAAACGGGCTGCGCGTGTGGAGTACCATCTCTAGCTGAAGCTCGTCGCTTATGTGCATCCGGGGGAGGCCTGGTTGATCGTACTTGGGCGGATGACCAACTGCGTTCGAGCAACATGACCTAATGCTCCAAGGAGGCCAGATCTAACGCAGGAGTGCGTGAAAGAGCACGGTCAGATGCGCGTGCGCGACGTCGCCAGGCAGGCTTCTCGATCAATATCAGCTGAGCTTGGCCTGGGGATGAGGCGGTAGATCGCAGCGGCGGGCGGACTCTCCTCACTTGTGGTCTGGCTTAGATGCGATCGTCATTCAATAACTCTTCGCGCAGCACTTTGAAGGCCTACTACACCATTCGACTCCGCTCCGCCAACGAGGTCGCCTTCGGCGGACCTAGGGGGCTCCACACTCGCGTGTTGCGGACCAAGCAGGGAGCAAGGCGTTCTTCGCGCACCAGGGACTCAGCGGATCACAAACAGCGCTGGCGTTCAGGCGTTAGCTCCACATTATTGCCTCACAACCCCTGACCGTTTCGGCGCGAAGCAAGGACCCACGCCAGTGTCGTTGGCGGCGGTGCTGTCGCTAGGACCAGTGTCTCTCGTGTGCCGGCAAGTTAGCTTGGTCGGGCCAACTTCAAGGTTTCAGTCAATGACTCCTCGAATATATCGAGCCCTTGTCCCAACGTTTCTTCGGCGATCGTAAGTGCAGGCAGGAACTTGACAACCTGATCCGTCGGTCCGCATCGCTCTATAATCAATCCCTTCACAAATGCTCTCCGTGACGTCGCCTCTGCGATCTCGCTCGTTTTGCAATCGAAGCCGCATACCATGCCGCGTCCACGAACGGCAAACTCGTTTCCGTGCTGATGCGCGATAGCATCGAGTCGACGCCGCATAAATGCACCCAAGCGTTGGATCTGTTGCGAGAACGTCTGGTTGCGCCAATACAGATCCAATGCCGCCTTGCCAGAAACGAGTGCAAGGTTGTTTCCGCGAAATGTTCCCGTGTGCTCGCCTGGTTCCCATGCGTCGATCGCTTCCTTGATCAAGAGCATCGACAATGGCAAGCCGTAACCACTCAGCGATTTCGACATCACAACAATGTCTGGCGACAATGCAGCGAACTCGAAGCTGAAGAACTCACCTGTGCGACCACAGCCCATTTGGATATCGTCAACTATGAAAATAGCTCCGACCTCTTTTGCCAAAGCCTGCATCGACTGCAGCCATTTCTTACCGGCGACGTTAATGCCTCCCTCTCCTTGCACGGTTTCGACGAGAATGGCGGCTGGAAGATCAGTACCACTGCTCTCGTCCATTAACACCTTTCGCACGTAATCCGCCGGACTGTACGAGGAGCCAAGATACCCATCATAGGGCATGAAAGTTGTGCCCGATAAGGGAATCCCGCTGGCTTTGCGGTAAAAGCGGTTACCGCTCGCGGCTGTGGCTCCCAAGCTTTGGCCGTGATATCCGTTCGTGAAAGAAATGACGTTGTGACGCCCTGTGATTTTACGCGAGAGCTTTAGAGCTGCTTCAACGGCATTAGCTCCTGTAGGCCCGGTGAATTGAAAGCGGTAGGAAAGATTCCGTTCTCGAAGAATAACAGAGCTAAAGGTCTCCATGAATTCGACTCTTGCTGGAGTGGCCATGTCCAAGCCGTGGACGACCCCGTCCGACTCCAGATAGTCGCTGATTGCTGCTTTGATCTGCTGATTGTTGTGGCCATAGTTTAGCGCTCCAGCGCCAGACAGAAAGTCAATGACCTTTCGGCCGCCCTCTGTGAACATAATTGAACCGCGCGCCCCATTGAAGACAGCAGGAAAGGAACGTGAGTACGCGCGCACATTGGACTCTAGCGTTTCAATTGTCTTCATTCGGCGCCCCTGTGTACTCCAACCATGCGGTCGTCGCGTCGACCAGACAATCTGCCCGATGAAACAACGCGGGCCAACATCGTGCAGGACTGGCAGGCCATGACCGCGGGTTCCGCGCCTCTCGGCATCGTTTGGGTTGCGCGTAGCGCATCTGAAAATCAGCTCCAACGGGTTACCTGAGAACCAGGCGGAACAAAGCTACCATCTCTAGTAGCTTCGTCCCATCCAGCGACGGCTCCCGTGTTAAGTCATCTTTCGCGAACAGGTTTACCTAGCCGCGCGCGAAGACGTTGCGCATGCGTGCCTTACCTTCCGTCAGGATAAATAGATAAATCGTGGAAAGGAGGGAGGATGTGATCCGAAAAGTTCATCTGACTCGGAAAGATCCGACGCCCTCCGGGCAAACATGGACCGCGAGCCGGAAGCGACATGCTCAGGTCACGGTCTCAGGGATTAGAAGGACACACCCGCCGCCCGACCGGTTTTGGCCTTGCGCTTGGTCGACACAATCTCCGGGGAGTCGTCGGCGTGGATGCGTTCGGCAGCAAAGGCATGGCTTGAGATCGAATCTGCCAGCGGCACTTGTGTTGCCATTCCAGCGGATGCGTAAGCTTCCGGTGCTTCAGCCGAAGAGTTGCTGGGATCGAACCGAATTTAGCGGATCTGGCGGTGCAAAACGTTCGATCCGCCAACATTCGATCTGCCAACACACGTCTTTGCGGCTTCTCGGAATTCCGCAGCGAACGTGTTGACAAACTCCGTGATGTTGGCCGCGATCGCCGCCTCCTTGTCCCCCAAACTCGGCGGCCGGGCCCATGGCACTTTCGCGCCGAACTCAGCAATGGTTGTCGCACTCAAGATCGCACGCTCCTGGGTTAACGCGACGAGCGCTTCGGCCTCGTCGGATTACGCGATCATACGAGAGGCATGTTATCAGGAGCCCTCCGTAGCAAGTGCTTCAACAGACGCCGAAAGTGCGACAACAGCGACAGGAGTGCGGCTACATGGAAAGGTGATGGTCGCCACTGCCACGGGGTAAGCACGAGCAATTGCGCGTTGATCGACATCGTGAGCGCTGCGCGGGCGCGGCTTGGTCCAGATTGCTTGCTCGGCTTTCAGGCGTCTGTTTCGGGACGGTTCTCGCGGAGTACTTCATCGACGCAGGCCATCAAGTCCAGAGCGGGAAACGGTTTAGCGAAAAAGCCGGTCACGCCGGCGCTCAAAGCGCGGGCTCGCGTGCGATCATCCGCGAAGGCAGTAACCAAAATGAATGGCGCAGCGTGGCCTTGGGCCCGCATCTGTTCTAAAAGTTCAAAGCCGCTCATCGTGGGCATCTGCACGTCTGCAATTACACAGGACGTGCCGTTCAATTGAGATGACTCCAGGAATTCCTCAGCCGAAGCAAACGTATGAACGATGTGGCCCTGTGACTTCAAGAGGTTGTCCAGCGCGAGACGAATTGAAGGATCGTCGTCGACAACGGAAATAATGTTAGACAAGACCACCCGTCCTGGTTGGGCGAAGGCACTGGCCGAAGCATGGCGGCCAGCTGAAGAGTGCGCGTGTACGACGAAATTGTAAAATCATACTTAGGTTTGTACTCTGAAACGGTCGGTCCCAATTCCCAGCCTCTCCGTCATTCTAATCAAATCGGCTAGTGATCGAGCACCCATTTTCTTCATCACATGCCCCCGGTAGATTTTGACTGTAATCTCGGCAAGCCCGAGTTCCGCGGCTACCTGTTTGTTCAAGAGGCCGGTGGCGACCAGTCTCAAGACATCCTGCTCTCGTGGACTTAGAGCCTCGAACAAGGACTGCAGCTTCGTGACGACCTTGTCTATACCTCGTCTCTTGCGATCCTGTTCGATCGCTGCGACCACTCCATCGAGCAGTTCCTGATCGCGAAACGGCTTGCCGAGAAAATCGATTGCTCCATTCTTCATCGCTTTGACGGTCATCGGAATATCGCCATGAGCGGTGATGAAAATAATGGGAATGCGAACCTTCAGTTTGGCTAATTCACGCTGGAGCTCAAGTCCGCTCAATCCCGGCAGTCTGATGTCAAGCACGAGGCAGCTGGGAACATCAGGAAGCTCGCTCTGGAGCAGTTCCTGGGCCGATCCGAAAGCAACAACGTCTAGACCGATGGAACGAAACAGGTTTACGAGCGATTCGCGCATTGAGAGGTCGTCGTCGACGACCAACACGCTCGGTCTCACCTCCGGCCCTTCGACAGTTGCGGCTTGCTTCCGCGGTTCTGAGCGCTTGGTCACGATAAGAGCCTCACTGTTAATGTGGTAGAAGTTTCGTATTTAAACAATCAAAGGTTGTTCGTGGCGGCCTTCCCAGGAGCTTTCGCGCAGTGCAAATCTGTAAGATCGTCCAAGGTATGCGAACGGCCAGCCGTTTGCGTGCCTTAGACATTATCAGGAAAGTCTAACAAAAAGCGCCCGAGTGGTCGAGAACTGGCTTCCCATCGTCCGCCGTCCCGTTGGGGCGGCCCGGCGGCATTGATCAAATCAACCAGCAGCCGCTGGAGCAGCACCGAATCCACAAGTTGAGGCGCTCGCTCTAGCTGGCGGCGGTGCCGCTTGGCCTGCCCGTTCAGGCTGCATGAGGCGTCCGCGGACACCCGTTATGCGGTCGGATTAGAATGCCCGGCGCCTTGGTAGTTGCACGTGGGGGCGCGAGCTGAGCGAATTGGCGCGAATGTGTCTGTGGATGCGCCGATCCCGCCGGCGTTGAGATCGGCATGCCGCGTAGACTATCGCACCCGCGATAAGGAAAATGGAAATCAGAACGAGTAGCAGCGGCATCAGCACATGAACTCTTTTTTTGCGTCGTCAGAGCGCCTGTGAGTTGCGTCTTTAGCGAGCTTGGGAAAACACCTTGCATCGGTTTCGTACAACCTGACGCAAGGTGCGATTCAAGTCCTTTCGGTCGTGCTTTGTAGGAAATGTAATCATCTCGAGCTGCGGGGGCGCCCACGTTCGTGCGCCCTGCCGATTGCTTCGCTGCTCGGTATCCGAAGATGAGGTGTGTAATCCAAATGGAGAGGGCGCATTCGCGGGATTGGCGGGCACCATAGGTGCGTATCGAGCACGCTGATTCGAAGCTTAGCTCCTTGATGCCGCAGTATAGGGCTGAAACTGGCTCGAGCGGTCCGCTTTGGAGCAGCCGCCAGCCGCCCATTAGCTCATCAATCTTCCGACGCAAGTCATTAAGGCGGCCCGGCGCACTCCTTTGGGTTTGCCCCACATCGCAAGTACATCCGTGGTCATGGTGTCTCAGATGATGTGACCGCGTGGCAAAACTGAGACTCGTTTAGCAGCCAAAGTAGATGGTGAGTCCCTGCTACTTCTACTTCACACAGGACGGGAAAGGCTTGAATCGTACGTCGGGTCACGTTGCCGGACGGCATCGAACCCGGCGCTGCCGGGGCTGTTGACGGCAGACCCGTTGACGACGAGGAAATCGCCCGGCTTCCCGGCGACCTTGCATCGGCTCCCCTTGAGCTTGGTGAGGACGAGGACTTTCGGATCTCGATCGCCGGAGCCCAGGAAAGACCGCGCTCTTGTTCTGGAAAGGGCGTTGGTACAAGCCGCTGCCGACTACAGCCACGACGCACATATTCAAACCGCAGATTGGCCGACTGCCGAACGGCCTCAATCTTTCCTACAGCGTCGAGAATGAGTTCTTCTGCCTCAAGCTGACATCAGCTCTCGGACTTCCGAGCGCCGCCATCGCAATCGAGGAGTTTGAAGGCAACCGTGTGCTCGTGGTTGAGAGGTTCGATCGCCGCTGGACCGGCGACTACCGTCCCCTACATTTGCCTCAAGAGGATTGCTGCCAGGCTTTGTCCGTACCGCCGCCTTGAAATACGAATCAGAGGGCGGCCCAGTATTCCAGCTATCTTTAACCTGCCAAAGGGAAGAGATGAAGCGGAAGCAGATCAAAGGACGTTTTCGTGGCAACCCAGCGGCACCACGCAGTTCGGGCGCTCCAGCCGGGCGAGTTGTTCCTCTTCAAAGTAGACGTGGCAAACAACTTCATTTCTAGTGGCGGCATTTTCGGCCACACGTCAATCGAGCCGCTGTCCTTGGCGTGGGAAGCCTTCGGCTTGAGTCGCTCTATCGCGAAGGACTCCTTCCGCGCCGGCGCGCTGCGTAGTCCGGAGCCGCCGCCCGGGGCTCGAGCTGTGCGCAGGGCTGCGCTCGATCGACACGATCGGGCTCTAACATACAGTGTGCGTCCGTTATATTGTGCTTGCTGCGGACTCTGTTTGGCGGCCATGATCCGGACCCTGCAGCGAATTTTGCGAAGTTCCTTCACAAGGGCGCCTCTTATGTGTCAGATTTGGCGCGCGTCTTCTTAGCCGGTCAGGCAAATGCCGCAGGACCCTCTCAGTCGGACTTTGTTCGGCTCAAATCTTGACAGCGACCTCCAGCCCCTGTGGGAGGACGGTGATCGCGCGTTCTGCCGCGCGTGGCGCCAGCTAATCCATGGCAGCAGAGCTGTCGTGCTTGTCGTCCGGCCGATCACGGAACACCCAGCGACGCTCGACCGTCTCGTCCACGAGTGTGAGCTGAGGGAGGAGCTAGACGAGGCATGGGCGGTGCGGCCGTTGGAACTTATCCGGGAATCCGGGCGTACCATGCTGGTCCTGGAGGATCCATGCGGCGAGCCGCTGCTAAACTTAGTTGGAGCCTGCATGGAGCCCCAGCGCTTCCTGCGCCTCGCTATTGGTATCACGACGGCCGTGGGCAAGCTTCACCGGCACGGCTTGATCCACAAGGACCTGAAACCCGCTCACATTCTGGTCAATTGCCCGGACGAACAGGTGCGGCTCACTGGGTTTGGTCTGGCTTCCCGTCTTTACCGCGAGCGGGTGCCGCTTGAGCCTGCCGAGTTCATCGCCGGCTCGCTGCCCTACATGGCGCCCGAGCAGACCGGACGAATGAATCGCTCAGTCGACTCTCGCAGTGATCTCTATTCACTTGGCGTGATATTCTACCAGATGCTGACCGGCGCGCTGCCGTTCACGGGCTCAGACCCGTTGGAGTGGATTCATTGTCATATTGCAAGAAAAGCAACACCGCCTCTCGAGAAATCGCAAAATGTCCCGGAGCCAATCTCTCACATTGTGATGAAACTCCTCGCGAAAACCGCCGAGGAACGCTACCAGGCTGCCGCTGGCCTTGAACACGATCTGCAACACTGTCTGGCAGCATGGGCCAACCACGGTCGCATCGAGCCTTTTGAGCTTGGCGCAGACGACACACCTGATCGGTTGATCATCCCCGAGAAGCTCTATGGCAGAGCCCGCGAGATCGAGACCTTGCTTGGCTCTTTCGATCGCGCGGTGAAGAGCGGCGCGCCGAGGTTGGTGCTGGTTGCCGGTTATTCCGGCATCGGTAAGTCTTCGCTTGTCCAGGAGCTACACAAAGTACTCGTGCCCTCGCGCGGGCTCTTAGCATCAGGCAAATTCGACCAAGTGAAGCGCGATGTGCCATATGCGACACTAGTGCAGACCTTTCAGAGCTTTGTGCGTCCTCTTCTCAGCAAAAGTGAGGGCGAACTCGCGACTTGGCGGCAGGCGTTCCGGGAGGCGCTCGGTGGGAATGGACGGCTGATGGTCGAATTGATCCCCGATTTGAGCCTTGTTATCGGCGAGCAGCCCGCGGTTGCTGAGCTTCCAGCCCGTCAAGCGCAAATCCGTTTCCAGCTCGTGTTTCGTCGCTTTATTGGCGTGTTCGCCCGGCGAACCCATCCATTGGTGCTCTTCCTCGATGATTTGCAGTGGTATGACGCCGCAACACTCGACCTGATCGAGGATCTGCTGACCCAGCCGGATCTGCACCTGCTGCTTATTGGAGCTTACCGCAGCAACGAAGTTGATGCAGATCATCCGCTCAAACGCAAGCTCGAGTCCATCGGGAGAGCCGGCCTAAATCTACAGGAGATCACGCTATCGCCGCTCAGCTCAGACGACGTCGGGCAGTTGGTCGCGGATACCCTTCGCTGCGGACCAAAACGCGCTGCCCCGCTTGCGAAGTTGGTGCATCAGAAGACGATGGGCAATCCGTTCTTCGCCGTTCAATTCTTGTCTGAACTAGCCGGAGAGCAGCTGTTGACGTTCGATCACGTGTCGGCGCGCTGGCGTTGGGATCTGCAGCGAATTCACGCAAAAGCGTACACCGAGAACGTCGTCGATCTGATGCTCGGCAAGCTCATCCGGCTGCCCAAGGAAACGCAGGAGGCGCTGCAACAGCTGGCCTGTTTCGGCAACATCGCCGGGACGGCGGAGCTTGCGATTGTGCTCGAAATTTCAGAGGAGCAGGTGCACGCGACGCTGTGGCCGGCAGTCCGGCAGGAACTGATCGTGCGGCATGGGACAGCCTACCGTTTTGTCCACGATCGCGTTCAAGAGGCGGCCTACTTGCTGATGCCGGAATCCTCGCGCGCTCCTTCCCATCTGCGGATCGGTCGGATGCTCGCGGCACACATCCCTGCGCACAAACGCGAAGAGGCCATCTTCGACATTGTCAGTCAGCTCAATCGAGGCGTCGCGCTCATCGCTTCCGGTCAGGAGCGAGAGCAGCTCGCCGAGTTGAACTTCATCGCAGGGCAGCGTGCCAGGGCGTCGGCGGCCTACGCCTCGGCGCTCACATATTTCACCGTCGGTGCTGCGCTGCTTGCGCCCAATTCTTGGCAAAGGCGCCGCGAGCTCGCGTTCGCACTCGAGACCAGCCGGGCCGAATGCGAACTCTTGGTAGGCCAGCTGGAGATTGCAGAGCGTCTCTTGTCCGCACTGTCGAAGCGAGCTTTGAACGGGCCACAACGAGCAACGGTCGCATGTTTGCGGGTCGATCTTTACTTGACGCTAGGTCAGCACGGCCGGGCAGTGCTCATAGGTCTCGAATATCTTCGCGACGTCGGGATCGAGTGGTCGCAGCGTCCGACGGACCAGGAAA
>NZ_JBIXJX010000044.1:0-15389 GCF_052871955.1 Bradyrhizobium sp. CAR08
CCGGCAATCCGCCCGAAAGACCTGAGCCCGTGGCGCTGTGGACATGCCGCTGCGCTTGGACAACGCAATCGCGTTGCCCACATGCCCACAGCAACCGCAGAAGAAGAAAAACAGGTTGAAGTCGCGATTCCAGATTGACCACGCGGCTTGACCGATGCCAGAGAACCAGCCGGCCAGAACGCCTCGCCGCTGGGCGAGATCAAATCGGAAAGGTGGGCGACATCGTCTCGGAATCCACGGGCGACTTCATATCGGTACGCCTGGGCGACTTCGTCGGAATCCGCATGCAGCCGACAGTGATGGCGATGCTCGAGTGCTACGAACCTTCGCTCGTCGCTTGGCGCATCCTTTCGCGCGCAGCCGACGCTTTTATGATTGTCGATGACGAGGACGCCGTCGGGGTTATGAACCGTTTGGCCAATCCCCGGGACGGTGATCCGGCTATCGTTGCAGGCGAAAGTGGCGGGGTTGGTCTGGCAGGGTTGCTGAAAGTTGCTGCCGATTCGACCTTGCGCGCTTGATTGGTCTTGAACCTGACGCACGGGTCTTCCTCATCAATACCGAGGGCGCGACGGATCCTGGCGCTTACGAACAGCTCGTGGGTCAGTCTCTATCGCAAGTGGTCAGGAGAAGCTTGGAGGCCTAGACGCTCATGATCCGCGGCCCGTTCGGTGAACTCGTGACGGGGACGAAAGCCCAAGAGAAGGCCAAGAACGAAGGCATCCAGCGATTGATCCTACGATTGAAATCCGCCGCAGATTTCTGCTTCCAACGAGGCCCGTACGCACGTTTTCGGCACAAAAGGCATGGCTTTGCCGTCTTGCCGCAAGAACAAGCGCTATGACTTTGGCGCTTTGCAGTCCAAACGCGTTCGCCTCATCGAATGATACAACAGCTTCATTTTCTTCTTGATTCGGCACACCGGCTATGAGCCGTTTCATAATTGCGATACAGCTCTCCGGGTAATCTGTCGATATGCGTGGACTCCTGATCGTTCTCACGGCTTTCGCGATCATGTTGGCGGCACGCGGCCACCACCAAAGCGCGTTCATGCCGCGCCCGACGGCGCCCATGCCACCCGCCAATGTGCCCTAACGCCACGAGGTATCTGTCGGGTACGCGGTTGCCTGCGAGCGAACGCAGGGCAGATCGGGCCGGCAACAAGGGACTGCTAGGCTGATTTCGGCGCATTCTTCAGATAGACGACAGCGCGACGTCCCGCAGAGGTCAGCTCCCCCAGAGTCGTTTTTCCCGCCCGCACCGCTTGGATCAGTTGCTCAGCGACATATCGACGGCTCTCGTGGTCACCGCCATTCGGCAGTCCCGCACAGACCTGATCCAAGACCAGGCCCATATTCGCTTGAACCTCTCCCGTAAATTCGCTCACGCTCCATCTCTCCTTTCGAGGGATAATGCGATAAGGCTAGTGCCCTCTTTGCACTCGGTATAGCGCACATTTGTCGAGCGGTTAAAAGCCTCTCGCGTGCAGAAGTGAATTCATGGTTTGACGCGGCTTGGTATCCTCGCAATTCGCGCGGCGCTTGCGTTCGAAACGATCGCGCCGCGTTCGAATCGTCTCATTGCGAGGAGGACGGAATCGTCCCGTACGGCTCGGATTTCCGGGCTCTCGCCAACCGCATTTCCCTGAGCGAGCCTCACGCGGGCGCTATGGTCCTCACATGGGCGGCCATGGCCCTCTGGTTCGGCGCGGGCGGCCGTTGCGCCGCAGTTCACGCGAGACTGTCGAATCAGCCCGCCCCAGGCGACGTCCAATCTGTTGGATCGATTGGCCCTGCACCTTGAGAGGCGCGATCTCTTCGCGCTCTACCAATGAGAGCTATTGCCCCGAGACAGCTTTTGCCGAAGATCTGAACATCGCTGGTGGCATGTCGCCCGCCTTTCGGAATAATCTGCTTCCGCGGTAGGTCGAGGGGGCGATCGGCAACATCTTGCAGATCGGCTCGACCCCACGCGCCGCACGATCATCCTCGATGCGATTATGGCTTGGACCAGCGGTCGAGCTCCGCCGTCGCAAAACTGGCGCTTGCCTTGCGCAGGATCTCGTTGGCTGGCGACGCTCGCGGTTCTTCCGGTCCGGAGCCTTGGTCTTCTCGGCCAGTTCGGTCGGAACGCCGGCCCGCTGCCCACTGTCGATCTCGACCTTCTTGACTCAGTCATGCAAGGTCTGCGCGTGCAGCCAATCTTGGCCGCAATGGAAGCCACCGTCGTCCAGCGCGACCTGTGCTCGTTGGCCTGATACAGAGCTATACGAACCCCTCGGGCTCGGGCCTCGGGTGAACATTTGTCGTCGTCTTTGCTTGTCATGGCTCCACCTTCTCAAGACTTGGAGCCTCCGCCAAACCCGCGGCGGCGGTTTAGATGGGCGCTCAATCCTGCAAGCGCTCAAACGCTGACGGCGCGATTTGAGTGAGTTGTGCTGTCAAGATGCTCTGGTCTACTCAGCTTCTGGCGGAGCGATCCGTTTGCAACCACGGAAGCACAAAACGAGGATGCCCGCCGGAACGCGGCGAACTGTCGCTCGATCTTGCTGGAAAAGTGCACTCTGCCCCGAGACCAGCAGGAATTATCCGGCTCGTTTGAATAACAATGCCGAGATTGGCCAGAAAGGGAAGCGCAGCGGCGATTGCCGATCTCTATCCCTCGCCGCAGAGGTCGTTCATGGGCAGTCATGATCTTGTCTCCAGCAGTTTCCTCGGGCTGACCGGAGCCGGATTTGCGCTACTCTGCTCGAGCCTGCTTGTCCTCGTCTTCACATGAAGTGAGCCCCCTCGTATGGCCCGTCTGGTCATTCAGTTCATCGACTGGACGGACTGCTTCCCTAGACTTTGAAACGCTGGCCCGGCTCCAGCAGGCCGTGATGAGTATCGTAGCCGCCCGGCCGAAATCTCGACGCGATAGCGGCCCCTGCCCGCAACCTTCGAAACAACCGTAAGCCCGTCACGCAACGCCGGTGAACTTACCTAGAGAACTGGTCTCCAGAAAGTCGTTGTCCCCAACCGCCGGCTCTGAACGGCGTGACAGTGTTGAAGGTCGGCCGCAGCCGAGACTAACCTGGGATCTGCACCGGCAGTGCGGAATAACCGTGCACAAAATTCGATTGAACTCGCTCCGGTTCGCCGACCACATTTACCTCCAAACATCGATTCAGCATCTCCTCCCACAGGATTTTCAGCTGCAGCTCGGCAAGGCGCCTACCCACGCAGCGATGAATCCCAAATCCGAAAGAGAGATGTTGCCGTACATTTTCCCGATCGATGATGAAGCTGTTGGCTCTCGCAATGACCTCGTCATCTCGGTTGCCAGAGATGTACCACATCACAACTTTGTCGCCTCGCCTGATTCGCTTGTGGCCTATCGTGAAATCGTCCACAGCGGTCCGGCGCATGTGTGCAATGGGGGTTTGGTATCGTATAATCTCGGATACCGCGCCGGACACCAGCGAAGCATCATCCCGGAGTTTTCGCATTTCGGATGGATTTTGGCTCATGAACAAGACGCCCCCGGTAATTGAGTTGCGCGTAGTATCGTTACCTCCAACAATCAGCAGTATGAGGTTGCCCAGGAACTCGCGGGGCTCCATGTTTCGGGTCGCCGGTGAATGCGCCATCATCGAGATCAGGTCACCGCGCGGCTCACAATTGACCCGTTCGCTCCAAAGCCGCGTAAAATAGTCCAGGCACTCCGACAGCACCACCTTTCGCTTTTCCCAGCTGTCGATCTGGTCGCCCATTTGTGGAGTCAAGGCAGCTACGTCCGACCAGTAGGTCAGCAACCACCGATCCTGAAATGGAAAATCGAACAGCGTGGCCAGCATTTGGGTCGTCAACTCGATCGAGACCCTGTCGACCCAGTTGAAGGTATCGTTGCGCGGCAAACCGTCCAAAATCTTCTGAACCCGCGAGCGGATCAAGCCTTCAAGATTTGCCAAGTTCTCCGATGCCGCTATCGGACTGATAGTCTTACGCTGCTGAGCGTGGAGAGGAGGATTCATTTTGATAAAACTGGGGGTCCAATACTCCTCCGGCGGGTCGACTATTGTGACGCTTCGCTCTGATGAGAATGTTGTGTGATTTGAGTCCACGGCTATGATGTCGCGGTATTTTGTTATCGACCAATATGGTCCATATGGGCTGTTTTCGCAATAATGGACGGGATCCTCCCTTCGCAGCCGCTCGAAATAAGGCCAAACGGTATCATCCTCGAAGCGCTTGGGCTCGCTTACATCAAGGCGACTCAGCGGGATATCAGTGCTCTCGCGGGCGCTTTCTGTCGATAACGCTGTCATGATTGTCTCGCTGACATTGGCCTGCAATTTTGCTGGATCAGCTGAGTGCGCTGTCTAGAGTTCGCGGGGAAGCTTGCTCGAACACGACGAGCTTGGGCGGTGCACTAACGATGTGTCACGCATGTTCATGGCTGGACTTCGCGCGAGCTCCGAAATCTGAAATCATGTTACGGACTTTGGTTCGGTCCCTGCCGACGAAGAATAATGGAAAGGCGAGCGAAGCTCCCCTATCAGGATTGGGAGGCGCGCGGACGTGCCCTTTGTGGTAGTCAACATCAAGCCGCAAGCACTCGCCGCTGTGGCACCCAGCCGCTTATCGTCATTTTCTCGAGCAGGCAGCCCCTTTGCCACTCGACCACTTACATTGCGCGAGGCGACGGACGTCCGAACTGGCAACAAAGTATCTTCCATGCGCTGGAATAGAAGAGAATTGGCACAGCTGAAACAGCTCCGGTCCGAGGGGACAAAGTGCCGCGCAGATCGCGGGTCATCTCGAGTGCAGTCGCAACACCGTCTGCGGCAGGCTGACTCGGTTTGGGTCTCACTCGAGGTCACAAGCCACCAACAGCAAAACCCAAGATTAGATCGGTCCCCTAGCGAGAGCCGACGTTGATGGCTGCCCGCCGCGATCGCGTCCGAAAGAAGCTGCCGCAAAAGGCGCTAGAAACGCGGCCTCAGGAAATGAGCAAGCGGCATCTTTACGCCATCCTAGCTGAGGCGGTCAGGAATACCGTCTACAGCTATCGGCGGCGCGATCTCCCGGGTCTAGGCCGCCGTAGTCGGTTCATTCGGGCTATTTGGTTTCGCGCGATTTGTGCCTATCCGACGAACAGTGGCGTCCAGTAGAACGTTCGCGGCAGGAGGACTCGATCGTACATCAATTCATCCAATTTCAAGAGGCCGGATGCGCTGAATTGGAGAGAAGAGAGCGTTCTGCTTATTGAGCCTCGTTTTTCGGGTATGCGTTTTTGGGAAGCGCCCGGCGTCCTCGTTTGCGCCGGTGTTTGGAACTTTCGGCACAACGCCGCGCCCAACGAACTACACAAGCCCGGGTGAAGCCGCTTGATCCTCAACCACTTTCGATATCTGCGACCGACGTGTGGAGAGCTGGACTGGGACTGAACACTCGACAAATCATCGAGGTACGACGTGTCCGGGGGTGAGCCCGGTGGTGCTCCGACTGTGATCGGACCTTCTGGGTTTAGACGAAGGCGCGAGTTTCCTCGCCGGCTTCGATAGATTTGAGCTGACGGTGGAGATGAAACGGAAGAAGGTGAAGTGGTGAGTACCAGATAGCTCCACTATTCGATCGCTCGCCCGTTCTCCCGAAAGAACCTCGGATAGAATGGCCTGTGGTCGGGCGGCGCCATGCTTAGCGTTGGAGCGGCTTGACGAGCTGCCCTCGCGAGATATTGCCTGACGTCGCTTAAAAGGTCGGCTCCTGCGGTGCGCAGATACACGAAAACGGCTACCACCAACGTAGGTGCCTTGACGTCTGTGCAAAACCGGCGGCGCCTCTGAGGCGGCCGGCTGTTCAATTGCACCCATCCGTTCTCGCTCACCCACCCGGCTCATTTCCTCACGCCAGCTGCGCGAGAGCCGCCGATAGGAAACGTTTCGCTCGTAGCAATATTGCCGCCGAGTAACGGACGCACGAAAGGACTTCTTCCGCGAGGGATCCATGAAGATGCCCACCGACAATCCCTTCATTGGCGAATTTCACTACATACCGGGGCGGAGCCAAGCGGACCCATTATTCCTGGACCGATGGGGAATACGCCATGCAGAATCAACTACCAACCTTGTCAGTTGATGGAGAATACCGGACTGTATCAATGTTTTTCATTGAACCTCGCACGAGTCAAATCGTGGAGCAGTTCGAGCTCTAGCAGCTTAAACGGCCCTGGTGGGTGTCTCGTTGCCGAAGATCAAAGATTATCGAGGCGGACGAATTGGGGACCAGAACTTGTTCTCTGTGTCCGAGGGGAGCGGATTGTTATCCGACAGCGCGCTTCTTCGGCAGATCGGCCGTCACGCAAGCTCCCAATTGCCTAGCGACAGTCCCGATCGGCCTTGGCAAGCAAAGGGATGCAAGACAATTCGCTTGCGACGGAAAACTTCGTAAACATGGGATAACAATCCTTGCAGACCTCGATCTTAAGCACGTATTACGATGCTCGCCTTCCTTGGTACACCATCTATCCAACTGTAGCCCAGTTCTCCAAAGCAGTCGGCGGCGACGCCTGTGAGAGATGGCTGCAGCAGCTGCCGCTTGATCAATCGGTGTCGCTCTATTTCCACATTCCGTTCTGTCGATCGATTTGCTGGTATTGTGGCTTCGCTCGAAGCATCACTCGCCGGCATTCTCCTATCCTCGACTTTTTGGGGGTTCTTCGTAGGGAGATCGATTTGGTCGCGGCGCAGGTTGCGCAACCGCTGCCTGTGAGCGACGTCCACTTCGGCGGTGGAACGCCGACCCTCATCGAGCCAACGGAATTCCGGCGGCTGATGGAGCTTCTGCGCCGCCGCTTTGCGATTTCGAACACGGCCGCCATTGCTGTTGAGATCGACCCGCGCACGTTCACGCTCGCCACATGCGAAGGATTGGCGGCTGCCGGCGTGAACCGCGCGAGCCTCGGCGTCCAGAGCTTCGATCCAATTGTCCAAAAAGCCATCAACCGGGTCCAGAGTGAGGCACAAACAGAGCGCGTTGTCCAGTCGCTGCGGCAGCATGGAGTAATGCGCGTCAACTTCGACCTCATCTACGGGCTGCCAAATCAGACGGTGCAGTCCTGCGTTCAGACCGCGACAACGGCGCTGGCAATGCGACCAGACCGGCTTGCGGTGTTCGGCTACGCGCACGTTCCTTCCTTCAAGAAGAATCAGCGCCTGATCGACGAGGCAGCGCTGCCAGACAGCCATGCCCGTGCAGAACAAGCAGCCGCGATGGCCAATACACTGACTGCAGCGGGCTACCGCCAGATCGGACTCGACCATTTCGCCTTGCCGCACGATGAGCTCGCGCTGGCGCAGAAAGCCGGTCGCCTGCGGCGGAATTCACTCGGTTACTCGGCCGACACCTGCAATAAAGTGATCGGCTTCGGACCGTCGGCGATCGGCCGGCTTGGCGAGGGCTACGTCCACAACGAAGTTACAGCGGGGTCCTACAGCGGCCAAATCAACGCCGGCCGTCTGGCGACGTCAAAGGGATACTGTCTCAGCCTTGAAGACCGCGTCCGGGCCACGATCATTGAGCGGCTAATGTGCGATTTCGAGGTGGACGTGCCGGCAATTTGCGTTGCTCATGGATTTGACCCGGTCGGTTTGCTCGGTTCAGGCGAACGCTTGGCAATGCTGGCTGAGGATGGGATCGTCGAAATGGAAAAGGGATTCCTCCGCGTGAGGCCGGAGCATCGTTTTCTCACCCGGGCTGTCGCAGCCGCATTCGATTGTTTCTTCGCGCCCCCCTCTGTTCATACCAGCCAACGCAATGATTGGATGAAATGAATCACGTTTTGCTGCACGCGCCAGGAAGCCTGAGGAATGCAGTCGCTCACCTGGCACACTCACAACCAGCTCCAAATCGCTCAACGACGCCGTGCGAAGCTGTGGGGCGGAGAGCCGCCCTGACCGCGCCGCAAAGACAAGCTGGACGCACTACTGCCGGGAAATGGACGCCCCGACAACAACGCTCCTCGCTAAAAGCAGCATGACCATACATCTCGACAAGCTTCATAGCCACGGACCTCGATGGGGACGACGATTGGGTGCGCGACGCCGCCAACCAACTGGAGATCGAGAACGGATCATCTTATGTCGTCGGAGATGATGACATCGTTTAGCGACTTCCGTATCGAAAACCCTCATCGAGCCCGTCCGGGTGGACAAGGACATCTGACCCTTGGCTCCGCCGGTGGCCGCCGAAATCATTCGTGATACGGCGCAAAGGATATTCGAGCGCCACAACTACAACCAGATCCGGCGGGATCACCGTCTTCGAAAAGATCGTTCCCTGTAAGAGCTTCGCGCGACGTGGATCGAAGCGAACGCCTAGAATTCGCCCGCCGACGCTGCGATACCGATCGGCCGTGAACGCCGGGGCTGTGGAGTCGAGCTACACATTAGCTACGATTCACGCAGCGACAGCCGACCTCCCGCTCAGTCAACTACCAAACCTAGCAATTGATGGAGACGACGGACACGTGCCAGTCAGTGGCGGTGAAATTCGCTCGGGCCACATAAGAAGTCGCCGCGCGATATAGATTTCATCGATCAATGGAGCTGATGGATGTTTTGCCTCGTCGTCCCCAGGTATCAAACTGTCTCCAATCGTGCCCTCCATCTTCCCATGAGAGCCACTCGAGGGTTTGTGGCGGCGAGCTTACGGGCCGCCAAGGATGTTAGCCCCTTCTGCCTGCCTGTGCTTCAACCCATCGACCGAGCTGCGAGCGGCGTTTCTTGGATCTGGCGTGTTGTTCTGCGAGCTCCGCTATTGCCGCTGCTCTCTGTTGAAAACAATTTTTCTTCGTTTTGGCAGAGGGTTTGTCGCAAGGTCCCTGGCCCTCCGTGTATCGGCCACCAATCTCTTGCTAGCGAACGCGCACACCGAGCAGCCCGCTAATGTCGACACCCTCCAGCAGAAGCTCGCCTTGATTAGCGATCGAGCGACTGGGTTGTTTTGCGCTGTGTACCCACGCGTGGGCCAAGCGGCGCCGCTGTGGTGATAGCGCGCAAGGTTGAGCGGTCTCGCTGACATAGAGAGGCCGCCTGGTGTCAAGCGTCTCCCACCACATTGAGGGACAGGATTTGACATCCGCTCTAGGCCGTCAGGTGGAAGTGCACTTCATTCAAATCGACGGGCGCGAAAATCACCATGCATCGTTGCGTTATAACGCCGCTATCCACGCAAGCATATCTGGCTGGCGTCGTTGCTTTCATGTCTGGACCAACTGCGAAGCCACGAGGTCGTATTGTCCTTTGTCTGATAGCTAGTCTCGCCAGCAGTTCGGCGGCGCCGAGTCGCGAGATCTCTGGCCCAAGAAGCCCCAGCCCCGATGAGCTCGATGAGGCAACAAGCAGAACAATTTCGGATCCGGCCATGACATTCCGACGCGGGCGGCCCAAGGGAGCAGCGCGCCTTTCTAGGAGCTCTTTGCCAAAAACAGCTACGACCACAATAAAGCGCGACGTTGCCATGGCGACGGCCAAGAGCAGAATTGAAAATCCGATCGACCCATTCGCAAAATTCGAGAAGCTTCGCGAAAGAGGTGGCGCTTTCACTGCTCCTGGTCCTGCGGACACGATAGATCAGGATACAGCTTCTGTCAGATCCCAATTTTCGGATCTCGGGATTGGATTTGCTGGCTGGACGCTAAACACGTTTGTCGACAATGAACTCGGCAACGCCGCCAGAAGCACCATCGCCAATCAGCAATATGTCGGCCAGAATCCGACATTTAGTACCGTCAACTCTATGATCGTGACTTATGATCTCGCTCGGTTTGGAATTCCCGATGGTCAGATCGTGGTCGGAGCCGAGCATCAACACTGGACATGGCAGAGCGCTGGGCCAGATCGGCTGGGCCTCAATGCAGTTTCTTACTATCAAACGCTATTCGACAGAAGGATCGAACTCAAACTGGGCTACCTCAGGAACCAACATGAGTTTGCGGGCGCTGGAGACAAAGTGTTTGGACCCTCATCGAGAATGCTGTTCCAAGCCGGCATGAGCAACAATTGGGCGCCAACGCCGGCTCTTAATCTGAAGTACAATTTTGATGATCGCGTATATAACAAACTCTCAATCCAGCGCTCGGTCAGTCCAGCAGGACAATATGCGCATGTAAGCGAGAATCCCACTGGCTTGAACTGGAGCACGCGCGACGCAGGCATTCTTTTGCTTGATGAGCTTTCCTACAGGAACAAGCCCACTCCGGGTGTAATGGAGACTTGGCTGCGGGCTGGCGCGGGCTTCAACAACAGCAGCTACACGGACCTGCAGCATCCGACAGAAGCGACGACCAAGGCGAACAGCGTCTACTATGTAGGTGCGGACAGGCAATTCTGGCAGTCTGCCGTCCATGGCTCGGCATTTCGCGGAGTCTATGGCGGGCTCTCTGCAATGTATGCTCCGCCTGACCTAAATAGAGCTAGTCAATACTACGAGATTCGCGTTTATGCGAAGGGCCTATTGGACAGCCGGCCCACAGATCAGATGAGTCTTGTTGTCAGCAATACCATCTGGAGCCATGTCGCGGTGGACGCTGCACTGGCAAAAGAGCAGCTGGCGCACCGCGACAGTACAGCAATTTCAGGACTGTACACGGCGCATCTGGCGCCCGGGATATATACAACCGTAGGACTGACCTACATCAATCACCCGATAAGCATTACCTACACACCGCAAACCGGACACGCCCTGAATATATTAGTATCTACGTCGGTATTCTTCTAAGGGCTCAGGACTGGGCGTGAATTCACCGGCATGTAGTCGAAATCACAATCGTTCCCTTTCAATGGCTTGGGCCGGTCGTCGCGGCGTTTTGCTATCTCTGTGCTCCTGGCGCAAGGCCGGGTACCGCGTGAATTTAGGCATGTCCAGGTAGCCTGCTGTTGGGAATGGTAGCTTGGAGCCTTTGCTGGTTCGGTCTAGAGCGATAGACCGGCGCCGTATCGCGCAAAAGTCGTATCCTCTTGCGGCAGCGACATTGCTTCTCGTTAGCTGCTCCTGCAACTCGTCAGACTCGCGTCCGAGCTCTTACTCTGCCATGGCAACGCCGAAATCGTGCCCTCGGAGATTCCCGCGAAAGAGACTTGGTAAGTGGAACCGCGACACAGATGCCAAAATTCAGCCAACTCCGGCAGTCGCGCTCTGTCTGTCCGACGGTCGTGCCGTCGTCCGAAGGGCGATGCGCAAGGTTAGCGGAAACGCACCCCCGTCCGTGGGAAAGTCAACCGGACGCGGCCGGATGACTTGCGCCACTCGGCGCTGAATCATTTTCGGCCGCACGAGATGAGCTTGAGCATCTTACTTCAGCAAGGAGGTCGCCTCCCGGGTCTGCGCGCGCGTTAGCTCCTCCCATCCAATTGCGCGTGGCGTTCTGCTCCGCTTAACTTCTCTTTGCAAACATCTATTCGCGTGAACATGCGACAAGGCCAGTGCATCATGTGTATTTGCCGCGCCCTGCTAGGCAACTTTCGTGGACGGGTGCTTCGTCGTCTTGAGGCGCGTCACACTGCATCGACCATCGACACTGACGGGCGCGTCACCATCGAGTGTGGCACGACGAACGACGCGATGCTGGTCACCGTAATCGTTAACGGCATAATGCTGTGTTGCGCGGTTGTCCCAAATCGCGACATCGCCTTCTTTCCAGGTCCAGCGCACGGTATTTTCGGGCGCCGTGATATAGGACTGGAATAGTTGAAACAGCTTCTGGCTGTCGCGTTTTGGGATATCAATAAACCTTTGCACCAAATCGCCGAGCACCAGCGCGCGCTCGCCGGTCTCGGGATGTACACGGACCACCGGATGCTCCGTCTCATAGATCGTTTTGGTAAAGACCTCATCAAAATGCTTCTGATCGATTTCGCGAACACGGCAGGTCCCGGCGTAGTCGAAGGCGTTGCTGTGAACGGTCCAGAGTTCGTCGGCAAGCCGTTGGAGCGGCCGCGGCAGATCCAGGTACGCCGCCACAGCATTCGACCAAATCGTATCGCCGCCGGACGATGGGATCACAATAGCTCGCAGCACCGCAGCTTTGGGATAAGCCGCTAGAAAGGTTCCATCGGTGTGCCATACATCGGCTCGGCTACCTCCACGTGCGGAATCGAGCTCGATGATCGAGGTCGTTCCATTGATCGTACCGAGTGTCGGATGCGGCACCAGCTTTCCCAAACAAGCGGCAAAGCGCTCCTGCTCCGCGTCATCAAGATGCCGCTGATCGCGGAAGAAGATCACTTTATGTTCGAGCAGCAGGCTATTGATTGCAGCGACGGTTTGGCTCGGCAAATCACCCGAAAGTTTGATATCTCTGATTTCAACACCGATGCGCGCGGCGCGCTTGACGACGTCGGTCGCTGGAATGACACGCTCGGTCGAAGCCGTTTCTTTCATTGCAATTTTTTCCAAGTTTTGCGGATTGTTCAAGCAGACGAGGGCGCATCTCACTCGCTTCGATGACGAACCTCGCGCTGCGGGTACTCTTGAGCAAGCACCATGCCAGTCGGACACGAGCTGTGAACGTCAGGTTGATGATCCGAACAGGCCAGGAGCTGGATGGAACCTCCAATCCTCTTGCAATCCGAACCCGCAAATACACCAGAGGTGAAAACTCTGAGGCTAGCGCCCCGGTCCGGGGCGAAAGGCACGCAAACACCGAGCGGAATTGTACCGCTCGGTACCCGAACAGATAGGCGCCATACGGCCTTCGTGCAACTTTGAGCAGCGAGCCGTGCGTGCCGTTCTCGTCCAGTATGGCACCTGCCCAACTGTTTGCAGCAATCGGCCAAATACGGGCCGCGTCTGCGAACGAGCCATCACCGGCTCTGAAGGTGTCCGGGACCCGCCCTGGCCGCGATCACTACCGGAACTTCATCCGCTGGAAATGGAAGAGGAATAGATTACCTTGGAAGAGACCCAAACGATTGAACTACGATTTCATCCAGGCGAAAGCCATTGACCCGCGGCACTGGGATCGCGAAGTTCTCGATGCACCGACGTCCGAGGGCGGTGAGGCAGATGCTCGGCATTGTCCCGGTGGCTTTGCCCAAGACGGCAAAGATATGTCCACTACCGGTCGTTATAGGTGTTTCAATGTTGTCGAAGTAATTACCCTCGACGAGTGCATGCACAGATGATTCAGCAACCACTGCATGGAAAAATCCGCCGCTGTGTTGCGCATTCGTGCTGTGGAAGTAATTGTTAACGAGAGGGATAATGGCCTGCGCACCGTCAATGTGCGGCGCCCGCCCCGAGGTCTCATGAAAATTGTTATTTGCGATAGTGATCGTCTCCGGGACACCAAGAAACAGGAGGTTCCAATAGTGCTCCCCCGTTACGATAGGAGGAATAGATATCGCTGCATCGAAGTCGTTCCGGGAAAGCGTAATATTCGTCGTGGGGCCAAAGCCGCCGGCAATCATCTGACGCCCGATATTGTGAAATCGGTTGTGATCGATCCACACCAGGTCGGCTCGTGCAATTGCAATAGCATCGCCGGCAAATATCACGCCTTCATTGATATCACTGATGGTCAGGTTGCGAATAACGACGTTGCTGACCCCATTCAGGCGCAGCCCCTTCCCTTTGATTGTAGCGGTCGAGCCAATGCCGATCACCGTTTTGTTCGAGGCAATTTCCAGCGGGCGCTTGCCGGCCTGTCGAATACGACCGACGTCTTCTCCTTGCCATCGCAATGCGCGTCGTTTCCATCGATAAGAAGGAGGGACTCACGCTTGTAAGGTGCCGAACAGGCACGGCCGTATTGGCACCCCTGCCCTTCGCCTCGCCCCTCCGTACCGGCAAAGTCTATGGTTCCGATTACCTGGGTCTCGGGCGGACTATCTTCATTGCACTGGCCGACGCTGTACTACCGACCTAACTCATAATTCCGAGCTTGGTTGATCTGACTTGAACTATCTCGCTTCCCAGCCCGCCCGTCGCTGCAGAGCCAAAGCCCATGATGGCCTCCGATCGCACATCGTTCGGTCCGAGGAGGGACGAGACGCCGAGGACGGCAGCAAGTCCGCCGAGCACGCGCAACGAACGCTTGATGTGCTCCATCGTGTGTTTCATAGGCATATGATGCTCTCTCTTACCTCCGCAATTCCGCACGACAACTTGAATTTTCGAGCCGAAATGCTGAGCTAGACGGGACCATCAGCATGCGGCGTTAACGCCATTAGATCGTCGTCAATAAGGCAGGCTGGTAACATCCGAAGCATGCTAAACAACAGTCGAGGTGTGCAGCCGCAGGCACCGTGCCAGATGGAATCGACCTAGGTAGCCATTGAGCGGCTCACGACTGATGAAAACAGCGGTCAATGCTTCGAGAGCGCGGCCAGAATGAAAGCAAGATCCTATCCCATGTTTCACCGTAACGCGCACGGCTGGAAGGCAACGGCGGGACCAGCTTGCAACCGCGCTCTTTGATTTGCGCCTTCGACGCTTGATGGGCTAGCTGCCCTAACGCCCCGGAATGCAACTACCAAACCTGGCTGTTCCTGTGATCCCGAATGAGGCGTACCGCAGTTCAAATCGTGAGACGCCCGGCTTCCATCGGGCTGCCTAGGAGCTTCACTGATGTACACGCCGTCCTGCTTCCAAGTCCTCGATATCGCCGACCTTCAACGGACAATGCGCGAGGCACGGACAGCGACACTGGTCACCGCCACTCACGAGGGGCTTGTTGGAACGTTGCTGCCCGTAGTACTCGACGAGAGCGCAGGCTCGATGGGCACGATTTACGCGCACGTGGCGCGTGCTAATCCGCAGTCGAAGCTGACCCCAACCGGAGAGGGGATGTTAATTTTCGCTGGGGCGGAGGCGTATATCAGTCCTTCATGGTACGTGACCAAGCACCAGGGAGGCGAGGCCGTACCAACGTGGAACTATGTCGCTGTGCATGCCTACGGACAAGTTGAGTTCTTCGAGGATTCGGATCGGCTCCGAGAGGTAGTCACGCGGCTGACCGATGTACATGAGCGCTCAAGCAAAGACCGCTGGGCGGTCTCGGACGCACCTGCCGATTTCATCAAGGCGGAGCTCGAGGGGATTATCGGCCTGCGATTGCAAATTACACGGCTAGATGGCACACGGAAGATGAGCCAGAACCGCAATGCCGCGGATCGCGCCGGCGTCATCGAGGGCTTGTCCAAGAGCGAACGTGAGGAAGACCGTCGTGCGGCTCACCTCATTCCGAAAGGATGACGAACCCGATCGACATATTGTAAATGGTCGTCCGTGAACAAGGCTCTAAGCGATTGAGCAGGAGTCAGTTTTCCGGTTGGGGCGGCATTTGAGATTGCAGGGATTGGGGGCTTGAGGCCCCCAAACCTTGCAATTTTCGTTTGTGGATTCCCT
>NZ_JBIXJX010000045.1:0-13128 GCF_052871955.1 Bradyrhizobium sp. CAR08
GACCTCGGCTGGAATGCTGCGACAGATCAGGAGAGTCTCGAAGTTCTGGCGTGAGTACGCTGGCCAACTGGCAACCATTGCTTGCATAATCTTGCTGGGTTGTTAGCATTGATGAATTGCAGAAGAGCAGAGATGCCATCGTGAGTGCCCATCGGCCGTTTTCGCCGTCCTCTTCGATGTGGGTTGGGACAGGCGGTCGCAAGAGGCAGGGCAGCAGAGACTGGCCCGGCTCGCCGGCGTTCCGCCACGTCTCATGCCTCGAGGAACTACATTGAATTGCAAAAAGCTGCCGATCATGGGCTTGATACTAAGCGCCTTGTGCGCTTGCGGCTTTCCGGCATTAAAGAGTGAGGCGCAGACAGTTTCCCAAAAGTCGATTCTCTGCGAACGACTGAGCCCCATTCCAGGACCTCTCGGCTATCAGCCTAGGGCAAACGGGGCTAGATGCGAAGGCTTGTATGACCCACTTGTGGCAGGGACATCAGCGGACTTAATCGATCTCTCAATCAGGACAGCTGAGGCCCTCGACCCGATGAGAGACATTTTGATCTCCACATCGACAACGTCGATGAAGGTAAGGGTTGTTGGCCGGTCGCAGGCAGCCGATTCTCACTACCGTGTTGACCTAGAACTCGGTCAAGGCGCCAACGAAACATCGATCCCGACTGATTTGGTGATCAGGCCTGCGGACATCGATCCTAACCAAATCGGATTTACGGCTTACGCTGAGCGAGCGCTTATACCGGTCGTTGTAAGGTCAAAGCTTCAACCTGCCCCCCCTGCTGGAAGCGGGTACGATGTCACGCTCCGTTTCGGACGATCTAATGATCGGTTAGCCTGGAGGTGGGAGAATTCCTGCGGAGGCCAGGTGGATTGGGTAGAGGTGCCGTCATTTGCCTCACTTCCCGGAGAGCCGATTGCAATTAAAGTTTCTCGCCCCCTCAAGGATATTTGCTCCCTGAGTGTAATAACTCGCTCCGTAAGTGGAGAATGGTCGGAAGACCATTGGCTGATAAGAGCGAGATGATGCACGCTATTTGGAGACAGATGGCGGGGGTCGCAGCCAGTAAGTACAAGTTCGCTGCTCTTGCCTGCTCGTTCGCTCTGCTACTTGCTGCCGTGCTTTGGCTAGTAGAGCCGCTTTCAGTACCAGTTCTCATCCGCCTGCAAACATCGAGGGTCCTTTTCAAAACAGGTCCATCAGCGGTCGATCGAGAGTTGTCTCTACCAGCTCAGTTGCACGTAAAACGAATCGATAACTTCGCAAGTGTCGAAAGTAGTAACACGAAACTGGCATCAAGCAGCTCTTCAGCGCTACGCACCGTCACGGCAAGTAATCCAGGGCTGTCCCTGTCCCGAATAAAGCTTTTCGCAGGTCAGACTATCGGCCTAACAGCGTTCGTTAGAGGCGACTTGCTGATTTCAGCAACTACAGATGCCGGGACGGCGATGGAGCTTCGAACACTTCTTCCTCAAGGGGCCTTTCTGCTCGGCGGCCAGAATTATCTACGCACGAACGAAAGCGACAAAATCACGAATGTCGATCCTATGCCGGATGCAGTAATTTTTCAGGGCCGGCAGTCGACGATTCCTCTAACCATCTACGCTTCTCCGGCAGCCGCTCCCACTAATTGCGGATGGGAAAACAAGCCAGAGTATCTCGAACCAAGTATTGAAGATCTACCGATTTCTGCAATTAGTTTCGGCAGTGAGCCCGCCTCGCTTGAACCGACCATCAGAACTTCGCTTCTTACAGGCACAATTGAATTTCCCGACACAGAGCGAAAAATAATGCTGTCTAGCGGAGAGCTGCTGAAAGCAAGCTTCCGCAAGGCGACCATTTCAGCTCTGCGAATACTTCCTTGTTATCTGCTGATCGAGTTGTCTGCTGATGCGAGCAGAGTCAGCATCTCGACTAGCGAGACCAACATCAATCTGATGCCCAGTTTGCTCGAAGTACTCTTTAAGCAGCGCAGCATTGCCTTAATCGGATCGGGCTTGGCAGCGTTCTGGGGCTTTCTTTGGGGAGCTCGGAAGCTTTTCTTGAAGACCGGGGAAGCAGAATGAAATCTCATATTGTTCTCTGCGCTTCTTTTATCACTCTCACATCGACCGCCGTGACAGGAGGCGAGCTACCTCCGCTCGAGCAGCTCCCCGACCAAGTCGTAAGACTGTCTGTAACACAGAGCACAGGAAGACCGGCGGAGGGCTTTGGCCTAATACTAGGAACCGAGGGTCGGCGGCAGTTCGTAATAACAGCCAAGCACGTCCTTGGAACGACACCGACCTCTATTCGGATCAGATACAAAGAGAGCGACAACCGCTGGGTGCCGCAGAAATGCGTTTCACATCCCAGGCTGGATATTGCCTATTGCGAACTTCCATACGATGCGGATCATGCATACCAGGGCTGGACGACCCCAAAGCAGCTGAAGCGTGGAGACAAGCTTCTCTTCGTTGGTAGAGATGATGAGTGGTACATACCCAGCGTGCCGGCAGTAATTAACAGCGTAAGATCCGACGGATTTCTGTTAGATTCGATCGACGTACGAGAAGGCACATCAGGCGCCCCGTTATACAACGAGGACGGCGTTTTCGGGATCATTAGCAAGAAATATTCGTCGTATTCGGCAGTAGCCGTCTCCATTCTAGATGTACTTCTCCTGATGCGCAGCAATGGAGTTGTCTTGCCTGAAGGCACTAATCGGCTTGTCGTGTTTTCGGATGCAAGCAAGCATGGGGAGACTTTCGTGCGTGCTGAGCTTGACAGGCAAAAGCGTGAATATCCTGAGTCTCCCGGTAGTACGGACTACATCGGACCAATCATAGCTAATGTCTTCCCAAGGGGGGCATCAGACTTGCTCCAAGTATGGCACTCGTCAGGCTTTGGAGGCGGCAATCATTATGAATTTTACCTGTCACTCTTCAAATCTGACCGATGGCGAGCTGGGATCGTGAAGCCTGATTTTACGCTGCAAATCGGTACGGATTTAACGAATTGGCCAGACTTTGATTTTTCGAAGTTCACTGTGGAGTCCGACGAAAATGACTTTGACGGGTTAATTGTAAAAATACCAGGCTGTAAAAAGGCAGCCACGGACTCGCACGCCGAATGCTCACTGCGTACTCAACACTTCTACACTTTTTGCAAAGAGAACAAACAGCAAAAGCTGATTGATCTAGGTGAGAAGTATAATGCTGACGAGGAAGCGACCGAGTTCGCAGGCATAAACGCCAAGATTTCAAATCCTGTTTCAGTAGGCGACGAGAGCTGGAGATCGGCTGGGATCCCTGCAAAGGCGCAATTTAGAATGTTGGAGATCACCTCGGTGGACAAAGACAACGATGAACTCAAAGTACAGCCCGGAGACAAGATTGTCTCGGTGAACGGTTCAATATTTGAAAGCATCCGAGATTTTAGGTGCCGGTGGGGTGATAACAAACCGGATGAACTAGCATGGTATGAAAGAAAGTTATACGTTTGGCGGCCCAAGCCTAGTCGACTGTTTTCCCAAATTATCCATGCCTATTAAGCTAAGGTTCTCCCGAAGCTCTCTTGCACTGGCAAGCCATGGGTATACTTGGCTCTTCCTCCGCAAAACTGAACAAGAAGACTGAGCTGTCTACTTCGTTACGACGCTTGAGAGTTGCCTCCAGGCGGTCTCTAATGCAGAGATCAAGCCCCACCGGATATACGATGATGGCATTGTTCGCCTTAGCAGTGCGATGCTTAGGTTGACTCAAATCGTCCCAATCCTTCCAACCCGCCACAGTAGCCTTGTACGACTCGACGTGGGAAATCAGTTCTTCAAAACAGGGGTAGATCCTGTTGCCGTCCATCAATTGTGCGTTGTCGACGATGGCCGCCTCCATTTTTACATTGAGAGGCATAAACACGGTTTTCATCCACCTTCGCCACGCCTCAACATGTTCAGCGCTGGGCATGTTGTCATCATTGAAAAAGTAAGTCGCACGACCGGTAATCTGGCGAATATCGCTCCACGCACGGCTGCTCGCTACACTATAAGCATATAGTGGCCCATAAAGCCGCTCTACCTGTTTATCTAGCTTCTCTATTTTTTCTTTTCGATGTGAGTCTACAAAACTTACGACGTATCCAATCATGGCAGTCGCGATTGCTGCGATGATTGACGTCACCACAGCTGCATAGGCCTTACCGCTTTCTCTGGCGGGAGCAAGCTGACGTCGACCAAGTAATCTTCGCCGAGGCGCCACAAAAAATATCCGCTTCAAATATGCCTCCAATGGACTAAGTGAGTCACTGATTGTAGGTTAAATCAAAACAACCTGTGATCAAGTACATCTTAGGCTCGGGAGTGGCGAGATGGGCAGCCGCAATATCGTTATCTATTCGGACGGCACCGGCCAACGTGGCGGTGTTCTGGTCGATGAAGATCGCAGCAATATTTACAAGCTTTACCGGGCAACTCGGTGTGCTCCAGACCGAGCGATCAATCCCGCAGAACAAGTCGCCTTCTATGACCCCGGTATTGGTACATTGCCGCCGGGAAGCGGATGGCTGGCATCGATCGGGACCCGCATCTATAATCTGATCAGCCAGGCGCTCGGCCTCGGCCTCACTGGTAATATTATTGACTGCTATGCCGCCTTAGTGCGCCTGTGGCGGCCGGGCGATCGCATTTTCTTGTTCGGCTTCAGTAGAGGAGCCTACACTATTCGCTGTCTGGCTGCGACGATTTGCAAGTGCGGAATTCCCACAAAGATGAAGGACGGCTCATCGCTTCTTGTCGATGCGGCCACGTCAAAAAAGATTGCCAGAGAAGCCGTCCGCACCGTCTACCAACACACCAGCTCGTGGGAATTATCGCACGCATCGGAACGACAGAAGGAATTGCTTCTGCAGCGTGATGCGATTGCTGCACGATTCCGAGATCAGTATGGATCGGCTGACGGTGAACGCCCTAATGTATATCCCTATTTCATTGGCGTTTTCGACACCGTTGCATCGCTTTCAAACCCAATTGCCCTGGCAGGATTGATCACCATTGTTCCGCTTCTTACGGCTGGCGTGAGCGTAGCTTTATGGTGGGTGCTGTGGCATGTTTTCGGAGTATCAACTGCGTGGTGGCAATTGTTCCTTAGCTTCACTGCTGCTACCGCAATTATCGGCTACTCGCTGAACTTCCTAACGAGAATACGGGCGGCGTTCGGACTCCCGGACATCCCTTGGTATCGAACACTTCATCTTACTGAGCGTCGCATGACTTTTTACGATCGCACTCTCAACAAGAACGTCGATTTCGCACGGCATGCTCTTGCAATCGATGAAGCCAGGGATTCATTTCAGCGTGTATCGTGGGGAGAACCAGGACTGTGGAAAGATTCTGAACCGCGATGGTTTGAGCAGCTATGGTTTGCAGGCAATCACTCCGACATTGGAGGAAGCTATTCTGAAAATGAATCTCGCCTGTCGGATATCTCTTTGAAGTGGATGCTCGATGCAGCAGCATCTGTCGGGTTGAAGCATGATCCCGCCCTGCTCCATTTGTATCCAGATCCTGCCGGGCCACAGCACGATGAAACACGTAGCAGCGTCTTCAAGTACGCTAAGAAAGTAATTCGTACTCTGCCGAAGGATGCACCACTTCATCCTACTGTAATCGAGCGGGTGAAAGCCGGAAGAGTGCTAAACTATGACCGATATGAAGACTACCGGCCGTCAACTCTGAAAGATCATGAACTCGTGCGTGAGTTTTTCGTTGAGAAATCAGATGTGAACGGACGCTAGGTAAATCATTTGGCGTCCCCAGCTAGTCTTCCCTAATCTGAGGCATTGATGACGACACGATGTGTCAGTGCGCTCCAAAACAATCAACGTAAAGGCGCTTAATTGAAGGAGATGCGGTATCGATAGTTACGATCAAAGGTCCATGATCGGTCTGATACTCGGCCTTTACTAGTTGCACATTAGAATAATGGGCCGTGAAAAGAAGTCCCCCTTCCAGGCCGGCCACATATAGATTTACGCCAATCGAACTCGTTTTGTAGAACTCGGCGGCTGCGTCATCTATGGCTGAGAATGTAACGAACTCGTTCGAGAACTTGCCGCTTGGCACACGGGACAGCTTCATGACGTCATTTTGACGATAGCGAATTCGGACGAACTTTCCCTCTGATACCGACGCTCTGTTGCTTATGCCGATGGTTGGAATACCGTTCTGGTCAACAATCAACGTAATGAAGGTGACTGCGTGGCCTCTTCCAATCTGTTCACAAGACGCTTCCGTTTCTGCATATGCGCCTGACCCGTTATCCTGCCTTATCCAAAGCTTCGTTTGCGTTTTGCCCGTCATCTCGTCTCTGACGGCCCGCTGGCGCCAAGGATCATGGTCGGGGGCAGCCACGATCTTTCGCGGCTGTGATGAACTCGCCCCAGTGCTTCCCGCCAACACTGCCCATTGAGCTAGCATGTTATAGCCTGCGTATGCAGCTCCCCCGCACAGAATCAAGATTGCGGCGAACGCCTTATGCCCGTCTGCCATGCCAGTCCCTGAGGCTACCTTTACTGGGCAGGCTATAGGATTTTGTTCAGTATATCGAGGTGTGATATATAGGACAACGCTGGATGCTCTCCCGCATGGACTTGCGGGAAGTGTTCGCCACGAATCTGCGTCGGATAAGGAATGCGAAAGGCCTTTCGCAGGACGCCCTCGCTTACGATGCGGGTATTAGTCGAAGCTATTTGAGCCAGCTAGAGAAGGGCGTTTTCTACGCCAGCCTGAAGATTATCGAGAAGCTCGCTGCGACGCTGGACATCGAGCCTGCGGAGTTTTTGAAGAAGCCCAGGATGAGTGGTAAGGCACGGTAGGCTCGGCGAGAGCCTCGTACCAGAGAGTGGTGTGAACAGCACTTTGAAACGAATTCAGCGCAAAGCCGCTTCACTTTACTTAACCATTGATCGCATAGTGTCGGCATTGCCGCTCGGCAACTCGCCCTATCTGAACTCGTGCTTGCCTGTGAGTTATGCTCAGCGGCTGCGAAACAGCGAGCCGGGTTAGCAACCCTGCCAGGCATCATCACAACGACTAAGCGGCATCACATCATCCCAACCTGCGACGACGTGGAAACTGATGTTCTTGTTTGCCCCGTAGACGATATCCTTGGACGTTTTGACGCCGAAACGAAGCACTACCCCGCTGCGGCGAATCGTCACGAAGCGCCGCACTATTGTTGAATGCTACCAAAAATGGTGGCAGCCTCAGCAGGCAAGTGAGCAGTTCTCTTTTAGAAATTGTGGCGTCCGACCTTCGTGATCGGAAGATCGCGTAAGCCTTTGTGACGTACGATCGCACGAGCGAACGATCGAATACTCCGCTTGGCGACTACAGACGAATTACTGCGAATAAGTTTCCATCACCTGATCACCAGGAGGGGCATGCATGTACCTCGTTCTGGACGTTCAAGTTGGTACTTTCTCGATAGCGTGGCACGAGAATTCATCTTACACAGCCTCCACCGGCATCGGCACCTACACCACCGACTGGCCTTACGGTTACACCGGTTCTTGGCCCAACGCTCAGCGAAACAGCCCCAACTTTAGCTACTCTATTATCGTGCCCGAGCTCAATCAGAGCTACGCGGTTCCGCTTTATGTAATTGACCCGGTCACTCAGCTGCCCGTCGTCCCATTTGTCGGCTGGTCCTACGGTCTGGTCTACGATCAAACTGACGTCATCAGCTCCTTTTCTGACGGCTCCTCAACACAGAGAACATCTTACAATCAGACCTTCGCAGCGCCGACGATAACCTATAGATTTGTTGAAGATGACGCTGTTCAGACACTCGGATTGCAATCGGGGTACACGGTCGAAGGTCCGTTCGTTGGACAGGGCTTCCAAACGATCAATTACCCGCCGGGAACAACGCCTGCGTCCGACTCATTTTCCTATGAGCTGATCGGGGCCACGGTCCTATCCAGTTATTCGATAGCAGTAGCACTTCCGAACTTGCCCGCACTGTTCACCACGAGTGCGGACACTGTAAACTTCAATAGTCTTTTTTCGGCTCAGCTATCTGCAATAGCGGGCGGCGCTACCCTCTACAATGGCCTAGGCGGCAACGACGTTGTCACGTTGCCAAATGTCGTGAACGCAAATCAGTCGGTTGCCGATGGGAAGACACTCGGCTGGAATTTTGGACTTACCTTCAATGCCGGACCGGGGAACGATAGAATTACTGGTGCCGACGGTGATGACAAGATCGACGGTGGCGACGGGGACGACAATATCGACGGGGGCATTGGGGACGACACGATCTATGCCAGTCCCGGCAATGATGTCGTCAAGGGTGGAAACGGTCTCGATACATTCGACTATCAATTCCGTAGCTTCACAGGATATGCCTCCGGCACAACGCACAGGCTCGATGGGGGTGCCAACCTAGAGCACAGGTCGGACCTGATCCTGTTGCCTGGATCAGCGGATGACTACTCGTTCGACGTAAGCTTTGGCCTTAGTTGGCCGGAAACTACTACGACGATCAAACCAACTCTTCAGAGCCTTTATCCAGCTGTTTCATTGGTGACAAGCGATCTTGAGCGGATCGACTTCGATAATCCCGTCGAGAATGTGATTCGTCGAGTTGGATTGGATAGCCTCATCGAACTCGGAACGCAGATCGCCGCAACTTACGGCGAATCAACGGCGGCGGCTCAAACACGCAACTGGCATCCGGTGGCCGCCATTGAGCTGGGAATGAAGCCCAGCAATTTTCAGACCGTAGCATCACCCACTGGTCGTTACACGTTTCTCGACGGTGTTTACGAACACCTTACGGGAATTAACGACGCTGTCGCAACGGTGCTTTCCGGAGTGATGGATGGAAAGCGGACCCTTTCGATTTCGATCAAAGGATCGGATGACCCCAGAAACGATCCTGCAGATTGGGCATTCGATATCGGATTGGCTGGCGGAGTAAAGAATTACTATGACGTCCATTTCGCAGCGCTTGAAACTGCGATAACGCAGTACCTGACAGAGAACATCTCCGATTATGACAGCGTTACTATCACCGGTCACAGCCTTGGCGGCGCAGCAAGCCAGCATCTAATTGCCAAACTATCTTTGATTGCTGGAGACAAGCTGAAAGGTTTTACATTCGGCTCGATCGGGGCGGAATCTGCGTACACATCCACAGCCGCTCCCTATCTCATGAATTTTCTCCATACGGGTGACATTGCTCGGTATGTTCCAGCTGAGCTCAATGCGCTCTTGAACGAGCCGACCAACCGGGCTGGGTCAACAATACTCATAAACTCCAGTACTTACTCCGCTCCGCTTCCCGAGCACAGCGTCGACGGCTACTTGGCCGACCTGCAATTGTTGTCCGCAGCCGCAAATCGTCCCCTCAATCAATTTTACAACACGTCAATTGCGGGGGCGCTCAGAACTGGCGAGATCTGGAATGGCGACCAGCAGTTCATTCAAATTGCACCAGGCACTGATGGAAGCGATTTGATTGAGTCAGAAGCGGCCGATGACTTTGTACTGGCTGGATCTGGTAACGATACGATCAGCATCAATCTGGCGAACCTGATTTCGACCACGCCGAGAATAATCGATGGCGAGATTGGTATCGATACGTTGAGATTCGAGTCGGCGCTCGAGGTAAGTCAACTCTTCTCGAATGCAAAGGTACATTACTTTGTGACCTTTGCAGACACCTTGCTCGGAATCCCAATTGTACGAAATGAGCATTTTACGGTCACAACAGTGGGCTCGGCGTTCACCATTGAATGCGTGTTGCCAGACGATTCAACGGAACAGGTTGCCGTTTGCTATGATATCGAGAAGCTCCAGTTTGGTAGCAAGGTATTTGACACTTTCATCATCACAGGAAAGGTAAGCAAGGGCTACATCTCCGGTGCTGCTGTCTTCTCAGACGAGAATGGCAACGGCCAGCTCGATCCTACCGAAGCTTCTACAACCACGGATGCTAATGGCATCTTTAAGATCACCAGTGGGGCCGGCCCCTTGATCGCCATTGGTGGCGTCGACACATCGACCGGCCTGCAGTTCAAAGGCCAACTATCAGCTCCATCAGGCTCTTCGGTAATTACGCCGCTCACTACTCTTTTGGCTTTGCTAAGCTCTGATGCTCTGGCCGAACAGAAGGTACTTTCGTCATTTGGACTGTCTTCGAGCATTGACCTCAATAGTTTCGATCCAATCGCAGCGGCTCAAGCTGGCTCGACAGATGGAGTCGCGACGACAGCTGCTGTGGCCAAGGCCTACGACACAGTCAGCTTGATTGCTTCGACGCTCGTGGCGGCAGGAGGCGAGTTTTCGAGCGGCGTGAAGGAAGCGTTTGCAGCAATTGCGGCAGCCATTGGTGGATCGGGCATTGATCTGACCAGTGAAACAGATGTTGCCGCACTTATTGGGGCTGCTGCGCAATCGGACGGCATAGTTTTGGGCCAAGACGTTGCCGACAGCGTGGCAAGTATCATCGTAGCGAGCAACATTCTGCTGGATCAACAGGCTCAGAGCGGTGCTACGGGCGATGAACTGCTTAATGCAATCGCAGCCATCGAACGGGTCATTCAAGGCACGGCATCTAATGCGATTCAGCAGGCCGGCAACGACACGGATCAGCTGCAAGCCTTAGTGGATGCTTTCTCCGGAGAGAACCTCGATGATGCAGTCTCGACAGCGTTGGAGCATCTGGGCGTTGCTGACACGACGGCGCCTACGCTCACACCGGTTGCTGATCAGACAAATGAAGCAACCAGTGCGGCCGGAGCGACAGCATTCTTTATCGCCACAGCCAGCGATAATGTAGACGGTACTATTCCTGTGGTCTTCAAAGAAGGCAATACGGTCGTCCATTCGGGTGACGTATTCGGTCTCGGAAGCCACACGATCACCGCAAACGCTATCGACGCCGCTGGTAACCAGACCTTTGAGAACTTCAAGTTCAACGTGGTCGACACTACGGCTCCAACGTTGACACCGGTTCCCGATCAGACATTGGAAGCGGCCAACGCCGCTGGTGCTGCAGCCTTCTTCACAGCTACCGCCACCGATGCTGTGGACGGCGCTGACATGGTCGTCTTCAAGGAAGGCAATAACGTTATTCAATCCGGCGACATCTTCGGTCTCGGCAACCACAGCATCACGGCAAGCACGATCGATGCGACAGGTAATCTTTCTTCGGAGACCTTCACAATCAATGTGAAGGACACAACAGCGCCAACGCTAACACCAATTGCCGATCAGACATTGCAAGCAACCACCAATGCGGGTGCAACCGCATTCTTTGCAGCCACTGCAACCGATCTGGTAGACGGGACCGATCCTGTCGTCTTCAAAGAAGGCAATACCGTCATCCATTCAGGTGACGTCTTTGGCCTCGGTATTCACACAATCGTGGCCAGCTCCGTCGATGCCGTTGGCAACTCTGCCTCGGAGACCTTCAAGCTAAATGTGATAGGCGCTACGAGTCACAATCACGATCCGATCGCACTGGACGACAGCAACGGTGTGACTAAAGGCAAGTCTCTTTCAATCTCTGCCAGCAAAGGCGTGCTTGCCAATGATAGCGATTCCGATCACGATTATCTCTCAGTTGCCGCCGTCAACGGCTCCGGGGCAAACGTCGGCCATTCGATTAAAGGAGAGTTCGGAACTCTGACGATGAATGCTGATGGCAGCTACTCTTATGTCGCTACAGCGAAGGTCCTTCCATCACAAATTTTCGCTCAAGATACCTTCACCTACACAACGGTTGATGGACATGGCGGAAGCGACACCTCTACGCTGACGTTTTCTGTTTTTGATGCTTCATTCACATATAAAGCCGGCTCGAACACCATCTTGTCGGGCGGGAACGGAAAAAATGTGCTCGACGGATCGGCAGGCCACGCCCTGGCATACGGTGGCAAGGGCGCTGATGTGCTGATCGGCGGGAACGGCGATATCCTGGCTGGAGGGAAGGGGCCTGATCAATTTGTTTTCCGGCCCGACTTCCGTGCTAACACCATTCTGGACTTCGACGTGAGGAACGATCACCTGCAGTTCGACAACTCTGTTTTCGAATCCGTGAAGAGTATCATAGATCACACGACCAATACACCACTGGGTGCACTGATCTCTGATGGAGATGGAGATTCTGTCTTGCTGCTGGGGGTCAACAAGTCGCAACTGTTGGCACATAGCAGCGATCTGTTGATCGCCTAGCCATCTGGCATGCTAATCCCCGAGTCTGGTTGCGAATACTGCCGCCGTGGCTTGCTTGCCGTAATACTCTTGAATGATTTCGACAGACGTACCCATGTTGCGGGCGACCTCGAAAACACCGATGCCATTTCGTAGTGCTTGCACTGCATAGAAGTGGCGCAAGCTGTAGAGGGTGTACTTCTCTCCGAAGCTGTTCTTCAAAATGCCCGCATCCCGCAACGTCGCATTCAGCTGATCGATCAGCGTTGTGATCTTCGACCCGTCGGGCATAGCGAACAGCAGACCTGCGGGATGTTCCCCCCGTCGCTTTGTCAAGAATTTGTCTAGTCGCTTGACGGCGACCGATCTGACAATCGCATCCCGCTCGCCTGTTTTTCCTCGCACCACGAAGCGATAATTGCTGCGTCCTTTTTCGTCCTTGAACGGGTGAGCATCCCGCACTTTCACATTGTTCGCCTCTCCAGGTCGGAAGCCGGTGCAAGCTACTATCAAAACGTATATCTGCAGCAGCTCTCGGCTCTTCCTTGTTCGCACGTCACGAGCTGTCATGATGCGTCTGCAGAGCGTTCGCCATAGTTGACGAAACTCCCATTGCTCAAACGCAGGTCGTACCCGCTTCTTCTTTGGTGTGAACGTTGCGATGATATTCGGCCGGTTGCCTCTCAGGCCTTGCTCAGCAGCCCACTTCACCATGGCCTTGCCAAGCATCATGTCCCATTGCAGCGTCTTGTCAGTCGGATGCCGTTTGGCGTTCTTCGGCATCGCTGCGAATGATGCGTAGTAATCCCGCCGCCACGGAATGAAATCCCGCATCACCTTGTCGTCGATATCTTCGACCGGCATCGCCCCAGCGTACTCACGCCAGAACTTCGAGACTCTCCTGATCTGTCGCAGCATTCCAGCCGAGGTC
>NZ_JBIXJX010000046.1:0-12132 GCF_052871955.1 Bradyrhizobium sp. CAR08
GGTCATGGGGATGCTCCTGTCTTGGGTGAAGGTTGCGAACCCCTCATCTCAAGACAGGACGCCTCGTTGCGCTATCCTCTCAGCCGCGCTGCCGGCCGTCGTGCCTACCGCGCGAGCGGTTTAGTCCAATGGCCCGTTTGAGACATGCAGGCCCAGTCTTACGATGTCTGCTCATGTGGTTAGAGTGGAAGCGCGCGGCCCAAGGCCAACCCGACGCTTTTGACCCCAACCGGAAATTGCCTTCGAGGGTGCGTCCTCGTCTCTGAGCGGTCCGCTTGGCCCGCCGTTCATGTCCACTGTTTAAGGTCGAACCGAAAGCGGTGAACCTTACCGTTCCGAGCCGTGGAACCAATTCCAAGCCGGACAGTAAGCTAAGCGGAGACGCACCGGCCGAACCATTGAGGTCGAGGGTGGCGGGGACCGAGATGCTATAGCGCGGACTGCGTCCGCCAAATCCGTCGACACGCGAGCCAAGTGGAGGATTAGAAATGTTGCAAGGAATACGAAAACATGCGTTCGGCGCAGCAGCAGCTGCTGCTTTTTTTGTAATTCCAATCTCGGCCTTTTCCCAATCAGTTGAGATTGGACCGGGAGGCGTTCGGATGCGAGGTGAATGCGAGCAATTGCGGCAAGCGTGCGAAAACAAGGACGCGCTGGGTGAGCGGGGCGAAGGAAATTGCCGGAGATACCGGGAGACCTGCCAACGGCCAGTTCGGAGGGATGCGTGCGCCGAATTGCGACAAGCCTGCCTCAACAAGGACGAATTGGGCGAACGAGGTGAAGGAAATTGCCGGAGATATCGCCAGACTTGCAGAGGGCGCTTGTAAAAGGCCCTCATGGTCAGTTGCGGAGTGATCCGCCATCGCTCCGCACCGGAAGGCTTCCTCAATCGGCCGCTTCGTTCTTATCGGGACTAGCCCTGCGACGGTCGACGCTACAAGCACATAGCATCGCGTAATGGCATAGCTGAATTGATAGAGCTGCGCTGCGAAGAAAGCGGCTATCCGTTGCGAACGGAGCAACAGTAACCCAGCCCTGAACCTAAACGCCAGCGGGGCGTCAGCCTCTGCTGGAGGATTGCAGTTTCCAGTTCCGGCGTAGCGCCACTGAGCATTATTCGGCTCGGTGGCGTTTTCGTCTAGTGGCTCCCACCGTTCATCGCAGCCTCTCATTTGAGCTACAGGAAATTCCCCCCGTTGGCCTCGCGGCCGTGGGAGCGGTGCTGCGACAGTCCGTTCAAAGAGTAGACGGAAGTCAGGAGGCGAACGCTAGAACCCGTTCGCCGCCGCGCTGTCGCGGTCAGCTTGTTTTTGCCGAACAATCGCCAAGCCTTCGCTGCACACAATAAATTTGTTGCTCCCGACTTGCGTTCCCAACCTTTCGCAAAACGAACGATTCTCATCGCGACCGGCGCTTTGGCCGGTGGCTACGGCGAAAAACGAGAGTCGATTTGTGAAGGACAAGCTGGTGGAGCACTGGGGAGTGCCCGACTGCTTTGCGCTGCTGCACCAGGTCGGAGCCGTACCGCCCGCCTCCAAAGCCATGATTTGTCTTGAACAGAGAGCCATCAAGCTGAAGCAGTTGAGAGGTAGCGAGTTCCGCTGTTGTGAAGGGTTTCGGATGCCGGCCCTATGACGGTGTTGCCGCGCACACGGGGCCGGCGTCCGAAAGCCTCCAAAGGAGGAAACCGCGCTGGGGGGACGTAGGACGTCGCGTCAAACAACCTTCAGACGATCAGGACGATCGCCTATGGGGATTTGATGTTTGGCGGCACCTGTACTTTCAATGGCTTGGCTATAGCAAAAATACCACACCACACAATCTAATCGTGAGCTCCTCGATATTCGAAGGCCATGAGGCTAACCGATCTCTGGTGGCTGGAAAGCCCCCAGAGCTATCAGAGCCGAAACTGTTTCGATCTGCTCGTCAAGAGCATCACCGCATTTGTAACTCTGCTTACGTCGAGATTCCGACTCGTCCAACTAGCGCGACGTTGCACACAATCGCGATCGAGGGTTCGAGTTGGCTCTTGTGCAATGGTTGGTGCTCCGCCACGCCTTCCAGATCAGCACGTCCTCAATCATCGAATCATCGTCAGCTACGGGCTAATTGCCCCGCTCGTCACGATGAGCTGTCGCCTATTGCTTCGCCGTGTCGCCAGCCGCGGCGTTCTACCGCGCGAGCGGTTTAGTCCCTTGGCCCATCTCGGACCTCTCGACGGCGCCGATGATGTCCGTTCCCGGCGCTCAAGCGGAAGTAAGGAGCCGCGAAGTAAGGAGCCGCGCAGGGCCGCTCGTTACGAACTCGGCCTTAGCTATTTTGGTGGCCGTGTTCCCGCATAAGAGCGCAGCGGCGCCGTCGCTGCATGGGTGGTCGCCCCCTTTGGCGAAGGCGAGATCAGGCCAGCGCCAGAGCTAGTGCGAACGGCACGCGGGTGAGCGAGCCGGATCACGCCACCAGAAAATCAAAGCCTGCTCTGCGATGGCCCTGTCCCGCTGCGCGAGCCACCAATAGAGTTCCTGCTCCACATTTCCAGGAACCAGCGTTTGGGAGTTCCGTTAGGTCGCAGAGACCGAGGGAGTGATTTTGCAGCGCTGGCCGACAAAGCTATGGATCGTCCGTCACGGAGAGAGCGCAGGTAATGTGGCCCGTGACACAGCGCATGCCGCGGGCGAGGCCTGGATCAAAATCGAAGCCCGCGACGTCGACGTACCTCTAAGCGAACTTGGCGAACGGCAGGCGGACGCTTTGGGCCGCTGGTTCGCATCCTTGCCGTCGGAGGGGCGGCCCAACGTCATCCTGAGTTCGCCCTACCTTCGGGCCAAAAACACCGCCGATGTGATCCAAGGCCGGGGAGGGATCGCGCCAGATTTCGTGCATCTCGTCATAGATGAACGGCTGCGAGAAAAGGAGTTCGGAATCCTAGATAGATTGACACGGCTCGGCATCGAACAGCGCCACCCCGACCTGGCGGAAGCGCGCGGACGGGTCGGAAAGTTCTACTTCAGACCTCCGGCCGGCGAAAGCTGGTGCGACGTCATCCTGAGGCTCAGGAGCGTCCTCGACAGCATCAGCCTGCACTA
This sequence comes from Bradyrhizobium sp. CAR08, assembly GCF_052871955.1. Taxonomy (NCBI): domain Bacteria; kingdom Pseudomonadati; phylum Pseudomonadota; class Alphaproteobacteria; order Hyphomicrobiales; family Nitrobacteraceae; genus Bradyrhizobium; species Bradyrhizobium sp. CAR08. The sequence continues at coordinate 3,084 of NZ_JBIXJX010000046.1, forward strand.
CAGCGGAAAGCGCGTGCTGATCGTGGCCCATCAAGTCGTTGTCCTCTGCATGCGGTACCTGTTGGAAAACCTGGACGAAGCTCGAATATTGTCGATCGATTCCGAGGGGGACGTCGCGAACTGCGCCGTGACGGAATACGACTCGGTGATGACCGAAAGTCCGCAGGGGCTGGTCCTGAAGAGATACAATTTCGTTGCGCCCTTGAAGCGCGAGGGCGCCCCCGTCACGACCGCGCCGGATGAGAACGTGGCTGCCCGATGAGCGAAGTGAAGATCGACGCCGCCTATCTTTCGGCGAATCCGCTCCCAGACCACGATGGAAGCGGGGACAAGCATTCCCGTGGGCGGGTGCTGATCATCGCGGGAAGCGTCGAAGTGCCAGGTGCGGCGCTCTTGGCGGGGCTAGGCGCTCTCCGGTCCGGAGCAGGAGTTCTTCAGATAGCGACCTGCGAATCTAATGCCTGCCATCTCGGGATGGCCATGCCTGAGGCGAGAATTATCGGCTGCCGCGAGACCTGCACCGGCGAGATCGATCCGTCGAATTCGGTCCGCTTGGTCGATCTCGCAAAGGAAGCCGATGCGGTCCTGATGGGTCCCGGCCTCATCGACGAGGCACCCATCGCGGAATTGCGAGCCGAACTCATCGGCGGTGCCACCAGGCCGGCTTTCGTGCTTGATGCTTCCGCCTTCACGTCCCTCAGGACTTCGCACGGAGTTGCCGCGCCGCCCGGAAGGACCACGATCGTAACGCCTCATTCGGGAGAGATGGCGACGTTTCTGCGGATGGACAAGAAGGAAATCGATACTGATCCTATCGCTGCGGCGCTATCCGCGGCGCGCATGCTCGATGCCGTCGTCGCCATGAAGGGAGGGCGCACACACGTCGTTTCGCCCGAAGGAGAAGAACTCTGCTTCGAGCAAGGTCCTATTGCTCTCGGCACGTCCGGATCGGGAGACGTTTTGGCTGGAATCATCGCTGGCTTGGCTGCCCGCGGCGCCCCGCCCTTAGTGGCGACGGCGTGGGGCGTCTATCTTCACGGCGAAGCCGGACGCAGGTGGGTGAAGCGTAACGGACAACTCGGACTGCTCGCACGGGAGATCCCGGCTGATATTCCACGGCTAATGCAGTCTGTCGGCGGGCTTTCCGTTCAGAGTCCGGGGGGTGGCGATCTATAAGCGAGTAAAGCTCCAGACAGCCTCCTGAGCTTTGGTGATGGCCTCCAGCCCTTGCCCCGGCGCTGCCGTCGCGCTTCAGGAGACCGCGATTTTCCTGGATCGATTGCGACGTATGCCGAACGTCCGGCTATTCCGGGCGGCGACGAAATTAGAGTCCGCTGATCTCGAGCTTCGAGCTGCGCGAGCCCCAGTATCGGCACCTAGCGGTCCCGCGAGTTAGCTTGGGAGCCTGCCCGGGAGCCTTCTATCTCTTTTCGGACAAACCGGCGAAGTGCCCAACCAAGAGCTTTGTCCGCTTTATCTGTGTCGAATACAGCTGCAGGCCGGCTGGGAGGCTACTGCAGCAGAACCGGCAGATTGAGCGGGCCGCGGAAACCGAATCCGTGCCAACGCACACTCACTGGATCAGGCAAGGTCATTTTTGGAAAGCGCTCGAACAGCAGCGGTAGGAGGATGTCCCCCACAGTTCGCCGCGAGAGGTGCGCGCCCGCGCAATGATGCGGGCCATTCCCAAATGCTTGGTGAGGGTTAGGTTCGCGAAGGGCGTTATAGTTCTCACCGTCTTGGAAGACGTCCTCGTCCCGGTTGGCAGAGGCCTGGATTGTCATGACGGTGTCGCCCTTTGGGATGAAGTAGTCGCGAATTTCCGTGTCCTCCGTTACAAGCCGTGAACTGGCCTGGATCGGCGCCACCCATCGGATTCCTTCCTCGAAGGCTGCGCGCCATTTGCCCTCTGCCCGCACGGCCTCGAGCTGATCAGGGTTGGTTAAAAGACCGTAAAGCACTGTCAGCAGGGCGTCCCGCGGCTCATTGATGCCGCCGCCAATTGCGATTTTCACGTTGGCGATCATCTGGCTTTCCGGAATCGGATTCTTTGCATTCACCATGAAGGAGAGGGCGGAGGAGTCTGGCTCGGCTCGCACCCGCTCGGCATTAGCCCGGATGCATCTATCCATCTCCGCGTTGGCGATGTCGGTTGCTTGGAAAGGGCCGGGTGTCCAGCCGAAATTGCCGGCACCGTCAATCAGCATCTGCGACCACCGCTGCATGTCCTCATCGCTCGCATCCGGAACGCCCATTGCATGCGCCAGCATCCGTGCAGCAAGGGGCCCCGCGAGCGCTGGAAACAGATCAACAACCTCGCCGCGCGGCAAACGGTCGAGATACCCCTCCGCGAGGTCCGCATATAGCGCCGCCCAGACAGATTCAATTGTCTTCGGCATCAAGGCGGGCATCATCGCCATGCGTTCGCTCCGGTGCTCCTCGTGGTCCTTCCGCATTAGCGTATGCGCAAGAAAGGCGCGCTTCATGGGCGTGTTCGGATCATTGGAGCTGAACAAGGTTGGATTGTCTTTGACGTACTTAGTGTCAGCGGCCTTGGTGAGAAACGTGCGGCCCACTGACTTGACCCGCAACACGGGCGCTTGGCGCCTCAAGCGCTTGTAGATTGGATAGGGATCGCGAACGAGGTCCGCGATGGTGATCGTCTCGTCCATGGGGCTCGATCGGTCTGTCACGTAGGTCATCCGTCGTCCACTCCCTAGTATGAGCCGAGGCAAGCGCAATGGGCTAAACTATCATCAGCGCGGATTAGTTCACGGACAACGTCGTCTGCTGGGTCTCGCCAAGCGGTACGACGCCAAGGGAGGCCCTTGGGGCGATCTGGAGCAACTGACGGCGGCTGCCGGCCCCGGGCACCCGCCGCCGGCTTCCATCTTCTCCGGACCGGGCGACGCCTGACTAGACCTCCCACCGGTCGCGCTCCGTCGCGTTCAGTCAAATCGGATCAGGGATTGTGAATTCAGGCCGCGCCCTATCTCAGCTTGCGAGCGAATGCTCCAGGAAGAAACGCAGCATCTCCCTGGTCGCGTCCGGCCCGCGCGGATCCGTGTAGGACCCGGCAGGACTGCCTCCCGACCAGGCATGGGCGGCCCCGTGGACGCTCCAGTGCTCGGACATGTCCAAGCCATCTGCATCGGCGAGGATGGTGCGGGTATACGCGTGCCCATCCGGTACTCGCCCGCGAAGAATCTTCGTCCTCAGGCTCGCATCTTCGCCCGGCCCACGGAGAATTCGCTCAGCATTGCTCGGATGCACCGTGGTATCGTGATCGCCATGGAAGACGATGGTGGGCACCGACGCGCCAGCCGTCCCGATCGGTCCAGCGCTGCCCTGCCGCATAGCGGCGAGTGCGGACGGAAGGTCGCTGGCAGCCCCGCAGGCCAACCCGGAGTGAACGCCGACGGCGGCGTATAGGTCGGGATACGTCGCACCCATGATGGCCGCGGCGGCCCCGCCGGCCGACAGGCCTGCGACGTAGACGCGCTTGGGATCGATAGGATGCTCCCGCATGATCTGGCGGGTAATGCCGGCGATCAGCAAAGGCTCCCCGCCATCCCGCCGCTGGTCCCCCGTGCGAAACCAGTTCCAGCATTTCGCATGGTTGGCTCCGCGTGGCTGCTCCGGATAGACAACGAAGCAATTCCGCTCTTCCGCCAGAAAATTCATCCGGGTGCCGACGGCGAAATCGTCCGGTGACTGGGTGCAGCCATGAAGCATGACGATGAGGGGACGCGGTCCTCCATCAGTGCGGCTGGGGATGAACAGCTTGTAGGTCCGGCTTCCCGCCGCGTTGGTGAAGGTGGCAGCGACGAACCTTGTGCCGTCCGGTGCAATATCCGCCTTGGACAGTGGAGCGCGCCCGACTGGACCTGGCATGCCGAAACCGGAAAGATCTTTCATGCCGCCGAAGGGCGGGGGGCCTTTGTGTCGTGTGGCAGGCGTGGCTTGCGTGGACGGCCCGCTCCCCCTCTCCTCGACGACATTGGCCTTCAGTTCGAGTATCGCCGGCTCGAGTCTCGCACGCTCGACAGGCGCAGCATTTCCCCTTGTCGCTGCGGGGCCGGCGTCGCCACGCAGCATTCGCTGCAGCAGTGCAGTGGCTTCGACCAATTGGCCGGCACGTGTGAGGCGAGTCGCTTCGCGAACCATGTCTGGATTCAGCATCGTTTCACCTCGTTCGGTCGGCGAGAGCGGCCTTGACCGCAGGAGTGGCATGAAGGGCACCGAGCACCGAAACCGAGGCGATTGTGGCGCGGGCCAGCTCGGGCGTGACGTCTTGATCGATGGTCGCCAGGCCGAGAACGTTGATGTGCAGCATCTCCCCGGCGCGTCGCGCTCGTTCGAGGTCGACGCGGGCATAATTACGAAGCCCCAAGTCCAGACTTTTGCGGGCCGTCGACTGCTTGACGACGTCTGCGTGCCGCTCGAGCTGGTTGCGGATTGCGGTCCGAATGAAATCGGTGCGGTTCGAATAAAACCCTTCCTGCACCATGAGATCGACCTGGCCGAGATCGACATAGCCCAGATTGATCGTGATCTTCTCCGTGTCGGGAGACCGGGGTCGCAATTCGCGTACATTTTCGGCCATGGTACATCCATTTTCCACCATCCAATGGGATGGTGATGGGAGGTTAAATGGATGTTTGCAGCACCATTTCAAGGCTAGGAGGCAAAATGTTGCTCCCCTGCTGCGGCGCCCTACGCGATCCGATGTGATCTGCTGCCCCTCCGCAACTTCCCGAACGACGGACGGCTTCGTCTGGCTAAGTACATTTCCCTGAACAACCCCGGAGTGGTTCGGGCGTGCTATTGTCGTCGCTACAGGAGCAACACATATGTCCACTTCCAAGAAGCCGTTGGACTCCGATGATTTTCCGGTGACCGCCGAAGGACAGAAGATCAAGAAGCAGGACGGCGAGCCCATCGCCACTACTAAGGATCCTGAAATCGCTGCCGACTTCGCCGAGCGCATCAACGACGACGAAGCCCGCCGGGAGGAGGACAAGTGGTCGGCCTGAGCGCCTTTTCTCAGCCGTGCAGCACGGTATCGATCGACTTCAGCAATTGCTGGCGTTCCGGGCCACCGGCGCCGCTACGCAGGCATTCGCCGATATCCGTGTAGGAGACCTGGCCGCCTGAGCTGATGTTTGGCTGGTGCTTCACGACGGGATATTCGTTCGTGGATTTCGCGCGCCCACACGTCACCCTTGATGCCGTCGTAAAGACCCGCTCGGTCATGCCGACCAATCCAACGGGCGCTAATCAGTTTCAGATTGGCCTAAGGCAGGTCCGAGGATCTGTGTCGGTTACTCGCTCGCAACGAGCGGGGCGCGCTGTCGCAGCGCCCTGGGCCTGCTACTTCTGCCCGGACGGCGACTGGGCGTTCGAGTTGTTCGGGTTGTTGGCACTCTGCTTGTTGGCCGGTCGCAGCCGCCGGGCCATCTAGCCACCGTGAATGGAATTCCGCGGGTTATGGAGGCTGACCCTTTGTGTAGACGCCTTAATGCACCCGAACCGGCCTAGGGCCTCGTCGCTGCCGCGCCGGACGCCGAAGGTTCTGCGGCCCATCACCTCTGTCGTCCAAACTTTAGCAATTTTTGCATATCTTTTTCACGGTCTGGTCGACTTTGCTGTTCTCCTGATCGATCTTGGCGTCACTATCGTGTTGATCAGTGGTCGTCGGCCGACCGATGCCGCCCGCGGCGGCCCCTTGGTTATTGGCAGCAGGCGTTCCGGATGAAGCTGCGGTTCCGGCAGCATTGGTGCGGGGGCTTGCGGCATTCGTGCTGTTTCCATTGGCCGCTCCCTGATTAAGCCCGGATTGAGGAGTAGGAGTACCATTGGCGATACCGGTTATCGCATTGGTGGTGCCGGTGGTTGGATTGGTATTTGCGTTCGGGGCAGTGGCCGACGGGCTTGCCGTCCCGCCCGAGTTCGCGGCGCCTGCGCCTCCTGTACCGGACGGAGATGCTGCAGTCGAACCCCCTGCACCTGCAGACGACGACGCACCGCCAGCGCTTCCACCGGCAGATCCGCCGGCACCACCGCCGCCGCCTCCGCCACCCCCACCTTGCGCAAATGCTGCACAAGGGATGACGAGAGCTAAGACAACTGCAATGCCAAAGCGTTTCATTGCGCGACTCCTTTAGCGAAGAAGCCACGCTGCTGCGTTTCGTTCCTAGGCGTTGGGTCGAGCCGATGCTTTGGGGCGCCCTTCCAGCAGGGCCAGGCCAGTAACCGAACCATAGGGGAGACCGAGCGTTATCGACATTATGTCAGACGCTTTCGACTACTTTCGGGCTTACGCTGTCCGAGCTCTATGCAAGGCCCGATCCATGCCGCACGGCAGGATGAAGCATCTGCAGCTGCTGGCCGGGCGGATCTATAATCTTCTCAAGAAAGAGGCCGCTTACGGCCCGAATGCGCAGCACCTTGAAGACTTCCGGGCAGCCCAGAGGCTGGAGAGGTCTCTCGACCGTCCGCCTGGCCAAGGCTCGGGCGCTGGGACTTGCTTTAGTCCGCCGAGGTCGCAGGACGCGGGACGGGAGGCTTGTTGAATGCCTTCCCTCGACACCCGTGGTGTAGCAAACCTGCTGCGGGAATATGCGCAGCGCACCGTTTTGCGCGGCGGCAACCCCTACCGGGCAAAAGCCTATTCCCGGGCCGCCGACAGCCTGGCAGCCCTTGCCGTCCCTCTGCATGTGCTGATCGCTGAAGACCGGCTCAAGGAAATCCCCGGCGTCGGCGAGGCGATCGCTGACATTATCGCCAAGCTTCACAAGACGGGCTCTCATCCGACCCTGGAAAAGCTCCGGAAGGAGATACCCGAGGGCGTGCTCGAGATGCTTTCTGTGCCCGGTCTCCGCCCCGAGAAGGTGCTGCGGCTTTACAAGGATCTCGGTATCACCTCGCTCGCCGAGTTGGAGGCCGCCGCCAAGGACGATCGCATCAAGAAGGCCAAGGGACTGGGCGCCGCGCTGCAGACCAAGATCCTCCAGAACCTGGCCATCGCGAAAAGCGGAGAAGGTCGGCTCCCCCTGCACCGTGCCGCCGTCCTGCTGGCACATGCCAAGGATTCGATCAGAAAGTCCCAGCCCGAGCTCAAGCGCGTCACGATCGCCGGCGACTTCCGTCGCGGCTGCGAACTCGTCGGCGATCTCACCATCGTTGCGGAAGCACCGGAGGCCGCCAAGGAACCGAAGCCGTCGGCGGCGGACGGACTGCAAATCCGCTTGTCCGACCGCAATCGCTTCGGCGCCTCCCTTCTTTTCGGCACCGGCTCAGCCGCTCACATCGAGAGGCTCCAGGCTTTGGCCGCGGAGAAAGGAATGCGGCTGGAGAGCGACGGGCTGCACAAGGGTCGCACCCTGATCGCCGGCGACGAGGCCCAGATCTATAGTGCCCTCGGCCTGCCGTTCATCGATCCTGAACTCCGTGAGGGCCGCGGCGAGGTCGAGCTGGCGCTGAAGGGCAAGTTGCCGAAGCTCGTCACTGACAAGGACCTGCGCGGAATCCTTCACTGCCACACCGATGCCTCCGACGGCACGGAGACCTTGGAGACGATGGCCAAGGCGACGCGCCAGCGCGGCTTCGAGTATTTCGGGGTCGCCGACCACTCCAAGTCCGCGCACTACGCCGGCGGTCTCTCGGAGGAAGAGATCGCGCAGCAGCACCGGGACGCGGACCGGTTGAACAAGCGCTTCGGCAAGGATTTCCGGATCCTGAAAGGCATCGAGTCCGACATTCTGGCCGACGGCTCGCTGGACTATGCAGACGACGTGCTGCAGCGCTTCGACTTTGTGGTCGCGAGCATCCACGGCCATTTCAAACTCGACCGCAAGGCGCAGACGCAGCGCCTGCTTCGGGCCATCTCCGATCCTCACACCACCATCATCGGCCACATGACCGGGCGCCAGCTGCAGCGGCGACCAGGCTACGAGATCGATGTCGACAAGGTGCTGCGCGCCTGTGCCAAGCATGACGTCGTGGTGGAGATCAACGCCCATCCATGGCGCCTCGACCTGGATTGGCGCTGGCACCAGGCCGCCCTTGAGTTCGGCTGCTTGATGAGCATCAATCCGGACGCGCACTCGATCCCCGAGCTCGACCACATGCACTGGGGCGTCGAGATGGCTCGGAAGGGCGGTGTCCCCGCCGACCGGGTCCTGAACGCGATGGCTCTTCCGGAGATCACGCGCTACCTCCGCCAGAAGCGGCGCTCGTTCGCCCGGGCGGCCTGATGCAGCAAGGGCACGGCTTCTCGCTGGAGGGCACCGTGGTCGCAGTTGCCGCCGATCGCGATCACCACTTCAGCAAACCGCCGCAGGACCGGATCATGCTGGTGGAAGGCCATGGCGTCGAAGGCGACGCCCACGCTGGCGCGTTCGTCAAGCACCGGTATCTCGCCCGTCGGCAGCCGCGCCTACCCAATCTCCGGCAGGTGCACCTCATCCCGACCGAGCTCTTTGCATCCCTTTCCGATGCCCGCTTCCAGGTCGCAGCGGGGGACCTGGGCGAGAATATCACCACTGCCGGTCTGGACCTTGAGCGGATGCCTCTCCGGACGCTCATCGAGCTTGGACCAACGGCGATCGTGGAGCTGACCGGCCTCCGGACGCCTTGCGCTCTGATCGACCGCTTCCAGCCCGGCCTTAAGCAACAGGTGCTCTCGTCGGCGGAAACGGGCCCTCCGTTCAAATCTGGGGTGCTGGGCGTGGTACGGGCCGGCGGGATGGTCGCGGCTGGTGATACCGCGCGGGCTCGCCCTCCGTCCTCCTCGTTTCGGCCTCTGCCGGCCGTGTAGAAAGATGTCAATCGGCGTTCGACTGGGACCCCCTATCGGCATCCAAAAGGGGCTCTGACGCATATTCGATGATCGTGATTGTGTTTATGGCGCGCCAATCAGCCTAGCCTGAAGGAGATCGAGCTTAGCGCGCCCGTACATTTGCCGTTTGACCAGCTTGAGCTTGGTGATCTGAGCTTCCACTTGGCCATTGGACCATGGTTGCGTGATAGCCGCGTGCACCGCGCC
>NZ_JBIXJX010000047.1:0-11078 GCF_052871955.1 Bradyrhizobium sp. CAR08
CTCGCCTACCTCACCGACGTCCTGACCAGGATCGTCAACGGACATCCAAACCGCGACATCGACCTGCTACTGCCCTGGGCCTACCGCGCTCAAGCCCTCAAAGCCGTGGCCTGACAACGACGCTTACGATGATAGAGCGAATAACGAATGTCGATAAGCTCGTCGAAGCAAGTAGGGGTATTCTTACTGAGCCAAAGTATGATGTCTTGGTCAGGCCTGAAAGCAGGTTGATGACCATTGCCCTTCGGCTTTTCTCTTGTTGCAATTGGTGCGAAGGCCTGCGTTCTTTGGCTGATTGTGTCTGAGGTCTCGAATTTCATTTGTAGTCTCCAGTGCGGCGGGATGCCGCTCCGAGACTATTTATCGATCGGTTTAAACCGAGCCTGCCTATGTTCGGCCCCGCTCATCAGTTCAGCCTGAAAAACGTCTGTTCCAATCGCTCCTTCAGTGTTTCCAATAGCGACATTCTCGTATCAGGCGCAGTAGCTTGCACTGCTGTCGGAGGTGCGGGCACAATATTCAAGGGCTTCGCTGCTCGATGGTTAGACACCTTTTTCGCAGGTTCACGTTGTGCGGTCAGCTTCGGCTTCGGGACCTCCCCGCTTGATTTGGGAGAGGCCGTCTTAGGGTTGATGTCGAGTTCAGCAAAAGCGCTCGGCAGAGGCTGAGCAGATTGCACTGATGTTAGGGGTGTAGAAGCGCCGATGTTCGACGGAGGCACAATGGTCGGCAAGCTGGTATCAATTAATACCCGTTCAGGTGCCCGCTCGGCTGAGCTGATCCTGATGGCCGGTCGCTCTGCGTCGGTGTTGCCAGGGACCATCGCCCTGTCTGGGAAGCACCAGCTGATACCGATTAGCAATAGGGCGAGAGCACTGCCGACAAACCCGAAATATTTCATCAAAGGCATAGGCCGCCTCCGTTTGGCGACGACCTTGCGACGTGGTTGTTAGCAGAAAGCTAACGGTAGATTAAAATGGAGGACATGGTTAGCACGCATGCTGCGTCGCAGAAGTGGCTATCCTGACGAGCGTTCGTGACTTCGATGCTGCGTCATAGACTTCGATCTTCAGCATCGAATACTTCGCCAGCAACTCGGCTGCCGCTTTTGTGGCGGCGTTCTCATCGACGAATTCGGTCTTGAAACGCCCATCAACCACGATCGCATAGCCGTTGGCCGGCGCCAGGTCAGCACGCCGCACCTGGCGTGGTTGCGGACGCTCAACTTGAAGCGTTGTTTTGTTCATTCTTACTTATCCGATTGGAAAATGGCCTTGCTGCGGAGGCTCTCGAAATTCGCCGTATTGAATACCTGCGGTTTCCCAACCGGCGTAAGCACAGAACAAGAGGACAAAGATTCGAAACGCAACCGACATGCCGCCCGCCTTTTCTTGTTGGGCGTGACAGTACAAGCAAGGCCTTACGGGCCGCTTAGGAGAAAGGGTTTGCGCAAGGTATACGCCAGAGCGAAGAGGGACCGTCGGTTTGCCGGCAGTCATATTTCTGTCGGTGAGCGCTCCGATTCAGCATTCATGAACGAATTCGCTATCGTGACCAGGTGCACAGCAGCGGTGCCCAGCTTCTCCATTTCCTTGTCAGCAGTGTAGGCTGTAGCCGCTCGTCGATATGCGATTGCAACCGTAGCGTAAGCGTCCGTGATCAATACAGCTGAATGATCGTGCTGATCTTTTGCTTTCCGATTACGTACTTGGACGACCTTCGTCGCCGCCTGTGCGGTCAACTCGGCAAGCTTCTCGTTGCTGACGCTCGGATCATCAATACCGGGCTGACATGCGGACGCTGCCCCGGCTATTGCCTGATAGTATTGGTGCTTTTGCCACTCACTAGCCGTGAGGTAACTTTGCAGCAGGCGGCGAGCCCTCGCCTCAAGGTGCTTTCGATCGTCTCGGATCTTTTGATGATCTGAGCTAAACCAGCTGAACATAGTTCGCCCGTACTCATGCACGCTCGTGGAACCAAAGCGCAAGCGGCCCAGAAAGTTCCACACGCACCGTGGAGGCGAGTACTAAGCGAAAGGGCTCCGACCATCGACGAGGGGCAGTCTCCAGCTTTCGGCTAAATCTCTCTCTTGCCGAACGTAATGAGCGGCAAAGTCTACCGCTGATGGCCGAGCCCGATCCCGAGCTTCAGTGCCTTTTGTCGCAAGGACCCCACCGATCTTTTCGTCAGCTTAGAAATCTTAGCGACAGGCGTTCTCGCTTTTGAATGAGCCCGCAGCTCCTTTACGTCGGCCTTGGTGTATTCCCGTCTCACCGTCTTCTTCGATTTCTTGGCCATTGAACTCTCCTATTCGGAGGGCCTTCTAGCACAGCCCGTTCCATGAGCAACAAGGGTTGGCTAACGTCGCCACTCACATAATGTGTGTCACTGTTCGGGGGCACGTCCCTGGCTGAAGGCGAGAGGTCCGGGGCTTTGCGCAGTGTAATCTGCTGCTGAATTGGATTACTTGATCGATACTCTTTGCCTTTTCGGCTCGACCGATTCGTCGAAGGCTTTATGTCGGGTGGGCGCTACGTCAAATCCAACAGACAGGAGCCAGCAATGTCGACCTCAATCCTCAAGTCTCTCACGTTCGTCCCGCAGCCCAAGATCAGCTCTGACCCATTGATCATCAAGAGGGAACGCATGGTGTCCCGCTTGGAAGATCAAAAGAAGCTGCTCGCCGAGCCGACCTACCAGCGGCGCATCAAGCGCTGGGAGAAGAAGGAGGACGGCGAGAAGGTGCTCGTCGAGAGACCGCTCCGCACGAGCAAGTGGTGGCAGCAGGACCCGAGCGGCAGCGTGGTCATGACAATGAAGGTCGGTTCGAAGCGCATCGAGTTCGAGAAGGGCAAGGCCGCCATCGCTGTCGGTTCGCTGGAGAAGCTGCCGGGGGTAATCGATGCGCTGATCAAGGCTGTGAGAGCTGGTGAACTGGACGTTCAGCTGAGCGAAGGCAAGGGGCCGAGGTCGCTACCGGCACGTAAGGTGGCGTAGCCGCATGGCTGGCCAATAAACTTGCTATTGGCCAGCCAGTTGTCACATCAAGACGTCTTGCTCTTGATAAACCCTCTTCTTCTTACGTGATCTCGATTGCTCTCGGTCGAGAGGCGTGTTCATCTTGTCGTATTGGTCTAGAAGGAACACTAATCGTTCTGAGTCGTCGGCAAACGGCTTAGATCGAAAGCAACGTTCCACCGCCCTATCCAGCTCTTCATGCGCTCGCCTCAAGTCCGGTGACATCGACTGGGTTTCATATTTTGTCTCCATCGTCGCTGAGTCAGAATCTTGCACTGATGCAAGCGCTTTAGCTGCGTCAACGACTCTTTGTCGAAGCGATGGAGCTGCGTCATCAGGAAATGGAAACGTATTGTATACGTTGCGAGAGGAATATCGAATTCGATTTTCGAGTCTCCCTCCGACGCTTCTGGCCCATAGTTGATGGATCTTGGATGAAATCACACCAAAAATGAACCAGTCGATCTCGGGAATGAAGAACACCCCGTTGCTTAGAATGGTGTTGTCATCAATTCGCCCGACTGGAACATAGGCCCGATTTTCGCTGGTAGTCTCTGGAAAGATAAGACAATTGCCAGCCGGTTGAGGTGTCCTGAAGAACAAGTGGGGTCTCGATGCGGCCGCATTTGTGTCCGGAGCCGTCGACTTCTCTCGAAATGCCTTCACGCGGGCGATGCGTGCGGCAATCGTAGGGCTACGAAGCAAGATGCGATGGTCGACGTCCTTAAACCAGAGACACCATCGATTCGTGCCACTTAGGAATTCCGTGGTGCCGACGTACGGCCGCAGCACCTTTTCCAGCTCTTGGTTTAACCCTAGCTTCTCACACTCCAACACAAGCTCGTTGCGCTGTGCCGAATCCAAAATGAGGTGTCCTTCATCACTCGGCTTGTTGCCCATCACCATTGCAGGAACCTTTGAGAGCGGCTTAGTCCTTTTCGAGACGAGCAGGAATTTGTAGTCGATGATGTAGGGCGATACGTTGCTGGCAAGCTTAAACGTATCTTTGTCGCCAGCTTGAAAGATCTTAGGCCCATCGACCTTTGAATCCTGCAGGCCGACAATCACCACGAAAACCTGAGCTAGGTTTGGCGCTTCATTGCTCCATTTGAACGGCCGATATGCAAATGGGATTTGCAGGTCGCATATCTTTTTCAAGGCGGTCCATAAGAGTGTGACTTGCTCTCCTTGCGCAATGGAGCTTGTAGCGACGAGCGCACAACGCCTCGAAGGACGGCCCTTGATGAATTGAGCGGCTTTTACGAACCACCCGGTGACGTAATCCAAATCTCCGACGCTAGACAGGCCCTGAAATACAGTCGAGAGGGATGCTTTCTGCGCTTTGCTTTGAACGCTGGCGCCAAGAAATGGTGGATTCCCTACGATGTACAAGGGATTTGTGCCGATACCGATTTCGTTCCAGTCCGCAGTTAGAGCATCTGCATTCCTTATGTCCGCCTTCACATCGATCGGGAGACGAATGTAATAACGCCCCAATTCTTCCGAAGCACGGACATTCATCAGATGGTCAATCACCCACAATGCGACCTCAGCAACCTTGCATGGGAAGTTCTCGATTTCGAAACCATGCAAAGATGAGATGCTCACGCTATCGATTGCTGTTAGATCGAGAATTTGTTGGGTTCCGTCATCGCTAGTCTGCAGGGATTTTAGTGCCGAGATGTCAAGCAACCGAAGCTCACGATACGCAACGACCAAGAAGTTGCCGCAGCCGCAAGCTGGATCGAGAATTCTGATCGACTTGAGTTTTTGTCTAAAGGTCAGCAGCATGGACCTCTTTTGAGGCCCGACTTTATGCTGAATGCTAATCAACTCGTCCCTCAGGGCGTCGAGAAAGAGTGGCCGCAGTACTCTTAAAATGTTCTGTTCGCTCGTGTAATGCTCGCCGAGATTCGCCCGCTTTTCGGGATCCATAATGCACTGGAACAGGGCGCCAAAGATCGCTGGAGACACTCTACGCCAATCGGCACGAGAGACTTCAATTATTGTGGTACAAATCTCTTCAGTTATTGGAGCAGGGCTAAGGTTTCGCTCGAATAGCTTTCCGTTCACATATGGAAATGTGGCGAGCTCGACATCGAGGGAAGCTGAACGATCTGGTGTATCTGTATTAAGAGTGTGAAAAAGTAAATTGAGGGCGCCGCCCACATTTTGGTTTCTGTCCAATGCGGTTTGAAGATAGCCCGCAAATGAGTTCTTCTCAAAGATGCCTGTGTGATCTGCGAACATGCAGAATACGAGCCGAACCAGCAACTCAGGCAAATCGGCTTTGCTGTAGTGATCCTTTTGCAATAGGTCGACGACCTGGCCAAGACGCTCGGCCGCCGAAAAGTTCAACTCATCAAGAGGAGCAAAATGTATTGTGGGCTGTCCGACCATAAATCCGAATTCTTCAATTCGGTCTGCTAGCTCATCTAGGGTAACAATCGACGCCTCTTTGTAGCTGTTGTCGACCAGGTCGTATCTGTGGAATGATTGGAAGTCGCATGTGATAATTATTTTTGGACGGTCCTTCGTCGGAAGCTCGTTCACATAGTCCAACGCTTGGCGGAAGGCGTCCTTCAGGAGGCCCCGGCCCTTGTGCTCAACCAGCAGAGTCTTGGGCCAAAATAGATCGATCCGTCGACCGCCACTTAGCGGATGTTCTACCTGAGCAAATTGCCTTCGATAGAGCCCGAATACCGCAAAGAATTCGTCCCAGAACGTCACTGCTCCCCGACGTTCGCTTTCTTCCTCCTTCCAGCGCTGGGAAAACTGAACGGCTCTAAGACGTGCCTTGCGAAAGAACTCAGCCTTGTTGGAATCGCCTGTGATCAAGATGCGCTCTCGCTGGGTTGGAACAGGGTTGGCTCGGGCCTCGATAATTGCTCGTTGCCTCTGCGCTTTATTCACCGAATCAGTCTGTTCGAGAAGCTTTTTTGCAATCAATGGTCTGCAAT
Organism: Bradyrhizobium sp. CAR08; assembly: GCF_052871955.1. Taxonomy (NCBI): domain Bacteria; kingdom Pseudomonadati; phylum Pseudomonadota; class Alphaproteobacteria; order Hyphomicrobiales; family Nitrobacteraceae; genus Bradyrhizobium; species Bradyrhizobium sp. CAR08. Next base: position 5,979 of record NZ_JBIXJX010000047.1, read on the forward strand.
ATGCCATTCGCCTAAAGGCTCAGGCTTCAGGCCCCTTAGGGGTCATGGGCCGCTGGCCTGTGGCTTTCTTGATTCCTGCGCTCTACAGGGTACCCCCAGCCTAAACGTCGGCCAATAAGAGGTATAAGTTGGTGGCCTAAAGTGCGTGCTCTTAGCCGGCGCAGTTCAGCGGTCCACGTCAGCGTCACGGAGGTTCAAGCCGCTTGCCACTTGACGAAGCTCATCGATGCCCTGCTACAGCAACGAGGGGAAAGACGCCTGCTCGCATCTCACCTTTTTCTCCGGGAATTCCCTCGTGACACTCGCCGAGACAAGTTCGAATTACCGGGCCCGAAAGTGATGACGGTGATGTGATAAGAATGACCATCGCTAAGCGGGCTTGGTGGCGAGTAGCTCTTGAGAGCGCCAAAGGGTGCTGACGGCTCCCCTTTTTATGGCACCGCTTCGCCACCGTGATTGCAGCCGGGCCTTGAAGATCAACCATGTGGAATCGCAGCGCCACTCTTCAGGCGATACGCCGACTTTCCCACTGGTGTGCCACTCAACCCATTTTGCGGAGCTGACTAGCCGTGGCGGCCGTAAGAATGAAGAAATGATCTACCCGGAGGTCAGAGATCCGATCAGCAATAGCCTGTTCGTGCAGCGAGAGCATCTGTTCACTCGCCGTCACCCCTTGTGAAGGGCAACGAACAGCGATGCGGCAGCGACTATCAGTGAAATGCCGGACGTCAAAGCCGCAATCCTGAGTGCAGCAGCGTGTTGCGTCTGCTGGCTTGCCTTCTCCGAAACCAGCCGAAGCAGAGAGAACATGTCTTGAGGATCGAGCGGAGGACGCTCCTGATCCGTATCCGCCACGGCGAACCGTGCATGACGCAGATGCAATGAATAAAGCGGCTCCCCGTGGTCCTTTGAAACACCCCGTGATTCTCTAAACAGCCCCTTGAACGCTTTAAGCACGGTACGTACCGAATCAACGTCCTCAATTGAGAGGTCTTTCGCAATGCCCTTAGGCTGGCGTGCAGGCCACTTATTGACAGCAAGATGAGTGATAACGGCCATTAAGACTTCATAGTTTTTGGCATAGTTCGGCTGCATGTTTCCTCAGCTCTTGTAGGATTGCTTATCGAATAGGTCTCAGCGTTGGAGTTCGACAATCTAACGCTGTCTTGCACGAGCCTATCAAAAGATAGACTATTCTCTTCTGAATCCCTGGGAACGGGGAGTCACGGGAAGATCACACAATTCCGTATTGATCAACGCACCGCTGTTCAGGTCAAACGGAAGTACCCACAAGTCGAGCTTCTCAGCCAAAATGAACTTTTTGAGCGCTGCTTTGAACGCCTGCCGCTGCGGATATACCAGCGCAAGGCTACCCTGGGTAACCTCTCGCAAGTACGTTTTGCCATAGGCAAGTAGCTGATAGAAATCAGCTTGTTTGAGGTTGTAGTTGTCTTGCGAGTTGGCGCTATCGACTAGTTTCCACTTTGTATCGACCACCCATCTGGCTGTCCCCCAGTCGATGACGATGTCGGGTTGAAGACAAAACAGGCGGCGATCGTCGTGTTCGCAAAGGAAATGTTGCTTGGGTTGCGTGCGCAGTCTCGCAGCGGGCCGCAGCGCTCGTCCCAAACATCTTGCTACGTACCGCTCAAAGAGCTTTTCCATGGGAAAAAGAAGGCTAACACCTTCCCACGTTCCAACCACCGACGTTGGCATCTCTTTACCGAGAACTAGCTCGCACCAGGGCTTGATCTCTTTGTAATGCGCCATCAATCTGTCGTCTTGCCACCTTGCGAAATCAGCAGCGACGTCCCGGCTCGCATCGACTTCGGTCAGACACTCCCTTAGCTCGTGGGAGAGCCTCCAATTTGAAGGCGACTGAGTTGCCCGACACACTTGCTCCACTGCAAGCTTCAGCAATCGGTTTTCAGAGCGGTTGGCGGAGAATACGTCGTGTCGGATATGGAAAAAGTGTTGCCTGTCCAACCGCTGCCTCATCTGGCTAGCACGGCTCAATTGACCACGGAGAAAACGCTGCTCCTCCTCCACCAACTGATACTCGCACCGAACTCCTCGCTTAACGAGGCGATCTAGCGAGACTAGGAATTGCCTCATAACCCATTCATTGAGAGGAGCATCGAATTTCTGCAGACTCGACACTCCAACCTCCCTAACAGGCAGATCGAGCGTAGCGCTGAGCATTTTAATGAGGAGAGATCTCGCTGCGTCGAGGCTTTCGCCCTCCTCAAGATGCTTCGGAAGGATCTCAATACGAGTCCCACAGGGCGTCTCAATCACCCCCACGTAGTTGTCGAGACGTAGCCATTTCCGATCCTCTAACTCAACAAGCGAGGCGCCCGATTTTCTCAGCGTGGAACTTAGTCTACAGAGCCAATCGAATGCAGACTGAGAGACTTGCTGCCGATCGAGCGATGGATCTGTCAGAGTGCCAGATGTAAGTCGGGCATACTCACGAACCGTGACGAGTGAGGTCACTGCTTTGTCTTCCCAAGTGCCTCAATCACCTTCTTTCCCAAGTGCCGAGTATTCATGATCGCACCCGTCGTCCATGTCATCGGAACTCCCAATTTGCTCGCAATTTCAAGCAAGGTTTTCTTTGCAACGTCTTCTTTTTGGCCGTTATTCCAAACTTCGATGGTGCCGCTGGACAGCTGCCTTATCGTATAAGGCCCGTGAGTGGCCTCCCGTTCTGTCGCCAACGCTACGGGCTTCAGCTCATGATCGACTATGCCAAGGTAGGCTTCGATCCGACTGAAGGCGAGTTCGTTGATCATCCAGCGGCTAGATCGCTCGGCGACAGATACGTCGTTCCCAAAGAGCGCTGAGATATTGACGTCTGGCTTTTGCAAGAACCGATACTCTGGCGCCTTCCGTGGATCGTTTAGGACCATCTGAATGCGCTCCCAGTCCTCAAAGAAATACTCCTGCAGCAAAGGGATAATCTGTTGCCGGAATATAGTACTCAGCAACTCGATGCTCCTGTCCTCTCGCAAGGGGAGGAAGTAAGCGTGGCCGAGGCGATGATCTCGGTCCAACAGCACTTCAATCCGCTCGTTCATGACCGAGAGCATATGTCCTATATTGAGCCCTTGCAGCTCGATTGCGGTTAGTAGCTCTGGACGTGGGAGCATCTCTCTGAAATGAAACCGCCTTCGCAATGCGATGTCTAAGCTGGTCAGAGACCTGTCAGCGGTATTCATTGTCCCGATGATGTGAACGTTGGGGGGTACGCTGAATCGTGACTTGGAATACGGGAGAATTACCTCCAGGGCCTCATCTGCATCCTTTCGCTTCGACGGCTCGATTAATGTAATGAGCTCTCCGAATATCTTTGAAATGTTTCCCCGGTTGATCTCATCAATGATCAGGACCTTTGGTCTACTATCGGGCGATGTGCTGGGGATCGATGACCGAGTCGGAGAAGCAAGATAGCGATCCACTAGGGTCGAAAGAATGTTCTCATAGCCGTTGACAAGATACGGCTCCAGAAGAGAGCCAGGCATCTTTTCAAACACTTCCTTTTGCCGAATGTTCGCAACGGTTAGTTTCCCAGCTCGCACACAATCAGCCAGGTCTCTTATCAGGCTCATCCCTATTGGAAGACGTTTCTTGTTTGGCTTGATCAGTTCGACAACATCGTTGGACGCATAAACCACTTCGTACCCGCTGCCGAATGTGTCGCCGACTTGGAAAGTGGGGGTTGCAACCGCACCCGTGGAAGCGGGGCTGCCGTCGTTGCTCAGGAGGCCGGCGAGCTTTACTCGATCGATTGAATGCGACCTCAATTCATATAGTGTCATCTGGCTGAACTGGTTCCGCATGAGCTGATCATACGGCAGCGAAGGGGAATAAACTCGCAACCACTTTACATTCCGGCATTGACCGTATTTGTCATCGCCATCTCCTTGAGGCTCTCTTGCTATTTGGCGGTAGTCGCCAGTTACCTCGGCGATGGCTCTGAATTTTGTATTTCCGTCCGAAACGACTACTAGGTCGCCCTTCTTCATCTTGAGCAAAAAGTTGGTCACGGCCGTAATGGCGTAAGAATCCTCCTCGTCCGAGCTTCCTGCCTTCCGTGATCGTTCGAAAACTTCTTCTCGGCTTTTGCAGCCGCCGAAGTCTGTGTCGCCACCATACCCAAGAAGAATGTAGTTGTTTTCAATGCACTCGTCGTAAATATAAGCATCGCTCCCCTGAGTGTTGCCCAGTGACATTTTCCAAATGCGGCGGCCTTCGATGGATACAGGTGCGGCTGCTTGCCGAGTGACCTTGGCAGCGGCGGTTTCGCAAAGGATCTTGAATATCCCGTCTTCGACAGCATACCTAAGTTGCCCGTCAGCATCATGGTCCGCCCGAAGGCCCTCCACGAAATCCTCGTAGCTGAAGCTTTGATGGAAGGTAACGAAGCGAACCTCCCCGTCCGACGACAATTCATCAAATCGTTTCTTCAAAGCGGTACGATTGGAGCGATTTGCTTCTAGATACACAGGATCCAAGATGTCGAGGGCTAGCTCAATGACGGCAAATGTCTTGCCTGTACCTGGCGGGCCGTAGAGAATTTGATTTAGCATTGCTCGAATCACAATCTGCGGAGGTAAATGAGACCTCTAGCATCGCTTGATTCGCACGCAAGGTTCAATCGGTTCGAGCACTATCCTCCTAGTGCAACTAAAGTATCGAGAGCTGGACGGCGGCAGTCAGACAAGAACCTGGCTGCACTTGGAAGCTGCGATGACACTCATCCATATCTGGGTCCAAGCTGGCAGCTAGCTCAGCCCGCTGAGCGACCCTGGGAAAAATACGGGAGGCACGCCGCACTGCACCAGGCTCTGTTGGCAATGGAGCGAACGATCCAACCCCACCACCAAATGGCCCGCTGCGCTCGTGGTGGTGTTCTAACTGGAACGTTTGGCCACTGAGGCCGAAGTACCAAGGCCAAATCTAGGCGGTCAATCACACTTCAGCCGAACTAACATCACCATCAGATGTAAGCGGCGAAGCCGCTGCGAAGCTCTTATTGGCTACGGTGTACGTGGTGGCAGATCATTCTTCTGATGATCAAGGCAGCTAGGCGTCACC
>NZ_JBIXJX010000048.1:0-10656 GCF_052871955.1 Bradyrhizobium sp. CAR08
CGCAACGTGCGACCGGCTGCGCAACCCCGACCAGCTCCGCCAATCGCACGTTGTTCACCCCGCGCCAAACGGCGTAACATCCGCCGAGACTCTAATCGCCAATGGATGAAAGTTCAGCGGCAGGTCAACTTGGTCATATCCGTGCTCCATCGGTTGTGACAGAGCAGGACGCTTCACACCTTAAGATCTGGTCCTATTTCAGGGGTCCACTTCACTTTACAACTTCCGCATCGACCAGGACTTTGGGTGCAGGTTCAAGAAAATTGCGCTTCAGACGATCTATTCTGGAGGATTGTTTGAGTTTCGCTAAAGATCGGACGCATATAGATGCGTGACTCTAAAGGTGCGCTCTGGACGGCAGGCAAACGCCGGATAGTGAGGGGCTTACAGGCCCTGCTTAGGTCAACAGAATATCCGGCCGCGCTTGGGATGGTGGCTCTAGATGCCGACCCGCAAAAAGCGTCGTGCAGATATCCAATTTCGGTTTTTGTGCCCGCGGTTTCAAAAAAGGCCCCCGGCGGGCATGCCGGAGGCCTTCTTGGAGGTTACACTTAGATTACAGAGCCGTGCTGTTTTCTCCTTCCGTTAGCTTATGAGAGGTTCACCAGACGCGCTGAGCGCGTAGCCGAAATGTCAGGCTGCCCTGGTCCTTGAGCTCGTACAGGGCAGCCGGCTTCGCGATACCCGATTGGAGGGGCAGTGCGACCGTGCTTCCACTCGCATACTTCTGGTCGAGCATGGTATAAGTGAGTTCGCCCATGAAGGTCAGGTTTTTGACCGGAGTCCAGTAGGTCGCCGTGCCGACAACCGCATAGTTGAAGTCGGGGTTACAGCCCACAGCGCCGCTCGATAGCGCAAGGTTTGCAACCAGCGCGCCGCAAAGGTAGCCCTTGGCTGTGTCGTTGTACCGCACGGCAGCCCAGGCACCATAAACGGCCGTGGCCCAGTGTGGGTCCCAGTTATGGGTGTAGCCAGCATTGAAGCCGTAGGTAGTGGTCAACTCTTGACCGGCGCCGGCGACGAACACGGAGTCTGATAGTCCGCCGAGGCCGAGGCTTTGGTAAGCGCCGGGCACACTCGTAGCCCCGTACATCGCGTACGTGGTCGACATGTAATCCTGGAAGTTGTATCGGCTTGCACCCTTCGTATACACGCCCTGCACGTTGATACTGTCGCCCGCGCCGGTTGGAATGTTCTTAATCGACAGCGCCAGCTGACCAGCCCAACCCCACTTGTCGCCTGGATAGCCGGTAACCTCGGACGCGCCATAGTACCCAGCATGGTTGTCGTGCGCAGCGACTGATGCCTGGAAGAGGCCCCAAGCCTGGTCAACACGAAGCATCGCGACGAGATCTGGCGTTCGCGAACCGCCAATGTCATTGGCGCCGTACGCACCGGCCGCGAGGCCTGCGGCCGTCGCACCGCTCACATTCCAGATGTTGGTCGTGTAATTAGCAACTTGATCCTGGGCAGAGAACGAAGCCGTAATGCCTTGTCCAAAATCAGCGGTATAGGTGACCTGGTTCGCGGCGTCGTAGCCGCCGCCGCCCGGCAGACCGTCGAAACTATTCGCGGGATAGTTGGTCCAAGGGGTCGAGAATTGCGAGGCGGCTTTACCGAAGGTAAAACCAGCGAACTGAATGAAGGCGAAATAAATACCGAGAGAGCCACCGGCGACTGAACCGTTACCGCTCGTTCCGGTCGCACTTCCGCCATAGGTTGTTGAGCCATTCACGGCAGTCGTGCCGGCTCCGTTGTAGCCGCCGGACGTCCATGTGAACGCGGCATCGAAGTAGGTGCGGACAACGCCGTATTCCGTCGCAGTACGGGTATCGATGTTCAGGTCTTCACGAGAACGCCAAGTGTAGTAGTTGCTGAGCCGGTTACGTGCGCCAGTGACCCCATTGTTGGCTGCGTCAGCAACGTAGTTGGTGTTGTACATGGAATCAGCGCGCAGGTAACCACCAAGCTTGATGCAAGTATCGGTGCCTGGGATGTAGTAGAACCCTGCGCCATAAAGCGAGCAAATCTTCACGTACTCGACCGCCTTGGCCTTAACGGGCAAATCGGCAGCCCTGGCCCCGGCGCTTGCAAGCAATACCGCAGAACCGAGCATCAGACTCTTCATCAGTTTCATGGATGAATCTCCAAGTTGGAAACGTCGTTTCCGTCCTTCAAAGATCCGCCGCTAGCCTCACCTACTGGGCGGGGTGCTTGACGGACGACGACGAGGTGCCCCCTCTCCGTCCAGCAAACGTGTAATTCGTCGCAGCAATTGTATCAATTAATTAATGAGCGTAATTACAATTTCGCGCCACAGCTGTTGCAATTCTACAACGGAAGTACGGATCTGAGCTAATATGGCCCAAAAAACCCCCGGGGGGCACCCCGGAGGTTCTTCTTGGTGGTTCTGCTACCGTTGAAGCGCCCCTTCTAACGATCTCGGCTAAGAGACATACTCCAATTACTTACATATAGCAATTAATTTTTGACATGGCGCCCATGCTGTGTTGACCCCTTTCCGGCGGCGCCTAACGCAGATACCTGTCGGGTCGTCTATGAATCGGGCTTGCGGGGGCACCGCGTTGGGGCGAACAGTCAACATGGCTGAAAAACAAAAAATCGACAGAGCGGTCAGAGACTTCATCTGGAACATTGTCGAGATCCATTCCCAGATCGAGGAAATACACAAGAGCTGGGCCGAGCTACTGGGATTGACCGAGCCACAGTGGCTGATCCTGATGGCTATCGACGAACTCGATGAAGGTCACGGCGTCTCAGGGATATCGGTTGCCGGCAAACTGCGCATTCACCCGCCGTTTGTTACCAACCAGACTAAAAAGTTAGAAGAAATGGAGTTTCTGGCGCGCGAACCATCGCTCGAAGATGCAAGGTTCATCCAAATGTCGCTAACTGAAAAGGCTCGTGCAGAAATTGCAAAGCTATCGATCAAGAGAGAGGCTCTTAACTCCACATTATTGGACGGATTAGATGAGGCGTCGCTTGACTACCTCAATAAACGGCTGGCCTCGATCGCGAGGAATAGCCGGCTGGCGTCTCAAAAACTGAGTATAGGTGTCTTGTAGCGATCACGAGCGATCGCGTCCCAATGTGTTGCGAGATCGCACGCACCTTCTTCGTTAGCACGTAGAGCTGCATTCACGGGAACTCTGAGAGATTGGGTCTAGTCTAGTGATCTGCTATGCAGGCGGCCGGCTTATCGAGTTGAGGTCGCGTGAGCTTGTCCTGCAGCCAACCGAAGATCGAATCGTCGGACGTCACGAAATTTTCGACGAGCCCCCCGGAGCTAACCATCCGCGGTATGGCCAACTCCATATCTATGCGCATCGCCGCACATTCGTCTTGTAGTTTGATTGCCTCCGACAGGCTAACGATACCGCGCCCCCCAGCCACGACGAGAACTGGGCATCTCAACTTTCGCATTATTTGCGAGCGACGCGCCGAGACTTCGTCGACTGCTGTCTCTCCGGTGATCCAGCTCACAGACGCAATAGTCCGCGCCCAACTCCAGAGACCGCCGTCGCAAACCGCGGCAGCGATGCGACGGTCAGATACAGCGAATTCCGTGGCCAGAATAGCCGACAATCCTTCCCCATAGACGGCGATCCGAGCAGGATCAATGTCGGGCCGCGCCGACAAGTAGTCCAGGCAGCACGACAGCAAAGTTATGGATTGGCCCTGCATGCGATTCGAGATGTCCTCGTGAGAGACCACGAGAACCGAAAGGCCCCTTCCAATGACAACTGGCAAAAGCCGTCCAAGCAGCGACGCTCCTGTTTCTTCCTCCATGCTGATGCAGATGACGGCAGGGGCTCGCGCGTCGGAAATACCGGCATGCAGATGGTAGGCTAGAAGTCCAGGAAGGTGTTCGCATTCAATTTTCACCCGCTCCATCCGCTGCTCTAAGGAAGATTTGAGACGCAGAATGCTGCGGTCCATCTTTGCTGAAATGGCTCTACTCCGTGGATCGACGTCGTCAATTAGGCGCCGAGCAGTTTCAAAGGCGGTCAGCGCGCAGAGCCAAGCCTCGGACGCCCGATCTGAGGCGCCCTGCTTGGCCTTCAGATCGCCCCGAGCGCAGTGATCATCTCCAATCTTCATCCATCTGGCGATCCAGCAGCTCTGCTGGTCTTTAGCTATGTCCCTCATGCCAGCGGGTAAATTGTCCAAAAACGTGCCGGCGTCTCGTCTTGCAAGCAATAGTTCGCAGTTCACGTGATGCCAAACCGCGCTATCCATCGCCTTGCCCCTTTGAAGCTGATCCTCATCCTTGGTGCAGGATCTGGTCAGCTGATTCAGCCGCTGATGTGGAGATACAGGGAGGCACGTCGAATGTGCGACAAGTAGTCAGCGTTCGCGCTTCGCTTATCTCCATTTATTGCCAAAATATTACGTTGCGATTTGAGACGAAGTTCCCCGATATACGCCCAGCCGGTTCTGAAAATCTTCCTTAAGCCGCCAAATTCGCAGCTTTTCGTCGAGCAACAGGCTAACCTCTCGCGGGCCGGAGGCGCCTCGCCAGTTGCTCACTCATTGACACCGTTCTGAGCCAGTTCACGCGAGGGCCTCCCATTTAGCGCGCCCCCTTCCGGGACGGCTGGTTTTGCCCGTACGCAAAAGCTTGGACGAGCCTGCAGGACCGCAGCCTACGTGCTCGGATCGACCTTACGCGCGACTTGCCGCTTCCTTAATCAGCTCGTCCATTACTTGCTTGGTAGCTCGATAAGCGAGATCAACAATCTCGTCGATCTCACTTTCGGACACAACAAGAGGGGGGGCAAAACCCAGAATATCCCCATGCGGCATCGCACGCGCAATGAGTCCCCGATCCCGCGCAGCCTTCGAGATCCGCGCGCCGACCTTTAGTTGCGGATCGAAGCGTCGCTTCGTTTGTCGATCCGCCACGAATTCGACCGCGCCGAGCAAGCCCACGCCTCTAACCTCACCAACTATTTCGAGTTGCGCAAATCGCTCTTTAAGCCGCTTGTGGAAATGCAAGCCGACAGTCCTCGCACGGTCAGTCAGGCGCTCATTCTCAACTATATCAAGAACTGCATTTGCAGCAGCCGCCGCGATGGGATGCCCAGAATAGGTGTAACCATGCGAAAATGCTCCGACACGGTCGGCCGCCTCCTCCATCACGGAGTAGACTCGCTCGCCAACAATAGCTGCCGAGAGCGGCACGTATCCAGATGTTAGGCCTTTCGCGACAGTTACGAGATCCGGCTCGATTTCGTAGAGGGTGCTACCGAAATCCGCTCCCGTTCGACCGAACCCGCAAATGACTTCGTCCGCAATAAGAAGAACATCGTAACGCCTGAGGACGGCCTGAATTTCGCGCCAATAGCCAGTGGGAGGCGGAGTAATACCGCCCGTACCCAGCACCGGTTCAGCAATGAAAGCACCGATCGTTTCTGGACCCTCTCGTACGATTAGCTGTTCAAGCTCGGCCGCACGTCGCCGAGAAAAAGCCTCTTCGGTCTCGCCCGGTTCAGCACCCCAGTAATGGTGCGGCGTACCTGTATGCAGGATGCCGCGAAAAGGAAGGTCCATGTGATCATGATAAAACGACATGCCGGTCATCGAACCAGAAATGACGGAGCAACCATGATAGCCGCGTTCGCGCGAGATAATCTTCTTCTTCTTGGGCTGACCGCGCAGATTGTTATAGTACCAGACAAGCTTGGCCTGCGTTTCGTTTGCGTCTGATCCGGACAAACCGAAGAATACCTTGCTGGGCTTGCCCGGCGCCATTCGTACCAAGCGATCGGATAGTACTGCCAGCTCTTCGGTCGTATGCGCAGCGTATGTATGATAGTATGCGAGCTTATAAGCCTGTCTCGCGATCGCTTCAGCTACCTCAGTGCGGCCGTACCCAATATTTACGCAGTAAAGGCCAGCAAAGCCGTCTATGTAACTTCGCCCCAGCGCATCTTCGATGCGAACGCCCTTCCCTCCGACGACGATTGTCGGATCACCGAGTTTTCCGGTGGCGAAGTCCTTAAGCTGAGTGAAAGGATGGAGCACGCTGGAGCGATCTTGCTGAGCGATGGTTTTAATATTATTCATGCGTTGTCTCCTAAGCCTTAAGATCGCCGAAACAGACGTATTTCATTTCGGTGTATTCGGCCAAGCCGTGTCGAGAGCCCTCGCGACCGAGTCCCGACTGCTTCCATCCGCCGAACGGAATGGGCGGACCTGTGAACGAGGCTGTATTGATACCGAGCATGCCGCATTCGATTTGCTCGGATAGTCTCAGCGCGCGTCGTAGGCTCTCGGTGTAGACGTATCCAGCCAAACCCATTTCGTTCGCATTGGCCCGGATCACGACCTCTTCTTCAGATTCAAATGGAAGTACCGCAGCTACAGGTCCAAACGTCTCTTCTTGCGCGATAAGCATGTCTTCAGTGACGTCACTGAGCAGAGTCGGAAGGACGAAGTTTGGGCTCAACTTCGTCGCGTGGGCCACTGCACTCATGCGCGCTCCCTTCATTACGGCATCATCGATTTGCATTCGGCACTTGTTGGCCACGGATAGCTTCGTCATAGGTCCAATATCCGTTGCCGCTTCCAAGCCGTGACCGACTTTCAGTTGGACTATTGCTGCGGAAAACGCCTTGACGAACTCCGCGTATATGCCTTTTTGTACGTAAATTCGATTGGCAGCCAAGCAATCCTGACCTGACGTCGCAAATTTCGCGGCCATAGCACCCTTGACGGCCTTGTCGAGATCGACGTCGTCGAAGACGATGAATGGAGCGTGCCCTCCAAGTTCGAGCGACACCTTTTTCACAGTCGCTGCAGCCCCCTCCAGAAGCACGCGACCGACCTGGGTTGAGCCCGTGAACGAAAGAGCCCGCACTCTTGGGTCGCGCAACAGAGGCGTCGATAGCTCGAGGGGATCGCCCACGAGTACCTGGAAAACACCGCTTGGAACACCAGCCTCTTCGGCCAACCTAGCAAGCGCAAGAGCAGAGAGGGGGGTCTCCGGAGCCGGCTTGACAATGATCGGGCACCCGGCCGCCAGAGCCGCCCCAGCTTTCCGCGTGATCATCGCGACGGGAAAGTTCCAGGGCGTGATCGCCGCCGCAACACCAACTGGATGCATTCGCACGTGAAGAAGGCTTCCAGCTTTGTGGCTGGGGATAGTCTCTCCATACGCACGCTCACCCTCAGCAGCGAACCAGTCGAGAAATCCCGCACCGTACGCAATTTCGTGGCGAGCCTCGGCGATCGGTTTACCTTGCTCGCTCGTCACCAAAATGGCGAGCTCATCCGAATGCTTGGAGATCAATGACGCCCAAGCCCTCAGGATAGCCCCTCGCGTTGATGGCAATAATTCTCGCCAACCAACAAAGGATCGCTCAGCCGCCGCAATTGCGGAATTCATATCGGCGCCCCCGCAATGAGCGACATCCGCGATTTCTTCGCCCGTAGCCGGATCAATCACAACGTCTCGTTGCTCGCCTGGATGCCAGCGACCGTCGATAAGCGCTGCGCCTGCGACGAAATCGCGGCGGCGCAGGGCTTTAAGGTATTTAGCGGCGATCCCGATTGGAGACGGGCTCTCATGCCGAACTGTTCGCAGCGCCATCGAGAAGCTCATTAGGTTAGTTGAAATTGCGCGTGCAATCAGGATACTGGCATAGCAAACATATTTGCGTCGCTTTTCCGCATCGTTTGACGATTTCCTGCACCCCACCGGTATATTGCGGCGAAATACACCTGAGAGCTGGAGCCGATATGCAGTACGATCGAATTGACGCTCGCATCCTCGAAATCGTGCAGAAGAACAACCGCCTCAACTCCGAACTGATTGGCGAAATGGCGGGCCTCTCTGCAACGGCTTGCCAGCGGCGCCTGAAGAGGCTCCGTTCCGAAGGTATCATCGAAGCCGACGTGTCCATCGTTTCGGCGAAAGCGGTGGGGAGACCTATTCAGATGCTTGTGCTGGTGAGCCTGGAGCGTGAGCGTTCTGATATTATCGACAAGTTCAAGAAGGCGATTAAATCTTCAGTCGAAGTTGTGAACGGATTCTACGTCACGGGAGATGCTGACTTCGTCCTCTACATTAGCGCGCGTAGCATGGAAGATTATGAGCAATTCACTCGCCGATTTTTTTATGAGAATTCTGACATCAGGGGGTTCAAGACCATGGTCATCATGGATCGGGTAAAAGCCGGCTTTTTCGTTCCAATCGAATTTCCGAAGGATTGATGCGGCTTTCTCCGCGATCGCATGCTTTTTAGGCGCGATCGCGGCAAGAACGCATGAAATCCGCGGCGCCCCTGGTTTAGAAACAAATCGACTGCAAGCAAGCTCACTCAAACTGAAGTGCAGAGCGAGATAACAGTCCAGTCCGTTCCATGCGGCTAACTACCGTCTTCTACCAAGACGGAGCGAATGCAAACTGCTGGCTTGGCTTGGCGCAGGCAGTTCCGCAAGCGAAGAGCGATCTCCCTTTGAGCTTCTGCGTTGTCGACGTGATGCTCCCTCGTTTGGAGGGCGGTAGACATTTTGAAATCACGATGAAGATTGAGCCGAGAAGGCCCTACCTAATCGCAGACAATTCAACGCAAGGCCGCGATATCATCACACCAAGTCGACACGAGCTGCCTTGCAGGGTCCCCTGTACTGTCGATCCTACCATCGGAAGCAATGCAGTAGCCGAAATGAACGACGCGCCTAATCCCGAGACTCTCGGCGGCGATGGTATCACCGCTCCACTGAGATTCCCAACGTTTCGACGGATTTGGCTCGCGAGCCTGTTCTCCAATCTAGGCATCCTGATTCAAGGCGTCGGCGCAGCTTGGGCTATGACCCAGATGACGTCCGCGGCCGACAAGGTCGCGCTGGTGCAAACAGCATTGACGTTACCCGTAATGCTGATCTCGATCCCGGCCGGCGCGGTTGCCGACATGCACGACCGGCGGCTTGTGGCGCTGGTCGCGCTCGGTATTACATTGGCAGGAGCGGCTGCGCTGACCACTCTCGCTTGGGTCGACCTAATCACGCCGAATCTGTTGCTGGCCCTATGCTTTGCAGTCGGCATTGGGATGGCTCTGATGGCACCGGCGTGGCAGTCTTCCGTAAGCGAGCAGGTCTCTTCCGAAGCACTACCCGCGGCAGTGGCCCTGAACGGTATTAGCTTCAATATCGCACGCAGTGTAGGTGCGGCGATCGGGGGCATTGTGGTTGCCACCTCCGGCGCAGTGACTGCATTCGCGCTTAATGCGGTGCTCTACTTGCCGCTGATGCTCGCTCTTTTTCTGTGGAAGCGCATCGCTGAAACGTCTTGCCTGCCGCCCGAAAAGCTTGGGCGCGCCGTTGTCTCAGGCCTGCGGTATATCAAAAATTCACCATCGCTCAGAATTGTGCTAGCTCGCTCAATGATTACCGGGGTGCTCGGTGGCGCAATCATTGCCCTGATGCCGCTGGTGGCGCGGGAGCTCCTAAATGGCGGGGCGGAGATCTATGGCATGATTCTCAGCGCTTTTGGCTTTGGTGCCGTCATCGGAGCCCTGAACCTGACCAAGGTGCGTAAACGTATGAGCGGGGAGGCCGCAATTCGCGCTTGCGCGATTTCCATGGCTGCCGCGGTTGCCGCAGCGGCGCTCAGCCACCAACCGATTCTAACGGTCGCCGCACTGGTTTTAGCGGGCGCGGTGTGGATGATAACTTGGGTTCTGTTCAGCATCAGTGTGCAGCTTTCGGCGCCACGTTGGGTCGCGGGGCGATCGCTCGCGGCCTACCAAGCAGCGGGCTCTGGCGGAATCGCCATTGGCAGTTGGGGCTGGGGCCGTCTAACTGATTCGGTAGGCGTCGACGCCGCGCTCCTGATCTCCGCAGCCTTGATGCTTATTTCGCCGCTCCTCGGGCGTTGGTTGCCTATGCCACGCATCAAGGAGGGACGCGAAGAGACGGAAATGCTCGACGATCCTAAAGTACGACTGGCGCTAACCGGACGTAGCGGGCCCCTTGTGGTGGAGATCGAGTATCGAGTAGCGCAGGAGAATGCGCGTGCCTTCCACAAATTGATGCTCGACGTGCAGCTTTTTCGCCAGCGCAACGGCGCCTATGGCTGGTCAATTGCCCGCGACATTGCAGACCCCGAACTGTGGACCGAGCGGTATCACTGCCCAACATGGCTCGATTATCTGCGTCAGCGCAATCGCTCGACGCAATCAGAGCGCGCGCTCGATCAGCAGGCAGTGGCATTCCACATCGGCCCTGAGCCGGTCCGGGTCCGGCGAATGTTGGAACGCCCATTCGGATCCGTGCGATAACCCCTGGCCAAGGGAACTCCCGTCTAGTTAATGCACGTGAACCGGTTAAAGCAGCGATGATGGTTCGATTGGACCATTAGCTTACCGCAACCGAACCGAAGGCGGACCGTTCCGATTTCTTATCCGGACTTGGTTGTGATTCAAGCATTCAAGCTGCGCATGGATCGATTCGCTCTGACTGACGCTCAATGGGCGACGATGGCTGTCAATCGGCTTGCAAATTTGGCTCTGACGCAATTTTGGTGCAGCACTGGTCATGTGGCGCCGATTAGCCGAGCCTGCAGCAAGTCGAGCTTAGCGCGTCCGTACATTTGGCGCTTGACCAGTTTGAGCTTGGTGATCTGGCCTT
>NZ_JBIXJX010000049.1:0-8860 GCF_052871955.1 Bradyrhizobium sp. CAR08
CGCAACGTGCGACCGGCTGCGCAACCCCGACCAGCTCCGCCAATCGCACGTTGTTCACCCCGCGCCAAACGGCGTAACATCCGCCGAGACTCTAATCGCCAATGGATGAAAGTTCAGCGGCAGGTCATTGGCACGAGAAGACCGTGCTGTCGCGGTCCTGAGCTGCGCGCGTGTTTCCTTGGCGAAACCATGTGTACTTCGGCTTCGAAGATAAATAGCTCCACTCCAACAATATTGGGTGACCGCAGCCGTTAGGCCCTCTGCTGCGTTGATCGCACGTCGCGCAGCGATCCGGCAGCATCCAGCGGTCATCGCGCGAGCCGCAAGAAATTCATCAGCAGCACGTGCCCTTGTTGAGTGAGTATTGATTCCGGATGGAACTGTACCCCAAAGGTTGGTTGGTCGCTAATTGCCAGAGCCATGATTTCGCCCTCCCACGAACGCGCTGTCACCATGAGAGACGGCGAGCATGACTCATCGAACTCAACAACAAGAGAATGATGGAGGCCAACGCAAAGTGGGGATGGGAGCTGGCTGAACAGCCCTCGGCCATCATGCGTTATGTTAAGAGGACCGACCGTGCATAGGCCGTCTTGCGCGCTTCACGCGTCCTCCGAAAATGCCCCCAATACACTGGTGTCCGAGGCAGATGCCAAGAATTGGGACCCGACCTGAAAGTTCGCGGACGACGGCCGTAGATATTCCGGCCTCACTTGGGGTGCAGGGTCCGGGGGAGATGACCACTGCGCGTGGCTTGAGGCCGGCAACATCGCTGACGCTGACCTCGTCGTTCCGGATCACTTCCGTTGGTTCGCCAAGCTTGCGGAAGTAGCGCGCAATGTTGAAGACGAACGAGTCGTAGTTGTCGGTGATGACAATCAAAATGCACCAGATGTTTCAGCACGAAATGCGTCAAAGATTCGCTGCGCTTTGGCGAGCGTCTCTTCGTATTCGGCGTCTGGATCCGACATCGCCGTTATGCCGCCACCCGCATGAAACACGGCTAGGTCGTCGTCGATCGCGATAGTGCGGATCGCGATATTCGTGTCCATGTGCCCGTTGAAGCCGATAAAGCCAATCGCCCCGCAATAGACACTCCGCGCCGCCCGCTCGATTTCCGCGATAATTTCCATCGATCGCACCTTGGGCGCCCCGGTAACGGAGCCGCCGGGAAAGCAAGCTCGAAGTAGCGTAACGGCGTCTTGGTCTCCTGCAAGTTCACCCGTAACGATCGATACGAGGTGGTGCACTGAGGCATAGGATTCGAGGCCGCACAGCGATGACACGTCGATCGAATGTGGAGTGCAAACGCGCGACAGATCGTTGCGCATGAGGTCGACGATCATAGTATTCTCGGCACGATCCTTCTCGGACGCGACTAGGATTTCAGCGCGACGCTGGTCTTCCTTGGAATCAGCAGAACGCGCGATCGTGCCTTTGATGGGGCGCGTTTCGACCTGTCGTCCGTCGAGCCTCAAGAATCGTTCCGGCGAGCTCGATGCAATGGTGAGCTTGCCATAGCGCAGGAGCGCTGCAAAGCGTGCCGGGTTCAATGACCGCAATTGGCAGTAGAAGGCAACAGGATCAAATGAGGGCGACAGGCGGGCGCTGAAGCGCTGCGCAATGTTAGCCTAGAAGATCTCTCCAGCCAGAATCAAGTCGATGACGCGCTGTACCGCTGCAATGTAGCCTTCACGGCCGAAGTTCGAACGCCATGCGGCAGCTCGGCCGGGGGCTTCGTTCCCCGAACTCTTTGGGCGCGCAAGCAATGCTGCTGCAAACTCGTTGGCTCGACGGCGCGCGCGCTCGGCGCGGCGTGCGGGATCCTGCTCCGGCCATCCGGTAGAAACGACCCAGCATCTATCGTCACGGTGGTCGTAGCTAAGTACCACGTCACACAAATGCAGGATGGATTGCGGCAAACGTTGACCGGAAATTGCTGCCCGCGGCAATCGCTCCAGAGTCCTGTTCAGATCATAACCAAAGAACCCGGCTGCACCTCCCTGGAACGGCGGGAGATCGGGACGATGCTCTTGGGATACTTGGCGAGCAAGGTGCGAAGAACTCCCCAAGGATCGCCCACGAGAGCCTCTCCATTGCAACTCGCCTGTCCGTCCGCAATCATGTAGGTGCTGAAGGGATCGCAGGTCAGATATGAGTAGCGCCCGAGCAACTCATGCCTTGCTGCGCTATCGAAAAAGGTGAGGTGCGCTCGATGCGCGAGACATCGCATCGCTGTGACCGGCTCAATCCACTGCAGCTCGCGGAGGTGCATGGGACTGTCAGTCACGGACGACTGGCGTGTTGTGAGGCGTGCTCCGATTGTGATCCCGACCGAAACGAGAGCGACGCTCGTCTGGGATCCGCAAGCTGTTGAGATCGATTGTCAGATTAACCCCCGCCAGGGGACACAGTGCGCCGAGTAACTTAGCTCTTCGCTGCCGTAGAGCACAAACCCGCATCTGTTGATACATTGTAGTCCGCCGCGAACCGTAGCTCCCGGAGGGGGCGTACCCGCCTGATCGATTCCTGGTATAAATCATGCGCCTTGTAAGCTGCGAGCTCCGCCTCGTTGTCGAACTCACCATAGACGACTACGTCGACATGGTTGCCGAGCTGGTCGGTCTTGCGATTGCGAGCAACCTCGAGCCGGCGTGCATGGGGGATTGTAGTGAGTACCGATAGGCCTTCGATGATCTGGTCGATATGGAGCTTATCCTTGGCGGTGAACAAGACGATGTGACGAATCATGGGTGACCCGTTGGGATGATATCGGAACTACGTCGCATAACTATCTTGGGATCGACCCCGCTGCAACTCTATCGCCGGCCGCTGTGTCGCTCGGCGAGACGGTCGGTGGTTTGGCACTCTTGCGATCGCTTGCGGGTTTCAACGAAGCTCATCAGATTGTATTTTCTGCTCAGCAAGCGGGAAGGGCAAGGCGCTCAATCGTTTGAATGTGGCGTGCGAGCAGGTTACAGGCTCGATCGACCCTGCGCGCTTGCAGTGCCTGCAGAATCAGGCGGTGATCCTGGTTGGACCGTGGTTGCCAACCGACACTTCGCGCCATCGCGAACACCAATCGTGAATTTGCAAGTTGTAGTCCGTCAAGGCTCGCGAGTAGGCGCGGCATCGCGCAGGGCGCCACCAGCGCGTGGTGAAAGCGGCGGTTTCGCCGTCTCAAACTCCTGAACGGTCTGGGCGTTGTCTGCTGCGATCAGGGCGAGCTCGATCCGTGCCAAATGGGCGGATGTGTCCATTGCGCAACGCGACTACTTCGAGCGCAGCACGCATCTCGGCGATCTTCTTCGGTAAATTAGTGTCGAGCGGGGCACCCCGCAAACCGCGACGGGGCACAGCGACGACAAGATGTCGGGCCTCCAGTTGCCGAAAAGCCTCGCGCACCGGGACGTGGCTGGAATTGAGTTCCCGCGCGACATGATCCTGCCGGAGTGGGACATCTGGCTGCAGCGCGCCGCTGATGATGCGCTCACCGATTGACTGCGAAATGCGCATCGCAATCGTCGTGTTCTCGTCAGTCATGATAGATCATCTATCATTGCCCGCCGTCGATGATCGGCATAAGGCCCGCTCGTTTTGCAGAATTTCTGCAATCCGTACACACTTCCGCGGTCTTTTGGCGTCGGCTTACGGTTATGTTTCATGTTGGAGAGGCAAAGAGGTAGGAACGGCGGCCGCATGATAGATAATCGCCACGATTATCTATTGATAAGGAAGGCGAGACTTATGATTGCTGCCGTGGGAGTAGAACGGAATGACAGAAGCAACAGCGCGCCGAGGCCGCCGCACTCTATAGCCTGCGGTTTGCCGATCTGATGTTCCAGGCGCAGAGCGTTCATCGCGAGAACTTCGATCCAAACCACGTCGAAACGGCAAGCTTGCTCAGCATCAAGACTGGTCGCTGTCCAGAAGACTGCGGCTATTGCTCGCAGAGCGCGCATTACGACACCAGCCTGAAAGCGACCCGACTTGATGGATCGCGCCGATGTGGTCGCCACCGCGCAAGCCGCCGAGGACGCCGGCGCGACCCGCTTCTGCATGGCCGCGGCCTGGCGCAGCCCAAAGGACCGCGATCTCGATCAAGCTGCGAAATGGTTGGCGCGGTTAAAGGTCTCGGCATGGAAACCTGCGTCACGCTCGGGATGCTGACGTCGAAGCAGGCGGCGCGGCGGTCCGAGGCTGGGCTCGACTTCTACAATCATGATGTCGACACCTCGCCGGAGGTCTACGGCAAGATCATCACCACCCGCACCTTGCAGGACCGCATCGACACACTTGCGCATGTGCGCGAGGCCGGCATCAAGGTCTGCTGCGGAGGCATTATCGGTATGGGCGAGTTCCTCGAGGACCGGCTCGGCATGCTCGTGCTGCTCGCCAATCTCCGTAAACATCCGGAAAGCGTGCCGATCAACCTGTGGAACGGGGTCAAGGGCGTGCCAGTCAATGAAACCTCGGAGCGTCCCAATCCGATCGCGCTGGTGCGCCTGGTTGCGACCGCCCGAATCATGATGCCGAAAAGCGTGGTGCGGTTGGCCGCCGGACGGCACTATATGACGGATGAACTGCAGGCGCTGTGCTTTTTGGCCGGCGCGAATTCGATCTTTATCGGCGACGTGCTCTTGACCACCAAAAACCCGCAGCGCGACCGGGACGTGAATTTGTTGGACCGTCTCGGCATCACGCCCGGTCTTGCCTGAGTGCAGCAGCCAACGAGCACGCTGTGCGCAAACTCCAGTGTAGGCGATAGATGCAAATTACCTTGATGAAAGGCAAAATCCTTCGCGCCTCGGTGACTGAAGCCGATCTGCACAGTGATGGCTCGATTTCGATTGATCGTGGGCTGCTGGACGCGGCAGGAGTCCTGGTCAACGAGCGCGTCGAAATCTACAACATCGAAACCGGAGCGTGCTTCAGCACCTATGTGATCGAAGCGCCCCGGGCGTCGGGCACCATCGACTTGAACGGCGCGGCTGCGCGACTCGCGATGCCCGGCGACAAAATTATGATCGTTGCATATGCCTCCTTTGATGAGGCGGAAGCAAAAGCGTTCAGCCCGAGCGTTGTGATAGTTGACCGGGAAAATCGCATCTTGTCCAGGTTTTAAGCCAAGTGGCCGATGCTGAAGCTTGTGCTCCTCTCTACCATCAGAACCATCGCGAGATCGACCGCTACTGTGCGAGTGAAGAATGTATTCAATCCACCACGCGGGCAAAGTTGGCGACTACGCCGCTGCCTTGCATGCCCTGAAGGAAGACAACCGACTGCGTGGCCTCGAGCCGCGCGCAGGAATTGATTTCGCATCGAAGGATTATCTGGCGCTGGCGAGCGCGCCGCGTATGAAAAGGGTGTTTACGCCGCGCTGGAAGCCGGCACACCGATCGGAGCCGGCGGGTCGCGGCCTGTGTGACGAACACGAAACTCTCGAAACAGAAGCGGCGCAGTTCTTTGGGGCTGAGACGGCACTTTTCTTCGGCGGCGGCTATGTCGCAAATTCTGCCGTCGTGATAACGCTGCCGCAGCGGGGCGATTTGCTTATTCTCGATTCTCTCGTGCACGCGAGTATTCATGAAGGCGTGCGGGCAGGCCGGGCCGACTTTCGGATAAGCGCCCACAACGGCCCCCAGTCGGTCGAAAATACAATTCGAGGCTGGCGGGCCGACGGCGGAACGGGGCGGGTCTGGATCGTGGCCGAAAGTCTCTACAGCATGGATGGCGATTTCGCACCGCTCGAAGGCCTGGTCGCGATCGCGGACCGGTACGACGCGTTCCTGATAGGGGATGAGGCTCACGCCACAGGCGTTTACGGCGAGCAGGGACGAGGGCTCACCGCACCCTATGGGGGACGCGAAAAACTCCTGGTCGTTTATACCTGCGGCAAGGCGCTGGGCGCTGCCGGGGCGCTCGTCACTGCCACACGCGTGCTGCGCGACTTCTTGGTCAATCGCTGTCGTCCGTTCATTTTCGCCACCGCGCCGTCACCCTTGATGGCCGTCGCTGTGCGGGAGGCACTCTTAATACTGCAAGATGAACCTGAGCGACAGCAGCGTCTGGCCAAGCTGGTCGCGTTTACGCATCGGGAGATGGGTTTGCGCGGTTGGCGAAGTCCTTCGGTCTCGCAGATCGTGCCGTACATCGTTTGCCACAACGCGCGTGCGATGCGGCTCGCCTCCGCACTGCAGGCTCGCGGGTTCGATATCCGCGGAATCCGGCCGTCAACCGTGCCGGCGGGCACGGCCCGTTTGCGAATTTCACTGACGCTCAACGTTCGGGAGGATGACGTGCGTGCAATGCTCGATGCTCTGTTCGAGGAGACCAGAGGTGAAGCTCGATGAGTCAGCGGATTGTGGTGACAGGCACAGACATCGGAATCGGAAAAACGGTGTTTTCCGCGGGGCTCGCCGATCTCCTCGGCGCCAACTATTGGAAACCGATTCAGGCCGGTCTCGAAGGAGAGACTGATACCGAGCTCGTCGCACGGCTCGGCGGTCTCTCCCCCGATCGCATCATGCCGGAGCTTTACCGACTTCGAACCCCCGTTTCGCCCCATTATTCCGCTGAAATCGACGGAGTTCGCATCGAGCCAGATTCGCTCAACGTGCCAGACACCGGGGAGCGACCGTTGGTGATTGAGGGCGCTGGCGGCCTGATGGTGCCGTTGAGGGGCGATACACTCTACATTGATGTGTTCGAGCGATGGCGGCTTCCGGTCGTGCTTTGCACGAGCACGGCACTTGGCACCATCAATCATTCGCTGCTGTCGATAGAGGCTCTGCGAAGGCGCCAGATCCCCATTCTTGGGATTGCCTTCATTGGGAAACCAAATGCTGAGACCCAGATCGCAATTCGCGAGATTGGGCGGGTGCGTTGGTTGGGGCGATTGCCCTGGCTGTCTCCCCTCGCGGCTGACACGCTGCAGGCCGCGTTCAAAACCTCGTTCCTTGCCGATCAATTCAAGCAATGACGACGAAGCCGAAGTCGCCGATCTAGCGTCCGTTCACACAACATGCGCTCGAAGAGGAGATGACAAAAGTTGCGCGGGGAGATGGCGCTTATCTCCACACCGCCGATGATCGTCGAATTATCGATGCCATATCATCCTGGTGGGTGGTGACGCACGGTCATTGTCATCCACATATCGTGAGCGCCATCCAGGAACAGGCAGGCAAGCTCAACCAGATCATCTTCGCAGGCTACACCCACGAACCGGCGGAGGAGCTTGCTACGCAACTCTTGAAACTCGCCCCCGATGACCTAGAGCATGTCTTCTTCTCGGACAGTGGCTCGACCAGCGTGGAAGTGGCGTTAAAAATGGCAGTCACTTACTGGCACAACATCGGCAAACAGCGAAGATCCATTATCGTGATGCAACATTCCTACCACGGGGACACAATTGGAGCGATGTCGGTCGGTGCCCGAGGGTATTGAACGCGCCGTACGCGCCCATGCTGTTCGACGTTACGTCAATCCCGTTCCCGGCGAGAGGTCATGAACAGGCGACGCTGGACGCGCTCGAGTCGGCTGCCGAAACGAAATGGCCGCCGCTTTTATTGTGGAGCCACTGATTTTGGGCAGGTGGGATGCTGATGTACCCGGCGTGGGTGCTAAGAGAGATGAAGCGGATCTGCGAGGCGTCGGACGTCCTGTTCATCGCCGATGAGGTCATGACAGGCTGGGGTCGCACCGGAACACTATTCGCCTGCGAGCAAGCTAATGTCACCCCCTATATCGCCTGCTATGCGAAGGGCCTCACGGGAGGAGCGCTTCCACTCGCGGTGACACTTTGTCGCGCGGATATTTTCGACGCGCACTATTTGAAAGATTGGACGCATACGTTCTTTCATTCGAGTTCATATACAGCAAATCCAGTGGCCTGCGCCGCCGCAAAGGCCAGCCTGGATCTCTGGCAAGATCCGGAATGTCGCCAACGCCTGGCGTCAGTCGCGGCGATGCAAGAGCAGGCAACTGAGCAATTCCGCGGCGACCCGCACTTTTCAAACGTCCGTCGGACCGGCACGATTACAGCGCTCGATCTGAAAGCGACGGATGCAGGCTATCTCGCGGGGTCGGTCCTAAGCTTCAGGCTTTCTTCAAAGAACGAAATCTGCTGCTGCGCCCGCTCGGCAATACGATCTATGTAATGCCACCATATTGCGCCACAGGGGCAGATCTTGATGAAATCTACGTCGGCATCAGAGATGCCGCCGATGCGCTAGCTTAAAGTGGGCTTGGGGCGTTTAGTAAGCGGGAACCGGCGGGTCGCCCTTTGACCGCGTAAGGACAAAGACGGTGGTGCTTATAACTCCAGACGAGTTGCTGTATGAACTCCATCGGCTCAGTTGAATTCCGTCGATAAAAGCCGCCGGCACGCGGGATTTAAGCATCAACGCGTAGCTCATTGCATAAATCAAGATCGAAATATCGTTTAGATTTGGCAATCAATACTTGGCTGGGGAAACACGCCGATGGAGCGCCTCCTTGGCGAAAGACACGGCAATTCAGAGCTCAAACTCTTGCGCCCGGTGTCTGTATAAGCCGCGAGACTAGGCATCGCCGGCGCCGCACTTCACGTGCGAGCGTGGCGTTGCAGCGAAGGAAGGGGGCTATCCACGTAATCCAGACAGGTGGCGAGAAATGCGCAACAGCTCTCATAGGTTCGCACCACGGTTCAGTAAAGTGCTGCGCGGTATGCGGTGGAGGTTCGGGCTGATCCGCTACTACTGCTGGCGAACGGCCCTTTGCTCCAAGAGATGCGTCGACCGCTTCAAGGCCCGGCGAGAGGCCGACCATCAATGGTTTCGCTGGTTGCGAGCGGCTTAATACATGGCTCAACGAGCCCACG
>NZ_JBIXJX010000050.1:0-7347 GCF_052871955.1 Bradyrhizobium sp. CAR08
TACATCGAAAGCGTAGAACCTGTCCCCGTGTTCCCGAAGGTATTTTGCCAGAATGGTACGAAATTAATGCGTCTTGAAAAACTAGAGGCGCACTTGGGCGAAAACAGCGCTCGTGGCGCCGATGAGGATTTCACAAGGCGGGTCGAGGAAATAAAAATATATGCCGACCTAATCTCGAACTCGCCCGCCTCTTGAGGAAAACCAATCATGGCGGCATCGCCGTTTGCCTCGGGATACAAGCTGGCCGAAGGCAACTGCTGTTCCGACCTGTCGGCTGGATCTATCCGGTTGGCTGTTATCACTCCCGGAGCTTCGGCGACCACTATGCATGGCGCAGCTGCAACTCCGGGCGCGGTTGGCAGCCAAGGCGGCTAGCCGTCTTCTCGATGGAGAAGTCGCTTCGTCGGTCTTGGGTCGGGACTTTACGTCTAAGCTCTGGGTGAGGCCATCGTGTGAGTTGAAGGACGGCAATCCGAAGCTGAAAACAAGCGTACGCTCCGATACCGGCTGCAGTGCTGCCTCCATTGAATTCTGCGCTTCGGGCGGAGGTCTTGCTGGGCCGTCTAGCGGATCACCGATCGGACGAGACGAGCGTTGCAGTAATATTCGGGTGTCCCCTTGTTCTCGTTCAGGAGATCGCGATCGACTTATCCTCGCGCATCCTGGTAGGACCCGGAGCCTCGTCTCATGTCCAATACCAGCACTAGGGAAATTTGCCTCGACCCTTGAGTCCTTGGGCGCCTTCCGCAATTACTTGCGTCAGCTTTGAGATCCCCTCAATGAAAGAGGAGACACAATCCTGCAAGCTGCCGAAGTATTTTGGCTGCAAAAGCTCATCGGGAAGCACAGCCGCGGGTCTCGATAATGTCTTGAGGAAGGCCGTACTTAAGCTGCCTGCCACATCCTTCAGTGCGCGTAGCTGACGACGTTTCGAAGCACATGCTGCAGGGACGTGTCCCTGACCAAACATTCTGATTTTCCGCGGCCGCTGTGCGCGGAGATTACTGATGTGAGCAACGGCGAACAGGCAGCGTAGATCCACTTGATGGCTGACGCTTGTCGCTCCTGGGAGCTCGGCGTGCGACTGCCAATGCGTCGACTGACAAATTTGACGGACAAGCATTGGCCCCGATCTGAACCGATAACGGCAAAGGTCTCGAACCACCTCACTCAAGCAAGTAAACGCAGAAACTCTGCGCAATTCGCGCGAAACGGTACGCATCGCTGCATCCAGGAGGCTAGATTGCAGCAATTCTGGAGAAACCAGCCTTAGACTAGCACTCGATACAAACGGAGGGTGAAGCTGTCGCTGGCCGTCGTCATCAGGCAAATAGGCGCTCGCTATCCGCGCGGTGGCCAAATAGGGGAGCTGAAACATGACAATCTCACGACGTCACCTCATTAAGACGGGAGTGGCCGCCGGAACAGCTTTGTCAATTCCATCTATATTGCGGGCTCAGGGCGCGCCAACTGATGCGCGAACGGTCCGCATGGTGATGAACGGCGACCTTCGGGTCTTTGATCCTGTTACTACGACCGCCAACATCACCGGTGACCACGCGCTAGCAATTTACGACACGCTCTTCGCCGTCGATTCTAAGATGATGCCGCAGCCGCAAATGGTAGGTAAGTGGGGCATTTCTGACGACAAGAAAACGTATACGTTCGAGCTCCGAGAGGGTCTGGCTTGGCACGACGGCGCTCCCGTCACCGCAGCAGACTGTGTCGCCTCGATCCGGCGCTGGGCACAGGTTGCGCCCGCTGGACGGTTGATCATGTCGCGGACCAATGACATCTCGAAGAAGGATGACCGGACATTCACGATAACGCTGAGGGAGCCGCTGGGCCTCCTGATCGAACTGCTGGCGGCCCCTCAGACTCCGGGCCTATACATGATGCGCGAGAAAGATGCGAATCGTCCTGCAACCGAGCAGGTTACCTCGAATATCGGATCGGGCCCGTTCAGGTTCAATGAGGCGCTTGCCAAGCCGGGCGCGAGCTTCGCTTACGATCGCAATGACAAGTACTTACCCCGCAAGGAACCCTCCGATGGATTCGCTGGCGGTAAGATCGTCAAGGTTGATCGTGTGATCTGGAATAACATCGCTGATGAGCAGACGGCCCTTGCGGCGTTGCAGTCAGGCGAGATCGACTTCATGGAAGCTCCGCCTGCCGATTTCTACTCAGCAATATCGCTCGATCCCAATCTTGAGCTCCAGGTTCTGAACAAGTTGGGCAACGACGTCTACATCCGTTTGAACTTTTTGCAACCGCCGTTCGATAACGTGAAAGCACGCCAGGCGATGCTTCACTTGATCAATCAGGACGCCTTTATTGGAATCATGTCCCCCGATCCAAAGTACGGACGCCCGCTTACCTCGATATTTGGGAATGATACCCTCTATTCCAACACCGAAAACACTGGGTGGTATAAGAAGGGCGGCGAACCAGAAAAGGCAAAACAGCTTTTCAAAGAAGCTGGGTATGCCGGAGAGAAGATCGTCATCCTTCAGCCTACGAACGTAGCGTTGCTTAGCAACGCCTCGCAGCTTCTGGCGGCCGAGCTCCGAAATATAGGAATTAGTGCGGAGCTCGCGCCGAGCGACTGGGGTGGGATTACCGCGCGCCGTGCGAACAAAGGTCCCATTGAGAATGGCGGCTGGAATATCTTCATGTCGTGGGATTCCGACTACTCACATGGCGACCCGATTGCGCTTGGCGCAACGTTTTTTATCTCGTCTGGCGAGGAGGCTTGGTACGGCTGGCCCAAAAGCGACGAGTTTGAGGCTCTTCGGTCAAAGTGGCCCGATACTGAATCCGTCGAAGACCGAAAGGTGTTGGCCCGCAAGATGCAGGGAATATGGTGGGACTTTGTCGGCTCGGTTTTGATGGGTCAAACGGTCCTTCCAACAGCGCGCCGCAAAACACTTGGCGGCCTGATCGAAATGCCAGCGTTTATTCCGATGTGGAACATGCACAAGGCCTGAGATACAGAATGTCTGTCTACATCATTCACAGAATGCTCTCGACCGTCGCCGTAATGGCGCTGGTCGGGGTCTTCGTTTTCCTCCTTCTCAGGCTGTCGCCCGGGGATCCGGCGGCTATCATCGCTGGCGACAACGCGACACCGCAGATGATCGCCGGCATCCGCGAAAGCCTGGGCCTCAATGAGCCACTTCCGATTCAGTTCGCGCACTGGACGATGGGCATGTTGCGTGGCGACTTCGGGACTTCAGTGTTTGCTGGACGGCCGGTCCTCGAACTTGTTTCACAACGACTTGGACCGACCATTTCCCTTGCCATGCTCACGATGCTTGTTTCAGTGACCATCGGGGTTGGCTTCGGTATCCTCGCCGCATGGTGGGCTGGCGGCCTTATCGATCGTATCCTCACGGCGTTCTCTGCGGTTGCGTTCTCTGTACCAGTGTTCGTTGCAGGATATTTTCTGATATATTTGTTCGCCATCAGAGCGCATTGGTTGCCAGTCCAGGGGTACGTGCCTATCGATCAAGGCGTCGGATCCTGGTTTGTGCACTTGATCCTGCCCACGACGGCTTTGAGCCTTGCTTATGTCGCTTTTATCGCGCGGCTCACGCGGGCGAGCATGCTCGAGGTTTTATCAGAAGATTACATGCGAACGGCCGCCGCCAAGGGCGCCTCTTCGTATGCGTTACTTTTTCACCATGCTCTGAAGAATGCAGGCGTTCCAATCCTGACCGTTATTGGCCTCTGTTTCGCATATCTGATCTCAGGCGTTGTGATTACGGAGACCGTGTTCAACGTCCCTGGCGTTGGTCGCTTAGTCGTCGATGCTATCAACAATCGTGACTATCCGATAATTCAAGGCGTGCTCATCCTCGCTTCAGGCGTGTACGTGTTTATCAATCTCATGGTCGATCTCGCCTACAGTCTGATCGATCCTCGCATCCGGTACTGATATGACCCTTCTTTCCGCACCCATTGAAACGGCTCCGATGGGCCGCCTGCAGCTGTCCGATTTTCCCAGATTTATAAGGCGGCATCCGCTTGTCTTTCTAGGCGGTGCTCTTCTCACTCTGTTGGTCGTTCTGGCGCTGGCTGCTCCTCTGTACGCTGGCGATCCTCTGAGCATGAAGCCCTTCAAACGCCTTCGGCCGCCCTCGGCAGACATGTGGTTCGGCAGCGACAATCTGGGCCGTGATGTGTTTGCGCGAACTGTATTCGGTGCGCGAATTTCACTTCTTGTCGGATTGGCGTCAACAGCGAGCGCGGCTGTGGGTGGCGTGCTGATTGGGGTAATGGCCGGGTATAACCGCCGATTTGACAATGTCGTCATGCGGATCATGGACGGCCTGATGTCGATCCCGACGATCCTGCTGGCGATCGCTCTCGTATCATTGACGGGCTCCGGGATTGGCATCCTCGTCGTTGCCATTACGATACCTCAGATCCCGAGTGTGACGCGATTGGTTCGTTCTGTGGTTTTGGGTGTTCGGGAGCGCCCCTATGTGGAGGCAGCGATCTGCGGCGGTACACGTCTTCCGAAGGTGCTTTGGCGGCATATCCTTCCAAGCACCATTCCCCCACTCATGGTTCAAGGCGCCAATGTCTGCGCCAGTGCGATTCTCACGGAGGCGGGGCTCAGCTTCCTAGGCGTAGGTGTGCCGCCCGAAATTCCCAGTTGGGGAAATATGATATCAGGTTCTCGCTTGTATCTCGCCATCGCCCCGATGACGTGTTTCGCTCCGGGCATTTGTCTTGCGCTGACTGTCCTTGCCGTTAATCTGCTCGGAGATGGCTTGCGAGACTTGTTCGATCCCCGCTCCAAGCGGAGACGGTAATATGCAAACGAACAACACCAAAGAAGATGGCGTGCTTCTCGACGTCCGAGATCTTGAGACACATTTTTACGGCGAAGAAAGCGTCACCCGCGCGCTCGGCGGCATAAGCTTTCAAGTAAGAAGTGGCGAAACGCTCGGCGTTGTCGGTGAATCCGGATGCGGCAAGAGTATCACCGCTCTTTCCATTCTTCGCCTGTTGCCGAAGCTGACGGCCAGGACCATTGGCGGCCAGATCCACTTTCATGGACGTGATCTCCTGAAGCTTTCAGAGCGAGAGATGAGAAGGATCCGCGGCGACCGAATCGCCATGATTTTTCAGGAGCCAATGACGAGCCTCAATCCGGTTTACACTATCGGGCGTCAGATTGCTGAAGCAATTGAGATTCACACGAAAGTCTCCCGGTCAGAAGCCATATCAAAGTCCAAAGACATGCTAAAGCTCGTTCGGATCGCCGATCCCGAACGTCGAGTTAACAACTATCCACACGAACTCTCCGGTGGAATGCGTCAACGGGCAATGATTGCTATGGCGCTTGCCTGTTCACCGGAATTGTTGATTGCCGACGAGCCAACGACTGCGCTTGACGTTACAATTCAGGCTCAAATACTGCGGCTGATAGTCGATCTGAAAGAACGCACGGGAACGGCCGTGATGTTCATCACGCACGATCTTGGGGTCGTGGCGGAGACATGTCAGAGAGTAGTTGTAATGTATGCCGGCAGAATCGTTGAGCAAGCTACCGTAATTGATCTGTTCGCGCGACCGGCCCACCCATATACTAAGGGACTCATGCAGTCGCTTCCTGATTCTCGGCGCGGCCGGCGATCGCGCCTTCCTGAGATTCCCGGAATCGTACCCAGCCTGCGCACGTCGATTGTCGGGTGCAGCTTCGCGCCTCGCTGCCCATTCGCGATAGGCATCTGCCGCGAGAAGACGCCCACTATGGTCGATGTCGGACTCGGCCACAAGGCTGCTTGCTGGCGCTCCGAAGAGGTGATGGGCGCATGAGCGATCCTCTGCTGAAAGTCGAGAATCTGACTAAGCACTACCGATTGGGTATGGGATACCTCAGCAAGTCCTCCCCTGTGGTGCGGGCGGTCGAACAGGTATCTTTCTCTGTCGGTGCGGGGGAGACGCTTTGCATCGTTGGGGAATCCGGCTGCGGCAAGTCCACGATCGCGCGCCTTCTCATGCGAATCGTGGAGCCGACCAGCGGGCGCGTGACAATCGATGGAACGGACATTACTGATCTCACGGCAAATGCGCTTCGTGCCTGGCGCCGTCGGATGCAGATGGTGTTTCAGGACCCTTACTCGTCACTAAACCCACGCCTCACCGCCGGAGATATCATAGTCGAACCTGTCGAGAATTTTTCGCGCCTCAAACGGCCACAGCGTCAAGCACTTGCAGCAGAGCTCCTGCAAAAGGTCGGAATGTCCCCCGATATGATGCGCCGGCTTCCGTCAGAATTATCGGGCGGCCAGCGGCAGCGGCTCGGCATCGCACGGGCGCTAGCCCTGCAGCCCTCGCTCATCATCGCTGACGAGGCGGTTTCGGCCCTTGACGTCTCAGTGCGGGCGCAGATCTTGAATCTGCTGGTGGATCTTCAGCAGCAGATGGGCATTGCTTATGTGTTCATCTCGCACGACCTGAGTGTCGTCGAGCATATCGCAGATCGCGTAGCGGTCATGTATTTGGGGCGAATCGTGGAGCTGGCGCCGTGCGAAGCGCTCTTCGCCAAGCCAAGTCACCCCTACACCGAAGCTCTCATTGCAGCAGCTCCGGTGCCCGATCCGACCCGAGCTCGGTTGGAGCCGCCTGTAGAAGGTGAGGTGCCAAGTCCGATCAATCCACCCAGCGGATGCGCGTTTCACCCTCGTTGCCCTCTCGCGATCGAGCGTTGTCGTGTATCGGCTCCAGCGTTGGTGCCAATAGCGGACGGACACGTTGTGGCGTGCCATGTCCGCGCCCCGGCGTCAAACCTTGCAGTTCTTCAACCTTCTGCCGAGAGCCAGCCTTCACTCACCCCTGCGGCATAGCCGACACTGCTGCGGACGGGCATTGTAGCAATGAGCGGTAGCACGCCCACTGTGTCGAAGCGCGGTCCCGTCAAAAGCACGAAGCGCACGAGATCGCCGCGCGCATGGTGAGGGCCAGGATTAGTGGTCATGCCGCCTTTCGCACGGCCGATCATCCGGCTTCGAGTCCCCCCTTTGCGTCCTGTCCGTGGCGTTGACCTTGACGATGTTGGCCTCGACCATAGCGTATTCCAAGTCGAGATCATCGGACACGGCGTCAAACAGCCGTTTTAGTGTCGGCCGCCACCCGGTGGCGAAAGCGCGTGAAGACACTGTTCCAGTGGCCGAACGAGACCGGCAGATCCTGCCAGGGACCGCCATCGTGTCAATCGGCTTGCAAATTTGGCTCTGACTCACTTTTGATGAAGTTCAAGCGTCGGCTCGCGTTGGTTTCACAAAGGAATCAATATGATGCAGCGAGCCCTACGTCCGTCGGCCTTGGTCCCTC
>NZ_JBIXJX010000051.1:0-6270 GCF_052871955.1 Bradyrhizobium sp. CAR08
GCTCGTGGCTCTGCTGCGAGCATTAGGTTCACAGGGCTACGGACCCGGCGAGACGCTTGCGAGGTGGGAACAGGAGCTCCGTAACCGTGCTCCCGCGCCCATCAACGGTTCCGGCCCACTCCGGTTGGCGGTGGTGGAGGTGCCGTCTCGCTGGCTCGATTATAACGGACACGGCACGGAGAGGAGCTACCTCCAGCTGTCCGGCTTGGCGCTCGCCAAGCTGTTCAGCTACATCGGGCATGACACGGACTATCGAGCAAAAAGTGGCAGTTACTACACGGTCGAGACGCATATGTGCCATCTCGGGGAACTGCACGCCGGGGATCGCGCCGAGGTGTTCACTCAGGTTCTCGGCGTAGACGACAAGCGTCTTTATCTCTTCCACGTGATCCGGCGCGAGGGTGACGAGAACCCGGCTGCTACGATCGAGCAGATGCTGATACATGTGGACGCGACGAGCAAACACGGTGGGCCAGTGAAAGGAAACGTGCGCGACCGCTTGTTCGAGTTGGCGCGACTGCACGCGCAGCTGCCACGTCCCGAGCGGGCCGGTTCAAGCATTCAAGTGCCGCTGAGCTCAGCGAGTACAGGGTTGCGTATTCAAACAAAGGAGCGGTCATGACAGCTGGTCAGACCGCGAACCTCCAAAGAACCAAGCAGCAGACCCACACGTCGGTGCTCGAAGGCGCGTCGGGCCCGTGATCGCGCATCTGTAGGTCGCCATGTATCAAGGGCGCTGGGCGTCTTGTATTTTATGTTGAATACTTGGACTCAGTTTATGGCACCGCTCGATGAGGTTCCGGATCAATCGAATTGATCGTCTTACAGCCGTGGTGCTAAGACGGACATTCCACATCCTGAAGGCGATAGGAGGCGCTCCAGAAGCTTACGTGGACTGCCGAGCGGCACCGCATTCTCGGTTCTCGTGACGGTTGCTGCGCCAGAGGCGGCGCAAATACAATGCGGTCGCGCCGGGCTGGATGGACACCGAAGAAATGCTTGGTCAGCTACATGAAGCGGCAATGCTGGGCCGTCGTGGGAATATCCGCTATCTTAGCCAGGAGCTTGGCGACCTGACAGGGACCCTTCGCGACGATGCTCCCGAACTCGGCCAAATGGCCTCGTATCGCGTTGATGATTTGGTTCGCTGCCTTCCTGAGTAAGGATTGCGGCGATCTCGTCCTCTGGGACGCCGTCGCGGACAAGCGCCAGCAGGCGCACCCGCATTTCTGTGCCTCGCGGCAATCTGGTGACGCACTTCCATCCTGATTGCCGCGCCGCACGCACTGCGCGGATCACCCGGGACAGCTGCTCGCCGTCTATGGCTGGGTCCGTCCGCAGCACGACATCGCTGATCGCGATCTCAAGCTTGATCGCCGGAACGTGACCCTCCTCCAACGCGCTTTCCACGACCAGCGGTGCGAATGTCGACTGCGACGCCTCGCACGGCGCCAACATGCCTCGCTGTCGAAAGCGTCGTCGCCAATCGTAAATCTGCCAGCGCGTCGCTCCGTGCTTGCGCGCCACCTCGGACACCTGGGCACCGGATAGCAGACTCTCGCCGACGATCCGAGCTCTCTCAGCCTCCGAACGCACCCGGCGCCCCGACGGTCCTTCGAGGACCTCCAGCCGGCTCACCGGCCCTAACGGTGAGCCGGCCAAACGGACGTCCTTTTTGCTGTCCAAAATCCATCCAAACCTCCGTTCCAAGCCGGAGGCTTCTTGGCACGTTCATTCGAATTCTTAAGCAAGGGTATCGGCTTCGCGCTTACCCTAAAACCGCAGTTTCGCTCCGTGCTGCCTTCGCAGACTTCTCCCGGTTCGAAGGCTGACAAGCGCCACCTAACACCTTCTCAGGCAGTTAATCTCCCTGACCAGAGTAGGTAGTATGGCAATCCCTTTCGATGACGTATGGCTATTCATAACTCGGCGAATAGCCATGACCAGCTCATCACGAAAGAAGGTGCCGCAATGCCAAACGCGACCCGTTGCAGGCCGGTCGCATCTGTAAGTCCCGACGAATGCCTCTACCCGAAGTTTTCGGTAGATGTCTCGATCACGCGAGGTAAGTAGGCGCATTCCGTGCGTTTGAGTTTGTGCCCTTCCTGATCGTGGCAGGTTTGGCGTCCCATCATCGCGGCGCGAGCAATCGACAGTTGCTGCGTCGGAAGTGCGTGAGGCCTAATCGGAAACCACCGCGATTGTGCTAAATCGAGCGTTCCGCCAGACTTGTTTATGTTCTCCTGAGCTCCGAGGTTGCCAAATGATGACGCATGCAAAACTGACGCACACGCAGTTGAAAGAACATGTCCAAAATGTGCTCCGCAAAATC
The DNA here is from genome assembly GCF_052871955.1 of Bradyrhizobium sp. CAR08. Lineage (NCBI taxonomy): Bacteria > Pseudomonadati > Pseudomonadota > Alphaproteobacteria > Hyphomicrobiales > Nitrobacteraceae > Bradyrhizobium > Bradyrhizobium sp. CAR08. The sequence goes on from NZ_JBIXJX010000051.1 coordinate 2,333, forward strand.
GATGTGCTGGAATCCAACTATGAGGCGATCACGATCGGTCGGCTCGTTTCAAAGCGGGCGAGAACGCACGGGTCAACGCTCGCAATCGAGGTATTTGAGCGTGGTGAGCGTGCAACCTATTCCGAGATGGACGAATTATCCAACAAGTATGGGCACGCGCTCCAGGCATTCGGCGTAGGCAAGGGTGATCGCGTTGGCGTAATGCTATCCAACCGGATCGAATTTCCTACCCTGTGGTTCGCGCTTGCGAAGCTCGGTGCTGTTATGGTCCCAATCAACATGCGGTACACGGGCAGAGAGATCGAATATGTACTTACGGATACACAGGCTACGTTCGCCGTTGTCGATGAGTTCGCATGGTCAGTGTTTTCGGCCATGGAGTCTTGGCCGAAAAGTCTCGCCAAGGAGCGACTGATTTTCGTCGGGCGGCGCTCGAACGGTGCCGCCGCTACCCTCGATCAATTGCTCAAAGGGGCTCTCAATTCTCCTGTCGAGGAGGATGTCCAACCGGACGATTTATTGAACATTCAATATACTTCGGGCACGACAGGCTTTCCGAAGGGGTGCATGTTGACGCACGACTATTGGAGCGTGAGCTCATATCAGTGGGCCTGTTGGGACGACAGGCCCTATCAGAGGTATCTGTCTGCGCAGCCCTTCTTCTACATCGATCCGCAATGGCATCTTCTGAATTCGTACCGACAGGGCGGCACACTGTACCTGGCTCCGCAAGTCAGCTCAACGCGCTTTATAGGTTGGGTCAAGCAGCACCGCATCGAATGGTGCCAGTGTCCCGAGCTTGTAGCGCGCCAAGCCGAGGCCACCGGTGAAGACGGGACGACATGCCTAAAGCAGACTATCAATTGGGGCTGGAGTCCAAATGCAGTACGCCAGTTCCGGAGGCGCTTTCGAGTCCCGACTCAGGACGCTTACGGGATGACGGAAATTGGCTTCGGTACGCGAATGACGAATGAAATCGACGAACTGGCCGACTCGGGCTCGGTCGGGATCCGCGCGCCGTTTCGAAGCTTACGGCTGATGAACGAGGACGGCAGCCCAACACCGGTCGGAGAGGTTGGCGAGCTCTGGGTGAAAGGCCGAGGGATCTTCAAGGGATATTGGAACAAGCCGGAAGCAAATGCCGCTCTGTTTGAAGGCGAGTGGTTCAAAACGGGTGATCTGATGCGTCGTGATGAATTCGGCTTTCATTGGCTGGTGGGGCGTACGAAAGACATGATCCGCCGGTCCAGCGAGAATATAGCTGCGCGCGAGGTGGAGGCGGTCATCTCCGAGCTTTGCGAGATTGCCGATGTGGCTGCCGTGCCCGTCCCCGATGAGAAACGCGGCGAGGAGGTCAAAATTTACGTCGAGCTCAGAGAAGGTGTGACTCCGAATAATCTGATCGTAGGGCGCATTCTCGATCACGCTCGTGCACGCCTTGCTGTGTTCAAGGTGCCGCGATACATCGGCTTCACCTCGGCTCTTCCTAGGACAACCTCCAGCAATAAAGTGCTGAAACGTGAACTAATGGCCGTAAGCGATCCGTTTGCCGGCGCCTATGACGCGAAGGAGAAGCGGTGGCGCTGAACGGAGCAAACGACCTCCGTTATCGGCCGGTCTTATGGTGCTCCGCAAGCGCCTAGTCGAATTGGAAGTTGTCGCAGAAGGCCTTGAAAATCAGCAGCCTCGAGTATTAGCGCTAAGTGGCACGAGGCGAGCCCATTCCTTTTCGGAGGTGACGGCGGGGCGAGCGCGCCTACGCGGGAGCGGCAGCCAGGCGAGAATATCTGCCGGCCAAGTCTTCGATGCCTGCGGGCTGCCAGGATATCGCGCAGAGCGTTCAGGTTTTTGTGACGTTCGGCTTTTAGGGACGTGACCGACGAGCGTTCGAATGAGCACCAACATGCAGTTGATCTGGTGAGATCGCCCTGCGAAAATGACTCGTAAGTTGAGGGGCGGACGAAGACGAGGATCAAGCTGCCGACGAGGATCCTACACAACCTGCGGCTCGCGGCGATGTCGCCAACCTTCGCCAATGGTGCGGGCGCAGCTAAACCCCCGGGCTGTACATCTTGGAGATCAGAATGGACAATCGAGTGCAGCAAGGGATCGTTCCTCCTGGTAGAGGTCTCCCGACCCGACACTTTAGAAATGCCGCATGCTCGCTCGAAAGCAGGCCCTATTTTGATGCGGCCCACGCAGCTGGTGCTATTGCGGTCCATGGATTTTCCACAACGGGACGCACACTCGCTTTGGGCGGCGGACCGCTTGATGTTCCTCGGCAAGTAATTGATTTCGTGCGGTGCTCCTACCTAGGTCTGGACAATCATCCCCTAATAATTGCTGGTGCGATCGAGGCGCTTGAGTCTCATCGATCATTGGACTGGTCATGCGCACGGACGGAGCTCAACTTCGATCTTCTAGCAGAACTTGAAGCGGCCCTCTCAAAAGTATTCTGCGCGCGCGTGATCACGTTCTCGAGCGGCACGCTCGCCAATCTAGCCGCAATGCCTATCCTTGCTTCGGGTCGACTGACGGATGGGCGAAAGCCACTTGTCGCATTCGATGGCTTTTCAGACCTCTCACTCGCCTACCACAAATCCATTGTAGGCCACGAGACGCGAACCGAAACGATCGTCTCCATCGACGCTCTCGAAAGGCTTTGCCGTGAAAATGCGGACGTCATCTATGTGTGCGATGGTATTTACTCCATGGGAGGCTATTCGCCAATTGATGAGCTGCGTCGGCTGCAAGAACGTTATGGGCTGTTCCTCTATATCGACGATAGTCACGGCCTATCGATCTTCGGAAACAACGGTGAGGGGTTCGCTCGCTCTCAGTTTCCGCAGGTGCTCGGTGAGCGAACGGTTATTGCAGCTTCGCTCGGCAATGGATTCGGCGCGTCGGGCGGCATATTGATGCTTGGAACGGTCGCCCAGGAGACTCTTATTCGGCGGTACTCCGTTCCATATGCGATTTCGTCACCCCCCAACTCGGCGACGCTTGGCGCCGCGCTTGCGTCGTGCAAACTACACCGCTCGTCAGAACTCGGCGAGCGGCAGGGGCGGTTATCACAACGCATCGAGCTCTTTGATCGCCGGCTCGCAACTGTAGACCAAGGAAACTCACTTCCGATCAGAATGATTGTCATCGGATCAGAGGCCAAAGCCATTGAGATCGCAAGAGGACTTCTCGATCGCGACTTCTATGCCCTGGTGACGTTCTTGCGAGCGGCGGGTGAAGAAAAGGCCGGAATTCGGGTGTGTATTACAGCGGAGCATGAGGTCCGGGACCTAGAGCGCCTATGCGACTGCATCTTGGAGCTAGTAGCCGGGATAACCGGAAAGCCCTACCCTCTGAGGTGAGATGAATAATCAGCGGACGAGTACCTGGAGCTTGCTAAAGCAAAAAGTGCCGATTTACTGCTGAAGAAGGGAAGCCGGACGGATGACAATACCTCGACGGCAAAACGCAATATGTTCGGCGGCAGGAGGCTATCTTCGATGTTGTCAGTCAACTCAATCGAGGCGTCGCGCTCATCGCTTCCGGTCAGGAGCGAGAGCAGCTCGCCGAGTTGAACTTCATCGCAGGGCAGCGTGCCAGGGCGTCGGCGGCCTACGCCTCGGCGCTGACATATTTCACCGTCGGTGCTGCGCTGCTTGCGCAGGATTCGTGGCAAAGGCGCCACGAACTCGCATTCGCACTGGAAACCAATCGGGCCGAATGTGAATGCTTGGTAGGCCGGCTGGAGGTTGCGGAGTGCCTCCTGTCTGCGCTGTCGAAGCGCGCTTTGAGCGCGCCCGAACGAGCGACGGTCGCATGTTTGCGGGTCGATCTTTACTTGACGCTAGGTCAGCACGGCCGGGCAGTGCTCATAGGTCTCGAATATCTTCGCGACGTCGGGATCGAGTGGTCGCAGCGTCCGACGGACCAGGAAA
>NZ_JBIXJX010000052.1:0-5905 GCF_052871955.1 Bradyrhizobium sp. CAR08
AGGGAATCCACAAACGAAAATTGCAAGGTTTGGGGGCCTCAAGCCCCCAATCCCTGCAATCTCAAATGCCGCCCCAACCGGAAAACTGACTCCTGCTCAATCGCTTAGAGCCTTGTTCACGGACGACCGCTTAAGGCCCTCCTCGAGATTCGTGCCATGCTCGACCATCTCGTAGCCTCTTCTGTGGGGGATTCCACCCCCGAAGGAGGAGATGCCAATGAAGATCCCGCTGCGGACGCAACCGGATTTGTTCGCCGTCGCCGTACCACCACCCGAACTATCGGAGAGGAGAGGCTGAAGGCAATAGCGCTGTTGCGGTGTCTGCTCGTCGAAGCGGTAATCACGCCAACCGCCGGGCAGCCGGTCCAAAGCCTCGCGGAGGCGCGCGATGAGCAAGATCAGCGCTGAGCACCTTTGCCGCGCCGGAACCTGACGCCCCTCCAACGCACCTTCCACAACCAGCGGCGCGAATATCGGCTGCGACGCCTCGCACAGCGGCAACATGCCTTGCTGTCGAAACCGCCGTCTCCAATCGTAGATCTGCCAGCGCGTCGCGCCGTGCTTGCGCGCCATCTCGGACACCTGGGCACCGGGTAACAGACTCTCGGCGACGACCCGAGCTCTCTCAGCTTCCGAACGTACGCGGCGCCTCGATGGTCCTTCAAGAACCCCCAGCCGGCTCACCGGCCCTACCGATGAGCATAGACGTCCGTTTTGCTGTCCAATCCCATCCCAAATCTCCGTCCAAGCCGGAGGGTTCTTCGCACGTTCATTCGAATTCTGAAGCAAGCCGCGGCTCCACGCTTACCGTCGAAATGGCCTGGGATTCTCATGGTGGCGCTCGGTGTTCGTTGGCTTGGAACTGGGCAGTCGACACATGGCGCCTCGGCGCGTCTTCTTTGCCCGTCAGCTCCGCAGACCAGAGCTCGACGTGGTTGATCCAAGCTTTGGAAGAGGTCCTGTCGGAGGTCGGCGTAATGGCTGCTGAGTCCGGTCGATGTCGCCCACCACTCCGGCATGGGATCGAAGTCGGCAGGATGCCGACCCGTGCGACAGCGCGGCGGGTCGGGACGGCTCCTTAGACGGTGCGGTTGACGTTCCGCCGTTTCGAGGCGGCGGGACTGACCCGGCTGTTGCCCGACGTACGACACTGAGTTGGAGGCGCGGCAAGCATCTCTATGCCCAACGCCATCTCGTCGAATGCTGCTTCTCAACACTCAAGCAGTTCTGCCGGTTCGCAACCCGCTTCGAAAAGACCGCCAGATATTACCGCGCCGTAGTCACTCTCGCTGATACGTGTTCACCCTACTAGCCGACCGCTGCCACAAGGAGCGCTGCATTATTTCCGGCATCATAAACTGGCAAGCCAGTAGCCCTTCGTATTCGAGGTGAGACTCTCACAAATATTGTACACTCACATAGAACTGCCGCAATATTCCCGTTTTTGCGGAGACGCGCAATCATGGCATCAGTGTCGGACAAAACATCCCGGACGTTTATCTCACCTTTTTTGGCCCACATGTAGTAGTAGGTCGCTGTACCCTCCAGCCCTTCGACAACCAATCGCGATCGCTGTGTGATACCAAGTGTACTCAGAATGCCGTCATCCAGGCAGCTTGAGTCCGCAGTAAGGATTGCAACTTGCTTGTTCGCAGGCACACTTAACAGCAGTGATGGAAGCAGAAGTAGACTCGAAGTCGAGACTGGAACTGTTACCGCTGCCGCAATTGCACGCTGGTATCGCACGGTAAAACCGCAGTCGCAGGTGATTGCCTCCGCTCCTTCCCTTATAAGCCCCTGCGCAGCTTTCACATACTCATCCTCACAGGTAGGATCACCTGAGACCACATTGCTGGACCATGCGCCTGCGATTCGCCTCCATACTGGGGCGGACCCGTAGCGGCCCGCATGTGCAATACCTGGGCCGAAGTCTGAATCTTGACCATGATAGTTGCCAACATTCGACAGGCATAGAATCCCTAAAGTGGTCATATTCTTCTCCTCAAAAAGCAGTTCGGTCCTGTGATTACGTTTGAGACCCAAGGACGACCTGGCCTTTGAACCGCCCTGTAAAGAGCATCGAATTGAAGGGAGGCGATGGATACGCTACGCTCTCGGTGGCTGAATTTCAGGAGAAGAGCCTGCGCTCCATTTTGGTTAAGCGCTTCCCTCCCTCGCGTGTGACGACAATGGTTTCGCTGAAGGCTATGCCGCGCGCAGTCGTGTACATGTGGAAAACCTGGTTTTGCTCTAGCTGCCACTCGCTGTTGGGTAAGAAGACGCGAGTGAAATCGCTTGTGCGAGGAGGATACTTCAGGCCGAGTGTATAACCGGTGATATTCGTATAGCTGTCGCGCAATCCCGCACCCAACATTCCCTCTCGCACAACGCGGTCGACGTCCCTTGCATTTGCACCTGGCCTCATGGTGCGGAATTGCTCATCCTGAATTTGGATCATGGTTTCAGCGCTTCGGACTTGTTCATCGGTCGGCGCACCGATCGATTTCGGACGCATTAACCGGGACGTGTAGCCGCGAAAGTGCGGAACAGGTTCAACGTGCAGAATGTCTCCGTTGGCGAGCTCGCGGCCGTCGAGCGCCGCATGCAAGATTGCTGAGCGAGGTCCGGAGGCTAGGACGGCGACCTGCGCGTTGTCCGCGCCACTCCGCCATGCTTCGCTAGTCATCGCTGCAAAGACTTCCCGTTCGCTGACACCTGCGCAAGCTACCGCGAAGGCAGCCGCTGCCGCCCGGTCGCAAATTTCTGCGGCTACGTTGAGGCAAGCAAGTTCGAGGGGGGACTTGACCTGCCGCATTTCCCACATGATGCGCGAGAAATCAACAATCCTCGCGTTCGGCAGCAAGCTCGCGAGCTCCAGTGCCCGGTTAACAGTGAGGAAATGGCTGTCCCGCTCAAGGCCTACGACTGAGGTTCCAAAGCCGCGGGCGTTGATCGTGTCGGCCAGCAGCTTGATCGGATTTTCGTGGTCGCCAAACGACACGCAGTCGGTGAACCAGCTCAGTTCGCTGAAGACGGGAGCATCGAGCGCACGGATGACAGCAAGTGGTTCTTGATCGAGCGGGACAAGTACGGCTTGATACATGGCCGCTGTGGGCCAGTAACCGCTGAGGTAAACCATGTGTTCGCGCTGGTCCACGATGAGAAGATCAACATGCCGTTCGGCCATGACGGTCCGCAATACTGCGAGCCGCGAGCGGAATTCAGTGACAGGGAAGGGCGGAGGCTGTGTCATGAATCCTTCCTATGTCGTCACAGGTAAACGCCGTGGTGGCGGCCCCGGAAGATTATCGCTCCCACGTTCAAGGTCCATTATCATCTCCTCATCGACGGCGAGACGCCAACTTCTGATAGGCTGATGAAGTCTTCCTCATACCTGTGTTGCGGACTAGTCAAAGTCCCGCCAAAAGCGGGGAACTGCGCGCCGTTAAAATATCGCGTGGCCCATTGCACGCCAACGCTGACCGCTAGTAGTTTGCACCGCATCGTTTGAACAATTATGCGTGGCTTTAAGATGTTCTGCTAGCCGAGTGACCGCACATTGTGAAAGCCACTTCGTGTGCTTGCTTACCTACTGACCGGTAGCTATGGGCCTCATGGTCTTGTCCGGTGGATGGCTAACCATTCATTGCGCCTCTCGCGTGGGCCGTGATGATCAAGGGAGGCAACCCCAAGAAAGGCGCGACATGGAGGCTGCGGGCGCGCCAAGCAAATTTGGCGATTTTGCGCGGCTCAGTCCACCGATCAAAGCCGCGGGGGCAAACGTATTGCGTTCCGTGCACCATCGAGCGCAAGATCAACGGTGCGCAAGAGCGTCGGCGCGTGCGCTGACCTCTGATCACACACCTGGTTGCCCGAGCAGCGAGCCAAGCTCTCGTGAGTTACTGTTATTAGTTGCTGAGATGTATTGTTCCGCTTCATTGAAGATGGCCCCGTGGATGTCGAACAACGCCGCGGAACGCGAGCTACGGACGTGAGAACTGAGAAATTGAAGCTGCCGCGCTCGATTGAGCGCAGTCGTCGAGGACATGTCACGCTCATGCGCAGCGCGAAGCTCAAGGACGTCCATCCGCAAGCTTGAATCAACGACCGCTTGTCGTACCGACGGATACCCACGTATTTTGCTCATGGCGCTGTACTGAACGGCAGCGCGTTCCGCAAGCGGCTGCTTGCACGGAGGTCACGTGACGCTATCTGTCAGCTCATCGCCTGTTGATCTCCTCCGCGCCAGCAGTGTGGAATACATTAGGCTGCGTTACTCAGGGCGCAGAACTCTCATTAGTGTGATATCGGCCCGGCCTGGATTGCTCCAGTTCTAAATTGGATGCTGCTCGGATTGAGCAGTTGCGTTCTCAAGTGCGCAGCGAATGGAAAGACGTCCAGGCTGGAAGAACCGCGTCAGGCGTATAGGTTGTCTAGCAGCCAAGCTAGGTAGGTATCAGGAGCGTGGGGATCCACTCTATGCTCACCTTCGAACATGAAAATCCGTGAAAAGCACAAATGCGCACCCCGGCCAAGGTTGATCACAATGAAGCCCGAGGTCAATGCGCAAGAACGAAAAGGCGCACACGATGGTTGACAAGGTGTTTGATCGCATGAACGTCTTGTATGTCAAAATTCTGCGAGGAAAAGGTCGCGCTGTATTTGCAAATGTCCCATTCAAGGTGGGTGATATAATTGAGCGTGCTCCCACCTGGGCATTTGATGAGACCCAAGCTAAGTTGTTAGATCGCACGGGGCTATTTGAGTACTACTTCGTGCGGCGGGATCGTCTCGAAGGCGATGCTCTGACGGGCTACGTTGTTTTCGGATTTATCTCGCTGGTGAACCACTCGTTTAACCCGAATGCACAAATAATGTGGACTGATGCAGGGTCCGGCTCATGGGCGAGCATCGTGGCTATGAAGGACATAAAAGTGGATGAGGAAATAACACACAGCTACTCGAATATCTCAGCTTATCCTCGCACCATTAATTTTCTCGATTGAGCTGCAGAGATCCCACATCCTTGGCCTATGAGGGTGTAATGCTCGCAATGTTGAGATACTTCATCCTTGTGCGGACTCCGCGTACAAGACGCGGGATTGCCGATCAGTTAACTGGCGAGTTATGAGCCTTCTCTGAATTGCAATGACCGCCTTAGTAGACACTGAGGGCCAGCAGATGTCGGATGAAAGGACGTGAACGTCAATTGTTGCGAAGGGGTACTTTGGGGCAGATGGCTGAACACGTCCAAGGTGTGTTCGTTCGATCAGATCCCGCTATGGAGCTCGGTCTGCGCGATTCCGTGAGGGGGCGCCGGGTAGAGACGCTCCAGCAGGAACCGGCATCGGGGGGCGCGGCGCTCCGCCGCCACGCAGCCGGGGCGATGGAAGCGGAAGAGGCTGTCGAGATCGTCAGCGGCACTCATTGGTCTAAGCCGAAATAAAGTCTAGCAAAAGAGCAATTTCTTCAAGGAACGCAAGCTATGGCAAACGACCTTTTCGCAAAGAAACGGGCAAATGAACCAGACCGCAGACTCTTCTTTCGAATCGAAAGCAAAAGAGGCGTTGGACAGAGCCAAGCTGACGGGTGAGTGGGATTTTCCGCTCGCAGACGCCGCAACCGATGCTGCCGAAATGACGTATATCGATTGGGCGTACTGGTACTACAAGTTGGAGAAGCCGACGCTAAAAGCGGAAAATGGTGTATCGGAGGTTCTCTTTTTAAACGACAAGTCCATCGTAAATCTGCCAGATGGTTTCCAAAAGGATACCTCTGTCACGCTAGGCGCGGCGGGCGATTTGATGCCGCTAGATGGAATTGAATTGTCGAAAAACATACTTTTTGAGAGCATTGCCGATGTTCTCTTCGACGTTGATATCTCCTTCGCAAATTTCGAGGCTCC
>NZ_JBIXJX010000053.1:0-5679 GCF_052871955.1 Bradyrhizobium sp. CAR08
ACGGCGTCCGCAACCGACTCGACCACCGTCAGCGATCCTTCCGGCGGTAGCCGGACCGGCGTCAACTGTCGAAACGCCCGTCGCGCGCTGGCGAGCATCCCTTGTACGCGCTCCAACGTTCTAGGCGACCGGGCGTACAGCCGCACGTCCACTCCATTCAGGATGAAGCGCGCTGCCCATCCGCCGCCAATGACACCGCCTCCAAGAAGACCAACTGCGCGCGGCCGCTTGTCCCATGAGTTCAGTTTCTCAACCATTATCATTGACCTTCAGGTATTAAAGCTCGGGGAGAGCGTTTCGCGCAGTTTGATGCGACAGATCTCGCCTCATCGAGACTCGTGGCGACAGCGCCGGTGCGAACGTACTTGGTGCGGCAGTCTTCATCCGAGCAATTCGCGTGCCACTCGCGGGGACTCTGGGAGTACCTACCGAGAGAGGAAAGGTGCACATACGGTTCGACCCTGGAACGAGACTGCCGCGTCGTGCGGTTGCCGACATCCGGTAGTTAACCGGACACGAGTACGCGACGAAATGAAGTCTGATGTAATGTATTCTCGTGCCGACCATTAGGACTGTTTAAGATGACCACCGCGAGCACATCAGTAGTTAGAGCGGCGGGAGTCGCGCGCCCCTTTCCGGCGCGCACATCGTCTCGCCTCAATTGCTGCCACGCTGGCATATGTGAATTGATGATGGTTGATGCCGCGGTCCCCAACTCGTGGGGAGGTTTGGGGAACTTGTCCCTCTTGGTCTATTCGATTTGCCGTCAGCTTATGGACGTTTTTAAGCCTTTTCTGACCATCATGGATCCGACATCACTGCCACAAACCGCAGTCCCCCGTCGCCCCGCGATCGCTATCAGGACCTGCCGCGCTGCTGCTGATACGCTCGTGGCGGCCTAGCCAACATAGGTAGTGCCTCGATTATTCTTAGTAATGTAAACCTCGCCATTGCCCGCGTGTTGGAACGTGCGCCTGATAATTGACCATACCTCCTGCTCGGCGAAGTCGGCGAGCTATGGGTTGGTATTCGGGGAAATCTCAGGGACTTGTCCTGAGCGCGCCAGCACAAACATTCGGCTGCACTGAACCGCGAAGTCGGCCGCCGCGAGTCACGGGCAGCGGGCCCTCGCCAAGTTCATAGCACTGGGCGCGAGACGCAATCATAGTGTGGGAAATGCCACTCAATACCTCGGTCGGCCGGCTTGCGTCTCGCCCGCAAAGCGGCCCCGTAACACCGCGAACGTCTGGCCTTGAGAGATTCAACCCTTCCCATTTTCGGCGTCAGAGTCGTCGACTTCGGCCAGTATATTGCCGGTCGAGCGGTGGCGATGATTCTCGGCGACCTTGGCGCGACAGTTGTGCACATTGATCCGCCATCTGGTGCCCTTTGGGACAACCCGGCCAATGCGACGCTCAATAGAAAAAGGCTTATCACCTCAATCGATCTCAAAACGGACAACGCCCTGTCGAAGGCTCAGGCTCTCATCAGCAAAGCGGAAATTGTGGTTGAAAATTTCCGCCCCTGGTGCTCCACCGCCCTGGATTGATCTGAAGACCCTGCGCATGGCCCTTCCGGAGCTGATAACGATATCGGTTTCACGCGTTTGCTTCCAACGACGAACTGCGTCGCGGGCGGAGGGCCTTCGAAGCTGTGTTCACCGATATGGGACTGAGTAGCGTCTTCATGGTGAGCGCGGAGCATTTGTTTGCGCTCGATCAGGCATTCGCTCTTTATATCACGAGAAGGCATCTGCCTGCGATGCCCGAATCGAAGCTGTGTTGAAGGAACTCACTATCCATAAGGATTATGATCATGGATCAGCGCCGCCGGTCTCGCGGCGTCGGAACAGAACCGATCAAGCGAACGCTATGGCTTTCGACGTCCGCGCGTCGTTGTTTGCGCTGCTCGGAAAGGACGTCACCACCATCGACGGCCTCGGTCCTTACCTCTCGCTGAAGCTGATGGCAGAATGCGGCGACGACCTTACCTCGTGGCCAAGCGCCAAGCATTTCACCTCCTGGCTGGGGTACGCACCGAGCAATAAGGTCTCCGGAGGCACAATGCTCTCGTCACGACGCGCCGATCCGGCGGCCGGGCCGCAGCTCTTCTGCGCCTTGCTGCCGTAACCGTCGGACGCACTGACACCGCGCTCGGCACCTTTTATAGAAGACTGTCGTCCCGCATTGGCAAGGCCAAAGCAGTCACCGCGACGGCCCGCAAGATAGCAGTCCTGTTCCACAACGCTATGCGTCACGGCATGGACTACGTCGATCCCGGGGCCTCGTCCTATGAGACACGCGATCGACGCGAGTGATCAACAATTTGCACCGACGTGCCAAGGCATTCGGCTTTGTCCTGCACCCCTTGGGACCGGGAGCTGGTGCCGTTTCTTAGGAGCTCCCCGATCTTGGCATGCAGCGACTTCACGTCGATCGCAGGCGTGGTCGGCGCAGCGCCGCCAGGTCCAAAAACTCCGGAAGCGCCACCCTCCAGCTGCGCCTTTCGCGCCGTAATCTGATTGGGGTGGACGTCGAACTGCTCGGCAAGCTGAGCTATCGTCCGGTCGCCCTTGACGGCGGCAAGCGCCACCTTCACCTTGAAGGCCGGTGTGTGGTTCCGGCGTGCTCGTCTGCTCATCGTCGCTCCTGATTCGCGGGCACCAGCGTGCCCGCTGTCAGGCAGAAACTCCACTTACCGATCTGTTCAAATTTGCGGAGCCGGCCCTACCCGATGCGAACCGGACGGCCGAAAGCGTTACTGACAATGTCGAGCGGCGAACGTGGCATGCTTGGCGATTACGCGCTCGCGCTCGGTGCCGGCGGCACTGCCGTTGCGGGCGAAGATCGTGCTGGCCTGCGAGCGCGAGCCCAGCAACGCCGTGGTCGCGACGCGGCTTGGCGTCGGGCCACATACGATCGGCAAGTGGCGCAATCGGTTCATCACCGATCCGTTCGAGGGGTCTACGATGAGATGCGTACCGGCAGGCCCCGCACGGTCGAGGATGAGGCCACGGCCGAGCTGATCATCAAGACACTCTCTCGCAAGCCCAAAGCCGCAACCCATTGGAACGTGCGCGCCATCGCAAAGAGACTGGGATCGCAAGAGCACCGTCCATCACCTGTTCCAACTCTTCCGGCTGCAATCTCACCGCCCCCGCAGCGTCAAGCTCTCGACCGATCCGTTCTTCGTCGAGAAGTTGCGTGACGTGGTCGGGCTTTAGCTCGAAGATGCGCTCCCATTCCTTTGCGGTCCACGTCAGCCAGCCCGAACGATTGAGAGAGGCAAGGAGGACTGGTATCTCGTGAATAGAAAGCGGCAAAACAACCAGCAAGTGCTGGCCTTGGAACCGAAGGACCGGGGTGAAGCCCCGGCGCGCGGTGACGGGGAGACCAAACCATTCATGGCGAAATCAGCCATCCAAAACTCGGCTTTCACAGAACAACTGATGGAGGAGGTGTGCGACCGAGAGAACCTGAAGAGCGTCGCCGCAGCCGGTTAAGCGGGTCGAAATCTCGAAGCCGGATGGCGGGGTCAGGAAACTCGGCGTCCCCTGCGTCGTCGACCGCCTGATTCAACAAGCCGTGCTGCAAGTTCTTCAAGAGCGATGGATCCGACCTTTTCGGAGCACAGTTTCGGATTTCGGCCGGGGCGGTCCGCCCACCAGGCGGTAGCCCAGGCACAGCATTACGTCGCGATGGCTACAACGTTGTGGTTGATCTCGATCCTGAAAGATTTTTCGACCGAGTTAACCACGACATCCTGATGTCGCGCGTCGCCGCACGGATACCTGATAACGCGTGCTCAAGCTTATCCGGGCATTCCTGAATGCCGGGGTATTGGAAGACGGTTTGGTTCGACCGGTGGACGACGGGACCCCGCAAGGCGGTCCGCTCTCGCCCTTCCTCAGTAATATCGTGCTCGACGATCTCGACAAGGAATTGGCTCGACGTGGTCACCGGCTCTGCCGTTACGCGGATGACTGCAACATCTATGATCGCAGCTACCACGCCGGCGAAAGGGTGAGGGCCTCGATAAGCCGGTTCCTGACCGACAAGCTCCGCTTGAAAGTCAACGAGGCCAAAAGCGCGGTGGCGCGACCCGAGGAACGTAAATTTCTCGGATTCAGCATTGCGAATGACGGGAACGAGCGACGCTTTGCGCCGAAAGCCCCTCGACAAGTTCAAAGACCGAATCCGGGAAATCACATGCCGGACGCGAGGGATCAGTTTTCAGCAGATGATCGCAGACCTCACGCCATACCTCATCGGATGGCGCGGGTACTTCGGCTTCTATCAGACCCCGCGCGTGCTAACGAATCTGGAAGCCTGAATCCGCCGGAGACTGCGTTTGTATCTCTGGCGGCAATGGCGGAACGGGCATAACCAATTCATGGAGCTTCGCCGCTTCGGCATCGCGAAGTTCGCCGCATCGGTCGCTGCCGGTTCACCGACGGGACTCTGGCGCATGTCCAGACACCCGGCGGTTCAACACGCCCTACGAAATCATGTGTTCGACGCTCTTGGTCTCCCCCGAATTGTCATGGCTGTGCAGGCCTAACTCGATCGAACCGCCGTGGTACGGACCCGTATGCCCGGTGGTGTGGGAGGGGTGACGTCGCGAGACGTCCCCTCCCGATCGATAACCGGCCGGAATAAATCGGAATACGCAGTACGACGAGATGATCCGCACGTAGTTGTGCCAGTGCCGGCCGTACTCGCTGCGACGCGGCGCTGCTTGCTCGCCAATCGGCTCGGCAGTGCGCGACCGTGTTTTAGGATCCCTGCAGCTCTCATAGCTTCGGTCGGGAGAGGGGCGAGCGAAAAGCTTAGCCATTCACGGTTAAACGCAGAATTACTGCGCGGCGAGGGCGATATTGCTCAAATCCAGATCTTGGGCTCGTTACTAGGTTTGAGATGAAAGCTTATCGCTAGTGGGGCCTCGATGTTTCCGCGAAAGGAAGGGGGCCGGATGATTTCCCAGGTGTTGAGCCCTGTGGGTAACGCCGTGCGCCGGAGCAGAAGAATGTCCGATTCATCGCCCAGGAGAGTGCGGAACGTTTGGGCGGCGAGCTCTCGAACTAATGCTGTTCAGATTCGCGTGCGTGACCTCGAGATCCGGCGGCGAGCGATGATGCGCCATGTCAGCAAGTTGTTCTGCGCGCTCGGGGGGCCGATGTGAAGCGGGTGATTGACCTCACGATGGGAGAGGGCCTCTACCTAGCTGGGTTAGCTCAGACACTCCGCGCTCTCAGATGCGTTAAAAGAAAATTTGTATCTGTCCCGGGGCGGCATTCGATTAGTGACAAGCTTCTCAGAGGCGGATTTCAGATCTCGTGGGGATCGGGGTGCGGGCGCTGAGCCCGGACCGAAAGCGCGAGAGGCCTAATGTTAGAGTTCATAACCCTGAGGAGTTAATCCTGATGCTTGCAAAATCAAATCTCGCGGACAAGCCGCCGCGCGCAGTTGGTCTTCTTGGAGGCGGTGTCATTGGCGGCGGATGGGCAGCGCGCTTCATCCTGAATGGAATTGACGTGCTGCTCTACGATCCAGCACCCAACGCAGTTGAGCATGTGCAAACAGTCCTCGCCAGCGCGCGACGGGCGTTTCGACAGTTGACGCCGGTCCGGCTACCGCCGGAAGGATCGCTGACGGTGGTCGAGTCGGTTGCGGACGCCGT
>NZ_JBIXJX010000054.1:0-4545 GCF_052871955.1 Bradyrhizobium sp. CAR08
GCAGTCGGCCACAACTTCCGCCGTATCCTCGCCTCTGGCTCAGAGAACTCTTGTGCCTCTTCCTGATCCAGCTATCGCATACGCTTGCCTGTCCGCTCCCGCTCAATTCGGCTTCTTAACGGACGACTACCTACATTAGCATCGAAGATGACGAGGTGGTCTGGAAGACGGAAGAGGAGATTCTCTCTCGCCAAGACCATCCATATCGGTATGGCTATGGAATGCTTTGTCATTCCGGCGATCACCACGTCGATATCCTACTAGCCTTCTGGGCGACAATGAAGACAACTTCGGGCCTCTGGCGCTAGAGTTGGATATCCACCGGGCTACCTGCCGATTAATTCGGACAGGTCGCCCCTGATTTCGTCCAGAGGCTGAGAGAGCCGGCCCCCCTCCCTCCCTTGTTTCCCGCTCGGCGGTTCTGGGGAGAGACCGACCTCGTCTCATGTGGAGCCGCACGCCACCGCGAAAGCGGCAATACCATTTGCCTCTTCCGACTCGATCTACTGCAAACGAGCGTCTCGCTGCGCAACTGGCGGCAATTGCCAACCAGATCTACAACAAAAACGACCGGTACGCGTCTGAGACCATTCGCTTGAATATCGGTCCTTTCGCTGCGATCGAGGCCTGGATCCTGAAGCGCCCGCACTCTGGCACAAAAGCTCATCCGCAATTACGAAAGAGGCGCATCGCTCTTTGGCGCGATGGCAGCTTCCTAGGCCGTGTAGCTTTCCGAGAGAAACTCTACCCGACGCGGGACACACTCACCCAAAATGCGGATCTAGTACCCCCTTTTCTTAGAGGGTGAGTCATGATTCAAGATCGGGATGGTACTCGAAGCAAGAGAAGTCCACCTTTCGCGGAAAGACCGCAAGGTGCTTGAGGCCTGTTGTCGTTACCGATGACGTTGCAGCGCGATTTGAAGCGGGCGCGTATAGTTCTTTTGGCGGTGGACGGGCGCAGCACCCGGTCGATTGCCAAGGAGTTGGAGTCCAACCGCGGATTGTGAGCCTTTGGCGACACCGCTATGCCGATCATGGTCTTGAAGGCTGCAAGACAAGCCGCGGCCCGGCAAGCAGCCAATCTATACGAAGGCTGTTATTCGGCCTGCAATATTGCCCCCTAAGCCGAGGGATCGGCGTCCAAATTGACCCCGTACAGATTGATCTGTTGCGCTGCCTGCTTTGGAACGAAGCAGGTGGTGGGGGATGCTGATCGTGGAGACGATTGCGCGGATACGGCGCGAGCACTTCATCAAGGGCAAGACGATCAAGGAGATCGCACGCGACGTGAAGGTGTCGCGGAACACGGTTCGGAAGGTGCTGAGGTCGGGAGAGACCTCCTTCGAGTACGAGCGGCAGGTGCAGCCGCGGCCAAAGCTGGGACGATGGGCAGTCGAGCTTGACGGGTTGCTGGCCGCGAACGCGGCCAAATCGGCTCGTGAACAGCTGACGTTGATCCGGATCTACGAGGAGCTGCGCGGCGGCGGCTATGACGGCGGTTATGATGCGGTGCGGCGTTACGCCAGGCGGTGGAGCAAAGAACGCGGGCAATCGACCGCGGCCGCTTATGTCCCACTGAGCTTTGTCCCAGGCGAAGCCTACCAGTTCGACTGGAGCCACGAGGTGGTCCTGTTGAGCGGCACCACGGTGATGGTGAAGGCCGCCCACGTCCGGCTCTGCCACAGCCGCATGCTGTTCGTGCGGGCCTATCCGCGGGA
Organism: Bradyrhizobium sp. CAR08; assembly: GCF_052871955.1. Lineage (NCBI taxonomy): Bacteria > Pseudomonadati > Pseudomonadota > Alphaproteobacteria > Hyphomicrobiales > Nitrobacteraceae > Bradyrhizobium > Bradyrhizobium sp. CAR08. The sequence continues at coordinate 1,721 of NZ_JBIXJX010000054.1, forward strand.
GACCCAGGAGATGGTGTTCGACGCCCACGACCGGGCGTTCGCCCTGTTCAAAGGCACCTGCACACGCGGCATCTACGACAACATGAAGACCGCCGTACAGACGATCTTCATCGGTAAAGGGCGTCTCTACAATCGTCGCTTCCTGCAGATGTGCAGCCACTATCTGGTCGATCCGGTCGCCTGCACGCCAGCGTCGGGCTGGGAGAAGGGGCAGGTCGAGAACCAGGTCGGGCTGGTCAGGGAACGCTTCTTCACGCCGCGGCTGCGGTTCAAAAACCTCGACGAGTTAAACGCCTGGCTGCTCGACAAGTGCATCGCCTACGCCAAAGCTCATCGCCATCCGGAGCTGCCCGATCAGACGATCTGGGAAGTGTTCGAAGCCGAACGCCCCAAACTCGTTCCCTATGCCGGCCGCTTCGACAGCTTCCACGCGGTGACGGCATCGGTCTCGAAGACCTGCCTGGTGCGCTTCGACAACAACAAGTACTCGGTCGCAGCGAGCGCAGTCGGACGACCGGTCGAGGTTCAAGCCTATGCGGATCGCATCGTGATCCATCAGGATGGACGCATCGTTGCCGAGCACCCGCGATCCTTTGGCCGCGGCGATACTGTCTACGACCCCTGGCATTATGTGCCGGTGCTCGCCCGCAAACCCGGCGCCTTGCGCAACGGTGCTCCCTTCAAAGACTGGGTGCTGCCGGCCGCGATCGAGCGGATCCGGCGCAAGCTTGCCAGCACCGACGATGGCAATCGGCAGATGGTCGACATCCTCAACGCGGTGCTGACTGACGGTCTGCCCGCGGTGGAAGCGGCCTGTGCCGAAGCGCTCGGTCATGGCGTCCATTCCGCAGATGTCGTTCTCAACATCCTGGCCCGTCAACGTGAACCTGCCCCACCGGCCAACATCATGACGCCGGCCGCACTGACGCTCCGTCATGCACCGATCGCCGATTGTGCCCGCTACGACAACCTCCGGAGGACCATCTGATGGAACAACCCAAATCTTCGACGTCATGGGCGAACTCAAGCTCTACGGCATGAAGGCTGCCTTCGACGAGATCATGGCAACTGCCGTCAAGCGCCAGCACGAACCTCAGCGCATTGTCGGCGACCTGCTCAACGCCGAGATCAACGAGAAGCAAGCCAGGTCGATCAAATACCAGCTCACCATTGCCAAGCTGCCGCTTGCCAAGGACATCGCCGACTTCCAGTTCGACGGCACGCCGATCAATCAGACTCTCGTCAATGATCTCGCCGGCGGCGGCTTCATCGCTCAACAACGCAACGTCGTGCTGGTTGGCGGCACCGGTACAGGCAAAACACACCTGGCCATTGCCATCGCCAGAAGCTGCATCCGATCCGGTGCTCGCGGCCGCTTCTTCAACGTAGTCGACCTCGTCAATCGCCTCGAGACCGAGACCCGCAACGGACGACAAGGACGGCTCGCCGAGCATCTGACCCGGATGGACTTCATCGTGCTGGATGAACTCGGCTATTTGCCCTTCGCCCAGTCCGGTGGCCAGCTTCTCTTCCACCTCGTCAGCCGGCTCTACGAGCGCACCTCCATCATTGTCACCACCAATCTTGCGTTCGGCGAATGGCCGAGCGTGTTCGGCGATGCCAAAATGACCACCGCGCTACTCGACCGATTGACCCATCACTGCGACATCGTCGAGACCGGCAACGACAGCTGGCGATTCAAAAGCCGAGACGACGATCACGCGACCCGCGCTCGTCTCGCCTCCGCTATCCCGGCCAGCTCCGACGAGACGAGCGCTACCAGCAAACCCCGCCGCGCAAAGGGGTCAAAATTGGGCTCTGACGCATATTCGATGATCGTGATTGTTTTTATGGCGCGCCAATCAGCCTAGCCTGAAGGAGATCGAGCTTAGCGCGCCCGTACATTTGCCGTTTGACCAGCTTGAGCTTGGTGATCTGAGCTTCCACTTGGCCATTGGACCATGGTTGCGTGATAGCCGCGTGCACCGCGGCCTTATCGTTGGCAATGCCATTCGCGAACGAGGCAATGAGGCTCCGCTTGGAGTCATCAATCCAAGGTTCGAGCTCCATCTCGGCCTTCTTTCGGATCATCGCGTGGAAGCGGCCAACGAGAGCTTGGGCATCGGCCAGCATAGGAACGTTTTGTTCGATGACCGCAAGCGTGACGGTCTCGGCTTTGGTTAGGTGGTCGCGCTTCGTCGTCATCAGCTGCGCTATCGTCCTGGCGGCGGGGACCTTCTGCAATTGTTGATGGCTGATAGTCTCGGCACGTCGCCGTCGCGTCGCCCATTCCGCCACGACGCGCAGCGATCCCTTGAAGCCTTGTCCTTTCAAGCGGCGCCAGAGCTCGGCACCGTTGCGACAGCCGACTGACCACTGCGCGTCCAGGAACGGCAGATGCCCGTCCAGGGTGCTTTGACGGGTGCGGAACATATCCGTACCGCCGCCGCGGCTAATTTGGCGAACCAGATTGCGACTATGTCCTGTGCGGCGGACGATCTCCTTGAGCGACACACCGTCGCTGACGAGAGCCGTAATTACGGCATGGCTGTCCTGCCGCCGCAAATAGCCCTGATAGCGCAGCTTTTCCGCACAGGTCAGCAATTCCGGGTTGATCGTCGTCGCTCCAATTGCGGTTCGGATTCTGTTCATGGAGCGGCGCACCGCATCAAGGAAGGCCGCGCTCGCATTTTCCATCAGATGCCAGCGGTCGGCGACTTGGATGGCGCTCGGCAGCGCCTTGGCTGCTGCCTCGCCGTATCCACCACCGCGATCTCGCGACACAATGTTGATCGCTGGGTGCTTCGATAGCCACGCCCGAACGG
>NZ_JBIXJX010000055.1:0-4475 GCF_052871955.1 Bradyrhizobium sp. CAR08
AGGGAATCCACAAACGAAAATTGCAAGGTTTGGGGGCCTCAAGCCCCCAATCCCTGCAATCTCAAATGCCGCCCCAACCGGAAAACTGACTCCTGCTCAATCGCTTAGAGCCTTGTTCACGGACGACTAGGTACTAGGCGTGCGGAGCTTACGAAAGGCCTGGCGCGCATAACATCCAATCTCGTGGACTGCGTTGTACCGGCGCGGGCGCCACCACGACAGAACGCCCCCACTTCGGCTACAGATCGCCCTTGGGCTCCGCCGCCGCCCCAACAACTCGGTCCGCTGCAGGGCGCGCATTCGAACCCATTGGAAGCACAACCGGCTTGTCAACCAGACAATCAAGACCAAGTCCAAGTGCCGCGCGAAGGTACCCCAGATGGGCCTTCGGTTCGGTCGAGACAATGACTTTAGAACGTGGACTTGCCAAGGCTCTGAGACAAGGCTCTGAGAGCGTCCTCCCCCTCGCCGGAGTACCAGATGCCCTGTGGTCGGAAATCGGCTATCCAGAGATACTCATCGGCTTGCACGCGCGTTTCTCGAAAGGCATGCACCGCATTTTTGGTGCTCCCGAGCTCAACCACATGGAGCCGGAGGCTCGCCTCCTGGCGACGGCGCTCTCAATCAGAGGAAAATACTTAGCCGTGGCGTGAGGACCGAGCCCGACGAGTACAAGGTCATCCCCGTCTGATCTCCTCTCGCTTGCGTCCCCCACAGAACTTCGGACGCGAACCAGTCAAGTTGGCGTCGAGTCCGACCAAAACAGAAATGGCACTCCTTTCAAAACCGTCGGTAAAACGACTTCCGATTCAAGGCTCGTCGGTCATCCGCAGGCAAGCGCGAGATTTTCGATATTCTTCAGAAGGGACACCTGCGGCAGTGGAGACAGCCGCTGTCCCTCCGGTAATGCTTCAGCGCCGGAGAGGTGCGCCAAGCAGTCTCGAGGTCGAATTCTGGGGATCGTATATTGCCGATACGAACGCCTGGCTTTCGGGATCCCCTCCGGGATTCCGCCTAACGATCCTACGCCGACGCATGGTTGGCTTTATTGGAAGGGATCGGCATGGTAATTAGGTTGTACGCGAACAGAACGGTATTTTTGGTGGCATCCTTGTCAACCGGGCCCAGGGTTCCCGAGCGTCGACTGCAATTATGTCATTGTTTGCAAATGCCCAATGACAATCGTTTGCAGTGTTAGCCGCGACGACAAGGTTTGGGACAACGCAAATGTAGAGCTTCTTTTCCTCGCTCGAAACGCGGACGGACGGCCAACAAAAGCTGCACAACCAGAATGAGGCACGAGCCGATGTGCTCGATGACATGGAGTGAGCTTTACAATGCGACCTGCAGATACGACAGAACGGTTAACTCAACCTGGTTAAGTTCGAGCGCACTGTGCGAGTAGCTTTGTCCGGTGCTCATCAAATCGGCAGCAGCGCAAACGGACGGACGCGAGACAATCAGCTTCGATCTCCGCGGACAAGCACACTCCTGCGATCAAAGGGACTGAATGAGAGCGCTTCTATGCCACCGCCCCATTCTCGCTCGCACGCCTTGCGCTGAGTGTTTTGCGACGAGATTATCAACTATCGATCCTAGTAGTTTCGAAGCTCGTTGTTTGGTGCAATTTAGGCCATCCGCACCGGCGTAAGAGGACTTTCGAAGACTAGGAATGAGTATGGATGTCCACTCTGCTGGCCAATGCTCCTGACTTGCTACAGGAGGTCGGATCATCCACGCGATTGACATTTCCATTATTGCAACGACGGGCGGCTGTCTGGCGTAAGCTATCGTCCGCAACCTGCTGCAAAATAGACAAGTGACATGCTGGATATCATCGTTACGGACGTGATCGGTTCCTCCGCAGTCAAGGCGATTGAGGGAGGGCTAAACAATTTCGAGGATCTCGCTACCGGGATCAGCGATAGGCGTCCTCTTGCTGTGACCCTATTGGATCATGGAACGGACCGCGCTTTAGGCGGGGCAATTGGGCGTTCCTCGTCCGGATTGTTGTTCCTCGATATGTTTTTTTTGCCAACGGAGCTTCGCGGAAAGGGCCTGGGAACAAAGATCCTGAGAAAATTTGAGCAGGAAGGTCAGCGGCGGGGCTGCCGGTCAGGCTTTCTCTACACCTTTAGCTTCCAGGCACCAGGTTTCTACGCCAAAAACGGATGGAAGGCCTTCGGTCGTATACATTGCGCCCCGCCCGGCACCTCTCGTATCTTCATGACGAAAGACTTGGAAGGTCCTTCCTAATTCAGCCCTTCAGAGTCCTTTCAGTCGATTGAATCCTGCGGCGCGTTATAGAGTATGGCCCTAGGCGCGTGAACGCCCGACGCAATCCAGCGCCAAGCTCCCCACCAAACCAAAGCCTTGCCGCTGCAGTTGGCGGCATGGGTTGAGCTGCTGCCGGTTTGATGGACAGGGGTTAAGCTAATCCCACCTTGCGCTCGAACTCAACAGGGCTGAGGTAACCGATCGTCGAGTGACGTCGGATCGTGTTGTAGAACCGCTCGATGTAATCGAACACATCTGCTCTGGCCTCGTTCCTGGTGCGATAGGTTTTGCGCTCGGTGCGTTCGGTTTTCAGCGACGAGAAGAAGCTCTCCATCGCCGCGTTGTCCCAGACGTTGCCGGACCGACTCATGCTGCAGACGATGCCGCTATCAGCCATCAAGCGCTGGAACTGCTCGCTGACGTACTGGCTGCCGCGATCGGAATGATGCATCAGGGCATCCGGCTTGCCGCGCCGCCAGACCGCCATCAACAGGGCGTCCGCAACCAACTGGGCGGTCATGCTGGCGTTCATCGACCAGCCGACCACCCGGCGCGAGAACAGGTCGATCACCGCCGACACATAGACCCAGCCCTCAGCCGTCCAGATGTAGGTGAGGTCGGCGATCCACTTCTGGTTCGGGCGCTCGGCCTCGAACTGCCGATCCAGAAGATTCGACGCCACGTTCGCAATCTGGCGATGGCCTGCGTCCTTCGGCAGACGCCGGCGTTGTGGCCGCGCCCGCAGGGCCTGCAGGCGCATCAGCCGTTCGACCCGGTGCAGGCCGCATTCGACGCCGTCCGCCAGAAGGTTGCGCGTTTCGCGGCATCGTGAGCACGGATTTCAGCGCATCGTGAGCAACGATTTCAGAGGATCGTGAGCAGCGATTTCAGGCGATCGTGAGCAACGTTTGGCGGTGCCGGACGCTTCGACCGACAACTCAACCGGGCTACGGAGTCTTCATTCAACCAATGAGGAAGCCTGATGCCTACCGAGAGATTGTCGATGCGCCGGATCCGAGAAGTTCTACGTTTGAGGCACCAGGGCCTGACCGAGCGCGTCATCGCGCGGACGTTGGGAGTGAGCAATGGGGTCGTACACGGTTATGTGCGTCGCGCCCGCCTTGCGGGGCTGACCTGGCCGCTGCCGGAGGGCCTGGACGACGAGAGCCTTGAACTGCTGCTGTTTCCGGCGCCAAAGGCTGCCTCGGAAAGCGACCGACGACCGTCCCCCGACTGGGTTTATGTGGAGAAGGAGCTACGCCGGCGCAGCGTGACGCGCCTGCTGTTGTGGGAAGAGTATCGCGCCGCCAATCCGGACGGCTTTGGCTATACCTGGTTTTGCACGACGTTCGAGGCCTGGAAGCAGCGGGCCCGGCCAAGCATGCGTCAGACTCACGCCGGTGGGGAGAAGGTATTCGTCGATTTTGCCGGCGACACCATCGATATCTTCGATCCCATCACCGGCGAAGTGCGCGCCATGAAGCTGTTCGTCGCGGCGATGGGGGCCTCGAACTATACCTACGCCGAGGCCTGCCCCAGCGAGAGCCTGTCCGACTGGATCGGCGTGCATGCCAGCCTGTTCAGGTACCTCGGCGGCGTGCCGAAGTTCGTGGTCTGCGATAATCTCAAGGCCGCCGTGACCAACCCCGATCGCTACGATCCCGGGATCAACCGCACCTATGCTGAGATGGCCGGCCATTACGGCACCGCGATCCTGGCGGCCCGCCCGAGGCGACCAAAGGACAAGGCCAAAGTTGAGGTCGCAGTCCAGATCGCCCAGCGCTGGGTCCTGGCCCGCCTGCGCAACCAGCGCTTCTTTTCCTTGGCGGAGCTCAATACCGCCATCCGCGGGCTCGTCGTCGAACTCAACGCCCGCCAGATGCGCGGCTTCGGCTCGAGCCGGACCGAACTGTTCGCCGAGATTGATCGCCCCAAGTTGAGAGAACTGCCGGACCAGCCCTACGTCTTTGCGCGATGGAAGCGTTGCCGTGTCGCCCCAGATTATCACGTCGAGATCGACGGCCATTGGTATTCCACCCCTTACCGCCTGATCCGTGAACTCGTCGATGTCCGCCGACAAGACCGTCGAGGTCTTCCACAAGGGACAGAGGATCGCCAGCCACGCCCGTGCGCCCAACCGGCGCGGCCACACCACGATTGCCGATCATATGCCCAGCGCCCACCGCCGCTACGGCAAA
>NZ_JBIXJX010000056.1:0-4232 GCF_052871955.1 Bradyrhizobium sp. CAR08
CGAATGCTGATCCGAAAAAATACCGCATGGCCGGAACTTCCACCCGCTGGAAACAACGTCAAGAGCTCCACGGCTACACACCACGAGGGAGAGGACGGGCCGTTCGATACGTCGCATATCGCCGTCGTCGACGCACATGGAAACGCTATTTCCATTTGCCCGAGCGACACCTGCAGCGATACGGTTATCATTCCCGGAACTGGCCTCGCTCCTTCCTCGCGCGGCTCGCAATCTCGGGCCGATCCGAAACATCCATCATCGGTCGCGCCGGGCAAACGCCCGAGGCTCACGCCGAACCCATCGATGGTGTTTCGCAAGGGCAAGATGACTATGCCCATTGGCAGCCCGGGTGGCGACAGTCAGGTTCAGGCAGTGCTACAGGTAATCCTCAATCTCTCGGTATTCGGAATGGACCCTCAGAGGGCTGTGGAAGAGCCACGATTCATTACCTACAGTCACCCAGACTCGTTCGCGCCGCACGCCTCATTTCCTGGCCGACTGTGCCTAGAGGGACGGTTTTCTGAGTCGACAGCCAACGAATTGTCAAAACTGGGCCATAAGGTCGTCCTGTGGCCAGATCGTTTATGGCGGGCAGGCGGCGTTTGTCTTGTTCGTCATGATTACGATAAGGGCGTTCTGGAATGTGGCGCCGATCCGCGACGAGCCGCCGCCTACGCGCTAGGCTGGTAACGCACAGCTTTGGCACAGTTGAGCGTCCTCTTGGTCAATCGCGGCTTGGCCGCGTTTCGGCGGCTTGCGATGCAGGCAAGCCGCGTAGTTGATCGGCTGATTTTGCTCCAGTTCGAACTTCGCCCATCACAAGACCCGGACATGAAGCGCAGCCGATCTTCCGAAGATCAAATCATCGGGATCGAGGGGGCACGACACCGGCATTTCGGTCGGCGAGCTGGAGGTCTCTGAGGCCGAGCGACTGAAGACGCTGAAGGACGAGCGCGCGGCTTACCGGGTGATGCCACGCTGGACAACGCAGCCTTCCAAGATCTCCCGGAAATTATGGTAACGCTTGCTGCCAGGCGCAAAGCGATGATCCGGGTTGAGCGAACTGCGGGCGTGCAGAGCCATCGATTGTTGCCGTATGACCATGAGATACTAGACGACCAGGGCGAACGATGCCGGTCTTAGTCAACGCATGCAAGCGATCGCCCGGTAGCGCGCCGTTCAGCTGTCGACGTCCGGCACGTGCAACAAGCGGGAGGGCTACCTGGGGTCAAGCTGTTCCGGCTCTACGCGAACGCGAAGCTCGCGATGCGTCGGCTTTGTGTCAGACCGGCGCGCTGAAGGCCGAAGGTTCCGCATGCTGGGCGTGGTCGACCACTTGCACGAGGGAGTGCCTGACGCTGGTGGTCGATCGCGCCGTGCGGCGCGGCAATCAGGATGGAAGTGCTTCCCATCCAGATTGTCGCGCTATAGCGCCGGCAACTGGGTGGCACGGGATCTGAACCCGGCGACGAGGGAACGCTGCAAATACAAGCGCGTCGGTCGGCGGCAATGGCAGCGAGCTCACCAGCAACGCCATCCTAGCATCGGCCGATCAGATACGCGTCGGTTCGAACTACACAGCGCCCGGGAAGCGAATGCAGAATGCCTTGATGGAACGGGTTTCGCGATGAATCGCTGAAGACACCAACGCACGGCCAGACTCGCCACTCGGATGGAGAACGCCGTCCGAGTTCGCATCGCCTGCAACCCGCGCCGGGATTTAGCGTTGCGCTATGCCTCCGCGCCAGCTCCGGTCGCTAGCACCGCTTAACTGGCCCAATCCAATGGTCCGAGCGAACTCAGAATTGGACACAACTTAGGCGCAAACGGCAATCGAGATGATCATAACGTTGCCTTCTGCATGTTCCACATCGTGATAAACGATGCTGTCATATCTAGGCCGGTTAGCGGCTTACGATGGGCAACTGGAAGAACTATTTGACCGAGCAGAACGGAGCCGACGAAGTCCCACCACACTCTCTGCATATCCCGGGCCAATGCCTTGCGATCTTCAATCGATTCAATATCTATCCATCTAGTCCGAAGAATTTCGAATTCGGCGTTTTTAGGCCAGCCGTACCAAGCATTGTCACCGTTGGCGGCAAAAATTGCACCAGTAGCAATCGGATCACCGAGGGAGAGGTCGTTAGTCCACGACATGAAGATGCTCCAGCCACCGGTTTCTATAGGGCCCTTGTTCGCGCGCCGTGTAACAATTCCGCCCCAGTCGCTGGGCGCGAGCTCGGCATTAACCCCGATTTTACGCAATTCGGCCACCAGGAACTGACAGGCATTACTGAGCGTCGCAACATTTGTGGGCTGCAGAATGACAATCTTCTCGCCGGAATATCCGGCTTCCTTGAAAAGTTCCTTGGCCTTTTCGGGGTTACCTCCCTTCTTGTACCATCCCGTATTTTCGTCGTTTGAATATAGTGTGTTGTTACCGAATATCGAAGTAAGTGGGCAGCCATATTCTGGGTTGGGAGACATGATGCTTAAAAAAGCCTCCTGATCGATCAGGTGGAGCATCGCTTGGCGGGCCTTCAAGTTTTCGAACGGTGGCTGCAGAAAGTTCAGACGCATGAACACGTCGTTGCCCGAGGTATTCAGAGCACGAAGCTCGAGGTTTGGATCGTTCTTTATCGCTGAGTAAAAATCAGCAGGCGGAGCTTCCATGAAATCGATCTCACCCGCTTGCAAAGCCGCGAGGGCAGTCTGTTCATCAGCAATATTGCTCCAGACGACCCGATCGATCTTGACCAATTTGCCCCCGGCTAATCCGTCCGAGGGTTCAGTCCGCGGTATGTACTTTTCGTTGCGGTCGTAGGCGAAGCTAGCGCCCGGCTTGGCAAGGGCCTGATTGAACTTGAAAGGACCCGACCCGATATTCGCGGTCACCTGCTCACTTGCCGGTCGACTCGCGTCCTTCTCGCGCATCATAAACAAATGTGGGGACGTTGGCGCCGCCAGTAGTTCGATTAGGATCCCTAGCGGCTCTCTAAGTACGATAACGAAGGTTTTGTCATCTTTCTTCGAGATTTCTTTGGTGCGCTCCATGATCACTTGTCCAGCTTGAGACACTTGCGCCCAACGCCGGATTGAGGCGACGCAGTCCGCCGCAGTAACGGGAGTGCCGTCGTGCCAGCTCAGACCATCGCGGAGTTGGAACGTATAGGTCTTCTTGTCGTCGGAAACGCTCCAGTTGGCGAGCATCTGCGGCTGCGGAATCCTCTTGGAGTTGACCCCGAAGAGCGTGTCATAGATTGCAAATGCATGGTCGGAGGTTGTGTTAGCGGTGCTAACAACTGGATCGAAGACTCGCAGGTCTCCGTTCATCACCATTCGGACGATTCGCCCGGCGTCGGTCGCTGGTTGCGCCCTTAGTACTGAAGGCATCGACAGGGCCATTCCAGCCGTCATACCCGTCTTGACGAGGTCACGTCGCGAGATTGTCATGTTCTCCCTTCCCTTCTGGCTCAAGTGCGCTGTTGATCCGCCTTGTCTACAGAAAGTGGCGATAGATGCGCGGTGTTGCTGATGACCGACGTTCCGCCGCTGACCTCAATTGGCAATGCACCTGCCCAGCCGCCCGCCAAACCAGCGCTAAAAGAGGCGTGTCAGCCTCAGTCGACCTCGGAGCACAATACCGCCATATTTCGTTGGAGACTGAACGCAATAATCGGCAGTAGACGCAGGAAAGCGGAAAATTTTCACGTCAAACCGCAGAATTTGCGCGCTGGCCCGACGCAAACAATGGTCGTTCTAAAAAACCCTCGGCTCAGTTGGCATCGGCATAAACGGCAAAGCTCGACCATGTCGATCCGCAAATCTGGCTCACGGGGGGCTCTGGCAAGTTTCTGTGATCTACGAAGCGATGAAACCCGCGGCCAGCGTTCGGCCCGCTACTGCGCCAGATAGTGCGCGGTGTGCCCTGACCAGCCTTGGGGCCGTGAGAACGGCCGCGGGAATAGCCGATGCTCGGCAAGTCATTGCTCCCGCGCGCTCAGAGCTGCCAGTCGCGGCAATGAGCGGTCGAACGTCTTGTTCGATCATGATGACATCGGCCGAAGTTGGCGCGAGAGTTTTCCACGGTGGATCAGTCTGGTGCGTGATGCGCTCCCACGAGAGGCGCTCGGCTCCTCTCCCTCGTGGTGTGTAGCCGTGGAGCTCTTGACGTTGTTTCCAGCGGGTGGAAGTTCCGGCCATGCGGTATTTTTTCGGATCAGCATTCG
>NZ_JBIXJX010000057.1:0-4099 GCF_052871955.1 Bradyrhizobium sp. CAR08
CCCTGTTGAACATTGGCACGACGTATCGGCGACCCAACCCTCGGCGACGCCATCCTGGATCGCCTCGTTCACAACGCTCACCGTCTGCAACTCTCGAGAAAGCATGCGAAAGCAGAACGCCCGCAATCAAACTCTTGACGCCAACTCAAACCCCTGAACCAATCACCCATGTCGGTCAAAGCCGCTGCTCATCATCGCGCGAAACAGCTGCTCACGATCGCCTGAAATCGCCGCTCACCATCGCCGAAATACGCAGGTGATCACGGGGGACCGCCGCCGGCGACGATGGACAGGCGAGGTGAAGGCCGGGATCGTAGCGGAGAGCTTTGCGGAGGGGGCGAACATCTCCGAGGTCGCGCGGCACAATGTCGTTTCCCGCGGGCTGCTCACGGTGTGGCGACGCCAAGTTGCGGTGGCGCTAGCCGGCAAGGCGCCCGAGCTTCGTGCCGATTCAAATTGGTGCCGAGAGCGGTGGCGGGACAGCTCGCGAGTCCGAGCGTATTTCGTCGGCACAGATGAGGTCCTTGGAGATCAGCGCGCCGCCGACCAAGGCCTGCGGGGTGGTCGAGATCGAGATGAACGGGGCGCGCATCCGGGTCGAGCCAGGAGTGGAGCTGGCGACGCTTTTGACGGTGCTGTCGGCGCTTCGGGGCATCCGGTGATTGCACTACGGTCTGACCTCAAGGTGGTGCTGGCGGCACAGCCGGTTGACTTTCGCAAGTCGGTGCACACGGTGTCGGCGCTGGTGAGCGAAGCGCTGCGAGCGAACCCGTATTGCGGCGACGTCTTCGTGTTCCGCAGCAAGCGCATGGACAGGGTGAAGCTTCTGGCGTGGGACGGGCAGCGGCATGGTGCCGGTGACGAAGTGGCTGCACCAGGGACGCTTCACCTGGCCGCCGATCCGCGACGGCGTGGTGCATCTAAGTGCGACGCAGCTCGCGATGCTGCTCGATCACCCATGTTGATGCCTTCCTTGTGAGGCTGACAGATTCTTAGATCAAGTTGTGCAATGACGTGGTTTCGAGGGTCTCCGATACCATCAAGACGATGCGCATCCGAGATAGTCTCGTCAGCCCATATCTGCGGCAAGCGGCTGGTGAGGCTGATGACCTTGTTGTCGAGCTCCTTGCTTATGGCCAGTTGTGTGATGGCTTTGGAGGGCGTCTGTCGGGCAAGCGCCTCTTCGGCAGCGCGCACGTCGGTTAGCGCCGCTTCCCATCGGCGCTCGAGTTCTGAGGCGACCAGGCGATTGTCTCGATCAGCTCGATTGAACTGCCGTTCGGCGAGCGCCGCCGTGTATCGCTTGCGCTCGAGCTCTCGTTCTGCGCTGGAACGTAAGGCATTGTTCATCTGCTGCTGGACCCGGCGGGAGTGCGACAAGACATCGAGTTCGGCCGGCGCCAATGCAGTTAATAACGCATCGGCAACGGCCGCATCGATACGGTTGGTCCGGATGTGTTGGCGGGTCGGCTGGCCTTCCTGGGTCCGCAGGTGATTGCATACATACTCGCCGCCCCCTTGTAGCGGACGTACACCTTATGGCCACATCGTGCGCACCAGGCGATGCCCTGGAGCAGAAGCTCGCCATTGCGAGGCGCGCCTCGGGTTTTGATGCGCATGTATTCGGCTCGGTTATCTCTGATGACGGCTCGGATTTTTTCATAAATTGGCCAGTCGATATAGGCAGGATATCGATCTTTGACGACGATCCGCCACTCCTCAATCGGCCGCGGAGCCTTTTGCGGCAGGGCGCCCTCCCGCTTCGACGGCTGGAAGCGGGTTCGTCCATAGACGAAGGACCCGCGTATGCGGGGTTCTTCAAGACGGCCGCCACCGCGGCCAGCGTCGCGCGCGTCCAACTCAAATCGCCATGCCGACCTCGACGTGGCAGTTCGAGGTCACGCTCGTCAACGCCCGCGTGACCTTGGCAACGCTGCGCAGTTGCAGGAACAGCTGGAAGACGAGACCGAGCCGCCCTTGCACGGCCATGTCGGGATCCTTAACGACCACGCCGCTCGGGTCCCGCATTAGCCCGATTGGCAGCATAACCGCAAGTTCGCCGCGTTCGGCTTTGGCCAGCAGGCCGGCGGTCAGCCGGCTGCGGACCGTATGTAGCTCAAGCTCGGAGATCGAACCCTTCAGCCCGAGAAGCAACCGTCCGTTGGGAGTGCCCGGATCGTAGACACCATCGCGGTCGGCGATCAGACAGCCACGCAGACCACAGATATCCAGGAGCGGATACCAGTCGGTACGGTTACGCGCCCAGCGAGTCACCGTCGATCGACAGGATGAGCCCCCACTTCACTCAGGCCAACACGGCCAACGAGTTCTTTGAAGCCGTTGGGATGCGCCGTAGGCGCGCCGCTCAACCCGAGATCGGTATCAATCACGTCGATGGCCGCCTCACGCTATCCTAGTTCGCGGGCGCGCTTGCGGAGCGCGTATTGAAGGCGCAGGCTCTCCTGATTGCTTACGACCTGATGGGGTGTCGACTGCCGGATGTAGACCACGGCTTTGCGCGCCAAGTGGCTTCGTGTGACCCCAACTCGGACTTCATGAGGGATCTCCGCCAAAATCGCGGCGACGTCTTTGATCTGGCGTCGGAGCGCGGGCGTCAGCGTCGACCAAAGATCAGCTGGATCCATGCTCATGTGCGTCGGGACAATCCGCTGTCGATAAAAGCTCGAGTAGAGCCTCCATACTCAGCTTAATCTGATTTGCTTCTTGTCCACAATATTCGATTGTGGTTGCCTGAATTAGGAGACTGCTTCCCGTGCGAAACTCAACTTCATGCGAAGCGGGAATGCCTCGGCCTCGCTAGCCGATCTTCCTGATCACTCGAAATGAGCGGCCGTACAAAGGATGGTGGGGGTCTCGAACTTCGACTACCTCCGGAAATGATTCGTTAGACTCAGTATTGGGGACATTCCTCAATCCCCTCGCTCGACGGGCTGGAGTGGACGCGTGTTTCACCCAAGCCTGTGAAGCAGCCGGCCATTGTCGGCTGAGAGGTAAGGATTTCGCTGGAGCATGTGCGCGCGGATGTATCGTCTGATCATGGCGATTCGCCCCGACGCTCTACCGATCGATCCGTCAGCTCTGACCGAGATGGTGCTCGCGCTTGACGCCGAGAACGAGAAGCTGCGTGTGGCGATGCAGACGCTCGAGGAGATGATCTTCGGGAAGCGCTCATAGGCCGCGCAAGAAGGCGCGCCGCAACATCGGCGCGCTGTCCAAGCACCTGCCGCGCTGTGAGCAAGTGCTGGAGCCGGAGGCGACCGCGTGCCCGTGCTGCCAGGGTCAGCTCCACAAGATCGGCGAGGACGTCAGCGAGGTGCTGGACATCATCCCGGCGATGTGCGGGTGCTGCGCACGATCCGTCCCAAATATGGCTGCCGCAGCTGCACCGATGGTGTGGTCCAAGCGAAGGTGCTGCCGCGCCTGATCGAGAGCGGCATGGCCTCGACCGCACTGGTGAGCCACGTGGTGGTCTCGAAGTTCGCCTGGTATCTGCCGCCGTACCGACAGGTGCAAATTCTGGCCGGCCAGGGTGTCCATCTCGACCGCGCGACGCTGGCCGGCTGGGTGAAGCGTGCAGCCTGGTGGCTTAAGAGCCTCTATGAGCTCCAGCTGCGCACGATCCACGCTGCGCCGCGCGTGTTCTGCGATGAGACACCGATGCCGGTACTCGATCCCGGACGACATCGCACCGGCATCTGCCAGTTCTGGGCGCATGCCATGGATGACCGGCCATGGGGCGGCCCCTCGCCGCCGGCGGTCGCCTACGGTTCGCCGACGGCCGCGGCACGGAGGAGATCGCCGGACAATTGACGGGGGTTTCCGGCCTTCTGCAGGTGGATGGTTATGCCGCCTACAAGGCGCTCGCCCGCGGTCATGAGCGCGCGATCCAGCTGGCTTTTTGTCTCGCCCATGCCCCACGCAAATTTGACGAGGTCTACAAGACGACCCAGTGTACGCCTCCGATGGGGGCCGTCTTGCGTGAGGGTTGGTAATTCGCGAAGCGTGTGACCTTAAGTCTAGCTTTAAGGTCATCAGGCGATGCGGGTCGAGGTTTTAGGCGGGCTGGAGCGGCGGCGGC
>NZ_JBIXJX010000058.1:0-3846 GCF_052871955.1 Bradyrhizobium sp. CAR08
CGTGGGCTGCGATCGAGGTTCACCGAGAATAGTCGACCACTTCCGTAGCCTCGGCGCCTTGCCTGAAACCCCGCTGTTCTTCGAAATCGACGGAAGGACCATATGGATGAACTGCTGGCGGCGTACAATGACATCACCGCTTCCGGATTGGGCCCCTCCCAACCGCAATGCGATGCGGCGAAGGCGGAGCAGCGTTCGCTGGCGGAGCCATGCGCAAAGTTCCGTTGTCACGCCGATCTAGCCGGCTTGACCTCTTCCGCATCAGCCACGCGTTCGCTGAGAGGGCGGCTTAAACTCCACGACCTCGTGCTGGTCGCACGGATTAGCTCGCTCATTTTTCTTGACGATTAGCTCAAGCTCGAGAGCCTCGAAGGCGAGTTCATCCGCCAAGCGCTTAAACAGCTCGCGCTTTTCTATGTCCGTCGCTTGCTGGCTCATCAGCATAAACTCTCTGGCGTCAGCGCGGACCTTTTCCAAACGTCGTCGGAGGTCCTTCATGTGTGCCGGCTTAGCTTTTAAACTTATCCTTGGCCCGAACAAATCAGTTGCTGGTTCGGATCCACCCGGAGTCAACTGCCGAAACTCGATACTGGTTCTATGCGGACCGCCAAATTCGCCGCTCTTCGTGCTGCGATATTTGGGCCATGCTCCATGACCCAGCCCCTGTTCAGGGATTGCGGGCTGAGGACGGCCGTCTTGGCCGATGAGCCATCCCTGTCCGGCTCTCGCCGGATGATGCATAGAACTAGCATACCTGAAGGGGGCATGAATGTTCGAAAGCGCACAGACGCGAGTGTTGCGCCCGACTAGGCTGGGAGCGATCCTGGACGCTCGCAAAGCGCTCGGGGCCCAACGGCCTCGGGGAGATGCGAAAATGTGCCGGCTGCGCTGAAGCGGCTCCGTCCGCGAACGCAGTGTTGCCGGTTGCGTGCCGGGTATGAGGCAGGAGTAAGCTCGGCAGATTTAGATCAACGATGGTCGTTCTCGTGCGTACTTTTCTTCTCATCGTGGGAATATGGCTACTGGTGAACGTTCTGTTCGTTGTGGTTGTCCTGCCCTCGCGCAGACCGGCACCTACTCGGCGAGCAGGAATTCCATCTCCGGTGACGATTAACACGACGGCCGGTCGCTTGGACGATCACGACCCACCACTCCTGCAGCGCGCAATGAGGCCGGTTGCAATCAGGGTTCTTTTCATCGTGCTCATCCTTCCAGTCCTTCGAGCGTGGAATGCGGTTAGGCGGCACTTCAGCGGGCACCACGACTAGATGCGGGCCATCGCGTGCTTGAGAGTCTCGTCGATGTCCTCACTGCGTCCTCACTGCGCCGCGGGCCCCCCGAGCGATTCAGCGAGACCATCAGCCCAGCGCTCTCGCTATGGCCATGCCTCGAAGCATGGTTATGACCCGCGCTTCAACGATGATGTGAGAAGCTCAGAGCCCAGGGGGGAACAGCCGGCGCCAGCATTTCCATCCCAAAATGCCGCAACGCGCGCTCAATTGGTCTGCCGCTTTTCGGCTGAAGCCCGATCGATTAGGAAATCGTCCAATTTTCGGCCGCCTCGAAGCTGCGGCCGCAGCCATCGAGGCAGCCTGCCGCGACCCGACCATGTCTCCGCCGGGTTCTTCGGATTGCGATATTTGGGACGAACGGGCGGGTATGGACGGCGCTCGCGATTGAACCGCGTGGCCTCGTTGGCCAGTCCAATCCTGTGGAGCCGTTCCTCCAAATGTGCTTTTTGCACCAACATTTTCTGAGTGAGTTTGGCGGCGACCTCTTGGTGAAATATCCAGAGTTCGTCAACGGAGAGCGAATTGAAATGCGCGGTGTTCATGGCTCCATCCCTAATCTTGGGCAGAAGGCCCAGGCAGACAAGTCGGGAATCCGGGAGCAGACAAGCCCTCAGTGAAATATTGATCATGCAATCCACATTTAATACGAGAGGTAGCAGGGAGAAAGGCGCGACAGCGGTAATATCGTGGCGGAGTATTTAAATCGCCGCGCGGGGTAGCCACGTCTCGTGACCTCCACAAACTCACCCTTGGCCAGTTGCGCTTTCGTGCTCGGGGACGAGCGCAAAGATGGCGATCACCGGACGGCGGCGCGGACGGCTCGATGAATCGCGCTGCCTCGTGACCGGCATATTAATCAGGTAGCCAAGAGTACAATTAATTAATTCATCGCGCCGCCCGATTTAAGCCGCATGGGAGCCGTTGTCGCCGCTAAGGTTCGAGCGGGGGTGGGGCGCACCCGGGAGTTTTCGATGTCCGGTCATTTGCGATTATACTTCGCCAGTTTGGTGCTTGTCGGAGGTTTATCGGCGGCGCCTGCGTCTTCCAACCCTCTTGCCGACTTCTTCAATACTGCTACGCCCCAACCCACGGTAACCTCTCCGCCGCAAGCCGAATGCGTGCCGCGTCCCGGTAGCTCGACCACTGGTGGACAGCATTGGGTCTACCGAATGGACGGTCGCCGCAAATGCTGGTTCCTGGCCGAGGGCATCGCGACGGTGAAGAAGCCCATTCGGGCTCGCATGGCCAAAGACCGCAGCGCCAGTTTGGACGAGAACGGGACGAGGTGGAGCGCGGTCGTTGATGCGCGCGCGGAGGTGCTGCGCTCCGCACCGCCCGAGCAATCTCAGCCGCCTGTACCCGAAATGAAGGTAGCTGATGCCGCTTCCAATCTCGGCACGGGGTCGGCGGCCCCCATTGTCGATCTTCCCAACCAGATCACCTCCGAACACTCCGTGCCGGGCCAAGTCGACGTTGGGCAGCTTCTCGCCGACGCACCTCAAGATATGCCGCTGGGCGCGCGTACTGCAGAGGCGCACGGCGGAGCGCGCAGCTGGACGGCCTGGTTCGGTGTACTGCTGATGACGCTTGGTGGCCTCTCGCTCTTGAGCTCGAGCCGCACGCTTCGGCATGCGTGGAGATTACGTTAGCTTAGATGCGAGGTACATCCGCCGCGCAATCAATGGATTCCACGAGCTGGTATAGTCGAACTGCCACACGTACAAAGATTCCGTGCGCCACACCTAGTTTGGCACCGGCTTAGACGGACATTCGAGTACGATGACGGTCGCCTTTGGGATCGGACTGCATTATGCGGTACAAGGTGTTCGTGGTGGACGGCAGCCGGCAACTGATCTGCGCTGCAAAGCTCGACTGCATTGACGAGCAGACGGCGAGACGCCGAGCCGAGCAAATGCATGACGAGCACGACGTTGAGCTTTGGCAAGGCGATCGACTCGTTGCTGTGTTCCGAAGTGCAACGTCGAATGAAGATCGGAGCTAACGCGCGATCCTGAATCGACGGCCGGTCTCGCCGCCGAGTTAGTTCGAGCATTGTGAGGCACCCCGGCCTGGCTGGTTGCCGACATGTCGCAGCGACGTCGTCACCAAGGCTCGCTCACTGCGGGATAAAGGCGCCAGTCCTCTTTCAGAATAGTGGCAGATGCGAGGAACGCGGGCAATCCGTCCATCGAATCGCCCGAGTGAGCCAACGCGGGTCAACCTTCGGACCGGCGGGTCTCTAAACGGCTCTTGCTCCGCCGCTCGCTTTGGTACGCCGTCTTCTGCCCATCGTTCTTGCTTCCACATGTCGGAGCTTGCGTCGAAGCTTCTCCACCTCTCTAAGCTCCTCCAGAAGCGCCTGGTGCCGTTCATTCAGAACAGCACTAGAAAAAATCTGACGCGTACTCGACATCACATGCCTCAGAAAATGATTTGAAGTAAGAAGTCGACGAAAAGCGAAGATAAAGAATACTCCACCGAAGCTCAATGAGCTGAAGCCGCAGCCGCCAGATGCTCCCAGTACTCTGCCTCTGCAAGCAGTTTCCAGCTTCTC
>NZ_JBIXJX010000059.1:0-3561 GCF_052871955.1 Bradyrhizobium sp. CAR08
AGCGCCATTGCACGCAGGCGGCGGGCAGCTTCCATTTCAACCTCCCATGTTTTCCCCCAACATATTTTTCGTTTTTGCGATGGAGTCATCATGATTATATGACATAATCAAATTTCTCATTTAATGGCGGTCAATTTGGTTCCATTTGTAAGCCGACCGGGAACTGCTTTCGGTTTAAGCTTCACATGGATTTCGAATGCTTGCTCGCCGACCCCCGCTGCGCGGTAAAGCGAACGAGACTGCACGGGACGGCAGCACGAGATGCGAAGCTTCATGCGCGAGCATCGCAATGTCAGAAATCCCAGCCGAGGACTCCTCGCCGCCCTCCAGGGCACGTGCGTCGGCTACTGAGCGATAACCCAGCAGTTGGGTTGCGTCAGCGGTCTGGCTACGCGCCTCGCTCTAGGAGCGCGCCACCCTTGAGTCCCGCCGATGGTCTCACACTCTGGAACGTGGGCCCCCGGCGACAATGACGGCTGCCGCCCTCCATGAGGATGACCAGCATCACATTGAAAGCCAAATTCGCCGAAAGCCAAATTCGCCGCGTCACGGCGGGCGGACCTGGAGCGCGTCGGGTGCGTAAGTTAATAATCACGCGCGACGCATTGCGAGGCTGTTGCTTTCATGCCTCGTCTTCGCAGATAGGGCTGAGTTTGGCTCCAGTTGGCTCCCTGCGACTGTCGATCTACGCGAAGCAATGACCATCTCGCGGACGGAGTGCATCAGGGTAAAAGCCGTAAAATTCCGGGGTCGCCTCGCAAGGAGTGGCGCAAGAGCCTCCTTCTTCTTGATTTTCATGCATTAATCATTAAATGCGGCGTATAAATAAATAAATAGACTGGCGCTTTAATTTAAAATAGGCTCGATTTAATCGGGGAGTGGATGATCGTGACGCTTCTTGGCCACGGTGGTCGCTTCTGAAGTGGCGAATATTGCAAAATCAATAATTGCCAAACGTGGCGGCCAAGCACTGGCCACGATGGGCAAGGGGGATACCGCTAGATCTTTCGCGTAACTTGGCAGCAGTTGATGGAGCTGCGGTCGGCGGACCTATCGCCGTTCGAGCGAGCGTTACCAATTTGCGTGAATTGATTTTGCGGCGACGCTCTCTGCTCTGCATTGGCAGGCGAGGTTGCGAATGACGTGCACGCATTTTGTAGCAATGTTCACTCGGGCGCGGGAAATTTCGAATTCTTCTCCGTCAATTTTCGATTTTTCGATCCAGCCAAGTTTGCGGTTTGCAAACATGGCAGCTGTCGGGCGCTCGACCGTGCACACGACATTCGCTCGCAAGCTCGGAGCGGCTCTAGCCCTAAACAGGCTTGAGCGGCACGAAGCGCTGAGCAGGACGATAGGGATGCTGAGTAGCTCGGCATCTTTCTTCAGCAGCATAGGCAAGGCAACGGCCGATCATCCCCGCGCCATTGTGCAATTTGTGCCGGTCCGCGAATGCGGACGGCGCATCATCCAGAGGATTTAAGCTATGGCGACGCAGGCAACGGGCGGCGGCAGCACGGTTTCGTTCGGCAATACTCCGCAAGCCAACACGGACATTTTCTCGTTTGCGGAAGACGCCAGCAACATTCTCATCTTGAACGTGCTGGCAAATGATCTTGGGGGCGCGGCCAAGACGCTGTTCTCCCTGGACGATGGAATGAGCTCCTCCGCGTCCACCAAAAACTACGCACCAGCGGACTTACTGGTCAAAGATGTAGCGTACAGCAGCGATGCCGCCGGAATGGCCGCAACCGGTGACCGCAGCGCCCTCGGTGCACGCATCTGGATCGAAGCGGACGGCACCGTTCATTACGACAAGGGCGACATCAACGTTCAGCTTCAGGCGCTGGCGACCGGGCAAACGCTGACTGACACGTTCACCTACGCGATCCAGCTGGGCAATGGCACGCTCAGTTGGGCGACCGTGACACTCCAGTTCAATGGGGCAAACGACTCGGTCTTCATCACATCGAGTCCGCAGAGCGGTTCGGTGGTCGAAGACGCGAATGCCACACCCGATGTCTCGGATTCGCAGAGCGCGGCCGGCACTATCAGTTTCAACGACGCCGATCTCAACGACACGCATTCGGCCTCGTTCGCAGCAGCTTCTTCTAACACCACTTCACTCGGCACTTTCTCGCTCGACCCTGTCAACGAGGCGCCCAATGCCGCCAACGGCGCGGTGCAGTGGCACTACAATTTGAACAACGCGGCTGCGCAGTACCTCGCTGCAGGCCAAACCGTCGCCGAGAGTTTCGTGGTGACGATCAATGATGGTCACGGCTCGACAGCCACCCAGACGGTGACGGTCACGATCACCGGCACCAACGACATCGTGTCGATCACCTCGGGTGTCCAGAGCGGCGCGGTGGTGGAGGACGCCCCGTCGACGCCAAGTCTGTCGGATTCCCTGGCTACGGCCGGGAGCATCAGCTTTAACGACGTAGATCTGAGCGATGGGCATACCGCGACGTTTGTCGCCGGGGCCGGCAACACTACCGCGCTCGGCACGTTCTCGCTCGATCCGGTGAGCGAGGCGGCCAATGCTGCCAACGGGTCGGTGCAGTGGCACTACGCCTTGAACAGCGCGGCTGCGCAGTACCTCGCCGAGGGCCAGAGCGTGACCGAGAGCTTCGTGGTGACGATCAATGATGGCCACGGCTCGACAGCCACCCAGACGGTGACGGTCACGACCACCGGCACCAACGACATCGTGTCGATCACCTCGGGTGTCCAGAGCGGCTCGGTGGTGGAGGACGCCCCGGCGACTCCGGATCCGTCGGATTCCCTGACGACGGCCGGCACCATCAGCTTTACCGACGTGGATCTGAGCGACGGGCATACCGCGACGTTTGTCGCCGCGCCAGCCAACACCTCCGCGCTCGGCACCTTCTCGCTTGATACGGTGAGCGAGGGCGCCAACACTGCTAGCGGCTCGGTGCAGTGGCACTACAACTTGAACAACGCGGCCGCGCAATACCTCGCTGCGGGCCAGAGCGTGGTCGAGCACTACGCCGTGACAGTGAGCGACGGCCAAGGCTCGACGGTCACTCAGGACGTCGCCATCACCATAGCTGGTGCGAATGACGTCGTTAGCGTCACCTCTGGTGTTCAGGCCGGCACAGTGGTCGAGGATGCCCCGGCGACGCCGGACCCGTCGGATTCTCTGACCGCAGCCGGCACGGTCAGCTTCACTGACGTGGATCTAAGCGACGGGCATACCGCCACATTCGTCGTTGCGCCAGCCAACACGACTGCGCTCGGCACCTTCTCGCTTGGTCCGGTGAGCGAGGCGGCAAATGCCGCCAACGGGTCGGTGCAGTGGCACTACAACCTTGACAACGTGGCCGCGCAGCACCTCGCTGCGGGCCAGAGCGTGACCGAGAGCTTTGTCGTTACTGTCAATGATGGTCATGGCTCAACGGCCACCCAGACCGTGACGATCACGCTGACCGGCACCAACGACACGCCGGTTGCGGTTGCCGACACCAACAGCGGTCTGGAAGACAGCACCATCACGGGCTCTGTGGCGACCAACGACAGCGACGTGGATGACGGCGCGAC
>NZ_JBIXJX010000060.1:0-3435 GCF_052871955.1 Bradyrhizobium sp. CAR08
AGCCATTGAAAGTATAGGTGCCGCCAAACATTAAATCCCCATAGGCGATCGTCCTGATCGTCTGAAGGTTGTTTGACGCGACTAGCTCGATCACGCGGCATCGTCCTACGTCCCCCCAGCGCGGTTTCCTCCTTTGGAGGCTTTCGGACGCCGGCCCCCGTGTGCGCGGCAACACCGTCATGGGGCCGGCATCCGAAACCCTTCACAAGAGGCGACCTTCGTAGAACTGCCGGCGAGAGCTAAATCCTATTGTCTGTTTCCCTGCTCAACAAAATCGCCCCACTCCTCCCTGAGAACCGCACGATAGCTTCCGGGAGGAAGCACTTCCTCTATAACTTCCGCATTCCGGGAGGCGTTTGGATCTAAGAACAACCCGACCAAGGGCATGCACGCCTTCATGGCGTAGCGCGCGGCATCCTCGGCTGTCCGAACACCCGCCGCTTGAGCATCGGGCGCGTGCGACCGAACACAAGCTCGAAAGCGGGAAACGGACGGCTGCTCTCCATGATGCGTCTGAGCGGATAGCTGAGACGACAATGTCAGAAGCGAGATCAAAATAGCTGCTCTCAATGGACGCTCCAAGACATTGAAACGGACTAACGTTGAACTTCGCTATTGGGACCGAAATAAGGGCGGCCAAGTCTGCAATGGGTCTTGGTCGTGTAAAAACGCTGTTGCATGACGCGGACCGGCGCGGTCGAACTCAGGCTATCGCGGTCCGATCAATTTGGGCAACTCTTGCGGCCGCTCGACCAGAACTCATCCTGAGGCAATGTCGGGGCTCTTTTACGCGCCCCATGAACCGCAACGGCGCGCGGCAACGCCCGTATCACGCCCTCACCGCCGCCAGCCGCGGTTTCATCCCGACGATGTTCAGCACGCGTGTCAGATTGTAGCCGAGCACGCACAGCGCCATCTCGGTCGCAACTTTCGGCAGCGTCACGCACAAGAAGTGCGTCGCGCCCATGCGCATCTTCAGTGTGCCGAACGGATGCTCGACGGTCTCGCGGCGTGTGCGCATGGCGTTTGGATTCTTGTCGAGCCGCGCCTGAGCGCGTTCGAGAACGTCCTCGTGCACCCATCGCTTGATACGGCGTTGTGGGCTCGGCGTGCACTTCGATTTGAGTGGACAGGTTTTGCAGGCGTTCGTCCAATAGTTGCGCAGCTTCTGGCCGTCTTCGTCGTTGGTATAATAATATTTGAGTTTCTCACCGGCAGGGCAGCGATAAACATCCTCATTTGGCAGATAAGCAAAGTCCTGTTTGCCGAAGCGTCCCGAAGCCTTCGCACCCGATGTCATCGGCTTGGGCAAAGTCACCGTGATGCCAGATTGCTCGCACGCCACGATTTCTTCACCCTTGAAGTAGCCGCGATCGGCGACAACATCGAGCGTGTCGGCCTCAAGAACGGCTTTGGCTTGCCGGGCTATGTTTGCAAGTTGCGACCGGTCTGAGCCGCTTGTTGTCACCTCGTGCGCGACGATCAGATGGTTTTCTGTATCGACCGCCGTCTGCACGTTGTAGCCGACGACGCCAGAACCACGGCCGCTCGTGGCCATCGAACGGCTGTCGGGATCAGTGAACGATATCTGCTGATCGGGCGACGCCAGAACCTGTTTTTCAATCGCTGCGAGTTTCGCCATTTCAACGGTCAGATTTTTGAGCCGTTCTTTGATCCGCGTCTTTTTTAACTCCAGTGTTTCCGACGGCTCCTGCCGGTCGGCGGTATCGAGCTGAGCGAGATAGCGCGCAACACTCTCCTCCAATTGCGTGCGCCGCCGCTCGACTTTGCCGCGCGTGAAGTTCTTATCGCGATTATTGACTGCTTTGAATTTGCTGCCGTCGATCGCAACGCTGGCTGTCGCGAGCAAGCCCATCTTGCGGCACACCTCGACGAAGCGCGCGCAGACCTTTTTGATGCCGGGACCATTGTCCTTGCGGAAATCGGCAATCGTTTTGTGATCGGGCGCAAGCCTGGCGAGCAGCCACATCACTTCGACGTTGCGGCCAGCTTCACGCTCAAGCCGGCGGCTCGAATGGACACGGTTGAGATAACCGTAAATGTAGAGCCCTAAGAGCGCGGCCGGATGATACGACGGCCTACCTGTGCCGGCAGGCTCAACGCCACCGAACCCAAGTTCAGCCAGATCGAGGGCTGCAACGAAGGCGTCGATCACGCGAACCGGATTGTCATCTGCAACCCAGTCGTCCAGGCATTCCGGCAACAAAGTAGATTGCCCGCGATCAGCTCCTTGAACGAAACGAGCCATGCCAGCCCCCGCCGATTCAGTGCGGGAATCATAGCAGGCACGGCGTTTTCACACAGCCAGGGTCAAAGGCGGAAGTGAAGGTCTGCCCAGCTTTGCCCCTTTACGGGCGGCAGGGAAAAACATTCACTGAACTTTAGCCCGTTGCCATGCACAACCAAAGCTTGTTAGAGCGCGAGAAAGCTCGATCAGATTAGCGGCGTGAATTGGTACGGCGATGGCTCTAATCCTTGCGA
Source organism: Bradyrhizobium sp. CAR08 (assembly GCF_052871955.1). Lineage (NCBI taxonomy): Bacteria > Pseudomonadati > Pseudomonadota > Alphaproteobacteria > Hyphomicrobiales > Nitrobacteraceae > Bradyrhizobium > Bradyrhizobium sp. CAR08. Next base: position 2,503 of record NZ_JBIXJX010000060.1, read on the forward strand.
AACGGCTGGCCGCGCTCTGCGTTCTAGTGAGCGCACTGACTGGCTGTGGTAGCCTGAGCGAAACAATCAGATACCGACTTACGATTAACGTAGATGTTGATGGCAGGCTCGTCAGTGGTTCTGGCGTCATCCAGGTCAAGCAATCCGACATGAGACCCATCTTCGGGTCTATGGGCGGGGCTGGAAGTGAGATCAGCGGCGAAGCTGTGATGGTTGACCTCGGCCCTCACGGCACACTCTTCGCGCTTCTCCGAGGACCAAAGGCTGGATTTGGAGATCTAGGTGGCCCTGCGTGGATGCTGTTTCATGTTTTTGCCGATCTGCTCAAGGGCGAGATTGATCCTCTTCCAAAAGTGCGGCTGTTGATAGACCGGCGCCCTCATCGCGTGTTGCAGCTCGATGTAATTCCAATGTTGGTTCACTTCAGCGACCCCAATGATCCGAAGTCGGTGGTGCAGGTTGATCCAGCAAATCTCCGAGCAACCTTTGGAGCTGACGTTGCGCTCCGCGAGGTGGCCATCGAGGTGACAGATGACCCAATTACTCGCGCGATCGAAACAAAGCTGCCTTGGCTGAAGACAATTCAGGGTCAGCTCGATGGCAGTCGGCTTCACGGTGGTGGATCGTTCGCGAATGAGCTGAATGCATACGATTTCTATCGAGGACCAAATAGGAACTGAAGAGGCGACCCTTGACGCGAGCAGAGTCTGCTTTGGGTCAAAACCAGCGGTGCACGCAAGTGGGATCTGCGTCCGGCTTGCTCCTGACAGCCGACATGACACGCGCTCATTTGGCCTTCGGCTAAGGGCCGATTTTGTTGCAAAAGTCGGTTGAGACAAGTCACGAACCGTGATTCCGTTGTGTTGACGCGAATCTCGGCGAGGTCGATCCATGATGGGCCGTCTGAAGAGTGACCAAGGTCAACTGTTCTAC
>NZ_JBIXJX010000061.1:0-3311 GCF_052871955.1 Bradyrhizobium sp. CAR08
TCGAGGACGCGATCGACGTCGAGGACGACCATGAGCTGGCCGTCGAGACGGTGGACACCGCCGGCGAGCTTGGCCATGCGGGGGTCGAGATTGACGGGGTTTTCTTCCATGCCGTCCTCGGCGAGCCGCAGCACTTCGCCGATCTGGTCGATCAGGAGGCCGTAGGATTCACCGCGCAGATCGACGCCGACCGCCATCGGGATCTTGCCGTCCTCGGGCTTGGGCAGGCCGAGCCGGGCGCGCATGTCGACCACGGTGACGATGCGGCCGCGCAGGTTCAGCACGCCCGCGATCTCGCGCGAGGACAGCGGCACGCGGGTGACGCGCTCGGGCATGAACACGTCCTGGACGCGGGAGATCGGCAGGCCGAACAGCTGGCCGCCGATCATCGCGGTGACGTATTCGACCATGGCGCCTTCGCCGGACTGGGTCTTCTTGGTCATGTGCGTATCTCCTGATCCATCCCGCTGGGGTTTAGGCGGCTGCGCGGCTCAGCTCGGAGGCACCGGCGGCGCCCGCGGTCTGTTCCTTCAGCGCCGCGATCAGACCGGGACGGTCGAACTTGGCGACATAGTCGTGGAAGCCGGCCTGACGGCCGCGCTCGATCGCCGCCGGCGACACCAGCGCGGAGAGCCCGATGATCGGCATCGCGCCCAGATTGCTGTCGGAGCGGATGGTCTCGGCAAACTCGAACCCGTTCATGTCGGGCATCTCGATGTCGGTCAGGACCACGTCGAAGCTCTGCGCGCGCAGCGCCGCCAGGCCCTCCTGCGCGGTCGGCGCGGTGCGGACGCGGTAGCCGGCGGCCTTGAGCACCGGGGCCAGCATGTTGCGGAAGAACGCCGAATCGTCGACCAGCAGCACCGATTGCGAGTGCAGCGACGGCTTCATCTCCTTGCGGGTGAACCAGTCGGAGAACGCCATCGGCAGGAAGTGGCCGACGTCGATCACTTCGGTGGCCTGGCCCTTGATCACGGCCGAGCCGAGAATGCCGGAGGAGGATCCGCCGACCTCGATGTTGAGCCGTTCCTCGACGATGTCGATGATCTCGTCGACGACGAGGCCCATGGAGCGGCCGTCGTCGGAGAACACCAGGATCGGCTGGGCGCCCTGGCTCGCGATGGTGACGCTCTCCATGGCAACGAGCGGCATCAGCTGCTCGCGGTACTGCACCATGTAGCGGCCGTTCGAGAACTCGATCTTGTCGGCCGGGAGCTCTTCCAGGCGCGTGACGAGCCCGAGCGGGACCGCCTTGGGCTGGGCCGAGCCGGCGCGGAATACCAGCAGTGAGGTGGTTTGCTCGCCCGATCCGATGCTGTGCGTCCCGTTCTCGTTGTTCATGTCATGGGCCGAGGAGCCGGCGGCGCCGAGCGCCTTGGCAATGCCGTTGGGGTCGATGATCATGATGACCGCGCCGTCGCCCAGGATGGTATTGCCCGAGAACATGTCGATGTGGCGCAGTTTCGTCGACATCGGCTTGACCACGATTTCTTCGGTGTGGAACACGCCGTCGACGACGATGCCGAAGGTCTGGCTGCCGACCTGCGTCACCACGATGAAGCCGTTCTCGGGATCGGAGACGGCGCCGTCGTCGATCTTGAGCAGCTTCTTGAGATGGATCAGCGGCAGCAGCTTGTTGCGCAGCCTGAGAACCGCGGTGTCCTTGATGCGCTCGATGCGGTGCTCCGAGTTGGCGCGGGCCCGCACCAGCTCGACCACGGAGAGCTGCGGGATCGCAAAGCGGTCGCCGGCGGCTTCCACGATCAGCGCGGAGACGATGGCGAGCGTCAGCGGGATCTTGATGGTAACGGAGGAGCCTTCACCGGCGACCGACTTGATGTCGATGGTGCCGCCGATCTGGTCGATATTGGTGCGCACCACGTCCATGCCGACGCCGCGTCCCGACACCGAGGTGATGGCGGCCGCGGTCGAGAAGCCCGGGGCGAAGATGAACTTGTGGATCTGGGCTTCGCTCATCTTCTCGAGCTCGGCCTCGGTGACCAGACCTGAGGAGATCGCCTTGGCCTTGATCCTGTCGGTGTTCAGGCCACGGCCGTTGTCGGCGATGCAGATGATGATGTGGCCGCCCTCGTGATAGGCGGACAGGCGAATGGTGCCCTGCTCGCCCTTGCCGCCGGCGAGACGCTCGGCCGGGGTCTCCAGGCCATGGTCGGCGGAGTTGCGCACCATGTGGGTGAGCGGGTCCTTGATCAGGTCGAGCACCTGGCGGTCGAGCTCGGTGTCGGCGCCGTGCATCTCCAGCTCGATCTGCTTGCCGAGTTCGCTCGAGAGGTCGCGAACGATGCGGGGCAGCTTCTGCCAGGCATTGCCGATCGGCTGCATGCGCGTCTTCATGACGCCTTCCTGCAGCTCGGCGGTGACGTTGGACAGCCGCTGCAACGGCACCTTGAACTCGGTGTCCTCGTTGCGGCGGGAGATCTCCAACAGCTGGTTGCGGGTCAGCACCAGCTCCGAGACCATGGTCATCAGATGCTCCAGCGTATCCACGTTGACGCGGATCGACTGGTTGGCGATGCTGGCTCCCTCGGCGGCGCCCTCGTCGGCGATCGACTTCTTCGGCGCGGCCTTGTCCTTCGCCTTGGTCTCCTTCGCGGCTTCCTTGGCAACAGGCACCGGGGCTTCAGCGGCAGGCGGAGGCTCCGCCTTGACTTCGGCCTTGGCAACCGGGACCGGCACTTCGATCGCGGTCTCGCGGAAGGCACGCTCGAGCTCGTCGAGCGAGACTTCGCCCGGACGCAGCGGACGCTCCAGGCTCTGGTCGGCCAGCACGCCGGAGGTCGGCGCGGCTTCAACGGCGACAGGCGCGTCCGGCACCAGCGGCGGCGCTTCGGCAACGGCAGCAGCAGCGCCGGCCGGCATCGGCTGCGCCGAGCCTGACGCGATCGGCTGCGCCGACGCTGACATAGCCGCCATGCCCTGCTCGACCATCGCTTCCAGCTTGTCGATGAGATCGCGGTCGGTGCCCTCGGGCTCGGCTTCGGTCGCCTCCAGCCCGGCCAGAATTTCCTTGATGCGGTCGATCGAGGACAGGATCACCGTCACCGCCTGCCCCGTCACCGGCATGCCGTCACGGAATTTGCCCATCAGCGTCTCGCCGGCATGCGCCAGCGCTTCCAGTCGCGGCAATCCGAGGAAGCCGCACGTGCCCTTGATGGTGTGGACCAGCCGGAAAATGTTATCCAGGATCTTGGCGTTGTTCGGCTCCTGCTCGAACTTCACCAGCTGATTGTCCACGGTGTCCAGGCTCTCGCTGGTTTCCGTCAAAAACTCCCGCAACAGATCATCCATGA
>NZ_JBIXJX010000062.1:0-3189 GCF_052871955.1 Bradyrhizobium sp. CAR08
GCCGCCGCCGCTCCAGCCCGCCTAAAACCTCGACCCGCATCGCCTGATGACCTTAAAGCTAGACTTAAGGTCACACGCTTCGCGAATTACCAACCCTCACGCAAGACGGCCCCCATCGGAGGCGTACGAAGATACCTCCCCATCTCAGGAAGAACCCTACGATCGCCTTTGGGGACCTCTGGATCGCCCCAAGCGATGACATCGACCGGATGCAAGCCGTCCTTGCAGATATCGGCCGGCAGAAGGAGTTTGAGCTAATTCGAGCCGCCGGATTTCGAGCTTACGGCATCCCTGATGTAGGGGATCAGCGTCTAGCTCCTGAAGACACTTCGACTGGTACTGAGGCGGTAAGTGCTAAGGAGCACCAAAAATCGACCTGAAGGATCCTAAGGACGCCGAGTGGAAGAATGATGCTGCCACGGCCGAGTGGGGGGCATTCATGACGAAGTGGTACCCCGAAGGCGACCTCGATGATTCCGCAACCGTGTTTGGCTACGGTGTCGCCAAAGGTCTGGAGCAAGTACTCCGCCGGTGCGGTGATAACCTCATGTTAGAACGTCATGAAGCAGGCTGCTAGTCTCGACTTCGAAATCGGCATCTATCTATGTGCCAGGAACTCGGATCAAGACAGGCCCGAACGATTTCGCTCCCATCGAATAGCTCCAAATGATGCGCTTCAAGGGGAGAGCTGAGAGAGGTTCGGACCGGTAATGAGCGGTGAGAGGCTCTTAACGCTGCCCTCATCGATTGCGGGCTCGCATGGCTCACAATGTTCGACCAATGCGGGGCCGCTCTTCCTCAGGTGGACGCCCCACTCTTAATCAGTAAGCGTGACAGACAACCTGCGAAGCATCAGCGTCGAAGTCTTCTGCTTTACTTTTTGCTCGCTGCAGCTGTTCCTCGATGAAATCGCCAAACATGTTGGCAGGTACGGATTTATTCGGCTGAACCTTGCCATTTCCGACACCCAGGTCAATATTCTCGCCTTCAACCACAGATTTTGCAGACATTACTACAACTCCCGAAAAGCAACTCGATAGCCCAACATCACAGCTCGAATCGTAAACCGGCGAAAAAACATTATGATGGAAAGAATAGAGTTCCCTGAGCTTTTCTTTGGGCTTGTTGCCCCGATTGGCGTGGATCTAGCAGATACGGTTCAACCCTTGAAGACGCTGCTGGAGCGGTTCGAATACCAAGTTACCGTAATCAAAGTCACCGATCTTTTCCGAGAAATTGATTACTGCGACGTCGAGCTACAAGACAAGCCCAGCGAGGCACGCTTCAACAGTTATATTGAGTTCGGAAATCGCCTTAGAGAGCTCTCCGGTGACCAAGCCGTCTGCGCATCGTTGGTCATTGATAAGATCGCAAAGGAAAGGAATCTCGATCGGGATTTACGAGAACATCGGGAAAAGCACGCCTATATTATCCACCAATTCAAGCGCAAAGAAGAAATCGAGTTGCTGCGCAGCGTCTACGGAAAGCTCTTCTTCCAAATATCGGTTTACTCTTCAAAGGGAGAACGAAGCGAGGCTTTCGCTCAGCGCATAGCACGGGACCACAAAAGCACCGACTGGGACAAATACAAAGCGACAGCCGACCAACTCGTCAAACTAGACGAGGACCAAGAGGAAAATCCGACCGGTCAACGTGTACGAAGTGTTTTTCATCTTGCTGATCTTATTATCAACGTCGACACCGAAGCCACGCAGTCAGATCAGCTTGATCGGTTCGTCCGCTTGATATTCGGCGATAACACGCTCTCGCCGACTCCGGTAGAGTACGGAATGTACATGGCGAAGGGCGCCTCTTTGCGATCGCTCGATCTTTCACGGCAGGTCGGCGCTGCAATCTTCTCTAAGCGGCACGAGATCATCACGTTAGGTTGCAACGAAGTACCCAAAGGTCGAGGTGGGACTTACTGGCCCAACGATAACGGCAGAGATGCACGAGACTATAAGTGGGGCCATGATCCAAACGATGAAAAAAAGCGCTCACTAATTTTGGATTTATTCGAGCGGCTGAGCAAGAGCGGCTTGATGGACAATGATTGCGTCGATAAGATCGACGAGATGCTACAAACTCCAGCTGTCCGTGACTCTCAGCTTATGGATATCATTGAGTTTGGTCGAATTTTGCATGCAGAAATGTCTGCTTTGATGGATGCGGCCAGACTAGGCAGAGGGGTCCAAGACGCAACGCTGTTTTGTACCACGTTTCCATGCCACATCTGCGCAAAGCACATCGTCGGGTCCGGTATCGACACAGTGTACTTTTTGGAGCCGTATCCGAAGAGCGCTGCCTTTACTTTGCACCCAGATTCAATTGAAGTCGAAGGTTCTTCCAGAGTTCACTATGCCAGCTACGAAAAAACCAGATTTGTACACTTTTTTGGGATAGCTCCTCGCCGATATCGTGATTTCTTCGAGAAGTCGTCTCGCAAAAATAAGGCAACTGGCAAGGCGCAAGATTGGGCTAGCGTGAGCAATCAGCCTCGCCCAATCTTGGATATAAAGCTGCCGATCTACCTGCCTCTCGAGAATTATGTTGAAGAGGCTCTCGAAGGAAGCAAGCAGATTGCCAGGTCGGCGCTTGCTACAGCAGCTATTGTTAATCAGGCGCTTAACAGCGAGAGGGAAGGTTTCTCTGAAATCGGCGGTACCCCGGCCTACCAAACTTCAGCTCAACTTCCATCTGTTTCGGCTGAAACCGCTGATAACGCAGCAGGAAAATGACTGCATGCGAATTGAATAGTATGGCGATTTGTGACAGACCAAATCATCATCGCTCGGCGAATACGGGGTCTCGAATGACGGCCTTGATTAGTTCAAGCATGGCCTGCGTCATGAGAATCATCGGAAGTTGGACGTCTTCTTTGGACCGCTCGTGGTAGAGCGCCCTGCCAGCCGTTCCGTTTCGCCAGCTCTCGCAGCTTGGTCAATAAAAGTCGGCGAGCCTGATTACTCACGATATGCAGCGAGCCTTGACGACCGACGATCGTGAGCTCTTCATCATTCATTCTCTTGACACGATATTCGGCGCAACTGCAGCGATGATAGGTAAGCGTCGTTCCGCTCCCACCTTCTCGCGGCACATGGGATAGGCGAGTTTCACGATCTCTTTGAAGGGATCGGCTTGTGTCTATGCTTGACCATACGCTTAAATCGGACGTGACGGCGCGCCGGC
>NZ_JBIXJX010000063.1:0-3028 GCF_052871955.1 Bradyrhizobium sp. CAR08
GAGGATCATTGGCGCCGGCCCACATTCGGCCCCCGTGCGCCTCAATAATAGAATGGCAAATCGCCAGCCCCATGCCCATGCCTTCGGATTTGGTGGTGTAAAACGCCTCGAACACGCGGTCCGCGCTGTTTGGATCGAGTCCCGGACCCGTATCCCGAAAAGCGACCAATACATTATTCGAGCCATCAGTCCGCGTAGCGATCAGTAACTCGCGCTGGCCTTCGTTGATCTCGCTCATTGCCTCTATGGCGTTCGTGATCAGATTGAGAATCACCTGCCGCACCTGAACGCGATCTGCTCGAACGAGCGGCAACGCCTGAGGCCGTCGGGTTCGCACCCACACACCATTTTTTGCGAGTTCCGCGCGAACTAGCGCTAGCACCTCCAAGATCACTTCGTCAATTGCAAGAAGCTCCGTTTGTATCGGAGCTTTATTCATAAGAGCGCGGATCCGGCGGATCACATTCCCTGCGCGCATACTGTCACGGACAATCAAACCGAAGGTCTGCCGAACCTCTTCCAGATTTGGGGGTTGAGCACCGAGCCAATTTAGCCCTGCCCCCGCATTGCTGCTGATCGCCGCAATCGGCTGGTTCACCTCATGGGCGATCGAGGCGGCGAGCTGTCCCATTGTCGTGATCCGATTGGCGTGTGCAAGGCCCATCAGAGTTTCGCGATAACGTCGTTCGCTTTCACGCGCTTCCGCTTCCGCTCTCTTTCGTTCTGTCAGGTCCAGGACGAAGCCAACACCTTGGTCCTCTCGCGCATCGAACACGGCGAGGCCAATGAGCACCGGCACCCGACTGCCATCCTTCCGAACATACTCTTTCTCGAACTGCTGAACAGCTCCGGTCCTTTTTGCTTCTGTGTGAGCATCCATTGTGCGCTCGTGCCATTCTGGAGGCGTCAGATCGAGACCGTTCACTCGGCCTGCGAGGAGATCTTCTTGCTCGTATCCAACCATCGTGAGGAAGGCTTGATTTGCTTCGATGATCTCGCCCCCTTCGTGAATGATAAAGATTCCGATGATGTTAGCGTCGAGCAAGCGCCGGATTTTCGCCTCCCGTTGCTGAACTTCGCTGTACAACCGGCTGTTTTCGAGCGCTGTTGCAGCTTGAGAGGCAAGCATTTTCTGCATTGATGTTCGGGCAGCCGAGAATATGCGCGGGGCGAGATTATTCTCCAGATAAAGTACGCCGATCAGCTTGCCCTGCGTGATCAGTGGCAGGCAAAGAATAGAACGCGCTTTGCGCTCGCGGATATAAGGATCTTCGGCAAATGAAGGCTGGACGACAGCATCTTCGAGAACCACGTTTTCGCGGACACGTAGCACGAAATGCAGCACGGATTCGGGAATAGCCATCGGAGTTACGGGCTGTTCATCCACCTTTATAACGAGCGCATCTGCTACCGTTTTGCCTTCCGCTTCGATCCGTGGCTCGCCGCCATGCAGCAGAATCAACACACCTCTTTCGGCGCCGGCCTGCTCAATGGTAGTCCGCATAAGCTTGTCAATCAGCTTCTGAAGCACAATCTCGCCGGAAATCGCCTGCGACACTTTGATCACCGTCGCCAGATCAAGATGCTCAACCGGAGCTCCGATCGTCATGCCATTCACGGCAAGCGGGGGCTCCTGATGCATGAGATGCGGATGCAGCTCCTCGAGTTGACGCACCTTACCATCCGCTCCCCAACGAAGGTAGCCGCGCCGGGCGTCCTGCAGGTAAACCCGGGAGATCCTGGCAAAACCGCGTGCAGCATAAAAGCGCGCTGCAAGTTCACAAGCGATCCCCTCGTGGTGGGGGAAACCGTTACGTCCCGCGGTTTGGATTGAGTGTTCGTACAGTCGCATTGCGTCTGCATCCCGACATTCCAGCCTTGCAATTTCAGCGCCGACCAAGGCAGCCCGATTCTCGAAGTTGTCGGGGCAATTCGTCGCCCATGTCTGCAGTTGCCTGTAATGGGCATCAATGATATCTCGGTGCGGCTGTTGTTCGGCTTCGCCCAGCCTGTCGCAATAACACGAGTGAGACAGCGCACCATAAAAGTGAAACTCCGCGGTCAAGGGCTCTGTTGGTATGGTCCATAGTTTGGGCTCGGCCTTCGAGCGAGCCTCAACAGCCGCAGCATAATCGCCGGATAGGAAGCGCGCCTGAAGCTTGCGAATCCAGTAAACGGTTTCGCTAGATGACTCCGGACTTCCTGCCAACGATCGTTCAACGTCCAGCTCGTCAAATTGTTGGTCGTCGAAGCAACCGAGCGAGCGCGTGAGGCCGCGCATGGTTCTGACGATTGCGAGCTGAGCGGCTACCGCCTCAGCAGCAAATTGTACCTTTCTGTTCCGGATCGTAGCAGCGCTTCTCTCTAACTCGTTCTGCACCTCTTTCAGGTGATCTCCGGCCATAATCATACTTCCGGTTAGATGGACTGAACTGTACGCCTCATAAATGACATCACCGCTACTGACCGCGGCTTCGAGGGCTCGCCGGATCAAAACTCGGCCGTCTCTAAGCGGCTTCGTCCACGGGATCACGGTGCCTCCGACGGCCAAATAGACGTGAGCCCGAAAACGAGAGAACTCACCGCGATCAACCAAGTCGCAAGCAAGACGACCAAATTTATCGGCCGCTAGGTAGTCACCGAAGCGTCCGGCCGAGATTCGGCCTAACCATGCGTAATGGGCGCAGGAAGCATCAGTGTTGCCGTATTCGAGGCTGATGCTGACCGCTCGGCAGATCACTAAAGCGGATAAATTGGCGTCCGTGAAACCTGCAGCCGGAAGAATCCGCGTCAACACGGCGAGGGTGGCAAGCGTGGCCTGGTCTGTCATTCGAGGCAAACCAGCAAGATCCTCGATTGCGTCGGGCAGCTGTGACCACATCCGCTGATATTCGGCCAGCATTTCCTGGTCCGTCGGACGCTGCGACCACTCGATCCCGACGTCGCGAAGATATTCGAGACCTATGAGCACTGCCCGGCCGTGCTGACCTAGCGTCAAGTAAAGATCGACCCGCAAACATGCGACCGT
>NZ_JBIXJX010000064.1:0-2750 GCF_052871955.1 Bradyrhizobium sp. CAR08
TGCGGATTCCGACGAAGTCGCCCAGGCGTACCGATATGAAGTCGCCCGTGGATTCCGAGACGATGTCGCCCACCTTTCCGATTTGATCTCGCCCAGCGGCGAGGCGTTCTGGCCGGCTGGTTCTCTGGCATCGGTCAAGCCGCGTGGTCAATCTGGAATCGCGACTTCAACCTGTTTTTCTTCTTCTGCGGTTGCTGTGGGCATGTGGGCAACGCGATTGCGTTGTCCAAGCGCAGCGGCATGTCCACAGCGCCACGGGCTCAGGTCTTTCGGGCGGATTGCCGGGTTCGGCGCAGGCTCTCACCGGTGAGGTCGAGCCGATGGGCATTGTGGACGAGGCGATCGAGCACGGCGTCGGCATAGGTGGGATCTCCAATGAGCAGATGCCACTGGTCCACGGGGAGCTGGCTGGTGACGATGGTGGAGCGATGACCGTAGCGATCTTCGAGGATTTCCAGGAGGTCGTGACGGGCACCGGCGTCGAGCGGCTCGAGTCCCCAATCATCGAGGATCAGCAGATCGACACGGCCAAGGCCGCGCAACAGGCGTGGATGGCGGCCGTCGCCGCGGGCGAGCGCCAGATCGTCGAACAGTCGCGGGACGCGCTGATAGAGCACGGAGCGATTGTCGCGACAGGCCTTGTGGCCGAGCGCCGAGGCGAGCCAACTCTTGCCAACGCCGGCCGGGCCGCAGATCAGGAGATTGCCGTGGTCGTCGATCCAGCGGCCCTCGACAAGCTTAGCGAACAGCGGGCGGTCGAGACCGCGCGGGGTGCGGTAGTCGATGTCCTCGACGCACGCCTGCTGGCGCAGCTTGGCGTAGCGCAGGCGAGTGGCGAGCCGTTTGTCGTGCCGCAGCGAGGCTTCACGTTCGAGCAGCAGCGCAAGCGATTCGGTGTGACCGAGGCTTGCGGCCTCACCGGTGGCTTCGACGTCGGCGAAGGCCTTGGCCATGCCGTGGAGGCCGAGGGCGTTGAGGCGGTCGAGGGTCGAATGGGTGAGCAAGGGATGATCTCCTAGTTGTAGTAGCGCGGTCCGCGGATGTTGGCATGCAGGATCGGCGCATCGTCCGCGGAACGCTGGTGAGCAGAACGCCGATCGAGATTGTTGGCGAGGATCGACTTGACCGAGCCATAGGTGCGCGCGCCGATGTCGATTGCCCGCGCAGCCGCGGCGTCCAGCCGTTCGCGCCCATAGGAGGCGGCGAGCCTGAGGATGCCGAGGCAGGCGCGGAAGCCTTGCTCGGGGTGCGAGCGCTCGTCGAGAATGAGGTCGCACAACGCGCTGGTCGCCGGCCCGATCGCGGCGGCGTCCTGGCGGATACGCGCGATGGTCCAGCCGGCGTAGCGCCGATGGCTGGAGGCCATGTGCTCCGGCACGGTGGTGTGTTTGTGATTGCCGCTCATGCGCTGATGCGCGGCGATCCGCTCGCCCTTGTGGAAGATCTCGACGGTACGGGCCGTGAACCGCACCTCGACCTCGGCGCGGGCGAAGCGATGCGGAACGCTGTAGTAATGCTTCTCCACCTCGACGTGGTAATCGAGACTGACGCGGCGGATCCGCCACTCGGCGAGGACATAGGGGGACGCTGGCAATGGCTTGAGCGCCGGCCGGTCGACCTCCTCGAGCAACCGGCGGCGTGTCACGCCGAGCCGCGGATTGGCCGTTCCTCATTCAGCCTCGTGAGCAGTTCGCCGATCGCCGCATTGACCTCGGCCAGGCTGTAGAAGGTGCGATGGCGCAGGCGGCCGAGCAGCCAGCGCTCGACGATGAGGACGGCCTGCTCGACCTTGGCCTTGTCGCGCGGCTTGCGCGGCCGCGCCGGCAAGATGGCGGTGCCGTAATGCGCCGCCATCTCCGCGTAGGTACGATTGATCTGCGGGTCGTACAGGCTCGCCTTAATGACCGCGACCTTGGTGTTGTCGGGCACCACCAGCGCCGGTATGCCGCCGATCGCCGCGAAGGCGCCAACATGGGCGCTGATCCAGTCGGCGAGCCCCTGCGTCCACGTCGCCTGTGCGTAGGTGAAGCTCGATGCGCCGAGCACGGCGACGAAGATCTGCGCCGTTCTGCGCTCACCGGTCAGGCGGTCGACCACCACCGGCACGCCATCGCCGGCATAGTCGACGAACAACTTGTCGCCCGCCGCATGGGCCTGGCGCATCGTCACCGACAGGCGGCCCTCCCAGGCGCGGTAGAGCTCACAGAAGCGCGAGTACCGGTATCCGCCGGGCTCGGTGGCGATATATTCCTCCCACAGGATCGACAGCGTCACGTGCTTGCGTTTGAGCTCGCGGTGCACGGTCGCCCAGTCGGGCTCGGCGATGCGGCGGTGACCCTGACGGTTGCCATTGCCGGTCTTCGCGAACAGGCGAAGTTCCAGAACCGTGTCGGTGACGTCGTCTGGCAACGGCCAGCTCAAGCCCGCGGCCTCGAACCGCCGGAGCGCCAGGCGCACCGTCGAGGGCGCCGCGCCCACCCGTCGCGCAATCTCGCGGCTCGGCAGCCCGGCCGCCTTTATTCTGATCACATCGCGCACACGGCGCATCGCAAGCCTCTCCGTCGGCATCCAGGGTCCCCTTCGCAAAGCCGAAAGAGTTGACCCTATGGGAGCCAGAAGAGGCCTCGTCACCCGGGCGACATCATCCCGGAATGGTGGGCGACATCATTTCGGAACGGGTGGGCGACTTCAAATCGGAATGGTGGGCGAGATCATCTCGGAATCCTGGGCGACATCGATCGGAATCCGCA
>NZ_JBIXJX010000065.1:0-2621 GCF_052871955.1 Bradyrhizobium sp. CAR08
GTACGCCTCCGATGGGGGCCGTCTTGCGTGAGGGTTGGTAATTCGCGAAGCGTGTGACCTTAAGTCTAGCTTTAAGGTCATCAGGCGATGCGGGTCGAGGTTTTAGGCGGGCTGGAGCGGCGGCGGCGTTGGTCGCAGGACGACAAGGCACGGATTGTCGAGGAGACGTTGGCACCGGGCGCGAAGGTAACTGAGGTTGCGCGGCGCAACGGAGTAGCGGCCAGCCTGGTGTTTACCTGGCGTCGACAAGCACGGACATCGGAACAAGTTGCACCATCTTTTACGCCGGTGCAGATCGCCGCCGTAGCGGCTTCGACTGAAGAAACTGCGAAGCTTTTGCCTACGGTTGATGGCCGAGTTCGCTCGGCGGCAGCCGCACGTACTGGATTGATAGAGATCGATCTCGGCAACCGACGGTGCATCCGGGTGGATGCGCACGTCGATCCGGAGGCGCTGGCGCGGGTCCTCGATGTGCTTGGACGCCGATGATTGCTGTACCAGGGAATGTGCGAGTGTGGCTGGCGACAGGCTACACGGATATGCGCAGAGGCTTTCCGTCGCTGGCCCTCCAAGTGCAGGAGGTGCTGCACAAAGAACCGCTCAGCGGTCATTTGTTTGTCTTCCGCGGTCGCCGCAGCGATCTTGTGAAGGTGATCTGGCACGATGGTCAGGGAGCCTGCTTGTTCACAAAAAAACTCGAGAGAGGAAAGTTTATCTGGCCATCGGTTGCCGGTGAAGCGGTAACGATCTCGCTGGCGCAGTTGAGCTATCTGCTGTCCGGGATCGATTGGCGCAATCCGCAAGAAACCCAGCGGCCGACGCGGGTCGGATAATCGTTTTGGGTTTGAATCTGATGCTCGATCTGATTCAATGGCGTCATGACATCGAAGCCGGACGACCTTCCTTCGGATCTCACGAGAGCCTACCTTGCTCTGCTGGCCGAGCGCGAGGCGTTGCAGGCTGAACGCGATGTGGCAGTCGCGGATGCCGCCAACGCGCGGGCGGAGCTATCGGACAGCGAGGTGCTGATCGCTCATCTTGAGCTACGGATCGAGAAGCTCAAACGCGAACTGCACGGGCAGCGCTCCGAGCGCACGGCGCGTTTACTCGAGCAGTTGGAATTGGAGCTCGAAGAACTCGCCACCACGGCGACCGAGAATGAGCTTGCCGCGCAGGCCGCAGCAGCGAAGACGCAGAACGTTCGCCCCTTCATGCGCAAGCGGCCGGTTCGCCAGCCATGGCCGGACGACATCGAACACGAGCGCGTCGTCATTGAGGCTCCAACGAGCTGCGCCTGCTGCGGTGGATCTCGGCTGGCGAAGGTCGGAGAGGATGTGACCAAGACGCTGGAGGAGATCCCGCGTCGCTTCAAGGTGATCGAGACGATACGCGAGAAGTTCACCTGCCGCGATTGCGAGAAGATCAGCCAGCCGCCGGCACCGTTCCATGCCACGCCGCGCGGCTTCATCGGTCCGCAATTGCTGGCGACAATGCTGTTCGACAAGTTCGGCATGCATATCCCGCTCAATCGCCAGAGCGTGCGCTTCAAGGCTGAGCGGATCGACCTGCCGCTGTCGACGCTGGCCGACCAGGTCGGCCACGGAACCTTCGCCGTCATGCCGCTGTTCCAGCTGATCGAGCGTCATGTGCTCGCGGCCGAGCGCCTTCATGGCGACGACACCACTATCCGCATCCTGGCGAAGGGCAAGTGCACGACCGGCCGGATCTGGACCTATGTGCGGGATGACCGGCCGTTCGCCGGGCCTGCGCCGCCGGCGGCGGTCTATTATGCCTCGGGCAACCGACGGGGCGAACATCCTCAGAAGCATCTGGCCGCCTTCGCCGGCATTCTGCAGGCGGATTGCTATGGCGGCTTCGAGCCGTTGTTCGACCCAAAAAGGAAAGCAATGCCGATCACGCCGGCGTTTTGCCTGGCCCATGCGCGGCGGGGATTCTTCGAACTGGCTGACATCGAGAAAGCCGCCCGGGAAGGCCGCAAGGGCAAACCGGTCTCCCCGATCGCGCTGGAGGCGGTCAGGCGTCTGGATGCGTTGTTCGAGATCGAGCGCGCCATCAACGGCCGTAGTGCCGACGAGCGGCGTGCCGTGCGCCAGGAGCGGAGCAAGCCGCTGCTCGACGACATGCATGACTGGCTGCTCCGCGAGCGAGAAAGCCTCTCGCGCTCCGCCGAGGTCCTGAAGCCCATGAACTACATGCTCAAGCGCTGGGACGACTTCGTCCGCTTCCTCGACGATGGCCGGATCTGCTTGACCAACAATTGCGCTGAGCGTGCATTGAGAGGCATTGCCTTGGGAAGGCGCAACTGGACCTTCGCTGGTAGCCAACGTGGCGCCGACCGTGCCGCGATCATGCTGACGATGATCACGACCTGCCGCCTCAACGACGTCGATCCAAAGGCCTGGCTCGCCGACGTCCTCGCCCGGATCGCCGATCTTCCCGCGTCGCGGCTGCGCGAACTGCTGCCCTGGGAATGGAAGCTCCTGCACCAAGCCGGCAAGTCCGCCGATCAGCAAGCCGCCTGACCTTCACGCAACGCCATCGTAGAACTCGCCGCGCTCGCGCGCATGTGTCAATCAGGCGGCCTTCGTCGTATGCGTACG
>NZ_JBIXJX010000066.1:0-2487 GCF_052871955.1 Bradyrhizobium sp. CAR08
GGACTAAACCGCTCGCGCGGTAGGCACGACGGCCGGCAGCGCGGCTGAGAGGATAGCGCAACGAGGCGTCCTGTCTTGAGATGAGGGGTTCGCAACCTTCACCCAAGACAGGAGCATCCCCATGACCGACGAGGCCACGAGCCCGTTGCGGCGGCGCATGATCGAAGACATGACGATCCGCAAGTTCGCGCCGAAGACCCAACATGACTATGTGCAGAGGGTCAAGAACTTCGCGGTATTCCTCGGGCGATCGCCGGATACGGCGAGTTTTGAGGACGTGCGGCGCTACCAGCTGCATCTGGCATCGAGCGGCGTTGGCGTGCCGACTATCAACCAGACCGTCTCGACGCTGCGGTTCTTCTTCAAGGTTACGCTCAAGCGCAACGAGATCGTCGAGCACACCCACGTCATTCACGAGCCGCGCAAGCTGCCGGTGGTGCTGAGCCCGGAAGAAGTGGCGCGCCTGCTCGATGCGGCACCGGGGCTCAAGTACAAGGCGGCGCTCAGCGTAGCCTATGGCGCCGGCCTGCGGGCCAACGAGGTCGTCTCGCTCAAGATCTCCGACATCGACAGCAAGCGGATGATCATCCGGGTCGAACAGGGCAAGGGCGGCAAGGACCGTAACGTCATGCTCTCCCCACACCTGCTCGATCTGCTGCGCGCCTGGTGGAAGGCGGCACGGCCACAGGGCTGGCTCTTCCCTGGCCGCGATCCGGCCCAGCCGATGACCACGCGCCAGCTCAACCGCGCCTGCCACGCCGCTGCCCAGATGGCGGAGATCAACAAGCGGGTCTCGCTGCACACCTTGCGGCACAGCTTCGCCACTCATCTCTTGGAGCAGAACATCGACGTGCGCGTGATCCAGGTTCTGCTCGGTCACGCCAAGCTCGATACGACCGCGCTCTATACCCGCGTCGCCACCAAGACGATCAGCGAGGTCATGAGCCCGTTGGAGCACATCGCGATCAAGCTGAAGGAGGCCCGGCCGCCCGGCTGACGCGAGGCCGGCGTGTCTCGTCCGGCTCTGGAGGTTGCGGATATCTTCCGCGACCGTGGCCCGGCATGGCGGCAGGCCCATGCCGGCCGTGTCAGCCTCGACCAGTTGAAGGTGATGTCGGCGATCGAGAGCTGCCGCACGGCGGCGCTCGGCGGCCATGTCGCGCGCTGCGAGGACTGCGCCTACACGTCCACCGCCTACAACTCCTGCCGCAACCGGCACTGCCCGAAGTGCCAGGGCGCCGCGGCGAAGTAGTGGCTCGCCGATCGCCAAGCCGAGCTGCTGCCGGTGCCATATTATCACGTCGTGTTCACGCTGCCGGCCCGGATCGCCGACATCGCCTACCAGAACAGGGCCATCATCTACGATCTCCTGTTCAAGCTCTCGGCCGAGACGATGCTGACGATCGCCGCAGATCCGAAGCATCTCGGCGCCAGGATCGGTATCACGTCCGTGCTGCACACCTGGGGCTCGGCCATGACCCACCACCCGCATGTGCACATGATCGTGCCGGGCGGCGGCATCTCGCCCGACGGACAGCGCTGGGTGTCCTGCCGGCCGGGGTTCTTCCTGCCGGTGCGCGTGCTCTCACGCCTGTTTCGACGGCTGTTCCTAGGTCGCCTCGCCGCCCTCCACCAGGCCGGGCGCCTGAGCTTCTTCGGCAACGACGCTCATCTCGCTGCAGCGCAGTCATTCGCCGCATTGCTTGCAGCGTCGCGCAAGACGGAATGGGTCGTCTATGCCAAGCGTCCGTTCGGCGGACCACAAGCCGTGCTGGCCTATCTGTCGCGCTATACTCATCGCGTCGCCATCGCCAACAGCCGCCTGATCGCCCTCGACCAGCACGATGTCACCTTCAGATGGAAGGATTATCGGGTCGAAGGCCGCGACCGGCAAAAGCGGATGACGCTCGCCACAGACGAGTTCATCCGCCGCTTCCTCATCCACGTGCTGCCAAAAGGCCTTCACCGCATCCGCCATTACGGCCTGCTCGCACGGGGCGTCTGCGCCGACAATGTCGCACGCGCGCGCGAACTGCTCGCCGTCAGCGATCGTGAGGATGAACCGACCGAGACCATCGTCGACAGCGGCAAGCCACCGTGTCCATGCTGCGGCGGCCGCATGATCGTCATCGAGGTTTTTGAGCGAGGTGCAATGCCGCACCGCCAATCGACCGCGCCAATCAGCGCCATCAGGATCGACACCTCATGACCGCGCATCGGCCATTCCGCAAAGCTGTTCGTCATGCCCGCCGCTCATCGACCGGCCACGGCGCAGCGCACCCGAACGCTCATCGGTCGTCGCCCATCCGTCGATCATTGATCGCGTTCGACAACGTCCACCGCCCATTCGATGATAGCGACAGCGTCGTGCCGCGCGCTGCACCGGTTCGAACTCCATCACCAAGCTCGCCTGCAGCGCTCAAATCCCCATAGAGCCTGCCGCATCAGTCCTGCCCACCATGCGCGGTTTCCTTGTATGGGGCTTTT
>NZ_JBIXJX010000067.1:0-2483 GCF_052871955.1 Bradyrhizobium sp. CAR08
GTAAGCGTCGTTCCGCTCCCACCTTCTCGCGGCACATGGGATAGGCGAGTTTCACGATCTCTTTGAAGGGATCGGCTTGTGTCTATGCTTGACCATACGCTTAAATCGGACGTGACGGCGCGCCGGCTGGAAGTGATCACGGAGACGGGACGCCGTCGTTGGTTCTCCAAGGACGACAAGGCCCGGATCGTCGAGGAGACGCTGGTCTCGGGCGCCGTCGTTTCCGAGATTGCCCGGCGACACGGGCTGACCCCACAACAAGTGTTCACCTGGCGCCGGCAAGCACGCCGGTTGCCGACGCCGATGGCTGACGATCCACCGTTTGTACCGGCGGTGGTAGACGCCTTGGTACCGGCCGGGGCTGTTGGCCATGAGCGCAAGACAGCGCGACGCAAGGCCAAGCCGGATATCGGGGGCATCGAGATCGAAGCCGAGGGCGTCACTATCCGGGTCGGCCGAGGCGCGGATGTGGCGATGATTGCGGCCATCGTCCATGCGCTGAAGGCAAGCCGGTGATCGGCCCGTCCGGAACTGTCCGGGTGATGGTGGCAACCAAGCCGGTCGACTTCCGCAAGGGAATGGAGGGGCTTGCCCTATTGGTACGCGAGCACATGCAGGCTGACCCGTTCTCGGGTGCTGTTTATGTGTTCCGTGCCAAGCGCGCCGACCGGATCAAGCTGATCTTCTGGGATGGTACGGGTTTGTGCCTGTTCGCCAAGCGGCTCGAAGACGGCGTCTTCCGCTGGCCGAAGATCGAGGATGGCGTGATGCGTTTGTCGGCGGCGGAATTGTCGGCGCTGCTCGAAGGGCTCGATTGGCGGCGTGTCCACGCGGCACGGGAGACGGTCGTGCCGACGCAAGTCGGATAATTGTGAGCCGTGCTGCGGCGAAGTGAATCAGGGGCATCGAGCACGTCGTCAAGCGGGCGCGAATATGCTCTGATTTACCTGTGAGCGATAACCTTCCTGATGATCCCGAGACGCTCAAGGCGATGCTGCTGGCAGCGCTTCACGAGAGCGAGCGGCTGCGTCAGATTATCAAGGAGCTGCAACGCCACCGCTTTGGCCGGAAGGCAGAGTCGCTTCCCGAGGAGCAGATGCTGCTGGGCCTCGATGACGTCCAACAGGTCGCAGCCTTTGCCGAGGCTGGTCGGGACGAGACAGCCCCGGAAGGCCGGGCGGAGCGCGCACGCAAGCGCCGCGTCAATCGCGGAGCACTGCCGGCCCACCTGCCGCGGATCGAGGTCGTCGTCGACCTCGAAGACAAGACCTGCCCCTGCTGCCAGGGCGAACTGCATCGGATCGGTGAAGACAGGAGTGAGCGGCTGGACATGGTGCCGGCGCAGTTCCGCGTTGTCGTCACCCGGCGTCCTAAATACGCCTGCCGAGCCTGCGAAGATGGCGTCACGCAGGCCGAGGCTCCGGCCCGGCTGATCGAGGGCGGCCTGCCGACGGAGGCAACCGTCGCCCAGGTTCTGGTGTCCAAATATGCCGATCATCTGCCGCTCTACCGGCAGGCCCAGATCTATGCCCGCCAAGGCATCGCTCTCGATCGATCGACGCTGGCGGACTGGGTTGGGCATGCCGCCTTCCATCTGCGCCCGCTGCATGAGCGCCTTCTCGCTCTGCTTCGCGCGAGATCCAAGCTGTTCGCCGACGAGACGACGGTGCCGGTGCTCGATCCGGGTCGAGGGCGCACCAAGACCGGCCAGCTCTGGGCCTATGCAGCCGACGACAGGCCCTGGGGCGGCCTCGATCCGCCCGGCATTGCCTATGTCTATGCACCCGACCGCAAAGCCGAGCGGCTGTTCAGCCATCTCGCCGGCTTCAAGGGCGTCCTGCAGGTCGATGGCTACAACGCCTATCCAAAGCTTGCCGAACGCGGCGGAGTCGAGCTCGCCTTCTGCTGGGTGCACATGCGGCGCAACTTCTACGAACTCGCGACAGCCGGCCCCGCTCCAATCGCAAGCGAGGCGCTCAACCACATCGCCGCATTCTATGCGATCGAGAAGGAGATTCGCGGCCGCAGCGCGGAGGAGCGTCGCCTCGTGCGGCAGCAGAAGAGCCGACCACTGGCCGATGCCTTTGAGGTATGGCTGCGCGCCAAGCTGGCTCTCATCAGCCAGAAGATCAAGCTCGCCGAGGCCATCCGCTATGCTCTCTCGCGCTGGCAAGGACTGACGCGCTTCATTGACGATGGCCGGATCGAACTCGATAACAATACCATCGAGCGATCAATCCGCGGTATCAAACTTTGCCGCAAGAATGCACTATTTGCAGGATCCGACGGCGGCGCCGAGCATTGGGCGGTCATCGCTTCCTTGGTCGAGACCTGCAAGATCAACGACGTCGATCCGCTCGCCTACCTCACCGACGTCCTGACCAGGATCGTCAACGGACATCCAAACCGCGACATCGACCTGCTACTGCCCTGGGCCTACCGCGCTCAAGCCCTCAAAGCCGTGGCCTGACAACGACGCTTAC
>NZ_JBIXJX010000068.1:0-2477 GCF_052871955.1 Bradyrhizobium sp. CAR08
GTAAGCGCTGTTCAGCGGCCACCTACCCGATGACGGTGTGATCTGCGAGTCTGCGGTTCGGTTTGGACCGTTAGGCTTAGAATGGACACAGTGCATACTGCTATCACGGAGCCGGTGCGGCGGCTCGAGGTCTTCACCGGAGCCGGTCGTCGGCGGAAGTGGAGCGACGAGGACAAGGTGCGGATCGTCGCGGAGATCGTGGCGAGTGGCGACTCGGTGTGTTCCGTGGCTCGACGGCATGGATTGTCGCCGCAGCAGCTGTTTGGCTGGCGACGTCAGTTGCGAGAAGGAGCAGGCGGTCATTCCGAAGCTGACGAAGTACAGTTTGTGCCGGCGGTGGTGGACGCAGTGGTACCGGCGCCAAGTGCTCACCGGGAGCGCAAAACGGTGCGCAAGGCAGATAGCGGGATCATCGAGATTGAAGTGGACGGCATCACGATCCGAGCCGGTCGTGGAGCGGATACGGCGATGATTGCGTCGATTGTCCAGGCGCTGAAGGTGAGCCGGTGATCGGTCCGTCAGGTGCGGTCCGGGTGATGGTGGCGACCAAGCCGGTAGACTTCCGCAAGGGCATGGAGGGTCTTGCGACCCTGGTGCGCGAGAGCATGGGTGCAGATCCATTCTCGGGAGCTGTTTATGTGTTCCGGGCCAAGCGGGCGGACCGGATCAAGCTGGTGTTCTGGGATGGAACGGGCCTGTGCCTGTTCGCCAAGAGGCTTGAGGATGGGACCTTCCGCTGGCCGAAGATCGAGGACGGTGTGATGCGCCTGTCGGCAGCGCAATTGTCGGCGCTGCTGGAAGGACTCGACTGGCGGCTTGTGCACGAGGCACGGGGGACGCCGGCGCCAGCGCAGCCCGGGTAGTTGTTGGCAGCGCTGCGGCGAAGTGAATCAGGACCGTCGGATGCGTCGCCAGATGGCGGCGAATATGCTCTGATTTGGCTGTGAGCGACGTCCTGCCTGACGATCCGGAGACGCTAAAAGCGATGCTGCTCGCCGAGCGGTGCGAGAGCGAGCGGCTGCGTCAGATCATCAAGGAATTGCAGCGGCATCGGTTTGGCCGACGGGCAGAGACGCTGCCTGAAGACCAGATGCTGCTGGGCCTGGAAGACGTCGAGCAAGTCGCAGCGTACGGCGAGACGGCACAGGACATCAGTGCACCTGAAGGCCGTGATGCGCGAGCTCGCAAGCGCCGGGGCAACCGTGGCGCCTTGCCGGCGCACCTGCCGCGGATCGAGGTCATCGTCGACATCGAGGACAGGACCTGTCCCTGCTGCCAAGGCGAGTTACATCGGGTCGGCGAGGATAGAAGCGAGCGGCTGGACCTGGTCCCGGCGCAGTTCCGGATCCTCGTGACCCGGCGGCCCAAATACGCCTGCCGGGTTTGCGAGGATGGCGTCATGCAGGCGCCAGCTCCGGCTCGGCTGATCGAGGGCGGACTGCCAACGGAAGCAACCGTCGCACAGGTTCTGGTGTCAAAATATGCCGATCACCTGCCGCTCTATCGGCAAGCGCAAATCTATGCACGCCAGGGCATTGAGCTCGATCGTTCAACGTTGGCGGACTGGGTGGGGCAGGCAGCCTTCCATCTGCGTCCCTTGCATGAGCGCCTCCTAGGCAAGCTTAAGCAACGGCCAAAGCTGTTCGCCGACGAGACGACGATGCCGGTGCTCGATCCCGGCCGTGGGCGCACCAAGACCGGTCAGCTCTGGACCTATGCTGCGGACGACCGGCCGTGGGGCGGCGCAGATCCGCCCGGCGTCGCCTATGTCTATGCCCCCGATCGCAAAGCCGATCGACCGATCGCTCATCTGGCAGGCTTCAAGGGGATTCTGCAGGTCGACGGCTATGCCGGTTATGGCAAGCTCGCCGAGCGTGGCGATGTTCGGCTTGCATTCTGCTGGTCGCACATGCGGCGTAACTTCTACGAGCTTGCCACACCCGGTCCGGCGCCCATTGCGAGCGAGGCGCTCAAGCAAATCGCCGAGCTCTATGCCGTCGAGAAGGACATCCGTGGCCGCAGCGCCGAGGGGCGCCGTCTCGTTCGGCAACAGAAAAGCAGACCGCTGGCGGAAGCGTTCGAACGGTGGCTCCGCGCCAAGCTTGCGCTGATCAGTCAAAAGGGCAAATTGGCAGACGCAATCCGCTATGCGCTCTCACGCTGGGAGGGCCTGACGCGCTTCATCGATGATGGCCGTATCGAGCTCGACAACAACGCCGTCGAGCGCTCGATCCGTCCGATCGCACTCAACCGGAAAAATGCACTGTTCGCTGGCTCCGACGGCGGCGCCGAGCACTGGGCCATCATCGCATCCCTGGTAGAAACTTGTAAGCTGAACGACGTCGATCCCCTTGCCTTCCTGACTGACGCGCTCACCAGGATCGTCAACGGTCACCCAAACAGCGAAATCGATCAGCTGCTTCCCTGGGCCTATCGCGCGCAATCCCTCAAAGCCGTGGCCTGAGAACGACGTTTAC
>NZ_JBIXJX010000069.1:0-2313 GCF_052871955.1 Bradyrhizobium sp. CAR08
CTTGCCTTCCTGACTGACGCGCTCACCAGGATCGTCAACGGTCACCCAAACAGCGAAATCGATCAGCTGCTTCCCTGGGCCTATCGCGCGCAATCCCTCAAAGCCGTGGCCTGAGAACGACGTTTACCTCGTACTCGTTCCTGAGCAACCTTGATATGTCGAGTATAAGTTGAATTCTTGTACGCCGCAATTTGACCATCCGTTAGCAGCGACACCAACCGCACGACTACTGGAACAATGCAGCAGGGCTCTTCCCAAGACGTCCAACCGCTGATTGTATGACCTCGCAAATAAAATCTGCAGTTTCTGCGAAATTTCACCACGCGAATTAGCAAAATAACAATTTCTATCTTAGGAACAACTACACCCACTTCATCCACGCAGAAATACAGCCCGAATGGAGCAAGAACGGGTCTTTTCTGCAGTTTGCGGTGTGGGTTGCGGAAAAGCGGCAAATGACTTGCGTAAGGTTAAACAGTCTCCACCACAATGTTTGGTGCTGGAGGGGCGGACAGTTGGGGAATGGAAGGCAATGATAGAACATGAACTGCGCGCAAATTCAGGTGGCTTCAAGGGAGGCATGCCCGAGTTTGAAGGGAGAAGCTATCTCGACGGCCGCGCTTCCGATCCGCGGGAATTGGGCTTGATGCGCGGTGCGCCGCCGCCAGAAGATAAACGGATCACATTCGAGAGTGATACCTCCTTCGATTTTCCGCAGAAGCGCTGGTCGTTGTCACACATGCGCGAGCTCATGCCTACAGTGAATGTGTGGCGCGGGCGAGGCGTGCCTTCGCAGTTCGAGCGCGACGAGAGGGAGGGCGAGATTGACGCGCTCACCTTTGATGACATGGATGGTCGTACTCGTCGCTTCGACGAAGCGCTGTTCGACACCTACGCCGACGGCATTGTGGTGCTGCATCGCGGGCGCATCGTGTACGAGCGCTACTTCGGCGCGCTCGAGCCGCACCTGCAGCATGCGTGCTACTCAGTTACCAAATCATATGCGGGCACACTCACCGCTGCTTTCGTGGACGAAGGCGTGCTCGACGAGTCAAAAATAATTCCACACTACCTCCCGGAGCTGCAGGGCACGGCGTGGGAGGATGCCACGTTGCGCCAGGTCATGGACATGCAGACCGGTCTGGCTCACACGGAGGAATATTCTCTGGACGAGCGCTCCAGCGACGTCTGGGCGTATAGGCGGGCCTCTGGTCGGCGGCCGCGGCCTTCTGGCTACGACGGGCCACAGACGTTATGTGACTACCTGCGCACGGTGCGCAAGAAAGGCGCCCACGGGAGCGCCTTCGACTACAAGACTGTCAACACCGAAGTTATGGCATGGGTGATGGCGCGAGTGAGTGGCCGCTCGTTCGCGCAACTGCTGCGTGAGCGCCTGTGGGCGCCGCTCGGCTGCGAGGAGGACGGCTATGTTATCGTCGATCCGGTTGGCATGGCGGCGGCCGGCGGCGGCCTGAGCGCTACCCTGCGCGATCTTGCACGCTTCGGCGAAATGATGCGGCGCGAAGGCGAGTGGAACGGAAGGCAGCTAATTCCCGCCTCAGTCGTACACGACCTTCAAGCCGGCGATCATCCCGCTAAGCCCTACCCCGGCTATACGTACCGAAGCATGTGGTGGGTGCCGCATAACGAGCTGGATGCGATCGAAGCACGCGGCCTGCACGGCCAGCGGTTATACGTTGCGCCGAAGGCGGAAATGGTAATCGCGCGCTTCGCATCGCACCCTCTGGCGCCGGCACGCTACAATGACGTCATTAGCGTTCCGCAGATGCTGGCATTGGGGCGGATGCTGCGCCAATAGTCGGCAGGACGGTACGCGCGACCTTGACGCACATATCGAGGGCCGTGTGGGCTCAGGAATGTTCGATTGATTGAAGCGTGATCAGGTATGGGCTACGTGGATATTTAACAGATACGCTTCGCCATTTTGGCAGATTCGAGACCCAGCGGCGGGCAAATGAAAATCGGTTCGAGCACTGCTTCGACAGTTCTATGATCCCTCAAATGTTCGGCTGAAAGATGTTCATAAAGGATATTCATAGAGATGTCTGGTACGAGAGTTTCTAGGTTCACTACCCGCGAGTGCGTAAATCCGCGCGGTTCCGAGGTTGATAAAGCCGACCATGGGCGACTGTTTGGAGTTTCATGATGCCGTCGATGATTTGCACGGGCTCCGCGGATTCAGCCTCCGGATCAAGCCAGGAGAGCGCATTCAAAGCGTGGCGACCGGTAATTTCAGCTCGCCGGCACGCGATCTCCAGCGGTCATTACCTTGCCTCGCACGCTGGATTTGAG
>NZ_JBIXJX010000070.1:0-2224 GCF_052871955.1 Bradyrhizobium sp. CAR08
GAAGCTCCTGCACCAAGCCGGCAAGTCCGCCGATCAGCAAGCCGCCTGACCTTCACGCAACGCCATCGTAGAACTCGCCGCGCTCGCGCGCATGTGTCAATCAGGCGGCCTTCGTCGTATGCGTACGTATCTTCCCGTACGACAGCAGTATCTGCCGTTTTTGGCTACGGAAATGGTCAACAGCTTTTCTGCATTCCTCCCGAATATACTCAAGAGCTTGATCCCAGTCGGTCATGTATTTGTCAGCTGGAAACACGACCTGCATGCCGAATTCGGCACCCAACGTCTCCAACCGGCCCCGAAATTCTTCCTCTCTATCGAGGGGGAGAAGTACAAGCGGCTTGAAAGCCGCGGCGTAAGCTCTAGCCAGCTTCGAGACCTTCGGTTTTCCTATTTTCGGCTGCCGCCGAACCTTTATCCATTGCTCCAAGACGCTCCGTCGTAATCCGCACGTCAAGAGTCCCTGCTGCTGAAGTGCGTCGAATTCCTCGCTGCTAAGGCCAGACAGCAGATACAGCACACTGAATTTCGGCGGAAGTTTTTCACGAACTGTGGAATCGTTGAGGCGACTGTCGTGCCCAATACTCACGTACTTGGAGAAGCTGGCTCTTCGGAACGGAAGGTCCTTCAGCAGCGCCCCCTTTTGGAAGGGATTGAGCTGCGTCTCAGCCGCGAGACAGGCAGCCGCTGTTGCCAGTATAGGTCCGAGTCCGTCTTTGTAGACCGCGAATATTGCACTCCGATGGTTCGCCACCACAAAGGACGACCAGAAATCGTCACTTGTGTTTTGCTGGGCGGTCTCTGGACTTTCACTTGAGGAGCCCCCCAATTGATCGGCGGGAGCTTCGATGTTTCCATCGCCTTTCTCAATAATGTCTCGGGCCTGATTCCGATTATTGCGTAAGCCGATCATGTTGATTTCTTTGTTTAGTGATAAGTGGGAGGAGGCGGTCCCCCTCTGGAGCTGGAATCCGAATGGCCGCAGCAATCCGCTCGGCTAAATCGCCGAGAGTTTGGGCAACTACGGTTCTGAGTCACAGAGGGCTGAACTGAAGCACGTTAACGTGCCTCAGCTCAAACTTCGGATGCGGCATCAACGCTCACATAGTGGCCTGCTCCTCCAGCACTTAACTTCTCAAAATGGGCTCACTCACTCCTTAGGCGGCTCTGGGCGATCTGCGAAGAGTACGTCTGTATCAATCTTATAGTGCTTCATTATTTCTGAAGCATCGAGGACCCGCCCACCCTTTCGGGTCCTAATCCGCCCACCAAAGCTGCAGTTGCAGGGGACAAGGGCCCTTGAACCAGTCTGCACCCAGGTCTTGAACCCGCAGCTGTCGTAGTCTGCAAGGTTGTGAACGAGGAACTTTCCTTCCGGTAGCTCGCACGGGATACTTCGTTCGCGATACCTTCTTTCCGTTAAAATCATATTCGTCCAACGCCGAAGGGCGGCGTTGTACCTACGTTCGGCAGCGGTCGGACGCTTCGCCCTTGGCTCACCTTCTCGAATAGCCACAGCTTCGCCGTGGCCAGAATCGCTAACTCTGGTCATTTCAGTCCTCTGCTCATGGTGTTTTAGCGTGATGCGGCCAACCGGTTTAAAGTGGACGATCACCATCACCAACAAGTGGCGACGGAAAACAGAATACGGCGATCTTCGCTAACTGCAACCGGCGCCAAATTCGGCAAAACAGCAATAATGAAAGATATCGACGAATTCTTCGTTTCCAAATCTGATTTTTGCTCACCTCAATTTTGAACTCGCCATTGGGCTTCCTAAGGCCTTCCAGGGCCTAAATACGAGCATTTCTGCTCGCGATTTTGTGACAATGACATTTCGATAGGAGTTTCAATAACAAGAGTGAAAAAGATGGAGATTGGCGGAAAGGGGGACCATTTCAGCACGAGCGCAAGCGATGCAGCCGGGACCGGCGGAGATGAGGGTGGCTGCTGGGAGTCCTCTGGCAGCACCGCCGCCTGACGTTCTGAGCCTGAGGTCATCATAGGTTACGGTGGCCCACCTAGGCTGATGGTGTTCTAATTCGAACGATTGGTCGCTGCGGCCGAAGTACCAAGGTCCGAGTGCGGTTGGCTTCGATCACACTTCAGCCGAACTAACATCACCATCAGATGTAAGCGGCGAAGCCGCTGCGAAGCTCTTATTGGCTACGGTGTACGTGGTGGCAGATCATTCTTCTGATGATCAAGGCAGCTAGGCGTCACC
>NZ_JBIXJX010000071.1:0-2213 GCF_052871955.1 Bradyrhizobium sp. CAR08
GTTGGCTCTTGTGCAATGGTTGGTGCTCCGCCACGAACTTCCAGATCAGCACGTCCTCGATCATCGGATCGTCGCCAGCTACGCACCAATTGCCCCGCTCGTCACGATGAGCTGTCGCCTATTGCTTTGCCGTGTCGCCAGCCGCGGCGTTCTACCGCGCGAGCGGTTTAGTCCAGTGACCCGTTGCGGAAGTCACGCCTAGCTAGTTTTCTTCCGCAGGGTGTCTAGGTATCGCAGCAGCCGCTGCACGCCGAGACCGGCAAGAACGGGGAGCGCCACGAAATCTGGTAGCAGACAAAGTGCGCAGAGCCACGGGTTCACTTGCTTGCGCGGTCGGACCGTCAGGCCATTGACGATGAGCGGTACTGAAGCCATTCGATCGTCGGTGAGCGACTTCGGTACGTCCCGCAGCGGTGGTTCAGGGCTGGGCATGACTTCAACTTACCACGAGCCATTCTAACAGCGGTTCACGACTTCAGGACCCAATGCTGGGATGGCTTCAGAGACGATTAAGCAAAATGCTGACGGCGACTGCCGTTGGCCGTGGCTGACCTTCGCCCAGCGCGCCGCGATGTCCGCTTCCTAGAGGTCAGCTGACCAAAGTCATGCTGGCTACCGAGGGCAGCCTTTGACCCACAGCGGACCTCGCTGTTCATGGAAAATTGAGTAATTGCCCGGTTCTTGGTTGACGGACTAACCAACCGCAACCGAGAAGGTGTGCCTCAGTGGAGGCGAGCCGAGCAGGGAACATGCCCGAATTTGGACGTAGGCAATACCGCGAGACTCACGCCGAAACATCCGACGTGATGAAGTGGGTCATTTCCTCCGCGGTCGCGGTGCTGATAGCGGGCCTATTCCTCAGTTACCGATTGTTTATTCATCCCGGCAATCCAGATCCACTTTTGAATAAGCGGGGGTCATTTGCAGAGATGGTACAACGGAATGCGTTTAGCGCAGATCAACTGCTTGAGCATCCGTCCAGTAGCACCACGGTGGTTTTGATCCCTTTTGCAAAAAAGTATACAAGGTGCCGCGCAATTACCTCGTGGATCTAGATCGGTCAGCTGTCGCCCCCAATCCTCTAACGACGACGTTCGAAATTCACGTCCTGCTCCCCGGCTTGGCGCCTAGGAACGCGAACAATGCTGATGGATTTATTGAGCATCCATATCGCGACGGCTTCCATGATCAGCTGAGCGCAACGATCCGAGGAGGACAGGAAGAGTTGGATTTTTCCGAGCGAAAGCGACAGTGGGAGAGTCGGTGTGAACAGAAAGGCCAAGGTCAGTTTCGAGAGGTCGAATCCGATTACAAGCTATGCCAGGCTGATTCCGATTTATTTATGAGAGGTACGACCGAGGGACCTCTGATTTTTGCCTGCAACAAGATCTCCGACAAGAATCCTTACTGCACTCTCGCCGAGCACACCGGCGCGGAATACGGCGTTCTGAATTTAGAATTTAGTCGCAAATACGTTTACCAAGCGGACGAGATTAGGAAGCGGTTTCGTGCGCTCCTCGATTCTTTCGCCGAGAACTAAGGCTGTTTTCGATAACGCCTCATAGGCGCGATGGGTGCCCGGCATGGATGTACACACAGCAAGGCCTCTCTTCAAGACGGTCGGCTTAGTATTCGGGTTGTTCTGTCTTCTTATGACCTATGCTTCGGGCGTTCGTCTTTACGAACACATGCTCGGGGGCCGATCCGTCCCACAGCACGGGGTAAGTCTTGTGTTGGACATCGGCGGGAATGTCCTCCTTTTAGGCATGAGTTGCTTCGGAGTGATTGCGCTACTGCTTATTGGCCGAAGGGGGTTGGACGGAGTTGTCGGAAACTGGCCATATGTCCTTCCAATCGTGTTGGTCGCTGTATTTTGCGCTGCGATGGCCGCTGCGTTCGGCGCCAGAAGGATGACCTGGGTTCTTCCTGCGGCCAGTTTGTTCGGCCTCGTCGGGTTATGGGTCGGATGGAGTGGTCTTCGACAGCATGGATTGCCCATCACTACCCGCGTCTCGGACATGTCTCTGATCCGAAGGCAGAACGAGACCAATCACTGACAGGACATCCCGCAGCTATGCCCGCTTGTGGCCGATTTTGTTGCAAAAGTTGGCTGCAATGGATTTGGCCGCTGGGCCTTTTGTTGAGCCGCGCTTTGAAGCGCTGGCCCTGACGCATTTTTACGCAACTTTGACGCTACGCTACGCGATGCGCAG
>NZ_JBIXJX010000072.1:0-1958 GCF_052871955.1 Bradyrhizobium sp. CAR08
TAGACTGTCGAGTTGCCGCTGCCGTCGGTGACGATGTTGCCGCTGAAGCCCGAGCCGCTGGGAACAGCAGTGGCGGCAGGAGCAGCGCCGGCACGGAACGTGATGGTCTTGCCGTTGACGGTGACCGTGTCGCCGTCGGCCGGCTGGGCGGTGCCGACCAGGCCGGTCGCCGTCGCCGCACCGCTCGCGATCAGGGTGATGCCAGCGGAGAGAGCCGTCGTGCCGTCACCAGCCGTTGCAGTCGCACCGGTGTTGACGCCCTGGGTCGCGCCCAGGGTGATCGCCGAGGTCGCCGCGTGCGTGCCGCCCGCCGTGCCGTCATACAGCACGTTGCTAGTGGCAACCGTGCTGGCGAACGAAGTCGTGCCGCGCAGGTCGGCAGAGGTTGCACCCGAGATCGTGGCCGAGACGTTGGACTTAGTGGAGTAACCGACGGTGGTCTGCAGCGCCTGGTTGGCGATCGACTTCGCGCTGTCGATCAGCTTCTGCAGCGAGGTGATGCCGGTGTTGGCGGCCTGCAGCACCTGCACGCCGTTGGCGATACCGTCGAGCAGATTGTTGATGTCGCTGGCGCGGTTGTCGAGCGACTGTGCCGTGAAGAAGTTGGTCGGATTATCGAGGGCCGAGTTGACGCTCTTGCCGGTCGACAGGCGGCTTTGGGTGGTGGCGAGAAGATCAGCGGTGGACTGGAGAGAGAGCAGGTTCTGACGAACCGAAGAGGAGAGAACAATACCGGACATAAGCTGTTACCCTTCTGGTACGCAACGCAACAAACTTCGATTAGGATTAATCGATGCCGGGAAGGTGAACGTAGGTGGCTAACAAAGCATGAAGTGCGTCGCGCCAGTCCTTGCGCGGATTCACCATAAGCGCGGCCGAAGAGAAATCGATCTCAGTCCTATCACCATGATGGAATGATGCTTTTTCGCGCAATCGCGGGACGTTTGCTACTTGTCAACCATAACTCAGAGTGGGCAAACGGCTGCACCTGAATGCACCATCTTCGTCCCACGCCACGTCTGCGAACGCTTGCGCAAAAACAAAGCGGCGGGGCCGAAGCCCCGCCGCAATATCTTGCTTAACGATGTCTTGCTTGCGATGTCGTCCGCTTGTTAGCGGAGCAGCTGCAGCACGCTCTGCTGCGACTGGTTGGCCAGCGACAGCGCGGAGACCGCGATCGACTGGCGGGTCGACAGCGCCTGGCTGTTCGCCGCTTCGGTGTTGGTGTCAGCCAGGGTCAGGTTGGACGAACCGGTCTGCAGCACGTTGATCAGGCTCTTGTTGAAGTCCTGACGCACCTGCACCACCGAGAGGTTCGAACCGAGGCTCGAGGCCTCCGAACGCAGCGTGCTCGACGCGGCATTCAGGTTGGTCAGCACTTTGTTGGTCGCAGCGTTGTCGATGAAGTCGACGCCGCTGGTCAACGAGGCGAGGCCCAGACCCTTGGAGTTGTAGGACACACCCGTGATGTTGAGGTTCGACTTGCCGGTCTCGTCGAACACCAGCTTGAGCTGATCGCCGTTCAAGAGGTTGACACCGTTGAACGAGGAGTCCTGCGAAGTCGTGTCGATCTGGTTCAGGATGTTGTTGTACTGAGACACCAGGTTGGCACGGGCCGTCTGCGCAACCGAGTCCTGGACGGGGCTGGAAGCCGTCGAGAACGTCAGCGACGAGGTCAGCGTGCCGCCGATCGCACCACCCGCCGCCGCCGAACCAAGCGTGGAGGACGCGTAGTCGTTGGTGGTCGACACCGTCAGCAGGCCGTTGGCGTCGATCGTCGCAGACAGGTTGTTGGCCTGCAGCTTCGTGTTGAGCTGGTCGAGCGTCTTGACCGTGCCGTTGGTGCCGTCGCCGAAGGTGACATTGACCGCCGTGCCGCCGTTGAAGGAGGAGAAGGTCAAGGTCTTGCCGCTGATGCCGCCGACGCCGGAGGTGCGGGCCGCGGTGAAAGCGGTCGC
>NZ_JBIXJX010000073.1:0-1946 GCF_052871955.1 Bradyrhizobium sp. CAR08
TCGATGGTGTCGCCGGCACGGTCGGCGCGGGTGCCGGTATTGCCGATGAAAACCGCCGAATGCTCCATCCAAAGCAGCGATTCGAACACCGAATAGGCGAGCCCGCGCTTCTCGCGCACCTCGCGATAGAGCCGCGAGGACAACCCGCCGCCGCCGAGGATGTGGTTGACGACATAGGCCGCCATGAAGTTCGGATCGCTGCGCTTCACCCCGGGACCGCCGAAGGTGATCACGGTCTGGGGCACGTCGAGCGTCACGAAGGCGCGTTGCGGCGGCTTGGCGGCCTCGACGTCGGGGACGGGCACGAGATTGGCCTTGGCCGGCAGGCTACCAAATGTGTGGTCGAGCAGCTTGCCGAGCGTATCGGGATCCACGTCGCCAACCACCGCGATCTTGAGCGTGTCCTTGGCGAGCACGCGGCCGACATAATCCTTCATGTCGGCAACCGTAATGGTCGGAACGCTGTCGAGGTTGCCGTTGGACTGCCGACTGTAGGGATGATCGCCAAAGGCAACCTCCAGGAATTTGCGGCTCGCGAGCGAGGTCGGGTTGGTTGTCTCGCGGCGCAGGCCCGAGATCACCTGCGAGCGAATGCGTTCGACGTCGGCAGTTTCGAAATGCGGCGAGGTCAGCGCGCTCCGCAGCAGGTCGAAGGCCTCGTCCTTGTTGTCGCGCAGCATGCGCAGGCTGCCGCGGAAGGTGTCGCGGGTGGCGCTGAAAGAGAGCTCGATGGCACGGCGATCGAGCCGCTCATGGAAGGTCTTGGAATCGAGATCGCCGGAGCCTTCGTCGAGGAGATCGCCGACCAGATTGGCGACGCCCGATTTGTCCTTGGGATCCTGGGCCGAACCGCCGGCAAAGGAATATTCCATGGCGATCAGCGGCACGGTCGCATCCTGCACGAACCAGGCCTCGATGCCGCCCGGCGAGGTCAAATGCTGGATCTTCGCCGCCGCCTGTGACGGCGAGACGGTAGCGAGCGCGAGTGCCGCGCCGGTGGCAAAGGAGAATGCAACGCGTCGAAGGAAGGGATAGGTCACGAACGCTTCTCCTCGCGCTTGGTGGTCGCGGTGTCTTTGATCAGATAGCCCGTCACCGAGCGCTTCTTCTCGAGCCATTTCTGCGCGACGGTGCGGACCTGCTCGGCGGTGACGGCGCGGATGCGATCTGGCCAGCTCCGGATGTCCTCGATCGACAGGCCCGTGGTCAGTGCGCCGCCATACCAGCGCGCCAGCACCGCCTGGTTGTCCTGGGCGTAGATCGCCTCGGCGATGAGCTGGGTCTTGACCCGCTCGAGATCCTCGGCGCGGATCGGATTCTGCGCGATGTCGGCAATGACGCCGTCGACCACCTGCTCGACCTCGGCGAAGCTGACCCCGGATTTGGGCGAAGCCGAGATCGCGAACTGGGTCGGGTCGAGCGAGATGCTCGAATAGCTGGCGCTGGCGGAGACCGCGAGCGGCTTGTCCACCACGAGCGCGCGGTAGAGATAGGAATTGCTGCCGCTGCCCATCAGCTGCGCCAGCACGTCGAGGGCCGCGCTTTCGCCGGCCGCAGCCGTGGTCGCCGAGGGCACTAGGTAATAGCGTCGCAAGCCGGGTTGCTCGACGCGCGGATCGGCCAGGGTCACGGTGCGCGGCGCCGCGGGCTCCGGCTCTTGCGGGCGGACGCGGCGCGCCGGGATCGCGGGCTGGGCCGGGATGGACCCGAAATTGCGCTCGACCAGCGGGCGGATGTCGGCGGGCTCGACGTCGCCGGCGATCACCAGGATCGCGTTGCTGGGCGCATAGAAGCGACGGTAGAAGGCGAGCGCATCCTCGCGATCGAGCTTCTCGATCTCCTGGTGCCAGCCGATCACCGGCCGGCCGTAGGGATGGTTGAGATAGAGCGCGGCCATGATCTGCTCGTTCAGCCGCGCGTCCGGATTGTTGGCGACGCGCATGTTG
>NZ_JBIXJX010000074.1:0-1765 GCF_052871955.1 Bradyrhizobium sp. CAR08
TCGCTAAGCGTACCGCCCGTGGCAGTGCTTGTATTTGCACGGGAAGTAAAATCTCGGAATTGTTTCAGTAGCTTGCAGCTCTGCAAACTGCGCTGTCAATCTTTTGTCAAACGGCCTGCCATCTCGCCTGTGCATCGTGGGCCGCTGTTGCGCCTCAGCTCTCCCAGAGTCTCTGATGCGTTTCAGCTTAACCCGAGTGTCCGATAGCGCTCAGTTGCGGCGAGCGCATCGTCGGGGCTCGTCTTGGGCTGCTGGGTAATTTTAGCGCCTTGGTAGCTTGATTGCGACCGAAGTTTCCCCGGTGAAATTGGTGGCCTGGGGTTGGTGCGCTGCGGGATGCGAAGGGCGTCCAGGTTGAAACCAGATAGAGGGTGCCATGAAGCGCTCCCGAAACAGAGCGGTCCTAGCCTTTGTCAGGTGGATAGGGGCTTTCAGGTCATGTTGCGGATCATCAACGTTCTCTATGAAGAGTACTGCCAGGCTCGCATCGACGAGATACTGCGGGTCGATGCGGTGAAGTAAGCTGGCCTTATCAACCAAGGCTGGCTCCGATGTTGCGTACGATCGTACTTGCCGCATCTCTGATGATTGTCGGGTGCGTTGGTGCTGCGGCTCAGCAGGCTACCGACGATCAATATGCGGACGTGCAGAAGAATTTCGCCGACGCCTACAATCGAAAAGACGTCGATGCCATGGCTGCAGCGTTCACCGAGGATGCCATTAGGGTGACGCCGAGCGGGATCTTCGTCGGCCGAGAAGCCATTCGCCGTAACCTGCAGGACGTCGTCAACCTTGACCTGCACGACTACTCGGTAGAGCGCAACGTATCCCGGTCGTTCGGAAATTTTGTTTTCAATGCCGGCGAGTGGCAGGCCAAGCTCGGCGATCAACCGCTACAGGGCTACTACACCGCTATCGTAGTGCGTGACGGGGGCGTGGCAAAGATCATGGAAGAGACCGTGACCGTAGCTGCACCAGAGCATTGATGGGCTTCGTTCTATTTGGAACGACTGCAAGAGCGCCGTGCGGAGTCTAAATACCAATAGAGAAATGACCGGCTCAATGTGGCACTCGTTCAGCCACATTAAGTTTCTGTAAGGTGCCCAGATCGGGCATCTCTCGGCGATAAATACTTAGACTTCCCCTGCAGTCCAACAATCTGGCTGCCTGGAAATACTGGCATCACATGCCTTCACTCGCATTAATGACTTGGCGTGGTCAAATTCGACGCCCTGTTACGTCTGGCACGAGGCGGAATACAGAATGTGCGGCGAGAACAGAAACCTGCAATAACTTAAAGCCAAGGCCTAGGGCCTAGCACGATGAGGGCAACGCAATACTGCGACCCTCGAGGAATGTAGATGTCGCCCAATTGGCTCTACAGACCTAGCGTTGAAGAACTGAACGTAAACGGGAGACCGCTCAACCGCCCCGTACCAGCAATGGTGTTTCTGATTGGTGTGTGGTGAAGGTTATTCTTCAAAGCACTTTGGCCGTCTGTCGGCTGAAGTGTGAGCGGAAGGAGACATTGGCGGTAGGTTGACCCAACATCAGAGACATTCACCACGGTCCACGAGCGCAGCGAGTATCGCCGCAGGCGATTGTTGGCGGTTAGACAATGGTGACCACGGTAGTGATGGTGACGCCTAGCTGCCTTGATCATCAGAAGAATGATCTGCCACCACGTACACCGTAGCCAATAAGAGCTTCGCAGCGGCTTCGCCGCTTACATCTGATGGTGATGTTAGTTCGGCTGAAGTGTGAT
>NZ_JBIXJX010000075.1:0-1719 GCF_052871955.1 Bradyrhizobium sp. CAR08
GGAGATGCTATGGGGCGGGCGGCGACGGTGGAGGAATATGGCATCATCGGCGCTGATGTGAACCGATGGAGCACCCCATGCAGAAGTTGAACGACCTGAGCCGGTCCCTCAGCCCCCTCGAACCGGACGGCACGTTGATTGCGGTGATCGAGATCAGCCTGTCGAGCTGGCTCGTTGGAGGCATCGTACCTGGCGTCGAGCGCCAGCCGTTAAAGAAGCTCGACGTCGACGAGAACGCCTTGCTGAAGCTCCTCAATCGCTGGCGAGAAGAGGCGAAGAAGGCAGGACACCGGATCGAACGCATCGCGGTCGCTTTCGAGGCCGGCCGAGACGGTTTTTGGCTGGCACGCTGGCTCAGGGCGCGCGAGATCGAGGCCCATGTCATTCACGCCTCGAGCGTAGCGGTATCGCGCGAGCATCGGCGTGCCAAGACCGATCGTCTCGACACAGAGCTGCTCAAACGCAGCTTTCTCGGCTGGTTGCGGGGCGAGCGTGATCACTGCAAGATGGTCGCGATCCCGACAATCAAGGACGAAGATGCCAAGCGGCCCAACCGCGAGCACGAGAGCCTCGTCGGAGAGCAAAGTCGGATCGTCAACCGAATGAAAGCAGCGTTGATCCGGCTAGGCATCCGCGGCTTCAATCCGAAGCTGAAGAAGGCTGCCGAACGCCTTGACGGTTTGCGCACCCCCGAGGGCGAACCGATCCCGCCCAACACCCTGGCTGAGCTGCGTCGCGACATGGCGCGCCGGCGGCTCGTCAGTGATCAGATACGGCAGATCGGGGACGCTCGCCTGGAGCGTCTCAAGCAGACCGACAGTGATGGACCACACGCAATGGTGCGCCTATTGGCGCGGGTGATCGGGGTTGGTGTCGAGACGGCCGACATGCTGGTGCAGGAGGTACTGTCGCGAAGCATGCGCGATCGAAGGGCGATAGCGCGTTATGCCGGCCTCACTGGTTCGCCCGACGAGAGTGGCAGAAAACGCCGGGAGAAAGGGCTGACCCGTTCCGGCAACGCTCGGGTGAGACGAGGCATGATCGAATTGGCGTGGCGATTTCTCATGTTCCAGAAGGACAGCGCCTTGGCGCAGTGGTTTCGAACCCGTACCGAGAACGCCCGCGGTACTCGCAAGACCATGATCGTGGCCTTGGCGCGCAAGCTACTGATCGCCCTGTGGCGTCTCGTGCGGGAGGGCGTAGTCCCGGACGGCGTTGTTCTGCGGCCGGCATAATGAACGGAGGTCACTGAACGACACCCAACAGTTTCGGCCCGGTCCGTCCGCTGATGACAGGTCGCCGATGACGGTTCGAGGTGGCGGAGTCCCGACGTGTTTCCTTGGCTTTCAATGCCGAAAGGGAGAATGGGTCCGCCGCTTCGGAGTCTCGCTGCCGATGCTTATGACTGCATCATGGTTCGGGTCCTTGGACCCACCGGATACAAGGTTGTGGCGCGATCGCGCCCGCAAGCGAGCTCCCCTCTGACCTTCATCCCGATCGCACCAAGCGTGCCGTCGCGCTCGGCGCTGTCAAGGTGTGGCCTGGCAACGGCGGTGCATGCCTAAGGTTAGCGCGACGGCCAACCTTGACAGCGCCTGCGCGCGTCGACGTTGAGCGAGGCGGGTCGGGACGAAGAAACGGGCTTTCAAATCGAACAAAGAAACCGACGAAGGAGAAAAGATGCGCCGCCCGCCCTGACGAAACTCCTTGAAAAGCCCC
>NZ_JBIXJX010000076.1:0-1626 GCF_052871955.1 Bradyrhizobium sp. CAR08
CCATAGAGGCAATGAGCGAGATCAACGAAGGCCAGCGCGAGTTACTGATCGCTACGCGGACTGATGGCTCGAATAATGTATTGGTCGCTTTTCGGGATACGGGTCCGGGACTCGATCCAAACAGCGCGGACCGCGTGTTCGAGGCGTTTTACACCACCAAATCCGAAGGCATGGGCATGGGGCTGGCGATTTGCCATTCTATTATTGAGGCGCACGGGGGCCGAATGTGGGCCGGCGCCAATGATCCTCGCGGAGCCGTCTTTCAGTTCAGCATGCCCGTTGCGCCGGAGGGCGTGGATCGGGCGGTACAGGTCTCTTGAGCGTCTTAGGTCGAGTGCGTCGTCGAGCAGGGGGGCTCCGGGAGCCACGATGTGTAGCATGGCTCCGATATTCCGATCCCGCCTTATTGAGGACGATCTGATGGCGTTAACGCCGCATGCTGATGGCCTACTCCAGTTCAGCATTTGAGTTCGAGACTGCCGGTCCTCGGGCTGATTTTCCGGGTAACAGTGAGTCCTATTCACGGTCACACAGACTCAAACCTTAAGATTCTAAAAGTTTTAGGTGGAGGAGAGCCGAGTCCGCGGATATGTGTGTGCACCAAGAGAGAGCATGTGCCTATGAAGGATACGATGAAGCACATCAAGCGTTGGTTGCGCGTGCTCGGCGGACTTGCTGTCGTCCTCGGCGTCTCTTCGGTGCTCGGATCGAACAATGTGCGATTGGAGACCCTCAACGGCTTTGGCGTCTGAGCGACGGGCGGCCTTGGAGGCGAGGTAGTTCAGGTCAGATCAACCAAAGATCTGAATTATGAGTTGTGTCGTTCGTACAGCTTCGGGTACTGCAATGACAATAGTCCGCGCGAGATCCAGGTAATCGGAACCATAGACTGTACCGGTACGGAAGGGGGAGGCGAGGGGCAGGGTTGCCAATACGGCCGTGCTTGTTCGGCGCCTTACAAACGTGAATCCCTTCTCCTTATGGATAGCAACGACGCGCCTTGCGATGGCAAGGAGAAGACCTTGGTCGGCTTCGACCGGGCCGGATGCGCCCACTGGAAATTGGCTCAAACAAAACAGTGATCGGCGTTGGCTCGAGTGCTTCATGGAGCTTTGCCGTGTTGACCAGCGAGGCCAGGATTGCCCAGCTTTCGGCGCCACCCTCGCTGCCGCTGAACAACGAGTTGCGTCTTCCCATGCAATCGGGCGCATGGAACGCTCGACCGTATTGCTGTCGACCTCAATGCGGCCGTCGCGGACAAACAGCGTCAACCCGTCCCAGTGGTTGAGCGCGTAGTTGATGGCGACCGTCAGCTTCGACTGGGAAAAGAGCTGGTCGACCATCTCGGTCAGTCGCGCCTTGAGCGCCGCCATCAGCGGTGCGCTCCTGGTGCGCCGGACGGCAAGCCGCTGCTCGGCACTAATGCCACGGATCTCCGCTTCGATCGCATAGACCGCCTGCAGGCGCTCGATCATCTCGCGCACAAATGGCGACTGGGTCGTACGCATACGACGAAGGCCGCCTGATTGACACATGCGCGCGAGCGCGGCGAGTTCTACGATGGCGTTGCGTGAAGGTCAGGCGGCTTGCTGATCGGCGGACTTGCCGGCTTGGTGCAGGAGCTTC
>NZ_JBIXJX010000077.1:0-1568 GCF_052871955.1 Bradyrhizobium sp. CAR08
GGCCGATTTTGTTGCAAAAGTTGGCTGCAATGGATTTGGCCGCTGGGCCTTTTGTTGAGCCGCGCTTTGAAGCGCTGGCCCTGACGCATTTTTACGCAACTTTGACGCTACGCTACGCGATGCGCAGAACCTGAGCCGGCGGCGGTCGTGCGACCAGCGATGCAAACCGCCTCAGATTCTGAGCGATGGCGGCTAGAACAAACTCATCCTGGGCACCTTGCGGGCCTCGCAATCGGAGCCGACCAAGCTTCAGGATGCGCTTCAAGTGTGCGAACCTCATCTCGATCTTCTTGCGCTGACGCCGAGAGAGCTCGAAGCCCTCGGTGCCAGCGAACGACCGGGCAACGTCTCGGGCATGCTCATGGATATCGCGCGGGATCTTGCGTGATGGTTCCTTTGGGCAGCACTGCGGTTTGAGCGGGCATACATCGCAGTCGAGCTTGCTGGCACGATACAGAAGGGTCTTGCCCTCGTGCACGGTACCGCTCGTCCCAAGCCGCTTACCACCCGGGCAGTGGTAAACGTCCCCGGTTGGGTCATATCGAAAGTCGCTCCGCGAGAAGGTGCCATCATCCCGCTTCGACTTATCGAACACAGGGATATGCGGCGCGATGCCCTTCTCCTCGACCAGCCAGTTCAGCATCGGAGCCGCTCCGTAAGCGGTATCCCCGACAAGTCGCTCTGGCTTGAGACCAAAGCGCTCCTCGGTTCGTTCGATCATGGTTTTTGCTGCACCGACCTCGGCCTGGCGAATGGCGCGGGAGGCCTCGACATCCACGATGACGCCGAACTTCACGTCGATGAGATAGTTGTCGGAGTACGCGAAGAATGCCGGCCCCTTGTGAGCGCCGGTCCACTGCGCTGCCGGATCGGATGGCGAGACAAACTTCGGGATGACATCGCTGGCGGCGCCCCACGCCGGATCGTCGAGGGTTGCCAAATACTCCTTCACCGCGCGGCTGGACCTGGCCGGATCGCGATCCCTGCGCCAGTCCTGACCTGCGATCGAGCGCTGCTTGTTCGCGTCGGCCGCAATCAGGCTCGCATCGACTGCAAATCCTTCGCCACCAACCAGACCGGCGGCAATGCATGTCTCGACAATCCGTTCGAACACGCGGCGGAGAACATCTCCATCACGGAAGCGCTCGTTGCGGGCGCGCGAAAATGCCGAATGATCCGGGACAGCGTCCTCGATACCAAGCTTGCAGAACCAGCGATAGGCGAGGTTCACCTGCACTTCACGGCAGATCAGCCGTTCCGAGCGGATCGCAAAGACATACCCCACGACCAGCATCCGGATCATCAGTTCCGGATCAATCGACGGGCGCCCCATCGACGAATAGTGAGATGCTAGTTCACCGCGAAGCCAGGACAGATCGAGAGCAGCATCGATCTTCCGCACCAGATGATCTTCGGGTATCGCGTCGCCAAGACGAAACTCGTAGAACAGTTGACCTTGGTCACTCTTCAGACGGCCCATCATGGATCGACCTCGCCGAGATTCGCGTCAACACAACGGAATCACGGTTCGTGACTTGTCTCAACCGACTTTTGCAACAAAATCGGCC
>NZ_JBIXJX010000078.1:0-1320 GCF_052871955.1 Bradyrhizobium sp. CAR08
CTGCGTATTTCGGCGATGGTGAGCGGCGATTTCAGGCGATCGTGAGCAGCTGTTTCGCGCGATGATGAGCAGCGGCTTTGACCGACATGGGTGATTGGTTCAGGGGTTTGAGTTGGCGTCAAGAGTTTGATTGCGGGCGTTCTGCTTTCGCATGCTTTCTCCGGAGAGTTGCAGACGGTGAGCGTTGTGAACGAGGCGATCCAGGATGGCGTCGCCGAGGGTTGGGTCGCCGATACGTCGTGCCAATGTTCAACAGGGACCTGACTGGTGACGATTGTGGAGGCGCGACCGTGGCGATCATCGAGGATCTCCAGAAGGTCGCGCCGTTCGGGCGGATTTAGAACTGACAGGCCCCAATCATCGAGAATCAGAAGTTGAATGCGGCCGATGGTTTTGAGCAGCCGGCCATATCGGCCGTCGCCGCGAGCCAGGGCGAGCGCTTCGAACAGGCGCGGGACGCGGTGATACTGGACCGAACGATTGTCGCGGCAGGCCTTTTGGCCGAGGGCGCAGGCAATCCAGCTTTTGCCGAGCCCGGTTGCCCCTGTGATGAGCAGGTTCTCGTTGCGGTCGATCCACTCGCCGCCGACGAGTCTGGCGAAGATGCTGCGGTCGATGCCGCGTGGCGTGCGCAAATCGACGTCTTCCACGCATGCGCTCTGGCGTAGCGCGGCGAACTTGAGGCGGGTCGTGAGACGTTTGGTGTCGCGCTCGGCGGCTTCGCGGTCGACGAGAAGCTCGACGCGCTCCTCGAACGGCAGGGTGTCGAGGTCCGGTGATCGTCGCTGCTCCTCGAAGGCTTTGGCCATTCCGGTCAGGCCAAGCGTGATCAGCCGTTCATGGGTGGGGTGTGTCAGCATTGGAGTCTCCCTGGTTCAGTGGAAATAGCCCTGACCGCGGATGTTGCCGTGGCGCAGGGGCTGGTGGTCGGACGTCTCGTCGAGGAAAGCGCGATCGAGGCCGCTCTTGAGGATCGAACGGATCGAGGCGACGGAGCGAGCCTTGATGAGGATGCCGCGTCGGCAGGCGGCATCGACGCGCGCATTGTCGTAGCTCTTGGCCAGCGACAGGATACCGAGGCAGGTGCGAAAGCCTTGCTCGGGGTGCGGCCGGGCTTCGATGACGACCTGGAAGAACGCCGCGGTCGATGGACCAATCTTCTCGCCGGCGGCGATCAGCCCTCCCGGCGTCCATTTGCCGTAGCGGCGGTGGGCGCTGGGCATATGATCGGCAATCGTGGTGTGGCCGCGCCGGTTGGGCGCACGGGCGTGGCTGGCGATCCTCTGTCCCTTGTGGAAGACCTCGACGGTCTTGTCGGCG
>NZ_JBIXJX010000079.1:0-1273 GCF_052871955.1 Bradyrhizobium sp. CAR08
CCCGGCTCGATCTGATCGTCCATCACCTTGGCCTTGCCTTGGGTGGCCGCCCGGCGGCGAGTTTTGCCCGTCGACTTATGCTGCCCGTGAGCAACGACACATTGCTTCGGGTGGTTAGAAAGCGCGGGTGTCCGCCCTTTGCTGCGCCGAGCGTTATCGGCATCGACGATTGGGCCTGGCGGCGCAATCAGCGGTACGGAACGATTATCTGTGACCTCGAGCGGCGACGACCGATCACTCTCTTACCCGACAGAGAGCCAGCCACTGCGCAGGCCTGGCTCGCGGGGCAGCCACAAATCGCTGTGGTCGCGCGCGACCGCGGCGGTGGCTATGCCCTTGCTGTGGCCAAGGCACTCCCGCACGCCACCCAGGTGGCCGACCGTTGGCACCTCATGGAGAACGCCAGCCACGCCTTCCTGGATGCGGTTCGCAAATCCATGTGCCAGGTCCGGATCGCGGTCGGCTCCGCCACCATAAATCCCAACTTGTTGACCGCCGCCGAGCGCATTCAATATGAGGGCTATCTTCGGCGAGAAGACACCAACGCGGCAATTCTCAAACAGGCTGAGACGGGCGTCTCCATAAAGGAGATCGTACGGCTCACCGGCCATAGCCGGGGCCTCATCCGCAGGGTATTGCGAGGTCAGCGATC
The DNA here is from genome assembly GCF_052871955.1 of Bradyrhizobium sp. CAR08. Classification (NCBI taxonomy): domain Bacteria; kingdom Pseudomonadati; phylum Pseudomonadota; class Alphaproteobacteria; order Hyphomicrobiales; family Nitrobacteraceae; genus Bradyrhizobium; species Bradyrhizobium sp. CAR08. Next base: position 653 of record NZ_JBIXJX010000079.1, read on the forward strand.
CGACGTGTTCAGGGTGCGCGAGAGCTCGCTCGAGCACTACCTGCCATGGCTCGAAGTTCAGTGGGCCGCTGGCCATTGTAATGGCGCCGACCTTTGGCGTCGCCTCAAGGCGCAGGGATTTAGAGGCTCGGTGCGAGTCGTTGCCGAATGGGCGACACGCCGTCGGCGTGCCGAAACGCCCGATGCTCAGAGCCTGCAGCGGGTACCATCCGCGAGAACGATCGCCCGCCTGATGACCAATGGCCGCGATACGCTATCAAAGTCAGAGACCGTCACCATTGCGGCGATTGAGCAAGGCGTTCCTCTCCTGGTGGAAGCTCGAGAGATCATAGCCACTTTCCATGCGATGATCCGCAAGAAGGCCCACGGAGAGCTTGAACCATGGTTGAAACGAGCATGCGCAAGCCTCGTCATGTCTTTCGCCAATGGCGTCATCAAGGACAAGGCCGCCGTCAGCGCAGCGATCACGACGTCCTGGTCCAACGGCCAGACCGAAGGCCAGATCACCAAGCTCAAACTGGTCAAGCGCCAAATGTACGGACGCGCTAAGCTCGACTTGCTGCAGGCTCGGCTAATCGGCGCCACATGACCAGTGCTGCACCAAAATTGCGTCAGAGCCAA
>NZ_JBIXJX010000080.1:0-1271 GCF_052871955.1 Bradyrhizobium sp. CAR08
TGTTTAGACCGGACAGATCACTGACAGGTGTTCGGAGACATAGCTGACACTTCAAACTGGGCTGGAATGGTCGATTCGGGAGGCCTTCCATGCCCTGGAACGAGGTGTCGGTGATGGATCAGCGACGGGAGTTTGTGCGGCTTGCGTTGCAGGAAGGGGCGAACCGGCGGGAGTTGTGCCGGCGGTTCGGGATCAGTCCTGATGTGGGCTACAAATGGCTGCGGCGTTGGCAGGCTGGAGATCATGAACTGGCGGATCAGTTGCGCCGGCCCAAGAGCATGCCCAAGCGGAGCGTGCCTGAGGTCGAGGCGCGGGTTCTGGCTGTGCGTGACAAGCATCCGGCTTGGGGAGCGCGCAAGATTGCCCATTGCCTGAAGCGCGGCGGCCAGACCGTACCGGTGCCCTCCACAGTGCATCGGATCCTGTGCCGGAACGAACGGATCAAGCCGAGCGAGAAAGCCGCGCCGAGCCCTTCAGGCCACCGGTTCGAGAGGGACGCGCCCAATCAACTCTGGCAGATGGACTTCAAGGGCCACATGCCGCTTGCCGACGGAAGGCGTTGCCATCCGCTAACCATGGTCGATGACCACTCCCGCTATGCGCTGTGTTTGAAGGCGTGCGCCAACGAGCAGCGACCTGATGTGCAGAGGCATCTGACCGACACCTTCCGACGCTATGGGCTGCCGGAGGCCTTCTACCTCGACAACGGTTCTCCCTGGGGCGACACCTCGGGCGTTCGCTGGACTGCGCTGAAGGTATGGCTGCTCAAGCTCGGCGTCAGGGTGGTCCATGCCAGGCCACGTCATCCTCAGGGCCGAGGCAAGAACGAACGCTTCCATCGCAGCTTGAAAGCAGAAGTGTTCGCTCTGCGCACGTTCCGCACTTTGGCGGAAGTCCAGCGTGCCCTCGATAGCTGGCGAACGGTCTACAATCTGGAGCGGCCCCACGAGAGCTTGGGCATGGGCATTCCCGCCGATCGCTACCGGCCCAGTTTACGCGCCATGCCGGATCGTGTGCCGAAGATCCAATACGACGCCGGGGAGATCGTTCGCACCGTCTCCTCGACGCGGAGCTACATCGCCTTCAAAGGGCAAATGTGGAAAGTCCCTCAAGCCTTCTGCGGCGAGCAGCTGGCCGTGAGGCCGCTCGACCGCGACGGCCGCTACGGAATCTTCTTTGCCAGTTGGCAGGTCGGATCAATCGACTTGACGCGCAGCCAAACTGTCAGTGATGTGTCCGAACAGGCGTCAGCTATGTCTCCGGTCTAAACA
>NZ_JBIXJX010000081.1:0-1204 GCF_052871955.1 Bradyrhizobium sp. CAR08
AGAGCCAAGCTGACGGGTGAGTGGGATTTTCCGCTCGCAGACGCCGCAACCGATGCTGCCGAAATGACGTATATCGATTGGGCGTACTGGTACTACAAGTTGGAGAAGCCGACGCTAAAAGCGGAAAATGGTGTATCGGAGGTTCTCTTTTTGAACGACAAGTCCATCGTAAATCTGCCAGATGGTTTCCAAAAGGACACCTCTGTCACGCTAGGCGCGGCGGGCGATTTGATGCCCCTAGATGGAATTGAATTGTCGAAAAACATACTTTTTGAGAGCATTGCCGATGTTCTCTTCGACGTTGATATCTCCTTCGCAAATTTCGAGGCTCCGGTAACGGAGCAGAATTTTGAAAGGTCAGTCGTTCCTCCGCGAGATCCAGAAAATTGCACGCTACTGCGTACGTCAGTCGCTCAATTTTCCGCTCTGGCTGGACACAAAGGCAAATATTTCACCGCTCTTAACTTTGCAAACAACCACAGCTTTGACTTGGGAGTGGCCGGCCTTGAAACCACTCAAAAGCTTTTCGCCCAACATGAAATTATCGGTATCGGTACTCCCACGCATCCGGACGAATACGGCCGCGCAAATATTATCAGCAGAGCTGGAATAAAGATCGGATTCGTTTCAGTTACGTTCGGCCTCAATAATCGCCGCGTTCCGGAGCCTGAGGCCTATCGTATTCATACTGCGAAACTCGTCTCGAAGTACGTCCAGCCGGATCTGCAATTGCTCGAGAAGCAAATTGCTCATTGCAAGAAAGAGGCTTGCGATTTCATGATCGCTTCCATTCATTGGGGTTATGAGTTCGAATTTTTTCCCCGTCACAGACAAATCGAGACAGCTCACGAGTTGGTCGAACTAGGGGCGGATGTGATCCTTGGTCATCATCCACACGTCATCCAGCCTATTGAGTACTATCGTACGAAAAGGGATCCGAATCGCGTTGCCGTTATTGCTTACTCCTTGGGAGGTTTGACTTATGATGCCGGATGGAACGCTGCCTCTCACTTGGCACTAAGTATGACGCTGAAGATGAGTCTGGCGAAGGGCCTTACCGACGGTGCCAGCCGTACTTACATCGAAAGCGTAGAACCTGTCCCCGTGTTCCCGAAGGTATTTTGCCAGAATGGTACGAAATTAATGCGTCTTGAAAAACTAGAGGCGCACTTGGGCGAAAACAGCGCTCGTGGCGCCGATGAGG
>NZ_JBIXJX010000082.1:0-1154 GCF_052871955.1 Bradyrhizobium sp. CAR08
CATGAGGCCGGTGCGAAGACGGCCGATTTGGCACGCAAGCACGGCGTCTCGGAAGCGACGCTTTACAACTGGAAGTCCAAATTCGGCGGTATGGACGTCTCGGATGCCAAGCGGCTACGGCAGCTTGAGGACGAGAACGCCAAGCTGAAGAAGCTATTGGCCGAGCAGATGCTGGATGCGGCGGCGCTGCGTGAGCTTCTTTCAAAAAAATGGTAGGGCCCGCCGCCAAGCGCGAAGCTGTCGCGCATCTGCAGGCCGAATTGGGACTGTCAGAACGGCGGGCCTGCATCATCGTCAGCGCCGACCGCAAGATGATCCGTTATCGGTCGAGCCGGCCGCCCGATGCCGAACTGCGGGTCCAACTGCGCGAACTGGCCAACGCCCGCCGGCGCTTCGGCTATCGGCGGTTATTCGTGCTGCTGCGTCAGCATGGCGAGCCGTCCGGGCTGAACCGTATCTACCGGCTTTATCGGGAGGAAGGCCTCAGCGTGCGTAAGCGCCGGGCTCGCCGCCGCGCGGTCGGCACCCGGGCGCCGATCCTGCTCGAGGCCCGGCCGAATGCCCATTGGTCGCTGGATTTTGTCCATGACCAGTTTGCCAATGGGCGCCGGTTCCGGATCCTCAACATCGTCGATGACGTGACCCGGGAATGCCTGGCGGCGATCCCCGATACTTCGATCCCGGGACGGCGGGTGGCGCGCGAGCTGACGGCGTTGATTGGTCGCCGCGGCAAGCCTGGCATGATCGTCTCGGACAACGGCACCGAGTTCACCTGCAACGCCATTCTGACTTGGTCAGAGGACAACCAGATTGCCTGGCACTTTATCGCGCCAGGCAAACCGATGCAGAACGGCTTCTGTGAAAGCTTCAACGGCCGGATGCGAGACGAGCTTCTCAACGAAACCCTGTTCTTCGGCCTTGATCACGCCCGAACCAGGATTGCGGCGTGGGCCGATGACTACAATAGCCACCGCCCGCATTCGTCGCTGGGCTATCTGACACCCGCGGCCTATTCCGCCAACCTCACCGCAACGTGCGACCGGCTGCGCAACCCCGACCAGCTCCGCCAATCGCACGTTGTTCACCCCGCGCCAAACGGCGTAACATCCGCCGAGACTCTAATCGCCAATGGATGAAAGTTCAGCGGCAGGTCA
>NZ_JBIXJX010000083.1:0-1000 GCF_052871955.1 Bradyrhizobium sp. CAR08
GCCGCGCGCAGTTGGTCTTCTTGGAGGCGGTGTCATTGGCGGCGGATGGGCAGCGCGCTTCATCCTGAATGGAATTGACGTGCTGCTCTACGATCCAGCACCCAACGCAGTTGAGCATGTGCAAACAGTCCTCGCCAGCGCGCGACGGGCGTTTCGACAGTTGACGCCGGTCCGGCTACCGCCGGAAGGATCGCTGACGGTGGTCGAGTCGGTTGCGGACGCCGTGCGCGGCGTAGACCTCGTGCAGGAATCGGCGCCGGAGCGCTTGGAGCTAAAGCAGCAGCTGCTCGCAGCGGCTGCCCGCGCGGCACGGCAAGGCACCCTGATCTGTTCCTCGACCTCGGGATTTAAGCCGTCGTTGCTGCAAGCGGAGATGGACCACCCGGAGTTCTTCCTCGTCGCGCACCCGTTCCAACCTGTGTACCTGCTGCCGCTTGTTGAGCTGTGTGCCGGGGAGCGCACGGTGCCCGAGGCGCTCGAGCGAGCGGCGGCGATCTACCGGGCAATTGGGATGCATCCGCTCGTTGTGCGCAAAGAGGTGGATGGGTTTATCGCCAACCGACTGCAGGACGCAATTTCGCGTGAGGCGCTTTGGTTGGTGCACGACGACGTCGCGACCTTGCAGGAGATCGATGATGCGGTCCGCTATTCTTGGGCGCTGCGCCGCGCGGCGATGGGCTCGTACCGGATGGCCAATGGTGGGGCAGGCATGCGGCAGTCCATCGCGCAATGGGCATTCAAGTGGCCGTGGTCGAGGCTTACTGAAAAGCCGGACATGGATTCAGGCTTTTTGGACAAGGTGGCGGAGCAGGCTGATGCGCAGGTGAAGGGCGACCCGCTGCCGTTGCCCACCGAACAAATGCGAGATGACCTGCTCGTGGCTCTGCTGCGAGCATTAGGTTCACAGGGCTACGGACCCGGCGAGACGCTTGCGAGGTGGGAACAGGAGCTCCGTAACCGTGCTCCCGCGCCCATCAACGGTTCCGGCCCACTCCGGTTG
>NZ_JBIXJX010000084.1:0-996 GCF_052871955.1 Bradyrhizobium sp. CAR08
TGGAAGCTAAGAAAGGGCATATCGGCCACGAGCAAGGCACGAGGCTTTGTGCGTACAACGGCTTCGAGGTGATGGTTCATCATCGCCATGCTCACCGGCAACGTATCATCGAATCCAAGACAGACGTTGGCGACGCTATCCCCGACAAGGATGACATCCATGATCGGATCGGCGATGCGCGCTGTAACCGCGTCGTAAGCGGTGGTCATCGCGATACGACGCCCCTCCTCCTTCCACCCCTGCAGGACCGGAATCGTGACGCGTTCAACAGGCGGCTCTGAAATGTGGCTCATCTTAGATCCCGATCCACCCCCGCATGCTTGGAGTCGGCGCTTCCTTGGGAAGGCGAGAGGAAGCTGTCAATGGGGAGATGACAAAAGGAAATTACCTCTCCAGGTCACGGACAGACGCATCAAAACCTCCAATGATCGCGCGATCATCAAATAAGAACTTCTCAGCCGTTCTTCCTCATGCGGAGCGGCTTTGGGTCACGCTGACGCACACCGCGCGACTCAGCCCAGCTTAAGCCGAGGGAGTTCGCTCAGCCGCGGACGGCTCGTCGGCATGCGCGGCTGTGTTGATCCATGACATCGAGGCCGCCCCAACCTGAAACCAGAACGAAGCCGCACCCAGCAAGACTGCGAGCCCAAGAGGAACGAGATCTTTCGTGTCGGAATTAGAATCGGCACGCGCTGTAAGGTAGGGGAAGGCGATATCCATTAAGTGGCAGCGTCGGTAGCAATCGTAGTTGCAATATTCTCTCCGCGTTACCACCTCTCGCACGTAACCCGGACCTAAGGACCGAGAACACTCGGCGCAGGTTCTGTCGCCGCGCGGGGTCCTTAGATTCACGAGTATAAATTTCATAGCGTGGGCTCGTTGAGCCATGTATTAAGCCGCTCGCAACCAGCGAAACCATTGATGGTCGGCCTCTCGCCGGGCCTTGAAGCGGTCGACGCATCTCTTGGAGCAAAGGGCCGTTCGCCAGCAGTAGTA
>NZ_JBIXJX010000085.1:0-980 GCF_052871955.1 Bradyrhizobium sp. CAR08
GCCGGGGTTCTGAAGTCAAGGCATTTGCGCGGGGTGTTGTTGTAGGCGGCAATGGACTGACGGAAGCGCTTGGTTGGGAGCTTTTCGAGGTCGGTCTTTCGGGGGATGAAGCGGCGCAAGCGGCCGATGGCGTTCTCGATGCCGCCCTTTTGCCACGGCGCGTGCGGGTCGCAGAAGAAGGTCTTCATCAAGAGGCTCTGCAAGGAAAGGTGGGCGGCGAACTCGGTGCCGTTGTCGAAGGTGACGGTACGGCGCAGTGCCTCCGGTACGGCTTTGAACAGGCGTACGAGATGGCTAGCGATACCGGCGGCGAACTTGCGTTCGATGGGAACGGCGAGCAGCAGGCGCGAGGTTCGCTCGTGGACGGCCAGGATGGCCTGCCGGTATTTGGAGAACATCATCAGATCGGCTTCCCAGTGGCCCGGGACTTTGCGATCGGCGACCTCGGCAGGCCGTTCTGCCAGCGAAACACGGCCTTCGATGAAGCTTGCGGGGCTCCCGCCTCGTTTGCCGCGGTGGCCTCGCTTGCTCTTGCCTCGAGGCAGATAGCGCCGCCAGGTGAAGTCCGTCGTGCGTGTGATCTGGGCGTAGATGAAGCGGTAGATGCTCTCGCAGGAGATCACCCTACGGCCACGTTCCCGGGCCAGCCTGCCTGCGACCTGTTCGGGTGACCAACCGCGGCTCAAGCCTGCCAAGACCTCGCGGCGCAAGCTGGCGTCCCGCTCGAGGCGAGAGCCCTTCCAGCGCCGCGCCCGGGTCTGCTGCTGAGCATAGCTTGGCTTGTAGCCGACTTGCCTGCCACGGTTCCGCCTCAGCTCCCGAGAGATCGTTGATGGCGGCCGATCCAAAGCTGCCGCGATTTGCCCGACCGAGCCGCCATTGGCCGAAAGGCGGGCAATCTCGCATCGATCGTCAAGGGAGAGCTGTTTGTAAGTCCGCCCCATGGCAACACCTCCAGATGGAAGTGTTGCACTTCGTTT
>NZ_JBIXJX010000086.1:0-942 GCF_052871955.1 Bradyrhizobium sp. CAR08
ACCCGTGGCGAGCAGGTACAGGGGCGATATGTTCAAACCGGGCCCTTCGATGACCAGATAGGAGAACAATCCCGCGGTCGACGCGATGAAGCCGAGCCAAGCAAGCTTCGGAAAGCGAAATCCACGTTCACCGCGCCAAAGATCAAGCACGAGGTAGTACACGAGAAGGCTGTTGCAGAGTGCCGCCGGCAGCAGGCCCAGGACGATTCCGTTTTCGAACGCGAGATAGGATAACACGCCGTCGACCTGAGCAATCACCGCGAAGGGCACATAGCGCGGATTGAGGCAGGCCAGCGCGATCGACGCAAGCTCGAACGCGTAGAAGTACCGCTCGTGCATCTTCGGGAGCAGATACGGCATGAGCATGAGCGATACACAGGCGGCGAGCAGAATAAACTCCGGCCCCGCCCGTCGAGAGCGCGCGATGAAGATCGACAAGGCGAGCCCGCTCGCGGCCGCGAGCACCATGCCGACGGCGACTCCGATCGCGTACGGCAGTCCGCCAGCCAGCACCCAGATGTTCGCTGCGTTCATGGTGAGGCGATTGAAGGTGTGAGCTTGGTCCAGATAGACCGCGAACACGGAGGCCAAAGATCTACCGGCGACCAGAACCGGAATGGCGAGAACCACATAGATCCCGGGAACGGTGGCGAGCCATGCCGGGTGGATCCTGCGGCGCAGAATCATGCCGAGCACGAAGGGTCCCAGGAACACGCCCTGAGCCTTCACCGAAAATGCCATCGCAAATGACGCAACGCCATTTCGGTCCCGCATGAACAGCGCGATGGAAACCAGCGTGAAGTACGTCCAGATCGAATCACTCTCCGCCCACACCGCGCCGTTGAAGATCACCGTCGGTGCAAGCCAGACAGCGCAGAAGGCCAGGGAAGCTCGCAACGGCAGCTTTGTCGCTCGCCAGACGATCTGGGCCACAGTGATCGC
>NZ_JBIXJX010000087.1:0-832 GCF_052871955.1 Bradyrhizobium sp. CAR08
GCAGTCGGCCACAACTTCCGCCGTATCCTCGCCTGGCTCAGAGAACTCTTGTGCCTCTTCCTGATCCAGCTATCGCATACGCTTGCCTGTCCGCTCCCGCTCAATTCGGCTTCTTAACGGACGACTAAATGACCCGGTGTCACGTGGATTTCCTCCACTTCCTCGACTGCTCTCCTTCTGCACAACCACGCGCTTGCGGCGGGTTTCTGCTCCCGGCAGGTGCTTTACACAGGACGGGAACGCGCGGCGTCCGCGAGCGGCAACCGCGGACGCCCAAGCTGCTAGGCCAACTCCAGCTTTTATGCCTTGCAAGTCTCAAGAGATTTGCAAGGAGGCCTCCAAGCGTCTCGAATCTGACATTGCGGTCAGATTGCAGATTCTCTGACAGTTCACGACGGTCTGCGGTCGCGCACACTCCCCAACGGGCAGCAAGAAACGCGAATGTCTCACCTTTGCAAGGTCGCGCAGCTCACTTCTGTCGCGATGATCGGGGCTCCCGACCACCCTTCGACCTCGAGTTCGGCCTAAGACGGCGTTCAAGAGACCTGTTTCCCCTGATCGACGCCCTCCGGCGCAACGGGCAGAGGATCATTGGCGCCGGCCCACATTCGGCCCCCGTGCGCCTCAATAATAGAATGGCAAATCGCCAGCCCCATGCCCATGCCTTCTGACTTGGTGGTGTAGAACGCCTCGAACATGCGGTCTGCGCTGTTTGGATCGAGTCCCGGACCCGTATCCCGAAAAGCGACCAATACATTATTCGAGCCATCAGTCCGCGTAGCGATCAGTAACTCGCGCTGGCCTTCGTTGATCTCGCTCATTGCCTCTATGG
>NZ_JBIXJX010000088.1:0-749 GCF_052871955.1 Bradyrhizobium sp. CAR08
TACGGAACGATGTCATTTGGAGATGTCGCGAGCTTCGCCGTGCGCTTCGCGCGGGAGGGCTTTGTCGTATATCCTTTCTTGGCCGAGCAGCTTCAGCTCGTGGCGCACAAGAATGCGCGCTGGCCGTCCAATCGAGAGATCTATCTCCCGGGAGGAAAGAGCCCGGCTGTCGGTGATATCTTCATCCAAAGCGATCTCGCGCGAAGTCTGCAATATATGATCGATGAGGAAGCTGCCGTCGTCGGCCGCGGCGGCGACCGGATCAGGGGACTACAGGCGGCACGGGATGCCTTTTATTGCGGCGACCTGATGCGCGTAATTACAAATTTTCATGCCGAGAATGGCGGGTTACTTACCGAGCAGGACATGGCGACGTATCGTGTCAAGCTGGCGCCGACCGTCTCGACCAAATTCGGCGATCTCGACGTGCACTCGTGCGGATTCTGGAGTCAGGGTCCGGCCTTGCTGCAGGCGATCAATATTCTGAAAGGCTTCGATCTTAGTTCCCTCGGCCACAATCAGGCCGAGTACGTTCACGTCGTCGCCGAAGCACTCAAGCTTGTTTTTGCGGATCGCGAAGCATTTTACGGCGATCCCGACGTAATCCATGTGCCGGCAGAAATGCTGCTATCGCGGGAATACGCCGAGATGCGCCGAATGCTGATCCGAAAAAATACCGCATGGCCGGAACTTCCACCCGCTGGAAACAACGTCAAGAGCTCCACGGCTACACACCACGAGGGAGAGGA